>CAISWQ010000125.1 GCA_903889245.1 uncultured Lentisphaerota bacterium | reverse complement strand
TTCACGGGATGAATCCTTCCTGCTTGCGGACACCTTTGAGGACCACCTGCACCTTGTGCTTGATCACCATGCGTTCGCTGCGCCGATCGAAGTCAAAACCGGTACCGGTGATAATCATATCGCTGCGCGCGATGCGCACCGCGCCGGTCGAGGTGGCCGTGCCCTGTTCGCGGTCATAGAAGCACAGTGGCGCGGTGATGTGCAGTTCGGCCTGCGTGCCGGCGTTGAACACCTGATAGCTCAACTGGTGGACCTCGATGGGGCCGTTGTTGGGGATGGTGACGAAGTCGCCGCGCAGCAGGTTCTTCAGCTTGCCCTGATCATCGTATTCCGGCACGCGGAAGTCGGTGACCACCTGCCGGTCGGTGGTCTGGGCCAGTGCCAGGCAGACGCCCACCACCAGCATACCGGCGACCCACCAATTTTTCCTTCCCACGATCATGCGTCTGCTTTTCGTTTCCGGCAAAAACTAATCCCGCCGCACGACCGAGTCAATCGCGATCAACTGCCGCCACAAAGTTTTCAGCGCGGCCAACGCGATCGCGTTCGCCGCATCGCTCAACGCCGCCGGCGGGTTCACGTGCGTCTCGATGAAGACGCCATCGCAGCCGGTCGCGACCGCCGCGCGTGCCAGCGCCGGCGCAAAGCGGCCGTCGCCGCCGGAGGACGCGCCCGCGCCGCCGGGCAGTTGCACGCTGTGCGTCGCGTCGAAGATCACCGGGTAGCCGAGCTCACGCAACAGCAGCAGGCTGCGCATGTCGGCGACAAGGTTGTTGTAGCCGAAGCTCGCGCCGCGCTCGGTGACGAGGATGCGCTGGTTGCCCGTGCTCTCGATCTTGGCCAGGGCGTGCCGCATGTCGCGCGGCGCGAGGAACTGGCCCTTCTTGATGTTCGCCACCGCGCCGCTCGCGCCGACCGCGAGCAGCAGATCGGTCTGGCGGCAGAGAAACGCGGGAATCTGGAGCACGTCGGCGACCCGGGCGGCGGGCGCGACCTGCGCGACCTCATGGACATCCGTCAGGATCGGCACCCCGAATTTCTCCTTCACCTCGCGGAGAATGTCCAAGCCCTGGACGAGGCCCGGCCCGCGGTAGGATTTCAGCGAGGTCCGGTTTGCCTTGTCGAATGAAGCCTTGAAGATGAACGGAATTTTTTCCGCGCGCGCCAACTTGACCAGCCGGCCCGCGAGGTCGAGGCAGCCGGCGCGGCTCTCGATGACGCACGGCCCGGCGATCAACGCCAGCGGCGCGCCGCCGCCGAACACCACCTTGCCCACGCGAACTTTCTTCGTCATGCCAAGCCCGCCTGGCGCAGCGCCTGTTCCGCGCGACCCACATCCTCCGGCACGTCCACGCCCAGACCGACATCGTTGGTCTCCAGCACCTTCATCCGGCAGCCCAGCCAGAGGGCGCGGAGTTGCTCCAGCCGCTCGGTCAGTTCCAGCGCACAGGGCGGCTCTTGCACCAGCCGCTCGAGGAACGTCCGGCGGTAGGCATAGATACCGATGTGCCGCCAGTGCAGGCCGGCGGGGGCGCCGGCGTCGCGGACGAACGGGATGGTTGCGCGCGAGAAATAGAGCGCGGCGCCATCGGTCGCACGCACCACCTTGACCACGCTGGGCGCTTCCATCTCATACGCCGTGCGAATCGGGGCGGCGGCGGTCGCCATGTCCCAGCGCTGGTCGCCGGCCAGCGCCCGCCCCAGTTCGTCAATCAACGTGGGCTCAATCAGCGGCTCATCGCCCTGGATATTGATGACCACGTCGGCCGCGAGGCCACGCACGGCCTCGGCGATACGGTCGGTGCCGGAGGGATGGTCGGGCGAGGTCATCACCACCTCGGCGCCAAATTTTTTCGCGGCCGCGCAGATGCGTTCGTCATCGGTCGCCACCAGCAGGCGGTCGAGCGCCCGGGCCTGCCGCGCACGCTCGACCACCCATTGCAGCAGCGGCTTGCCGAGAATCGGAAACAGGCTTTTGCCGGGAAAACGTTTGGAGCCCCACCGCGAGGGGATGACGCCGATGATGCCGCTCATTTCTTCTTCGTGTCCTTTTGGGTGTCTTTGGCGCCCGCGGCCGGGCCCTGGCCGCTCAAGGTTTTCTTGGCGTCGCGGATCTCCTTCTCCCACACGTTCTGGTCCTTGTTATGTCCGACGGCAACGATGACCTCCTCCGTCTCCGGATCCGCGAAGATCATCGCCGGCAGCGCGTCGCGCAGGCTGCCCGCTGTGTCGCCGATCTTTTCGGGGAACGACTTCAGTTCCTTGACGTCCACGTAGATCAGCACGCCCATCGAGCGGGCGCGCTGCAGGGCAAACTGCGTATCCTGCTCCAAGGTACCCTTCTTGGCGCCCTCCTCGCTCATGACAAACGCGATGGGTTTCTTCTTGGTCCGGGCCTCGCCCTTGACCTTCTCGTAGTCCTTGACGCGCTCCGTGGAGCGCGAAATCTTGACCTCCATCGGCTTGGGCTTGGGCAGCCGCAGATTGCCGAGACCCGCCTGCGCCCACGCCACGCCCTGCGCGCCGATGACCGCCGCCAAACTCCACACCAGCCATTTTTTCATATGGTCCTCCGGCTTGACACCGCCCGCAGCATAGCGCGCCGCCGGATATTTTCCAAGGTTTGGAAACCGCCGCCAGCCTTTTTTCCAGGCCTTGGAAAAAGTCAGCCGCCGGTTTTTCAAGTCTTGGGAAGTGTCGCGGGAAATTTTCCGGGGCCTGGAAAAAAGCGTGGAATTTTTTCCAGGGCTTGGAACGAGCCGGCGCGGAAACAGTCCTTGTGCGCCTGCGGGGCCCTGATTAGACTCCGCGCACTCGAAGGACCGTCGCGATGGCTATTCAGGAAGGCGGGCAACTCGGTCACTATCGGCTGGAGGCCAAACTGGGGGCCGGCGGCATGGGCACGGTCTGGCGCGCCCGCGACGAGCGCCTGCAGCGGCCGGTGGCGATCAAGCTGCTGTCCCTGCAACTGACCACCGACGCCGAGTATGTGGCGCGGTTCCGGCGCGAGGCCAAGCTCGCCGCGCAGTTCAATCACCCCAACCTCGTGCAAGTCTTCGACACCGGCGAGGGCGAAGACACCTGCTACATGGTGATGGAACTCGTCGAGGGCGAGAACCTGGCGCAGCGGCTCAAACGCAAGGGCGCGCTGGAGCCGCGCGAGGCGCTCGCCGTCGCCGTCTATGTGGCCGAGGCGCTCGCGTTCGCGTGGGGCAAGGCCAGGCTGGTGCATCGCGACATCAAGCCCGCCAACATTTTTCTTTCCACCGCGGGCACGGTCAAGGTCGGCGACCTGGGTCTGGCCAAGTGCCTGCAGGAGGCCTCCACCGGGCTGACGCAGAGCGGTACCGTGATGGGCACGCCGCAGTACATGAGCCCGGAGCAGGGCCGCGCTGCGAAGCAGCTCGATTTCCGCAGCGACATCTACAGCCTCGGCTGTGTGTTGTTCCACATGCTGACCGGCCGGCCGCCCTACGAGGCCGATACGACGGCCGCGCTGATCTACAAACATGTCCACGAGCCGCCGCCGGATGTCCGCGCCGTGCTTCCCGACTGCCCGCCGCCACTGGTGCGCCTGCTGGACTGGATGATGGCCAAGACGCCCGCCGCCCGGCCGGAAAATTACGAGGCGCTGATCAGAAAACTCTACAGCGCGCGCAACAGCCTCAAGCCCGGACCGAGGCTGGCGCGCGCGGCGCCAGACGAGGTGGCCGTCACGCTGCTCAAGCGCGCCCCGCTGGCACGGAGGACGATGGCGCTGGTCGCGGCCGGCGGCGTGACGTTGGTCGCGCTCATCGCCGGCCTGCTCTGGTGGTCGGTTGGCCACACCAAGCCACAGCCAGCCTCTGCTGCCGTCGCGACCAATCAGCCAGCTCTTGTTCCGGTCGTGGCGGCGATTCCAGTCGCCGCGACAAACGCAACGCCAGCCTCACCGCCACCCGCACCTCCGCTCGCTGCGGTGGACTTGCAGCGCGGGTTGGCGGCCTACTATCCACTGGCGGGTGATGCGCAGGACTACAGCGGAAACAACAACCACGGCGAGGCCCACGCGGTGGTCTTTATCAGCGATACCCAGCGCGGGTCGGTGGGTTGGTTCAACGGTAGCAACGCCTACATCAGCGCAGCACCGCAGCCCTCGCTGGATGTGACCGGCCCCTTTACCCTGGCGGCCTGGATCAATCCTGAAGCGATCGAACAACAGCACTATATTTTTTTCAAGGCCTTCAGGTCCGCCGGCTATTCTCTCTTCATAGATGGCGGTGCTTTTCGCTTTAGCATCGCCGGCAAACCGGTGGTTACCGGACAACTTCCCACGCAACGCTGGACGCATGTGGCCGGAATCTATGATGGCACCAACCTCGTGCAATTCATCAACGGGAAACCGGTGAATAGCATCCCGGCGCCTGTCCCGAAGAACTCACCCACCAAACTCTTCATCGGCTGCTGGTTGAAAGGCCCCACCCACCCCCCGGCGCTTTGGTTCCGCGGCTGCTTGGACGATGTGCGCATCTATGCGCGCGCGCTGTCGGTTAGCGAGATCACCGCGCTCTATTCACTCACCCAAACCGGCAGTCTCGCGGTGGAACGTCCGCCCGCCACCGATGCCGTGCCACCTGTGCAAGCACCGCAGCCCGCGACAAGCGTACCCGGCAAGGCGGAGTTCCGGCGTGGCCTGGCGGCCTACTATCCGCTGGCGGGCGATGCGCAGGACTACAGCGGAAACAACAACCACGGCACACCGTGTTCGGTGCTCTTCCCGACCGATCCGCTCCGCGGCCGGGTGTGCCGGTTCAATGGCGCCGACTCCTTCATCCGCGTACCGCGCACGCCCGGCCTGGAGTTCGCCGGCCCTTTTACGCTCACCGCGTGGGTTTGCCCCGACGAAACAGACAAAGTGCGCGCGATCATGGCAAAGGAATTTAATTTTTCTGGTTATCAGCTCTGTGTGAACAAGGGGGCCGTCAGCTTCTCGCTGGCGCATAAAGGAGGCATCACAGGGAAGCTGCCCGTCCGGCAATGGACTCACGTGGCCGGAGTCTTTGACTGCACCAACCTGATGCAATACAGCAACGGCAATTTGATGAACACCATCGAATCGAACATCAGCAGACACTCGCGCACCGATCTCCATCTCGGCTGCTGGATGAAGCCCGGCCAGCCGCCGTCGCGCCTGTTCAAAGGCGACATGGCCGAGGTGCGCCTCTACGCGCGCGCCCTGTCGGGCGAGGAATTGAAAGCGCTCTTCACCGCGACCAAGGCCGGGCCACCCGCCGCCGCGCCGGCCGCCAAATAGGCACGCTGCGAAGTTATTTGGCCACCACGCGCGGCTTGTCGCCGTCCCAGCCGAGCTTGACCTGCGAGAGGAACCACGTGCGGCCGCGGTCGTTGTTCCCTTGATAGAAGAGGTAGAGCTGGCCGTCGTCATCCTCGAAAATCCCCGGATGTCCGGACTCCGAGGAATTCCACTCGCCGGCCTGGCCGTTGGCGAGCAGTGGCTGCTCGACGAACAGGCGTTGGTAGTGAATCCCATCCTTGCTGGTGGCGCAGCCGATCTGCTGCGGGTCGTTGTTATAGCCGCCGGCGTAGAAGAGGTAGAGCGTATCGTCGCGCCGCAGCACCGTCGGCGCCTCGATGCACTTGGTCTCCCACGGCAGCTCCGGCTTGAGCAGCGACGCGTCGGAAAGCTGCCGCCACGCCGCGCGGCCGAAATCCGACTTCAGGCTGGCCGCCGCCACGCCGAGCTGCTGGATTTTGCCGGTCGGGTCGCGCGTCGCAAAGTAGAGCAGCAACCGGTCACCGAACGGGATCACCTCGGCATCAATCGCGCGCCCGTTATTCCACGCGCCCGTGGGCCGGAACACCGGGTTCGAGGCGTCGCGCTCAAAACGCAGACCGTCGCCGGAGACCGCGTGACAGATCGCGTCCTTGGGCCCATTGCCGTAGGTCTGGTAGAACAGGTGCACCTTGCCCGCGAGCACGCGCGCGCCCGGCGCGCAGAAGCCGTTGCGCTCGCACTCCTGCTCCGGCCGCAGTTCGGCGATCTTTTTCCAATGCACCAGGTCGCGGCTCTCGGCGATGCCGACGCCCCAGCCGCGCGGCGCGTTGGTCGGCGCGAGCTTCTTGTCAAAAGGCGCCGTCGAGTAATACATCAGGTAACGCCCGCCGAACTTGATGACCGCGGGATCCTTCGCGAACGGCCGGCCCAGCCGGTCGGTGTCGCCCCACTTCATCGCCGGCTCCGCGGCCGCTGCCGTCAGCATCAGACCCAAAGTTGCGAGAATAAGCATACGGCGCATGGTGGTCTCCTGATTACAGGGCCTGTAGTCCTATATACGACCCGCCCAAACACGTCACCGGTTATGGCTATGGCGCTTGGAGGCCGCGGCCTCGCTGCGGCTCTCCTTGATCTTCTGGCTGGTGCGGTCGCGGCTTGGATCCATCTGGGGGGCCATCTGGATGACGATGGGTTGCCCTTGGGCTCCGCCCATGACGCTGATGGCGCCGCTCGCGCCGGGTCCCATCTGGAAGGTACCACTACCCTGCATCTGCATGGGGAACACCGGCGGGGTTGGCCCGCCCTGTCCAGCTTCCTGATGCCGCTGGCGGTAGCGTTCATAGAAATCGCGCCACGGATTGCCGGAACTGCCGCCGGGCTGTGGCGGCATACCCGGGACGTTGACGGCAGGCATGTTGGTCGAGATCCCCGCCTGCACATGCAGCGTGGCCGTCTCGGCGCCCTTGCGAATCATGGCGGACTCCTCGGCCACATTGACCTCCAGCAGCTCGAGGCCGTCCTCGCTCAACTCGCCACGCGAGAGAACGTAGTCACGCTTGATCTTGTCGGTGTTGTCCTCGATGCCTGCGCGGCACTGGCCATGGGCCATCCAAATAGCGCTCAAGCGCAGACTCTTGGCGAAGTCGGGCAGGACGTTGGTGTTGACGGAGGTCAAGGCGCCAAAAGGGTGGCGGTCGAGAATGACCTGATAATGGTCAAACTCGGCGGCACGCGCTGTAAGCGCGAGGGTCAGCAGGGCCAGGCTGGCAACCAGCTTTTTCATGACTACCTCACTTTGTGGCCGCAGCCGCGCCCGGGGGAACCGCGTTGGTTTCGGCCTTGAGCGACGGCCCAAACAGCGTGCGTTTACGCAGGGCGCGTTCAATTTCGGGATCGGGTTTGGCCAGCGGGCTGTCGGACCAACCACGCATATGGACGTTTTTCATCTCGGAGTTGGCATGCAGCCGCTTGGTCTCGGCGCGCGCCTCTTCCGGTGTCTTCAGGACGTATGGCGTGATAAGCACCAGCAACTCCGTGCGGACGCTGCGGTCGCTATCGCTGCGGAACAACCAGCCGATCAGCGGAATCCGGCCGAGCAACGGGATGCTGTCGCGGCCCTTCAGGGACGTCGTTTCCACCAAGCCGCCCAACACGATGGTGGTGCGGTCCTCGACGGTGATCAGGCCCTGGATTTCGCGCTTGTTGATGATCGGCACTTCGTTGTTGTCAATCATCACGCTGCCGGCCTCGCTGTCGGCCGTCTGGGTGATATCCATGACGACCATGCGATTGGGATTGATGTGTGGCTTGACGATCAGGTCAATGCCGATGTCCTTGTATTCATAGCTGGAGCTCGTGCCGCCGGAGGTGGAGGCGTAGATCGTGGTGGAGGTGATGACGGGTTTCTGTTTGGTGTTCTTGATCTCCGCGACCTCGTTATCGGTGCACATGATGACCGGTGTGGAGAGGATGCGCGCGTCCGAGGTGCTGTTGACCAGGTGGATGATGGTGTCGAGATTGAGACCACTGATGGTGGTGTAGTAGCTCAAGCCGCCCGGCAGTCCGCTCGCGCCGCCTGGCAAGGCAAACCCGCTGACGATACCCGCGGCATTGGGAACCGTGGTGGCAGCGTTGTTGGGATTGAAGCCGCCCCCGAAGGCCATAATGGGATCCTTGACGACCGCGCCACCACCCGGTCCCGCCGTCTTCTTGCTGTAGGCTTGCAGTGACCGCTGCAGCCAGGTGATACCCGCCTCGGTCGTCTTGTTCAGGTCCACTTCCAGGATGACCGCCTCGATCAGCACCTGCGAGAGCATGACATCAAGCTTCTCGATCACCTTCTCCAAGTCGGCGATGTCCTCCTTGGTGCCCATGATCAGGATGGCGTTGGACCGCAGATCCGCCAGCACGCGGGTGGTGATGGTGACGTTCGGCGCGTTGTTGCCAAACGGATTGAAGGGCACGGCGCCGGTCGCGCCGGTGGCGGGGCGCGCCGTGGTGGCCGGCGTCGTCGTGCGGCCACGCGAGGTGCTGGCGGAGCGCAGGCTGCTCGTCCGGCGGCTGCTGGAGGTTCCCGTGGTCCGTGTGCCCGTGCCGGCCGTTGGCGTTGCGCCAAAGGAGCTGCCGGTCGTCCCGCCGGTCGTCCCGCGCGAACCGTAGGCGCCGCCGCTGCTGCCCAGCATGTCGTTGAGCAGGGCCGAAATCTGGTCGGCCTCGGCCCAGTGCAATTGGATGACGCGGACGATGACCTCTGGCTCCACCTTGCGGTCAAGTTCCTTGATGATGCGCTCGAAGAACGGGTAGTTGGTCGGCCGGGCGATGATGATGAGCATGTTCGTGCGTTCATCCGCCAGGATCTTCACCTTGCCCTGGATCAGGCCATCCTCCGTGGCATCGGCATTGACGGTCGGGGGGCGGACGGCGGCCGCCGTCTGCGGCGTCACGACGGGGATCGGCATGGGCGTGGCGGTGGCCGTACGCGGCCGGGTGGTCCGGCCCTGGGCCTCATCCACGATGGATTGCAATTGTGCGGCGAGGGCGAGCGCATCGCCATTTTCCAATTCATAGACCCGCGTTTCCAGCCGCGCCTCGGGCGGTACATCCATGAACTCCAGCAGTTCCTGCACGCGCTGGATGTTGGCGGCCGTGTCGCTGATCATCACACTGTTGGCGCGCTCCAGCGGCTGGATCTTGCCGTAGAGGTGCAACATGTTCTGCAGGGCCGCCAGCGTCTCGTCCAGTTCGAGATATTTAAGCGTGAAGATATAGCTGACGAGCTGGTCGCTTTCGGCGGGCGGCTTGTCCCGGTCTCCGCGCTTGAGCGCCAGGCTCTCCATGCGGCCCAACTCCACCTTCGTGACCTTGGCGAACTTCGCCCCCACCGGCACCACGGCGACGCCATTGAGCGCGAGCACGCTCTCCAGCGCCTGGATGGCCTCCGCCACCGTCAGCGGATTCTGGCTGCGGACAGTGATGATGGCGTTGAGTTGCGGACCCTTGATGACTGTGCGGCCGGTCAGGTCGCCGTACATGTTCAGCAATTGGTCGAGCGGTGCGTCACGGAAATTGAGCTGCACGGTGTTATCCGCGTTGGTCGGCGCCGGGGTCCCGAGGCCGGCCAGCGCCGCGAGGTTGGAGGCCAGCGCATTGCTGACGGCGGCAGGTAACCCCGCGATAGTACGCGGCACCACCACCGGCGGCATGGCAACCGCCGGAATAGCGGACGGCGCGCCCACGGCGGGCGCTGGTGCAGTCAGAGGCGTCGGCGCCGCGGGTGCAGCGGTAGCCACCGCTGGCGGGGGCGCCGGTGGTTGTACAACATTGGGGCTGGCTACCACCGGCGGAACGGCGGCCGCATGGAGGGCCGGCAGCGGACCCGAAACGACCACTGGTGCCCCACCAGTGTTGCTCATCATGATGACCGTGGTGACGCCGCCGGTCGCGGCAGACGCCGCCATGACGGTGAGCGCGGCGCCTCCCGGCGCTGGCGTGGGCGCAAGCTGCGCGTGCACTAGCACGCCACAAAACGTGGCTGTCCAAAGAAGCATCCAGAATTTTTTCATGGGGTACCCGGCTGGTTGGTGGTGGTGACCGCGGCCGCAGGGGCCGGCGGATTGGTACTGACGTTCACGCTGACAGGGGCAGGTTCATGGGCGACGGGGACAGGCGCCACAGCGGGATTGCTGGCGGCCGCCGGCAGAGGGGGGGCCAGGGCTTCCACCGCCGGATTAGTGACGGCGCCCGCAATCGCATTGGTCTCCGTGCCGGCGACCGCGGTGATGTTGGTGCCGGTCGGTTCGTCGGACACGGCGTAGGCGCTATTGATGACGAGCGAGCCTTTCAGGCGGTCAGCCTGACCCGGCACCGGGATCACCGTCAGCCGCCGCACATCGAAGATCGCATCCTGCGTCTGGAGCGCATAGAGGAAATGCGTCAGAGCGTCGAGGTTGGAATCCCACGCGGTGTGGATGATGATCTCGCGGACCGCGCCGTTGGTGCCCCCCGGCTGCGGTTCCCGGTTGCCCAACCCAAAGCTCTGTTCCTGCGCAATGCGGTCGAGCGTCCGCATCTGCTCGGCCGTCACATCGCGATCCGGGCCATAGCGCGGCAGGCGGCGCTGGAGTCCCTCCAGTTGGGCCGCCACGTCGGGTCCCTTCGCCAGCAATTTCTTGGTCAGGCGCAATTTTTCCGTCACCGATTTTTCCTTGCCGCTGGCCGCCTTCCAGTCGGCCAGTGCATCCTGCACAATCCAGAAGGTTGCCAGCAGACCCAAGCCCAAGCCGACCGCGAGGGCCAGCCATTTTTCACGTCGCGCGAGTTTTTTCATGGCGCCTCCTCCCCGAGCGCCACGGTCACGCTGAACGTGGTGTTGCGCTGCTTGCCGGAGGGCGGCGTGATGCTGTGCAGTTGCACCTGCTTGAAACGCGCCGCACCCTTGAGGCCCTGCTGGAAGGCGTAAATATTCTTTGCGTCATCGGCCTCGCCGCGCAGCGTGAGTTTTTCGCCCTTGCTGAAGATGAAGCTGGTCAGCTTGACGCCCTCCTGCGGCAGTGCATTGCTGATCTCGCGCAGGATTTCCAAGGCGGTTCCAGCCGGGTCGGCGTACTGCTGCAACGTCTTGACGAGTTCCTGTTGCTGGCGGACTTCGCCGGCGGGTTTTTCCAGTTGTGCCTGCTCGCGCTGCATGGCGGCCACCCGCTGTTTGGCCATCTGGCTGAAAGCAACCACACCGGCCACGGCGAGAAACCAGGCCACACCCACGATGCTGCCGGCCAGTGTCAGCCGGCGGCGCAGCACGCGTTGTTTGGCCTCGGTCAGCCAGTCGGGCAGCACCAGATTGATCTGCGGGATGGTCGGCTGCGCACCGGCGGCCCGCAACGCCACGCCCTCGGTGAGCGCCGGCAAGGCGGATAGCTCATGAACGGTGACGCGCAACTCTGTATGCGCCTGGATGGCCTCGGCGAGGGCCACGGGCACCTCCGCGGCGCGCCAGACGGAGAGGCGGGGCGCTTCCTCGCCCCATTCGGCCTCGAGCGAGAGCAGCGCAAAATCCAATTCCTCAATGAGCTCGGCGCTGCCGGTGAGGTTCTGGCTCAACGTGCGGAACAGCAGGGGATGGCCGTTATGCAGCGCCATCAGATCCGCTCCGGCCGGAGTCAGCACCACAATCAGTTCGCCGCCGCGCTCGGCGAGTTTGCCGGCCGCCTGGAGATTCTGCCACCAGCCGAGGAGGTCCACGCTGACGCCGGCGGGTAGCAGGCCCGCCTCGAGCAGCGCCGCCGCCTGCGCGGCGATGGCGTCGCGTTGTGCCGCGGCAAGGAGCACGCGCGTGGCCTTTTCCTGGCGTTCGACCACCTCCAGCGCCATGACCATGCTCTCGGCGGGGAACGGGGAGAATTTGTCGAGTTGCAGTTCGGCCATGCCGCGCAGCTCAGCATCGTCGGTGGTCGGGAGGCTGACGACGCGCAACAGCGTCTGCGACGCCGGCAGCGTCAGCCAGAGGGGGCCGCCCCACTTGGACGCGACGGGCTTGAGGGCCTCTGGGGTGGGCGGCACCGGGAGCGTTTCGACGCCCTGGCCGCTGACCTTGCCGCCTTGCGCGGCGAGGCTGGTCCACTCCAGCGTCCCGTTGCGCCACGCCACTGCCGTTATGCCATGCTGTGCCAAAGCCTGCTCCTATCTACGGTTCCTCGCCCTCGCGCCAGAAGACGGGCTGGACCCTGCGGTTGTCGTTCCACATCACACACCGGATGCCGCTGTGCACGCCCTGGCATTCTCCGCGCACGAGCACCCGCATGAAACTGTGCTCGCTCGCCGTGAACAAGCCTTGCAGGGCCCGGCTGGTGCGTGTCCGGGCGAAGACTTCACTCACGTTCCGGTAGCCTTCGTCTATGGTGCCCGCGGTGTTTTCGGGCGTGCGTTGCGCGATAATATCATCCGCCACGGTTTCATCAACAGTAGGAATCGTGAGCAGCACCTCACGCGTGGCGGAGTTCACGTTGACCGCGCCATCGCCCCAGACCGTCGCCAGTGGAGCCACCCCCGTCAGCGGATCCTCGCCCTCGCGCAGCGGCAAGCCGCCAAAGACCATCGCCTTGGACCAGCCCTTGATCATCAGCAGTTCCTCGACCGTGTCCAGCATCGCGTTCTTCGGCGGGTAACCGCGCTCCGCGTAGACCGCATCCTCGCTCTCCGCGCCGTTGACACGCATCGTGTCGTTTCCGTCAATCCAGTCCATCAGGCAGTCCACCAGCTCCGGGTGGAGGTCCTCCGGGATGCCCGCGGCGCGCAGGAGCAGCGGCCACTCCGTGTCCGGATTGAGACGGTTGATATTACGGAACGCCTGCTCGGGGACCATGGTCAGTGTGAATTTGCCCGGCTTGCCCTCCGGCCCTTCCTCGCCGAACTCGCGGACATAGTTCGTCACCGCCATCCCGCGCTGGAGCCGCACCGCTTGCAGGAAGATGTCCGGGTCCTCGCCGTTGGCAATGCCCAGTTGCGGCCGCACCCGCACCGACTTCCAGAGCAGGTAGCGCGCAAACTCCGTGCCGGCGCGCGCATACTGCTGCGCCTGGATCCGGTTGCGCTGGTAGGCGGTGATGCTCGCCTCGACGTGCATGTCGTAGACCATCGAGGAGACCAGCAACGCCAGGATCAGCAGCACCCACATTACCACGATCAGCGCCGAACCGGATTGTGCGGAGTGCGCGGACGTGTCCGCGCTTTGCGCGCTCCCTGACTGGAGGGCGCGGCGTTGCCGCGCCGTGTCCAGGGCTTGGAAACCGGCGCACCGGTTTTTTCCAAGGCTTGGAAAAATCGCGGGGAGTTTTTCCAGGCCTTGGAAAACGCCACGCCCATTGTGTTGCCATCCGCGTTTAACCATTAACCAGCCACCATCAGTCCTGCACGCTTCCGCCTCATCGCCCGCCCCGGCCGCCGCGTCCCGGCTGGCCGCCAAACTGTCCGCCCTGGGTCGGGCCACGCGGCCCGGTCCTGCTGTCCTTGCCCTTGCTCTTGCTGTCCTTGCCTTTGCCCTTGCTCTTGCCTTTGCCGCCACCACCAGCCGAGGCGGGGAGGTTGAGGCTGAACGAGAACGCCTGGTTGACATTGGTGGCGCCGAGCGGCATCTCGATCAGGCGCTGGAGCACCAGCGGCTCGGCGGCGTTGTTGGTCTCGGAGTTGACGTAGAGGGTCAACTCGACGATGGCGGGCAGCGCATTGCTGCTGGTCCATTCGAGCGTCCAATCTTGCGCCTGAAAATCATAACAACGGCACTGGAAGCCGCTGATACCGGGCGCGAGGAAGCCGGGTTCGATCAGGGCCAGTTGGTCGGGGTCGGTCATCACATAGGGCCAGGCGCGCACCGCCAGCGCGGGCCGGCCATCGGTCAGCGTCTCGATGGCGAGGCCGATGCGATGGACACCGTAGGCCAGCGGCGAATTGGGTGGCAGGAAAGCGGGTGAGGCGGTGACCCAGCTCAACTCGGCGGTTGGCGGCGCGCCCTCCGCGTTGACGAGTTGGAAGGCGTAGATGCCGCGGCGGGTCGAGGCGCCACCGCCGCAGGTCGAACGCAGTGCGCTGGCCAGTTGCTCCATGACGTGTTCGCCGCGGCGCAACTCGTCGAGCGTGCGCTGGCCGCGGTCCCAGCCGCTGACCGTGGCCACCAGCGACGTGCCGACAATCGCCATGACGGCGATGAACACGGCGAGGGACACGAGTACCTCGAGCAGCGTGAAACCGCCGCGGCCTCTAGCGTCTGTTGCTGCCTTGCACATATTCCGGTTTGAACACCAAAGTGGTGGTCTCCTGCGACGATTCGCGGCCGCCATCATCGGACCACGTGATCCGCGTCGTGACCTGGTAGAGCGGCTCCGTTTCCAGTCCGATGGAGGTGATCTCGCGGATCCATGTGTACCCCTCATGGGGTTCATCGAACTGGCCTTCCTGCACGCCATCCGCGATCTGCTCGTTGACGCCGAGCGGGTGTTCCAGGTTCAGACGCTGAAAGAGATAACGCGCCGTTTCATAGTTTCGTGTTTTATGGACCACTTCGAGGCAACGCGCCACCGACTGGATCAGCACCGCCAGCCCGATGCCGAGGATGGCCATGGCGGCCAGCACCTCGATCAGGCTCATCCCGGACCTGGGGCGGCGCGGCTTCACTCTTCCTCCCCAAAGTTGGTCGTGACTTCGCCGGTGAGCGGATCGGCGGCGATTTCCACGGTGCGGCCGCGATCATCCGCCAGCACCAGGGTGAAGCCGTCGGAGAGGCCACTGGGGTAGAACACCACGACAAACAACGTGGTGTTTTCCTCTGCGGGTGGCCGCGTACTTTCAAAGCTCTCGATGCCGATCCCCTCGGGCAACACCTTGAGCATGTCGCTGGTGGCGCGGTCCTCGGCGGCGGCATCGGCGTTGGTCACCATCAACTCGCTGTTGGTGACCTGCAGGGCGGTCTGGAAGGCGGCGTAGGTCGGGGTTTCATCATCGTCGGAGCGGACGAGCAACTCGGTCAACGTCTCGCTCTCGCGCCCGGTGAGCAGGACCACCTCCAGCGTGTTGCGCTGCGTGTCCACGATCATCGCCACCGGCCGCTGGCGGATGACCGCCATGTTACGGGCATAGCGGCTGGTCATGACCACGCCCCGCACGCCGGTGCGCAGCTTGGCGCCGGCGTAGGAGCCGACGAACATGGGCGCGGCAATCCCGGCAATGAGCACGAAGATCGCGACCACCATCAGGATTTCGATCAGCGTGAAACCGCGTTGGGAACGGCGGGTCATGGCTGCCTCGGCTGCTCCGCGACGCGGCGCGCGTCAGCGCGGCGTGGCGCCCCCTGTACCGCCCGGGGTCTCCACGCGCCAGTTGGCAATATCATCATCAGTGGCCTCGAGGCCATCCGGGCCGAACGAGATGACGTCATACTTGAACGGCGGATGTTTGCCGGGATAGACATATTTATAGGGGTTCTGCCACGGGTCAATGGGCAGCGTGGCCATCACCGGTTCCTCGCCGGCGGTCAGCGCGTCGAGGCTGGGCGGATATTTGCCGTGCTCCAGCAGATAGGCGTTGATCGCCGTGTCGAAGTTGCTGATCTGGCCCTTGGCCGCCGAGATACGCGAACTCTTGATGTACTTGGGGATGTTGACGGCGACGAGGCCCGCCAGCATCGCGATGATCGCGACGACCAGCAGGATTTCGATCAGCGTGAAGCCTCCGCGGTTGCGGCGGCGTTGGCGTTGGTATGTGTTCATCGGGGACTCCTTCCTCTTAAATTTTTAGCGCGCTCGTCAGGCTGAACACCGCCAGCAACAGGCTGACGGCGATGAAGCCGACGACCAGCGCCATCACCAGGATCATGATGGGCTCCAGCATCGAGGTGAAAATCTTGACGTAGCGGTCGAGTTCCTCGTCGTAGCGGCGCGCGATGTGGCCAAGCGCGGCGCTCAAGTCGCCGGTTTTTTCGCCGACCGCGAGCATCTGCGTCAGCAGCGGCGGGAACACCTTGCCGGCGGCGAGCGGGCCGGAGATGCTCGTGCCATCGGTGACGCGGTTGCGCGCCTCGCGGATCTCGGCGGCCAGCACCTTGTTGCCCATCGTCTCCTCGACGATGCTCAAGGCCTGCAGCACCGGCACGCCGTTGGCCATCAGCACGCCGAGCGTGCGCGCGAACTGGGCATAGGCGTCGGAGGCGATGATCTGCTTGGCGAGCGGCATCTTCAGCAGCCGGCCGTGCCACCACGTCGCGCCCTTCGGCGTGCGGATGAATTTGCGGAAGCCCATGATGCCGGCGACGAGGAAGATCAGCAGCAGCCAGCCCCAGTGGATCAGGAAGTTGCTGCCGTTGATCAGCATCAGCGTCGGCAGCGGCAGCGCCGCATTCAGACTCTTGAACGTCGCGGCAAAGCGCGGCACCACAAAGATCATCGCAAAACCGGTCGTCGCCGCGCCGACGACGACGATGATCATCGGGTAGATCATCGCCTGGATCACCTTCTCGCGTGCGGCCATGACGCGCTCGTAGTGCAGGCAAACGCGGTCGAGCACCCCCGTCAGGTCGCCGCTGGCCTCGCCGGAGCGAACCATACTGATATAGAGCGGGGAGAACGTGTCGGACCATTGCGTGAGCGCCCCCGAGAGGCTGGAGCCGGCGATGATGCGGTCGCGCAGCGCGGTTACGATCTGGCCGGCGGCCGGGTTGTTCTGGTGGGCCGCCAGGGTGGAGAGCGCTTCGCTCAAGGTCATGCCGGAGGACAGCAGGTCGCGGATTTCGCGGGAGAGGATCAGCATCTCGCGCAACTTGAGCTTGGGCGCACGCGCGCCCTTGCCAAAGGCCAGGCGCTTGCCGCCACGTGCGGCGGGGGTGGCGCTCTTCTTCGCGGGCTCGGTCTTGGCCGCCTTGCTACTGGTCGCGGCGCCCGCCTCGCCCAGCGAGACCGGCGTCAAGCCCAGCCGCTCGACCTGCGCGAACGCCGCGCGCCGGTCGGGCGCGGTGACCCGGCCTTCGACCTTCGTCCCCTCGCGGTCGCGGGCGCTGTAGGAAAATTCAGCCATGGTTCACCCGGCGACGGCTCACGTCTCCGCCAGTGCCTCGTCTTCCTCGGATACACGCAGCACTTCCTCGAGCGTGCTGACGCCGTTGAGCGCCTTGGTCCAGCCATCCATGCGCAGCGTGCGCATTCCGTCGCGCAGCGCCTGCGCCTTGATCTCGCCGGCGGTCGCGCGCTGCACGACCAGGGCGCGCAAGGCTTCGTGAACGACGAGGATTTCGTAGATGCCCGTGCGCCCGCGGAAACCGGTGCGCCGGCATTCCTCGCAGCCCACCGCCTCCATGATCGTGCCCTCGTGCAGCCGCTCCATCGGGAAGCTGATGCTGTGCAGGAAGGTCTCGTCCACCGTCCACGGCCGGCGGCACTTGGTGCACAACCGCCGCACGAGGCGCTGCGCCACGATCGCCTCCACCGACGAGGCGACGAGGAACGGCTCGATGCCCATATCCACCAGGCGCGTGATCGCGCCGGGCGCATCGTTCGTGTGCAACGTGCTGAACACCAGGTGACCGGTCAGCGCCGCGCGGATGGCGATTTCCGCCGTCTCCTTGTCGCGGATTTCGCCGACCATGATCACGTCCGGGTCCTGGCGCAAAATGTGGCGCAGGCCGACCGCGAACGTCAGCCCGATCTCCGGCCGCATCTGGATCTGGTTGATGCCGGCCATCTCATACTCGATGGGCTCCTCGACCGTCAGGATGCGCTGGTCAATCGTGTTGATCTCGTGCAGCCACGTATAAAGGCTGGTGGATTTGCCCGAACCGGTCGGCCCCGTCACCAGCAGGATGCCGTGCGGCTTCTGGATCAGCTTGTGCAGGATGTCCTGGTCCTTCGGCTCCAGACCCAGCTTGTCCATGCCGAACAGGCCGCTCGACCGCATCAGCAGACGCAGGCTGACGCTTTCGCCATAGACGGTCGGCATCGTCGAGACGCGCACATCAATTTCCTCGCCGCGGATGCGCACGCTGATGCGGCCGTCCTGCGGCAGGCGCTTCTCGGCGATGTCCATGTTCGACATGACCTTGATGCGGCTGATGATCGCCGACTGGAATCTTTTCAGCTGCGGCGGCATCGGCGTCTGGTGCAGCACGCCGTCCACGCGGTAACGGATGCGCAGATCGGTTTCCATCGGCTCGAAGTGGATGTCCGTCGCGCGGTCCTGATGCGCTTCCCAGATGATCTGGTTGACGAACTTGACGATCGAGGCGTCCTGGTCCAGTTCGCTGATGTCCTTGGTCAGCAGGTCGTCTTCAAAATTTTCCCCCGTGTCGTCCTGCATCATCTGGTCCACGGTCTCGGCGCCGACGCCGTAGAACTGCTTGGCCGCCTTGATCAGGTCCTCGCGGGCGGAGAGCGAGAAACGGATGCGCAGGCCCGACGCCAGCCGCAGCGCGTCCACCAGCCCGGCGCGGAAGGGGTCGTGCGTCGCCACGCGCAGCACATCGCCCTCGATCGCCAGCGGGATCACGTTGTATTGGAAGACCGCCTTGGTCGGCAGCTTGGCGAGCACGTCGCGCTCGATCTGCTGGTCGTGGGCGCGCAAATGGGGAATGCCCATGTGCTTGGCCAGCGCCTGCAGGTAGGCCTCCTCGCGCGCGAAACCGTCCTTCACGACCAGCTCGGTGATCGAGCCGCCCTCGTCGCGATAGCGCGCGAGGATGTCGTTCACCTGCGCATCGGTGAACAACCCCGTGCCCTTCAGAACCTCAAATAGTTTTGCAGCCACGCCATTTGCTCCGGTTGAAAACCGCCGGACTATGCCAGAGCGTCCGCCGTTTTCCAACCCTTGGAAACCCCACGTCCCACTTTTTCCAGACCTTGGAAAAAGCAACAAGGAGATTTTCCAAGGCTTGGAACACCGGGGCCGCCGCTTTCCAAGCCTTGGAAAACTCCTCACACACGCTGGCTGAACAACGCCCGACGCGCGGCGATATTGTGGCCGCCGCCGCACAACGCTGTGTCACGCATCAAATCGTAAATCACAAATTACTGCTCGCGCTCCCGGCGTTCGCGCCTTACAAAACGCCCATGTTGATCCTGATCCGCGGCCTGCCCGGCAGCGGCAAGAGCACGCTGGCGCGCAGGCTGGCCAAGCGCGGTTTTGTTCATCTCGAAGCCGATATGTGGTTCGAGCAGCGCGGCGCGTTCGATGCCGCGCTGCTGCCGCGGGCACACGTCTGGTGCCGTGCGCAGACCACCGCCGCGCTGGTGGCCGGCCGCGCTGTCGTCGTCAGCAATACCTTCGTCAAGCGCGCCGATATGCGCCCTTATATCGTTGTGGCCGCCCGGCTCGGGGTGATCACGGAAATCCGCCACGCGACCGGCCGGTGGCGCAGCCTGCACCATGTCCCGGCCGCCGTGCTCGCGCAGATGGCCCGCGACTTCGAGCCGTAAGCAATGCGACCACTCCTCCCGCCAGCAACGCCCGCCACCCACGCGCCGCGGTTTGGTGGCCGATAAAATCGGGATTGCTTTACCTGTCTCCAGCGGCACACTTGCGTCGGTGTGCTGTGGCACGCCGGAAGGAGTCTGACATGGATTTGATCGTGGCCGTCTGCCGGACGCTGGCCAATCGCGCCCGCCTGCGCCTGTTGCGTGCCATCCATGCGCAGCCGGATATCACGGTGCAGGCGCTGGCCTCTGCGACGGCCCTGCTTGTGCCGGAAGTTTCCAAACATCTAAAAATGCTGGGTGGTTTTCATCTTATACGGGCACGACCGCAAGGGCGTTTCGTGCATTACGCCCCAGCCGGGCCGGGTAGCGCCAGCCATCCGTTCCTGCAAGATATGCAGAGTTTGGTGCGGGACATGTTCGGTTCGGCAACCTCAAATTCCACACTTAGGAAAGTGTGGAATTTCACCCCAAGCCCCGAGGTCGCGGCGGAGGAAGAACTTTTCATGAAACTGTTTACCACCTACACCCACCTCCGGCGGCTCATGATTTTACGCTGTCTGCTGCAGGCTGGTCCGCTTTCGACCGACCAGTTGGCCGGCCGCCTGAAAATGTCTGGGCCCGCTATGCACAGACACTTGAACAAGCTCCAGCGGCGTGCTGTCGTCACCGTTACGGCAAAGCGTCCGCAGGTCTGGTGTTTGGCGCGGCCCACGGATTTTGCCTTCCGCCGGCAACTGCTGGACAACGTGCTACGCAGCCTGAAACCGACCACGGGGCGGCGTATAGAAAAGAGAAATTCCACACTTTCCTAAGTGTGGAATTATAGAATCCATCAAACTCATTACTTACCCGTCTGCCCCCCAATCAGGGGCGGCCCATCAGCCTTGGAAAATCGGCGGTCGTGCGTATAATCCGCCGCGACCCGGAGCCACCATGCAGAATAAATTCTACGTCACAACGCCGATCTACTACGTGAACGACCAGCCGCACGTGGGCCACGCCTACACGACCGTGTTGGCCGACGTGCTCGCGCGCTATCACCGGCTGCTCGGCGTGCCGACGTTCTTCCTCACCGGCTCCGATGAGCACGGGCAGAAGGTCGCCAAGGCCGCCGCCGCCGCGGGCCTGACACCGCAGGAGCAGGCCGACCGGACGGTGGTCCGCTTCCAGCAGCTCTGGAAAAAGCTCGGCATTACCCACGATGACTTCATCCGTACCACCGAAGACCGGCACAAGCTGATCGTCCAGAAAATCCTCGCCGACCTGTTCCAGCGCGACGAAATCTACCGCGCCGAGTACGACGGCTGGTACTGCGTGCCGTGCGAGCGCTTCTTCACCGAGAAGGACCTCGTCAACGGCAACTGCCCCGATTGCAGCCGGCCGGTCGAGAAAATCAAGGAAGCAAATTATTTCTTCCGCATGGGCAAATATCAGCAGTGGCTGATTGACTATATCCAGACCCATCCGAAATTCATCCAGCCGGATTTCCGCCGCAACGAAACACTGGGCTTCCTGCGCAAGCCGCTCGCCGACCTCTGCATCTCGCGCCCAAAGAGCCGCCTGAACTGGGGCATCGAGCTGCCGTTCGACGCCGACTACGTCTGCTACGTCTGGTTCGACGCGCTGGTCAATTACATCAGCGCCGTCGGCTATCTCGCCGACGACGCGGCGTTCCAAAAGTGGTGGCCGTGTTCCGTGCACCTGATCGGCAAGGATATCCTGACCACGCACACCGTCTACTGGCCGACGATGCTGCAGGCGATGGGCGCGCCGCAACCGGAATCGGTCTTCGCGCACGGCTGGTGGCTCACCGGCGGCAGCAAGATGTCCAAGACCGCCGGCAACGTGGTCAACCCGATGGAGATGGCCGAGCGCTTCGGCGTGGACGCCTTCCGCTACTTCCTGATCGCGGAGATGGTGATGGGCCAGGACGCCTCGTTCACCGAGGACAGCTTCGTCCGCCGCTACAACTCCGACCTTGCGAACGACCTCGGCAACCTGCTCAACCGCCTGACGAACATGACCGGCCGCTACTTCGAGGGCAAGCTGCCCGCGCCCGCCGAGGACGCGCGCGCCGGCGCTGAGGAGAAGGAGCTGTGGGACGCCGTGCAACTGGCCGTCACCACGATGGAGCGTTCGATCAACGAAATGCGCCTGCAGGAGGGCCTCGGCGCGGTCATCGTCGCGGTCAAGGCGATCAACCGCTACCTCGAGCTCAAGCAGCCGTGGACGCTCGCGAAGCAGGCCGACAAGCTGCCGCTGGCGACCACGTTGTTCACCGCCGCCGAGAGCCTGCGCGTCTGCGCCGGCCTGCTCTACCCGGTGATGCCGGAGAAGATGACCGTGGTGCTGCGTTCGCTCGGCCAGACGCGCACGACACCGCAGCTCGACGAGCTCCGCGCGTGGGGCGTGCTCAAGCCCGGTGCGCCGGTGAAGGAATTCGGCCCGCTCTTCCCGCGCGTGGAAAAAGAAGCCGTCAGCGATCAGCCGGCGGCTGTCAGCCAGAAAAAGCCGGCCGCGGCTGCCGCCGTTCCCGGCGTCGTCGAGCTGCTCGACTACGACTACTTTGCCAAGCTGGAACTACGGACGGCGAAGATCATGAACGCCGAAAAAATTGCCGGCGCCGACAAGCTGCTGAAACTCGAGGTGCTCGTCGGCGAGGAGCGGCGGCAGATTGTCGCCGGCATCGCGCTCTACTACACACCCGAGCAGGTGCTCGGCAAAACCGTGGTCATCGTCGCCAACCTCAAGCCCGCGAAGATCCGCGGCGTCGAGTCGCAGGGCATGCTGCTGGCGGCCTCGAAGGGCGAGAAGCTCGTGCTCGTCACGCTCGATGGCGAGCTCTCCAGCGGCGCGAAGGTGAAGTAAGCGCTCCGGCAGCAGAGTGCCGGAGCTATAGCAGCGGAATCTGTAGTCCCGGCACTCCGCTGCCGGAATTTTCCGGGCCCGCGGGCGCAAGGACCAAGTGCACCACTTGGGGGGTCGGGTGGATGGTTGGAAGAGGGTGGTCATGTCACCGGGTGGGTGTGGTGGGATTGGTGGCGGGACCGGAACCTTCCCGCCCC
>CAISWQ010000124.1 GCA_903889245.1 uncultured Lentisphaerota bacterium | reverse complement strand
CGAACCGCCGCCAAGTTGCCGCGTACCGCCGCCAAGAAATACGATTTCTTGGCAGCCGGCGGCGTTCCGCTGCCAAGGAAACCGGTTTCTTGTCGTAGCCGGCGCTCCGGCTGCCAAGGCGCGACGTTTTTTGGCGGCGGTACGGCTGGCGCTGCCAAGAAACGCCATTCCACTGCCAAGCTGCGCCAAAACTTGGCGGCGGCGCGCCGCGCGCTGCCAAGAAATCCCATGCCTCTGCCAAGAAATCCGGTTTTTAAGCCAAGAAAACCCATTCCGCTGCCAAGAAATCCAAAATCTTGTCTTAGGAATGAGAAAAAACTGTCTTGGAATTGAAAAACCAAACACTCCCACACGAAAAAACGCTCCTATTTTCCAAAAAACGCATGTTTTCGCGAAAAGCCCCCCCCTTGGCACGCCCTGCGGCTGGGCGGCGCAAAGCACCGACTGCGCCCCTGCCGCTCCTTTCCGCCCTTTGCCCGCTCCAGACTGGCCTTCGCAGGACTAAAGGGCGGCACCTAGGGCCCCTTCACCCTCGCCAGCCGCCTTGATCAACTCATCCTCGCCCTGCGGCGGTAAAGAGGCGGTGAACAGAAGGCAACGCAGCAACGTCACAGTGGGCGGGCGCGCGGGCCCTGCGCGCCGTTCAACCAACCCAACAGCGGTGGACCGCGCACTCCGTGCGCGGTTTCTGTTTTGACGCGCACGGAGTGCGCGTCCCACCTGGCGGAAAAAAAGGGACGCCGCACGCCAAGGAGGTCGGGGTGAGGAACCCCATAGGTTACGTGCGACGTCCCGGCGCGCTTATACCGCGCGCCGCTCTCTCTCACAAGCCCCGACGTATGCGCCCGGTGCGGTCACCGGGCCTGCAAGAAGCCGATGAACCGGACGCAGAGCCTCATGCGTTCCGGCCTACGCGCGCCGGGCCGACCTCTGTTGTGTCCCGGCGTGGGCGCGGCACCTCAAAACTTCGGGATGTTCACCTTCCGCTGTTCTTCCTTGGCCGCATCGCGCGCCTTGATGAAGGCGGCGGCGGCGGGGGCTTCCAGGACAACCCGGCTTCTACCGAACTCTAATAACGCCTTATTGCCGTTTGAATTTAAGAACTCAATTTCATTTAGTCCCGGCATTAATTGAAATGGGGCGTTGTTTTTCGGCTTTTGTTTCATCTGCCATTTTCCAGCACCGGATTCCCCAGCTAAAATGGCGAGCAATTCATCATCCTGAATCGTTGATTTCACATCTTTCCCGCCCAACTTGAAGTAAATAATCTTTACTGCTTTACCATCAACAAACGCGCACTCGATCATCCAGCCTTGATATTTATAGGCGTGATGAACAGCGCCCTTTATAATCGGGAAGGAGTTGAGCATTGGCTCACTGTCCTTGCTCGGTTCGCCATAGCGCTGCTTGCTCTGTTCTTCCGTCTCGTCCAGCCGCGCCGAGGCGGAGCAGGCCGCACAGAAAAGAAGCGCGAGCACACATCGCATCCATTGTTTCTGCCTCATATCCCTCTCCCTCTGTTGTAGGCCGCGTGACCTCACGCGGCGCGTCCAAACCTTGGAGCGGGAGGGTAGCGGGTTTCCCAAGGCTTGGAAAGCCCGGTGTGGGGCCTCACACCGCCGCGCGCAGGCGCGCGGCGAGGGTCGTGATGCGTTGCTTCACGTCGTTACGCTTGATCGCCATCGCGATGGCCTTCTTGGAGCCGACGAGGACGACGAGTTTGCGGCCGCGGGTGATCGCCGTGTAGAGCAGGTTGCGCTGGAGCAGGACGAAGTGCGAGGTGTGCAGCACGACGACGACGCACGGATATTCGCTGCCCTGACTCTTGTGAATCGTGGTGGCGTAGGCGGGCAGCAGCTCGTCGAGCTCCTCGAAATCGTAGATCACGTCGTGCTCATCGAACACCACGCGGACTTCGTGTTCCTCGCGGTCAAGGGCGCGGATGCGGCCGATGTCGCCGTTGAAGATGTCCTTGTCGTAGTCGTTGACGATCTGCATCACCTTGTCGCCGACGCGGAAGCTCCAGCCGAAGCGCTCGATGCCCTCGCCGTGCGGGTTGAGCGCGGCCTGCAAGGTGGCGTTCAGCGCGCGCGCGCCGAGGCCGCCGCGCTGCATCGGCGTCAGGAGCTGGATATCGTCCACCGGGTTGAAGCCGAACCGGCGCGGGATGCTCTCGCGGATCAGCTTGAGCACGCGCTCGGCGGCCTGCTCGGGTTCGTCGGCTTCGACGAAATAGAAATCGGAGGGCTTCTGCGCGACGGTTTCGTTCGGGTCCTTCTTCTCCGGGAACTCCGGCATCTGTCCCTGATTGACGCGGTGCGCGTTGGTGATGATCGCCGACTGCGCCGCCTGTCGGAACACTTCGGTCAGGCGCACGACCGGAATTGCGCCGGAAGTAATCAAATCGCCGAGCACGTTGCCGGGGCCGACCGATGGCAACTGGTCCACGTCGCCGACGATGATGACCGCAGCGCGTGAGGGGATGGCGCGGATGAGGTTGTGCGCCAGCGGCAGGTCCACCATGCTCGCCTCATCCACCACGAACACATCGCCATCGAGCGGGTGCTGCATATCGCGCTTGAAGCCGTTCTTCGCGGGGTCAAATTCCAGCAGCCGGTGAATCGTCTTGGCCTCGACACCCGTGACCTCGCTCATGCGCTTGGCCGCGCGGCCGGTCGGCGCGCAGAGCACGACGCGCATCTTCTTGACGCGGTAAATGCGCAGGATCGAATGCACGAGCGTCGTCTTGCCGACACCGGGGCCGCCGGTGATGACCATGACCTTGGAGTGGAGCGCGGTACGGATGGCCTCGCGCTGCGCGGGCGCAAGCTCCAGCTTGGCCTGCCCTTCGACCCATTCGATAGCTTTCTCGATCTGTTCGATCGGACACGGATGCTGGCCTTGCAGCAGGCGCGCGAGTGAGGCCGCGAGCGCGCACTCGGCGTAGTGGAGGTTCTGGAGATAAATCAGCTCGCGGCCCTCGGCGTCGCGTTCCTGCACGAGCAGCCCGGCCTTGACCTCGTCGGCGATGGCGGCGTCCACGATCTTCAAATCCACGTCGAGGATGCGCGCGGCCTCGATGGCGAGCGCGTCGAGCGGGAAGGCGCAGTGGCCATCGCCGGTCAGCTCCTGCAAGGTGTACTCGACGCCGGCGCGCGCGCGCAGCGGCGAATCCTTCGCCACGCCCATCTTGCCGGCGATCTCGTCGGCGGTCTTGAAGCCGATGCCCCAGATGTCGCGCGCGAGGACATAGGGGTTCTTGCGGATGCGCTCGATGGACTGCTGGCCGTAGGCCTTGTAGATGCGGAACGCGCGGGAGGTCGTGACGCCGTGGCTGAACAGGAACGCCATGATCTCGCGGATGACGCGCTGCTGCTGCCACGCCTCCTTGATCGCGTGCCGCCGCTGCGGGCCGATACCATCAATCTCCTGCAAGCGCGCGGAAAAATTCTCGATGATGTCGAAGACGTCCTTGCCGAATTTCTCGACGAGCTTCTTGGCGTACACCGGGCCGATGTTCTTGATGAGGCCGGAGCCGAGATATTTCTCGATGCCCTCGAGCGAATCAGGATGCGTCAGGCGGATGTTCTCGGCCTTGAACTGGCGGCCATGCGTCGGGTCGGTGAACCAGCGGCCGTCGGCATCGAGCCACTCGCCCGCGTTGACCTGCGGCGTCGTGCCGACCAGCGCCACCGGCTCGCGCCAGCCCTTGACCTTGACCCGCAGCACGGCAAAGCCCGTCTCCGTGCTATGGAAGGTGACGCGCTCGACCGTGCCGGAGAGGTGCTCCAGCGGCGTCGCGGGCGGGTTGTTCGGCGCGGGCATGGCGGGAGCATAGCGGCGCCGCGGAATTTTCCAAGAATGCGTGTGAAATAAATCGCCGTTGCAAATTTCCAGCCAGCCGGGCGGTAACACCCCGCCCGCAAGGAAACGGCTCCAGACCGGTGAGAATTTTGGGAAACCGGCTCGCGAGTACGCTCGCCCTCCCGCCGTGTGTGGTTGGGAGG
>CAISWQ010000123.1 GCA_903889245.1 uncultured Lentisphaerota bacterium | reverse complement strand
GCCGGAGCGCGTGAAGAAGCTGCAAGCGCTGTGGGACGCCTGGAACGCCAAGAACGAGCCGCCGCGCTGGATAGACATCCGGTGGAACGGCGACGGCGCCGCCCACAAAGCCGGCAAGGCCAAAAACAAAACCGGCGCGAAGAACAAGGCCAAGCAGGGCTGATCGTTCGGCCGGTTTCCAGGGATTGGAAATAATTTCCCGCGTTTTTCCAGGGATTGGAAAAGATCAGCGTGAAATTTTCCGGGGCTTGGAAAAATCCTCCCGCACTTTTCCAGGGCTTGGAAAAAGTGGTTTGTCTCAAAATCATAAGGACAAAATCATCGCGCGACACCCGGGTGCCACGATGATTTTGTGAATCATGATTTTGAGTTGTCGGCTGGCAGGACAGCCGACAACTGCCGACGCTCCCGGGTGGTCTCCGTGGCCCAACCCCCGCAAGATCTTCCGCGGGACCGTGGAAACACGAACTGTTGAACTTGCAAAATATCGCGACAATTAGGCTGTTTTCGCACACCTCTTGAGGTGTGCGATTGGGCGTTTGGGTTTCACACTGGACGGGGACTGCTCGGTGAGGCGTGCGGAGCTGAACGTGGTCAGGTTGCGTCAGGGTTTGAAGGCGGAGGGTGGGCGGTCCCAGTAGCGGCGGAAGTGCTTGGAGAAGTGGAAGGCGTCGTAGAAGCCGAGCCGCTCGGCGACCTGCTGCACCTGCAAACCCGCAGCCAGCAGCGCGCGGGCCTGGGTCATCTTCCGCTCCAGCAGATACTGCTTCGGCGTCTTGCCGAACTCGGCGGCGAAGTGGTGCCTCACGTAGGAGGCCGAGCGGCCGATCAGCGCGCCGAGGTCGTGCAGCCGGACGCGCCCGGCGAGGTGCTCATCCATGTGCCGCTGCATCTGCTCGGCCCAGACCTTGTGCCGCACGCGCACCAGCTCCTGCTGGATGATGTATTCGCTGACGTACTTGAGCAGGCGGCCGGTGTCGGCGGCGCGCGCGGGGGTGCAGGTCTTGAGCGCGCGCCACAACCGGGCGGCGCGCGCGGGCACGGCGGAGGTGCGGCGGCGCGCGGGGTCGCGGAGCTGGCCAAACATGAGCGCGCCCAGATAGAGGCCGTCGCGGCCGTAAAGCGGCACGATGCCCTCGAGCAGGCCGCAGTGGCAGTGGTAGATCAGCGTTTCGTGCTGTGACTTGGCGGCGTGCAGGTGTTGCTGGTCGCACGCGCGGCAGGCGGCGTCGAACGCGGGCGCCATCCGGCAGGCCGCGCAGAAGCGCGACATGCCTTTGAGGTTGAGCCCGGCCAACTCCTGCGCCTGGTTGTCGAAAAAGGTGATGGTGACATCCAACGTCCGGCTCAATAACGCCAGGATGTTCCGCAATTCACCGAAGGATGTCTCGCAGGTGCTCATGTATCCGGCGGGCCGGATTATACATGGGAAAAAACCGGCGTCCATTCCCGCGGCGCGGCGGGCCGCTAAACTGCCGGGCGTTGGCCAATGGAAAGGAACTTATGCAACGATGGCATTGTCCTCAAGCGGCGCGGCTGCTGACCGTGACTCTTTGCGGCTGGGTGACGTTGAGCGCCCTTTCCGTACGGGCGGAGGCTGTCGGGAAAGGGCGGCGGCAGATTGAACCTCTCAACTACCAAGGGGTGAACCTTGAAGCAGGGCGTTTCCAGCGGCAATTTGCGGACGTGAGCAGGTACTATCTTGATCTGTCCAACGACAGCCTGCTGAAGCCCTACCGCCAACGAGCCGGGCGGGCCGCCCCGGGCGACGACATGGGTGGCTGTTACGTTGGTCACAATCCCTTCGGGCAGTTCCTTAGCGGCTTGGCCCGGATGTATGCGGCCACCGGCGAGGCCGCCTACAAGGACAAAGCGGTCGCCCTGCTGGAGGGCTGGGCCGAGTGCATCGAGCCGGACGGCTTCTTTCTCGCGGAGAAGAAGCCCCAACTGATCCCCTACTATTACGAGAAGATGGTGTGCGGCTTGGTTGACCTCTATGAATACTGCGGGGAGAAGCGGGCCCTCGAGCATCTCGAACGCATAACGGGCTGGGCTGAAAAAAACGTGAGCCGGGTCCGGCGCTACGCGGGCTCCGGCGGCAACGACGGCGGCGAATGGTACACGTTAAGCGAGAACCTGTATCGCGCCTATCTGCTCACCCAAAACGACCGCTATCTTGCGTTCGCCAAAGTCTGGGAGTACAGCGCGTTTTGGAACTTCTTCGCGCAGAACCAAGGGACCAACATCTTCACGCGCGGCCCAGCCTATCATGCCTACAGCCACGTGAATTCATTCTGCGGGCTGGGGGCCGGCTATCTGGCCGGGGAAAATCCCGCTTATCTGAAGACGCTGATCAACGCCTATGACTATCTTCAGGAACACCAGTGCTGGGCGAGCGGTGGATTTGGTCCCAACGAAGCGCTGCTCCCGCGGGAGCGGTTTGTTGCGATGCTGAATGAAACATCCAACCACTTCGAGACGCAATGTGGTTCGTGGGCCGGTTTCAAACTGACCAAGTATCTGATCAGCTTTACCGGTGATGCGCGGTTTGGCGATTGGACCGAAAAGCTCTTGCTGAACGGCATCGGCGCCAGTCTCCCGATCAGCGACGGCAAACCCTTCTATTACTCTGAACACAACACGGCCGGCTCTGAAAAGCAGTTGTCGAAGGGGAACAACTCCGCCCGCTGGCCGTGTTGCTCCGGTACCCGGTCACAAGCCACGGCCGATCTGCATGACATCATCTACTACCGAGATGCGGACGGGTTGTATATCACCCAGTTCATACCGTCCACCGTTCGCATGAAGGTTGCCGGGACCGACATGAAGGTCACGCAGGCGACCACCTTCCCGGAAAGCGACACGGTTTTGGTCAGCGTTACCACGAAATCCGCCACCGAGTTTTCCCTTCGCATCAGGAATCCGGGCTGGCTTGCGGCGCCCATGCAGGCGTGGGTGAACGACCAGGCCATCCAGTCGGAAGTGGACGGCAAGCATTGGGTCGTCATCCGTCGTAAATGGAGCGACGGCGACACCCTCAAGATCAGGCTGCCGATGAAACTGTGGGTCAGCAGCGTCAACAAGGAGAAGGCGTATCCAGCCGCCATCATGGTTGGCCCCGTTGCGCTGGGCGTGGGGGCGGTGAACTCCAATCCCGCGAAGAAGATTGATCTCCCGAATCTGGACACGGCCTTGGTGCCGGTTACGGGGGAACCTCTGACGTGGAGGCTGGCCGCCGATCCGAGCGTGGTGGTGAAGCCCTTCTACGCGTTCAAGGAAGGGGAAAAATACTACCTCTATCTCGATCCATCTCCGCCGATCGGCGCATCCTACAAGGCGGCAAGATACAGCGGCGGGTGGAAGGATTTTGGCAAATGGATAACGGCGCGTGCCCCCGGCGCATGGCTGGAATACCGGTTCGAAGGCCAGGGAATCCGCATCCATCACTTCAAGTATGACGATGGTGGACGCTTCCAGGTTAGCGTAGACGGCAAGGCGGTTGGGACACTTGATGTTTACGGGCCTAAACGCGGTGCAGCGGCGTTCGCGGACTTTTCAGGATTTCGGCATGGCAAACATACGCTCAAGATGGTTCTCCTTTCGGAACGATCACCGGAATCGAAGGGCGTCTTCGGGAACGTTGCCGTATTCGAAACAATTTCGCCACGCGCGCAGTAATGTAGCGTCACACAGGGAAACAGAACATGCGTGAAACTTCGACCGCTGAAATCGTCCAACGGGCGTTGCGGCACAAAACCGTAGTTCCGGGCTTCAACATCCCCTACCTGCCGATGGTCGCGCCCGTGGTGCGCGCGCTGCGCGATGCGAACAGCTTCGGGCTCATCATGGTCGCGCGCCTCGAGTGGGAGAAGTTCGAGTCGCGCAGTCTGGAGGCGGTGGCCGCCGAGTACCGCGCGCAGGCGGACCGCCGCCACACGCGCCTGCACCTGGACCACGTGCCGGTGATTGATGAGGACAACCTGGCGGTGGACTTCGCCGGGATCATCGAACGCGCGCTGCGCGCGGGCTACGAGTCGGTGATGGTGGATGGCTCGCGCCTGCCGCTGGCGGAGAACATCGCGTGTACCGCCAGGGTCGTCGCGCTCGCCCACGCGGCGGGCGTGCCGGTCGAGGCCGAGCTCGGCGCGGTGCTGGGGCACGAGGCTGGGCCGCTGCCGCCCTACGAGGAGCTGTTCGCGTCGGGCAAGGGCTTCACCGACCCGGAGGAGGCGCGGCGGTTCGTCGCGGCGACCGGCGTGGACTGGCTCTCGGTCGCCATCGGCAACATCCACGGCGCGATCTCCGCGGCGGCCAAGGGGCAGAAAAAAATCGCGGCGCGGCTGAACATCGCGCATCTGGCGCGGATCAACCGTGCGGCGGGCGTGCCGCTCGTACTGCACGGCGGGACGGGCATCGCCAAGGACTGCATCCTCGCCGCCATCGGGCACGGCATCGCGAAGATCAACGTGGCTACCGCCATCCGTCAGCCCTACGAGCAGGCGCTCGCGCGCGGCGTGGCCGCGGCGCAGGAAGCCGTCTATGCGGCGATGCGCGCCATCTTGCGCGACGAACTGGAGATTGAAAATTCCGCCGCCATCCTGAAACCGGAGGAGGGAACATGACCGCACGACCGCAGACCTTCGCGCTTTATTTCGGCAACCGCGGGTTCTTCCCGGAGAAGCTGATCGCCGGCGCGCGCGCCGAGCTGACCGCGCGGCTCCGGGAACTGGGCTACGGCACGCTGCAGATGGATGAGTCCGTGACGCGCTTCGGCGCGGTGGAGGGCACGGAGGACGGGCTCAAGTATGCGCGTTTCCTGGAGGCGCACCGCGGCCAGTTCGATGGCGTGCTGCTCTGCCTGCCGAACTTCGGCGACGAGACCGGCGCGATTGCCGCGCTCCGTGACTGCGGCGTGCCGATCCTGGTCCACGCCTATCCCGATGAGCCCGACCGGATGGGCTTCGCCGACCGGCGCGACGCGTTCTGCGGAAAATTTTCCGTGATGGATGTCTTCTGCCAGTACGGGCTGCCGTTCACGACCTTCCAGCCACACGTGGTCGCGCCCGCGAGCGCGACGTTCGCGGAGCACGTCCACCGGTTCGCCGCCGTCTGCCGCGTCGTCAACCGCATGCGGCGCATGACGGTCGGGGCGGTCGGCGCGCGCACGACGGCGTTCAAGACGGTACGTTTCGACGAGCTGACGTTACAGCGCTACGGCATCACGACCGAGGCGTTCGATCTCTCGGATGTTTTCCAGCGCGTCCGCGCGGTGCCCGCCGGCGGCGCGGCGCTCGCGGCCAAGGAGGCGCGGCTGCGGAGCTATACGAACTGGGACGGCGTGCCGCCGGAGAAGCTTGCGATGCTGGCGAAGCTGGGCGTGGTGCTCGACGATCTTGTGACCGAGTGCCGGCTCGACGGCCTCGCGCTGCGGTGCTGGATCGAGATCGAGAAGGAGCTGGGCGTCTCGCCCTGCGTGCTCATCAGCGAGCTCAACGACCGCGGTGTGGTCTGCGCGTGCGAGCTGGATGTCTGCAACGCGGTGCCGATGTTCGCGCTCGCGCTGGCCTCCCAGCGCCCGGCGACGTGCCTCGACTGGAACAACAACTACGGCGACGATCCCGAGAAGTGCATCCTCTTCCACTGCGGCCCCGTGCCGCAGGGGTTGATGACGGCGAAGGGGCAGGTGATCGATCACCCGATGTTCGCCAAGGCGCTCGGCGCGGGTTGCGGCTGGGGCTGTAACGTCGGCCGCATCGCGCCGACGCCGTTGACCTTCGCCAGCTCCAAGACGGCGGATGGCAAACTGTGGTGCTACCTCGGCGAGGGCGAGTTCACGGCCGACCGGATTGCCGACGACTTCTTCGGTTGTGCCGGTGTCGCGCGGATCGCGAACCTGCAGACGGTGCTGGAGTACGTCGGGCGCGAGGGCTACCGCCATCACGTGGGCGTGACCGCCGGCCACGTGGCGGCCGCGGTGCGCGAGGCGTTCGGCACCTATCTCGGCTACGAACTCAAAAACCTGTGAGCCTGCTCGGACTAGATGTGGGAACCACCGGCTGCAAGGCCGGCGTGTTCAGCCTCGACGGCGCCTGCCTCGCGCAGGCCTACCGCGAGTACGACATGCTCCATCCGCAGCCCGGCTGGTCGGAGCTCGATAGCGCCGATGTCTGGCGCAAGACCAAGGCGGTGCTGGCCGAGGTGGCGGCCCGGGCCAAGGGCGACCCGGTGACCGCGCTGTCCATCAGCGCGTTCGGAGAGGCGTTCGTGCCGGTGACGCAGGGGCGCGAGCTGCTCGATGCCAGCATCCTGTGCCTCGATGACCGCGGGCGCGAGCACGCGGAGCGGCTGTGTGCGGATTTTTCGCCAGAGGCGTTTTACGCGCTCAACCCGAACCTGCCCGGTCCGCAGTTCACGCTGCCCAAGCTGCTGTGGTTGCGCGAGCACCGACCTGCTGTGTTCGACCGCGCGGATTATTTTCTGCTCTGGTCCGACTGCCTCGCCTACCTGCTTGGCGGCGAGCCGGTGACCAACAACTCGCACGCCAATCGCACGTTGTTGTTCGACCTCGGCCGCAACGATTGGTCGGAACCGCTGCTGGCGTGGAGCGGGCTGCCGCGCGCGAAGCTGGGCCGCGTGGTGCCCGGCGGCGCGCGCATCGGCACGGTCGCCGACGCGCTCGCGTCCGAGCTGGGGCTGCCGCGCGGCGTGCAGTTGATTGCCGGCGGCCACGACCAGTGCTGCAACGCGCTGGGTTGCGGCGCGGTCGCCGCGGGCCAGGCGGTCTATGGCATGGGCTCGTTCGACTGCATCACGCCGGTCTTCGGGCCGCCGGCCGAGCCGCAACTGATGCGCAAGGCGGGGCTGAACATCGAGCACCACGTGGTGCCCGGCCTGTTCGTGGCGTTCCTCTTCAACCAGAGCGGTCTGCTGGTGAAATGGTTTCGCGACACCTTCGCCGCCGATACTCCGACGCCGCCGGGTGCGGACATCTACACGTTGCTGGAGCGCGAACTGCCCGCGGCGCCGACGCGCCTGCTGGTCCTGCCGCATTTCACACCGCCGCTGTTCCCGCGCCATCTGCCGGATACCTCCGGCGTAATCGCGGGGCTGAAGAGCGATACGCGGCGCGGCGAAATCCTCAAGGCGATCCGCGAATGCACCGCGCTCTACTTCGTGGACAGCCTCGCGGGCCTGCAGTCCGCCGGCATCGCGCTCACCGGCTTCATCGCCTCCGGCGGCGGCGCGCGTTCCGAAGCCGGGCTGCAGATCCGCGCCGACGTGTTCGGCCTGCCCGTGGTCCGGCCGCGCATCACGGAGGCTGGCGTGCTCGGTGCAGCCATGCTCGCCGGGCTCGGCACGGGGCAACTCGGCTCGCCCGCCGAGGCCGCCGCGGTCTTCGTCCGCCACGAGCGCGTCTTCGAGCCCGATGCCGCGCGCCACGCCGCCTACCGCGCCAAGCACGCGCTCTATCAACAGCTTTACCCGGCCCTCCAATCCATTCTACACTCCCTGTGAGCGAACCCATGAAACCGTTGCACGGCATTTCAAACGAAGGAGCACAGGCATGAGCACGCACACACAGATGACCGCCCGGCAACTCAAACCCTACATCGGCGCCATGCAGCAACTGGCCGGGGTGCGCACCAGCGTGCTCGATGACGGGCGCGGCCGGGGTGTCCGCGTCGCCGACTTCGACAACGGCAGCGGGCTCGCGTTCCAAGTCTTGCTCGATCGTGGCATGGATATCGGCCGGGCCACGTTCAAGGGGATTCCGCTGGCCTATCTGACGCCCGTCGGCATTGCACACCCCGCCTATTATGAGCCCGACGGTTTTCGCTGGCTGCGTAATTTCGGCGGTGGCCTGCTGACCGGCTGCGGGCTCTCCACCGTCGGCTCGCCGGAGGCCGAGTCCGGCATGAGCGTGGCCGGCCCGCTGGGACTGCACGGGCGGCTCTCGAACACGCCGGCCGAAAAAATCGCGGTGAGTGAGGATTGGGAGGACGGCCGGTATGTGCTGAAAATTTCGGGACTGCTGCGCGAGGCCAGCTTCTTCGCCGAGAACCTGGAATGCCGCCGGACCATCGCGACGATATTCGGGAGCGGCAGCATCACGATCACCGACCACCTCACCAACCGCGGCGTGCGGCCTGCGCCGCTGATGCTGCTCTATCACATCAACACCGGCTTCCCGCTGCTTGGCGAAAACGCAGTGCTGAAAGCGCAGGTGCGCCACACGACGCCGCGGAACGACATCGCGGCCGCGGGACTCGCCGACTGGGCGCGCTGCCAGCCGCCGACCGCCGGCTATGTGGAGCAGTGCTTCTATCACGACATCGAGCCGGAGGCCGATGGCCTCGCGCGCATGACGCTGGCCAATCCCGACTGTGGCCTGGCGCTGGAGGTGGCCTTCCGCAAAGCCGAGCTGCCGTGTTTTACGCAGTGGAAGATGATGGGGCAGCAGGAATACGTCATGGGGCTGGAGCCGGCCAACTGTCACCCGGACGGGCAGGCGGCGACCAAGTCCAAGGGCACGCTCAAAATCCTGCAGCCTGACGAAACCAGCGAGCACTATCTGAAGATTTCAGTGGGAGAAATCCAATGACGACATGGAAAGCGACGTTGCTGATATGGGCCGGACTGGCGCTCGCCGCACCGGCCGCCGAGCGTGAGCTGAAGATCGCGCCGCCCGCTGCTGGCGCCGATGCCGTCCCGCTGCTGCGCGACGCGCTGCAAACCTGCCGGGCGCAGAAAATCCAGCGACTCGTGCTTGAGCGCGGCACGTGGCATCTCCATCCCGAAAAAGCGGACGGCATGTTCCGCCACATCTCCAACCACGATGCCTGTTACCGCCGCCTCGCGTTGCATCTCGAGGGCTTCACCGATTTCGAGATCGATGGCCAGGGCTCCACGCTGCTGTGCCACGGCGTGCTCACGACGGTTGCGGTGGATAATTCCAGCGGCGTCACGCTGCGCAACTTCACAATCGAGTGGGACAAGCCGTTCCACCTCGAAGGCACGGTCACGGCTGTCGGCACGGATTTCTTCGAGGTCGAGATGCTGCCCGAGTGCGGGGTGAAGCTGCAGAACGGCCGGCTCTATGGCGGCGTGGCCGAGGGCTTCTTCGGCGAGTTGCAGGATCCGGGGCAGGCGCGCCAGGACATGCAGTGGAACTACTGGATCAACCCGCAAACCAAGGCGGCCGCCGCCATCCAGCCGCCGTGGCTCAAGCTCTGGAATCCCAAGACGCGCTCGTTCGCCGAGGTCACCGAGGTCGCGACCAACCGCTTCCGCATCCGCAACGCGCACGCGAATGTCCTGCCGGAAGTCGGCACGGTGATGGTCTGCAAGGGTATGAACCGCCCGAACCGCCTCTCGCCCGCGGTTCATTTCTCCAGCACTGACCGCGTCCGCGTCGAGAACATCACCGTCCACCACGCCGGCGGCATGGGCCTGATCGCCGAGGACTGCGCCGACGTGTTCGTGAAAAATTTCCGCGTCGCGCTCAAGGAAGGCGCGCGCAGCCTCATCACCACCACGGCCGACGCCACGCACTTCGTCGGCTGCCGCGGCCTTGTGCAGGTGGAGGACTGCCTGTTCGAGAACATGCTCGACGACTCCTGCAACGTACACGGCGTCTATGCCATCGCCGAGGGCCTCGTGGCGCCGGACCGCCTCGCGGTCAGCTTCAGCCACTTCCAGCAGCTCGGCACGGCGTTCGCGCGTCCCGGCGACCGCCTGCGCCTGATCAAGCGCGACACGCTGCTGGGCTACGCCGACTGCCGCGTCACCGCCCTCACGCGGCACAACGAGGATTATTACGTGCTGACCGTGGACCGGCCGCTGGCCGGCGTCTATCAGCCCGATAGCAGCGTCGAAAATCTTTCCGCGCGGCCCGACGTGATCTACCGCCACAACACCGTGCGCAACAACCGCGCGCGCAGCCTGCTGATGACCGCGGGCGGCAAGGTGCTCGTCGAGGACAACCTCTTCGAGCGCCCGTCCATGATGGGCATCCTCGTCGAGGGCGATAACGAGTTCTGGTACGAGTCCGGCGGCGTCGAGGACCTGACCATCCGCAGCAACAAGTTCATTGGCCTCTCCACCACCGCGCCGCTGCTGCGCCTCGCGGCGCACCAGCCGCGCGCGCAGGGGACGCAGCCGCCCTATCACCACAACATCCGCATCCTCGCCAACACGATCGAGGCCGCCAGCCCGCTCGTGCTCATGGCCAGCCGCGTCCAGGGCCTGGAGTTTGCCGACAACGTGATCCACTACGGCCCCGCGGTGACCAACGCCACGGCCGTCGCGTTCCAGCTCAAGGACTGCGCGGAGGTCGCCGTCCGTGGCAACCGGTTCAGCCGGCCGGCCGAGTTGCGGACCACGCCGCCGCAGGCGCCCGTGAAACTGGAGCAGAACGAAAACCTGCGCCGGCCGTGAGCGGCGGGAAACGCATCCAATTTTTCCGCCGGGTGCTGCGTTTGAAGATTGACGCGTTTCCAAGGCTTGGAAAAAATCCGGCCGCTTTTTCCAAGCCTTGGAACGATAGCGGCGGGGCGGTGAGAGCGCCGCGTGCGGTCACGCGGCCTACCACTGTCCGTGGGACATACACAGACATGCTGTAGGCCGGGTCACGGACCCGGCGAACATATTGAGGGAGCAACCAACCATGAAAACCAGCCAGCGTTCGAGGGAGTCGGGCTCCAGCAGCGACAGTTTGCGCAACCGCAGGGATTTTCTGAAGCGCGCCGCGCTGGCGGCGCTGGCTTTTCCAATGCTTGGAAAAACTGCCCCGGCCGGTTTCCAATCCCTGGAAAAGGGCCGGCGCCGGCCGAACGTCCTCTTCCTCGCCTCCGACGACATGCGGCCGCAGCTCGGCTGCTACGGCGACAAGGTGGTGAAGTCGCCCAACCTCGATGCGCTCGCGGCGCGCGGCATGGTCTTCCAGCGCGCGTTCTGCCAGCAGGCGCTCTGCTCGCCCTCGCGCATCTCGCTGCTCTCCGGCCGCCACGTCTGGACGACGAAGATCGATCAGATCGGCCCGCCGCTGCGCAGCACGATGCCGGACATCGTTACGCTGCCGCAGCACTTCAAGAACAACGGCTGGCACACGCAGAGCCTCGGCAAGATTTTCCACATCGGCATTGATGATCCGATCTCGTGGAGCGCGCCCTCGTGGGTTTCAAAGGCGCAGCGCTACGATCCCGACAACGCGATCAAGGTGAAGGCCGCGGCCGCCAAGCTCCGCGCCGCGGGCCAGGAGGTTCCGCAGAAGGGGGCGGGCGCGCCGCAGTTTGCCGGCGCGGCGTTCGCGTCGCCGGACTGCGCCGACGACGAACTGGTGGATGGCGACATCACCCTCAAGGCCCTCGCCGAGTTGCGCGATCTCGCCAAGAAACCAGACCAGCCGTTTTTCCTCGGCGTCGGCTTCATCAACCCGCACGTGCCGTGGGTCGCGCCGAAGCGCTACTTTGACCTCTACCGGCACGCGGACCTCAAGCTTCCGGCGAACCGCTACGTGCCGAAAAATGCGCCGGCCTATGCGGCGAAATCCGGCGACGATTTCTATTGGTATGGCAACGTGCCGAAGGATCGCGTCATCACCGAGGAGTTCGGCAAGCAGTGCCTGCACAGCTACCTCGCGGCGATCAGCTACGTGGATGCGTGCATCGGCCGCGTGCTCGCCGAACTCGACAAGCTCGGCCTGCGCGAGAATACGATCATCGTCTTCTGGGGCGACCACGGCTACTACATGGGCGAGCACAACTGGTGGGGCGGCAAGCACAACAACTACGAGGGCGCGACGCACGCGCCGCTGCTCGTGGCCGCGCCCGGCATGCAGGCGGCGGGGCAGGGCACGCGCGCGCTGGTCGAGTTCGTGGACATCTTCCCCTCGCTCGCCGAGCTCGCCGGGCTGCCGCTGCCGGCGGGGCTGGAGGGGAAAAGCTTCGCGCCGCTGCTCGATCGGCCCGACCTGCCGTGGAAGGCCGCGGCGTTCAGCGAGTATCCAAAGGGCGGCAAGCGGGGCACCGCGATGCGCACCGACCGCTACCGCTACGTCGAGTGGCGCGACAAGCAGGGCGAGCTGGCGGACCGCGAGCTCTACGATCACGAAACCGATCCGCAGGAGAATGAGAATCTCGCCGGCCGGCCGGAGCACGCCGCGTTGCTGGAAAAACTCGCCGCGCAGATGAAGGCCGCCAAACCATCCGCAAGATTGGAAGCACCATGAAAACCACGCGAGTTATCACGCTCGTCGCAGCGCTTGTCCTGCAGGTGGGGCAGGGGTACGCCGCTGATGCGAAGCGCCCCAACTTCGTTTTCTTCCTCACCGATGACCAGCCTTATCTGGGCATGAGCTGCACCGGCAACCCGGTGTTGAAGACTCCGCACATGGACCGGCTGGCGACGGACGGCGTGCTGTTCGAGAAGGCGTTTGTCACCACGGCGATCTGCGCGTGCAGCCGCGCCAGCGTCTACACCGGCCAGTACATGCGTCGTCACGGCGTGGAGGATTTCGAGCGACCGCTCTCGGCGGCACAATGGCAGCAGACCTTCCCCGCGCTGCTGCGCCAGGCCGGGTACCGCACGGCCTTCCTCGGCAAGTACGCCATCGGCTCGCCCAAGCGCGGGGCGGAGGCGCTGCCGGCGGACAAGTTCGATCTGTGGTACGGCTTCCCGCAGGGCATCGCCTTCAGGCAGATGGTGGAGGGCCAGCCGCGCTATCTGACGACCGTGATGACGGAGAAGGCGGTCGAGTTCCTGAAGCAGACCAAGTCCGAGCAGCCGTTCTGCCTGATCATGGCACTCAAGGAGCCGCACGGCCCGCTCGACTTCTTCGACCCCGATTTCAAAAACGAATACGCGAACGCGAAAATTCCGCTGCCGGCGAACATGACGCAGCAATCTTTCGACGCACTACCGGCAGCCGTGCGCCGGGGGCTGAACGCCGACGAGCGCGGGCTGCGCGATCCGGCGCACGCCGCGGCCCAACTGCGGCAAATCTATGGCTACATCAGCCGCGCCGACCTCGCGGTCGGCCAGGTCTGCGCGGCGCTCAAGGCGCAGGGCCTCGACGACAACACCGTGATTATTCACCTCTCCGACAACGGCTCGTTCGAGGGCGCGCACGGGCTGCTGGGCAAGTGGCTGATGTACGAGGAATCCATCCATGTGCCGCTGATCATCCGCGACCCGCGCCTGCCGGCCGCCGCGCGCGGCCGCCGCCAGCAGATGGCGCTGAACATTGACGTGGCCCCGACGATCCTCGCCCTGGCTGGCGTGCCCGCGCCGGCCGCGATGCAAGGCCTCGATCTCCAGCCCGTGTTGCGCAACCCGCAGGCGCAGGGGCGCGCGGACTGGTACTACGAGCACACCTACACCACGCCGCCCAGCCGCCGGCCGATCCCCAAGAGCGAAGGCGTGCGCACGGAACGCTGGAAATACATCCGCTACACCGAACCCCAGCCGCCCTTGGAGCAGCTCTTTGATTTGACGGCGGACCCGCGCGAGGAAAAAGACCTCGCCCGCGACCCGGCGCAGGCGGAGACGCTCGCCCGTCTGCGCGCACGCTGCAACCAGTATCGCGAAACGCTAAAATAGAAAGAGGTAGGCGCCATGAAACACCAGGTATGTTTACGCGCGTGGTGCGCGCTGCTGCTGGCCGTCGCGTTGTGGCCAGTCGCGGCCGGCGCGGCGCCGACCGCGAAACCCAACATTCTCGTCATCCTCGCCGATGACCTCGGCTACGGCGACGTGCAGTGCAACAACCCGCAGCGCGGGAAGATCGCGACGCCGTGCATGGATAAGCTGGCGCGCGAGGGCATGCGCTTCACCGATGGCCACTCGTCGTCGGGCGTCTGCTCGCCGAGCCGCTACGCGCTGCTGACCGGCCGCTATCACTGGCGGACGCGCTTGCAGAGCGGCATCGTCGGCGTTTTCGAGGGGCCGCTGCTCGCGCCCGACCGGATGACCATCGGCACGCTCGCCAAGCAGCAGGGCTACGCGACGGCGTGCATCGGCAAGTGGCATCTCGGCCGCGACTGGCCCATCCCGGAGGACAAGCGCGAGCTGTTCCGCCGGCCGCGCGGCAAGGACGACGAGGGCAAGCTGGCCGCCGGGCAAGTGGAGGCGTGGCGCGATGTTTTCTCAAAGCCGATTCCCGGCGGCCCGACGGCGCGCGGCTTCGATGAATACTTCGGCACCGATGTCCCGAACTGGCCGCCGTACTGTTTCATCGAGAACGATCGGACGGTGGGCATCCCCTCGGAATTCCTGCCGCGGCAGCTCTTGAAGAACCACATGGCGAGCATGCCCGGTCCGGCGGTGAAGGACTGGAAGCTGGAACCGATTTTGCCGGCGCTCGGCGACCGTGCCGTGGCTTTCATCGAAAAGCAGACCAAGGCACAGCAGCCGTTCCTGCTCTACCTGCCGCTGACCGCGCCGCACGAGCCGCTCGCCGTCAACGACGAGTGGAGAGGCAAGAGCGGCCTGATCACCTACGCCGATTTTGTGATGGAGACCGATGCCGTCATCGGCCGCGTGCTCGCGGCGCTGGAAAAATCCGGCGCGGCGGCGAACACGCTCGTGCTTTTCACCAGCGACAACGGCAAGGCGGCCTACACCGGCGCGGCTGAACTGGAAAAGCTTGGCCACTTCTCCAGCGGCCCGTTGCGCGGCTACAAGGCCAGCGTGTGGGAGGGCGGCCATCGCGTGCCGTTCATGGTGCGCTGGCCCGGCGTCGTCCAGCCCGGCAGCGTTTGCCGGCAACTCGTGCATCAGGCCGATGTGATCGCCACGCTCGCCGACCTCTGGGGCACTAAGCTGCCGGAGAACGCGGGCGAGGACAGCTTTAGCTTCATGTCGCTGCTCAAGGGCGCCGACCAACCCGTCCGCGAAAACGCCGTCAGTTGCGCCGCCGCAGGCATCCCCGGCCTGCGCAAGGGCCCGTGGAAACTCATTCTCGCGCCCGATCTGCAGAAGAAAACGAAGGTGCAACTTTACAATCTCGACGATGACATCGGCGAGACCAAGAACCTCGCCGCCGAGAAACCCGAACTCGTCGCCGAGATGATGGGCCTGATGGAGCAGCTCATCGTGCAAGGCCGCAGCACCCCCGGCGCAAAGCAGAAGAACGACGTCACCGTCATCCGCTACCCCCGCGCCGAACCCGCCGCCGCCCCCAAGCGCAAAGCGAAGAAACAAAACTGAAGCCGCCGGAAGCTGAACAGAAGATAACGAAGCAACGAAGCGGAAGAGTTTTGCCATCCTTCTTCGGGCTCATCCCGATTTTCCGGCTTGCACTGGGCCGGTGGATTGCCGTCCAATGCCGCCACTATGAAACAGACCCTCCTGTTGCTCGCCGCGTTGTTGCTCGCGTTAGCGGACCCGGCGCGCGCCGCGAAGCCGAACATCCTGCTGATCCTCGCCGATGATCTCGGGTTCAGCGATCTCGGCTGCTACGGCGGCGAAATCCAGACGCCAAACCTCGACAAGCTGGCGGCGGATGGGCTGCGCTTCACCCAGTTCTATAACGGCGCGCGGTGCTGTCCCTCGCGCGCGTCGCTGCTGACCGGGCTCTATCCGCACGAGGTCGGCTTCGCGGGTATGAGCGGCAGCCTGCCGCCGACCTGCGCGACGCTCCCGGAAGTGCTGAAGTCCGCGGGCTACCGCACGTTCATGAGCGGCAAGTGGCATCTGGGCAATCCGGGCCCGTTCCTGCGCGGGTTCGAGGAATTCTACGGCCTGCTCGGCGGCTACGGCAGCTTCTGGAACGAGAAGCTCTACACGCGCCGGCCCGAGGGCCGCACGGCGCGCAGCTATCCGGAAGGTAAATTTTATGCCACCGACGCCATCACCGACCACGCGCTCGACTTCATCGCCTCGGCGCGGCAGGCGGGTGACAAGCCGTTCTTTCTTTACCTCGCCTTTAATGCGCCGCACTTCCCGCTGCACGCGCCGCCGGCGGAGATCGCGAAGTATGCCGGGACCTATGAGCAGGGCTGGGACAAGATCCGCGACGCGCGCTACGCCCGGCAGAAGCAGCTCGGGTTGCTGGCTGGCGTGCCGGAGCTGACGCCGCGCTCGCAGATTCCGCCTAACGTCGTCGCCAACATGCACGACTGGACCGGCAAGGCGAACCCGGCGTGGGAGTCGCTCGCCGCCGACCGCCGCGCGGACCTCGCGCGCCGCATGGCGGTGTTCGCCGGCGCGGTGGATCGCATGGACCAGAACATCGGCCGCGTCGTCGCCGATCTGAAGCAGCACGGCGAACTGGCGAACACCCTGATCTTCTTCCTTTCCGACAACGGCGCGTGCGCCGAATGGGACCCGTTCGGCTTCGACGTCACCAACAATGTTCACGCGGTCAACCTCGGCACGACCAGCGGCTTGAACATCCTGCACACCGGCGCGGCGCTCGACCAGCTTGGCGCGCCGGGCAGTTATGTGAGCTACGGCAGCGCGTGGGCGAACGCGTGCAACACGCCGTTCCGGCTCTACAAGCACTACAGCCACGAGGGCGGCATCGCGACGCCGCTGATCATCCACTGGCCCGCCGGGATGAAGCGCGCCGGCGAGCTGGAGCAGCGCATCGGGCACATCAGCGATGTGATGGCGACCTGCATCGAGCTTGCGGGCGCGCGGTATCCCGCCGACAAGCTCGCGCCTGCCGGCCGCAGCCTCGTGCCCGCGCTGCGCGGCGAGGCCGCGGGGTCGCGCACGATCTTCTTCGAACACGAGGGCAACCGCGCGGTCCGAGAGGGTCAGTGGAAGCTCGTCGCGCTCGCGAAAGGGCCTTGGGAACTCTACGACATGAGCCGCGACCGCGTGGAGCTGCACGACCTCGCCGCGCAACAGCCCGACCGCGTCAAGCAGATGGCCGCACAGTGGGACGCCTGGTCCGCGCAGGTGAGCGCCCACGGCGGGCAGACGCATGGCGGGCGCAAAAAGAAGAAGGGTGGGGACTGAGGTGAGGCTAGTCGCGCTCATCGTGTGGCTGTGCGCCGGCTTGCTTGCGGCGCGGGCGGCGGAGACCTATCGCAACCCCATCATCAAGGACAACCTCGCCGACCCAGCGGTCATTTTTCACGCGGGCCAATACTATCTCTATGCCACCGGCGAGGTGGCAGGCGACAACGGCTATCGCGTCTACACCTCGACCGACCTCGTACACTGGCAGCGCGGTCCGGTTGTGTTCCAGCCGGGCGAGCGCCATGTCTGGGCGCCGGATGTCTGGCGCGATCCGGCCTCGGGGCAGTTCTATCTCTATTACACGGCCAATAAAACGGTCGGCGTCGCCGTGGCCGCGGGGCCGCAGGGGCCGTTCACCAACCCGCGCAACCTCGTCAACGACGCGATCGATGCGCACCTGTTTCGCGATGATGACGGCAAGCTCTATCTCTACTACGTGAAATTTCCCGGCTTCCGCATCACCGTCCAGCCGCTGCGCACGCCGACCGAGCCGATGGGTAAAGCCAGGGTGGTGCTGCATCCCGAAAGCGACTGGGAAAAGCGCGCCGGGCACGTGACCGAGGGGCCGTGGTTGATCAAGCGCAACAAAATCTATTATCTCATCTACAGCGGCTCCGGCGCCGACACGCCCGACTACGCGGTCGGCTACGCCACGGCCGCGAGTCCGCTGGGCCCCTTCCAGCGCGCGCCGCACAACCCGATCATCCAGCGCTCCGACGGCGTGTTTGGCCCGGGCCATGGCTGCGTTATTCAGGACCGCGCCGGGCAGTGGTGGCATATCTATCACCAGAAGGCCACGGCCAAACGCGAGTGGAACCGCTTCATCGGCCTCGACCCGCTCCGCTTCGACGGCGAAGGCCGGCTCTTCAGTCAAGCCACCCGCGACACGGAGCAACGCGCGCCCGTCGCCAAAGCACCGTGATGGCGCGCGAACGGAATTGTTCTATTTGGAACTCATGAAAGCAGGGAAAGATTTCCGTTCCGGCTTTCCAAACTGGAATCCAGCCGCCGGGTGGTTGCGCCCCCGACTCCGCCGCGACCGCACCGCCCACGAGCCGCCCCGCCCGAAAACAAAAAGCCCGTACCCTTGCTTGTGTTCATCATATGCGCGGCAGCCTGGGAACGACCGGCGGTATTACAAGAGCGAAGCGCTCACATCCGAACGTCAGCGGTGAGGAGACGGCGAACGTCATGCTTCACCGGCGATGAACCGTACGGGAACCCGTGGTGCGGGAGGTGCGCAAGCAGCTTCCGTGACGCGGGTACGCCGTACGGTGGGAGCGATTGTTGGCCTCCCTACATGGTGAAAGTATACACAAAGATTCTTCCATCGGGTGCGATGCCGACCCAGCCGTTGGCGCGTCCGGTGAGGGAATGCGGGCTGTAGAGTTCCAAGGCGCCCAAATCGGCCCCACTTACCCACCACAGCTGTGCCTTCTTCGGCGCCGCACGCTTAATTTCCTCGTCGTTCGAAAAATGGTTCCAAGTTTTCGATTTGGACAATGCGGCCCTCCATGCAGGGAGATCGGCGGGGGCGACGGTAAGGGCGTAGAACGCCTTGAAGTCCGACGGACCAAGTCGGCCGTCGCCAGTCTGCTCCTCGAAGAAGTGAGCGTCCAGAAGTGAACTTGGGAGCGGGGCGGTTTTGCTGAGGAGCTTTGAGACAGCAGCGACGCGTTCCGTCGTGGTGCCGTCAATCTTCTGGGATGATTCCGAGGGCTTTGGACTGCAAGCCGCCATCGTGCAAAGAAGTAATAGAGAGAATGTCTTCATAAGTGTTGTCAGTAGTCTGTTCATCAATGACTTCATCCTTCTGGGTTTATCGGCCAACGGGCGGGCGCTGACCGGCGACGAGCCGGACGCACGCTTCGTGCGGACGGCGCGGCGTCCGGTCCAACGCATTGTTCTCGACGCGCGAAGCGCGGAGAGACAACGCGCTGGGGACAGCGCCCGCCCGTTCCCGCGACGCGCTTCGCGTCGCGGGAACAGTATTATTGAACGAACTAAAAGTTGTCTTTATACAGTCTTTGGCTTTTTGTCACGGCGGCACGATAAGAAGGTTGCGCGGGCTTGGCAAGCAGGAAAACAAATTGCTTGGGAAGGAATTAGGCGCGCGGTAGGTTTTCCGCTTGCTGGCGAAGTTGTCTTTATGCAGACTCGCCGCGGTTTGCTAAGGACAATGTGTGAAGACATTCTTTGCCCTCCTCATGATTTCGCTGTGCAGCCAAGGATTTGCTGCCGAGCCGCGCCCCAACATCATCTTCGTCCTGACCGACGACATGGGTTATGGCGACGTGGGCTGCAATGGCGGGAAGTTCGTGCCGACGCCGAACATTGACCGGCTGGCGGCGGAGGGGACGCGGTTCACGCAGTTCACGGTGGCGTCGCCGATCTGTTCGCCGTCGCGCACGGGCTTCACCACGGGCATGTTTCCGGCGCGGTGGCGGCTGACGAGCTTCCTCCAGACGCGCGCGGGCAACCGCGCGTGCGAGCAGGCGGATTTTCTCGAGGCCCGGGCGCCGTCGCTCGCTCGCACGCTCAAGGCCGCCGGCTACGCGACGGGTCACTTCGGCAAATGGCACATGGGCGGCGGGCGCGATGTGACCAACGCGCCGCCGTTTGAGGCCTATGGCTTCGACGAGCACGCGAGTACGTGGGAAAGCCCCGACCCGCACCCGGATATCACCGCGACCGACTGGATCTGGTCGCCCAAGGACAAGTTCAAACGCTGGGAGCGTACGGGCTTCTTCGTGGATAAGACGCTCGACTTCCTGCGCCGTCACAAAGGCCAGCCGTGCTACATCAACCTCTGGCCCGACGACGTCCATACGCCGTGGGTGCCGGCCGACGATGTACCGAAGAGCGACTCGCCGGAAAATTTCCAGCGCGTGCTGGCCGAGTATGACCGGCAGATGGGCCGGTTGCTGGCCGGGTTGAAGGCACTCGGGCTCGACGAGAAAACGCTGGTGATTTTCGCCAGCGACAACGGGCCGCTGCCGACCTTCCGCGGCGCGCGCGCCGCCGGGTTGCGCGGCAGCAAGTTGAGTCTCTATGAGGGCGGCGTGCGCGAACCGTTCATCGTGCGCTGGCCCGGGCGCGTGCCGGCCGGGCGCGTGGATCAGCAGACGGTTGCGAACGCGGTGGATTTGTTCCCCTCGGTCTGCGCCGTCGCCGGCGCGCAGTTGCCGGCGGGTGTCATGTTCGATGGCGTGGATGTCAGCGGCGCGTGGCTGGGCAAGCCGCTGGCGCGCACGAAGCCGCTGTTCTGGGAATACGGCCGCAACGCCAAGTCGTTCAAGTATCCCGGCGGCCGCGACCGCAGCCCGAACGTGGCGGTGCGCGAGGGCAAGTGGAAGCTGCTCGCCAATGCCGATGGCACGCGCGCCGAGCTCTTTGATCTGGAAAAGGACGTCAATGAGACGCAGAACCTCGCGGAGCAGGAGAAGGAAGTGACCGCGCGCCTGCTCAAACTCGCCCTCGACTGGCGCCGCAGCCTGCCGAAGCTGGAAACCCCATAGTCTCGCCAACGGAAGTGGACAGAAAAACAAAAGACAGAAAAAGCCTGGAACTGCTCCGTAGCTGCGTTCGTGAGAGCGCGGCCCGTATCCAAGCCGCCTTGCGGCGGCGCTGCGAACGGCGTCGTTTGTAGCGCGCCCGCGAGGGCGCTCCCGGTGTGGCCGCATTCGTCAGGCTGCGCTGGGTTTGCCTTGTGGGCGGGAGCTATAGCTCCCGCGTTTTGCGTTCGGCATTACGGCGGTGGTTCGCGGGGCTGGTAAGCCCCGCCCACAAAGGCGGGTGCAGTTGCAGGGAAAGCGCGGCAACAGAGGGGTCTTTTTCGTAGCCGCGTTCGTGAGAACGCGGCCAACTCCCACCTCGGCCGCACACTCACGTGTGCGGCTACAGGAAGCATGGCAGAAAGATGGCGGGCAGAAAGATTCGGAGGTTTGATTTTTCTGCCCTCCATATTTCTGTCAGTTGCCTCAAAATCATGGGGCTGCCATCTGGCCTTGTATGATTTTGTAGGCATGATTTTGAGTCCTCCGGCCTTCGACATTCGGCCTTCCTTGTTCGTCATTCTGCGGTTCGTCGTCTCTGCGGCCGCCGTTTGGCTTGGCAAGCGGGGGGCGCGTGGCATACTGCGCGGCGCTGGACGAAAGGGCTGACCATGCAAACATCCTCGCGTCGTGATTTTCTGAAGCTGGCCGGGCTGGGTCTGGCAACGCTGGCGGCGCCGGCCGCGCGCGCCGCCGTTGCGCGGCGGCCGAACGTGGTGCTGATCTATACCGATGACCACGACCTCGACGAGATCGGCTGCTTCGGCGGCCAGGTGCTGACGCCGCACATGGACAGCCTCGCGCGCGACGGCCTCAAGCTGACGCGCTTCTACGTGACCTCCGCCGTGTGCAGCCCGAGCCGCTACAACGCGCTCTCCGGCCGCTACGCCAGCCGCAGCGTCAGCCAGCAGGCGAAGACGCCGGTGACCGCGCCGGCGAACCTCGGGTGGGAGGCGGGCGTCTATGCCGAGCGCGAGCAGCACACGTGCCTCGCGTTTGCGCTGCGCGCGGCGGGCTATGCGACCGGCATGGTCGGCAAGTGGCACCAGGGCAGCGGCGCGCCGCCGCCGAAGTTCGCGCAGGATGCCGATCCCGCCGCGCCGGAGGTCCGCGCGAAGCTGGAGGCCGGCTATGCGGTGGTGCAGCAGGCGGTGCAGGCGTGCGGCTTCGACTACGCCGAGAGCATCTACGCCAACAACGTCGGCGACGCCAAGCCCGGCGCGAAGCACTGGCTGCCAAAGCCGCTCCAGGTCCACAACATGGAATGGGTGACCGCCGGCGCGCTGCGCTTTATCGAGCAGCACAAGGACAAGCCTTTCTTCCTCTATATGGCGCCGACACTGGTGCACGGGCCATCGCCGTTCAACTCCATGAAGTCCGGTGATCCGCGCGCGACGCCGCGCGGCTACCTCGACAAGCTGCCGCAGGTCCAGCCGGCGCGCGAGGATGTGTTGCGCCGCGTCCGGCAGGCCGGTCTCAAGCTGATGACGGCGGGCAGTACGTGGCTGGATGACGGCGTCGGCGCGGTTTTGAAGAAGCTCGACGAACTCAAGCTGGCGGACAACACGCTCGTGATCCTCGCCGGCGACAACGGCAACCCGGCGAAGTTCACCTGCTATGAGGGTGGCGCGCGGATGCCGTTCGTCGCGCGCTGGCCCGGCGTCATCGCGCCCGGCCGCGTGAGCGAGGCGCTGGTGGCGAACATAGATTTTGCGCCGACCCTCTGCGAGCTGTGCGGCGCGACGCCGCTGGCGAAGAGCGATGGCCAGAGCTTCGCGAAGCTGCTGCGCGGTGAGCCGGGTTACCGGCGCGACTCGCTCCTGCTGGAGATCACCACGGAGCGCGCGGTGGTCACCGCCGAGGGTTTCAAGTACATCGCCGTCCGCTACACGCCCGAGGTGCTTGCGGCGATGAAGACCGGGAAGAAATTCAACCACTGGTGCGAACCGATGGAGAAGAACACGCACTCCTACGATGCCGAGAAAAACTATCCCGCCTACTTCGACCTTGACCAGCTCTATGACCTGAAGGCCGACCCGCGGGAGCAGCGCAACCTTGCCGCCGACCCCGCGCAGGCCGCGCGCCTGAAGGCCATGCAGGCCCTGCTGCGCGACTACAGCCAGCAGCTCCCGCATCCCTTCGGCGAATTCAAGCCGTAGCCGCATGCGGCCGCATCAGTGGTCGCGGTATTTCAGGCCGAGGTCGGAGGGCGTCTGGCGGGTGGCGTCCTTCCACAGGCCACCGGGCGTGCCGGGGCCGCAATCCATGTAGGCGTAGCGCTCCACCACGCGTTCACGGTCGAGCATCTTGAAGGCGCGTTCGGCGAAGCGGTCCTTGTCGCCGCGCGTGTAGTAGGCGTTGAATTCCGTCACCCAGATCGGCCGGTCCCATTTCGCCTTCAGGTCGCGGAGCCAGCGTTGGAATTCATCCTCCTTGGCGCTGCGATACCAATGCACGGCGATAAAGTCCACGCGCAGCTTGCGCTTCTTGACGCCCGCCATGAACTGCTCCAGCCACGCGACGCCCTGGCCATCCGACGACGGCGCCGGGCTGCCGAGCCGCAGCCCGGTCGCCATCAGCTTGGGCCAGAGGTCGAGCACCTCCTCGACCGTGGCGTTGCCCTGGGTGGTGCGCTCCGGCTCGTTGAAGCACAGCAGCGTCTTGGCGCCGGAGGCCTTGATCGCCTCCAGCGTGCGGTCGTTGACGTGGGCCTTGCCCTTGACCATCGGCACGAACTCGAGCCCCGGCTCCGACGCGCCTTTGGGACCCCAGTTGTAATACCACGTGGCCTTCAGCGCCCGCGCGACTTCGAGGCTGCCCGCCACGCCCTTCTTTGCCGGCGCATTGGTGCTCGCCGCACCCGCCCCGCCGGTCAAGCCCAGCAGCAACACGACCGTGAGATAGAATATTTTCATGCTTAATGTCCGGGTGCCGTGAGGCGGACGACTTGATTGGTGAAATCTTCCCAGCCCTTGCACTGGAGCAGCGCGCGCGCCGCGCGGACGAGCTGGTCGTTGCTCTGGCCGCGCCACTGCGCACTGACACTGGAGTGATAGCCCTGCGCGGGACCGAGGCGGCCACTATCGAAGGCGTTGGGCGGATCGAGCAGCCACTCCTTACCCGTCGCCGCAGCCACATACTGCGGGTCGGTTCCGCTGCTGCCACTCCATTCGGCGGTGTCGTTTTTAGTGATTCGAGTATCGCCGGAGAGCAGGCGCTCGGCCTGCGCGTTAGCGCCGTCGCACGAGACGAGGCAGTGCTGGAGCGCGATCTTCGCCTCGTGCTCGCTCTTCTTGTCGGCGAGCAACTGCTGCGTGCTGTTGTTGTGGAACGTGCAGTGCGCCGCGTGGACCTCGCCGATGGCCCACAGGCCGGCGGTGGTCCATGAGCCGCCGCGCTTGAACGAGTAGGCGCTCAAGCAGTTGAACAGGAACGCGTGGTTCCAGACGCGGAAGTTCATCTTGTTGCGCAGGCTGGCGCAATTGACGTAAACGACGTTGCGCGCCTTGATGTCCCAGCCGCCATCGGCGTTGTCGAAGGACGAGCAGTTGAGGAAGGCGAGGTTGCGCACGTCGTTCTCGGCGCAGAAGCCGTCACCCTGCCAGTAGCGCGCCTTGGCGTAGATCGCGTTGCGCGCGACGCAGTTGATGAAGAGGATGTCGTGCTCGCCCGCCCACGTCTTGGGGTCCTTGTTCGACTGCCGCCGCGGCGCATCGCCGGCGAGGTCGTAACAAATGTGGAACGCCTCCTTCATCCAGTCCTTGCCGCCGGCGTCGGCGACGCAGTTGATGAGGCGCACGTCGTAGTTGCCGCCCTGCAGGCGGACCGCGTTCTTGGTGAAGTGGCGGAACTGGCAGTCGCTGATCTCGATATCGTGCGAGGCCAGCTCCGGTTGATCGGTGTAGGCCAGGCCGCAGAGGAAGATGCCGTAACGGAACTCGTGCAACTGGCAGTTACGGATGCGCAGTCCCACATGCCGGCCCTTCTGGCTGAAGAAGCTGAACTGATAGCGGGCCAGCCGGAGGTTCTCGAACGCGCAGTGCGCCACCTCGTTCTTGAGCGAGACGAACGTCGAGCCGCCTTCGGGTTTCGATGGATTCCACGTGCCGACCAGCCACGGCAAACCTTGGCCCGTGTCCTCGCCGGCGAGCTGCTTCATTTTGTCGGGCCCGCTGCCGCCGGTGGTGATCGCCAGCGAAACGCCCGCATAGACGCCGCTGCCGACGCGGCAGGTCCGGCCCGGCGCCAGCGCGTCCCACGCCGCCTGCAAGACGCCCGGCGCGTTGCCCGGCAGCGCGTGTTCCCAGCTTGAGCCATTGCGCTGGCCCGCGCCGCTCGGCGTAACAAAGAGATCGGCGTCAGTTGGCTTGAGCGGCAGCGGCGGCGGCTCGACCGGCTTGAGGGCGGCCGCCTGTGCGATGGCCGCTAGCTCCGCCGGCGGGGGCGGCGCCGGGCCCAACTCGACGAGCTTCAAGCCCGCGAACCAGCCGGTCTGGCCGAGCCAGCCGCGGCTGGCGTTCTGCTCCCAGCGGCACAGCACCTGGATTTCGTCGGCATCGGCGCTGGAAAATTCGTGCGTCGTCGCCGCCCAGCCCGTCTGCGACTTGGTGGGCACGGCGATGCGCGCAACCTCGTGTCCCGCGCGGCGCAGCTTGAGCGCGAGGAACGCGAACCCGGCCTTCGTGCTGCGCGTTTGGCCTTCGAGGCGGTAACGCGTCAGGGGCTTGGCCTTGACGTTCTGATAGATCTGGCCGTAGGACGAACCACCGTCCTTGACCAGCTCGATACGCAGCGCCTGGCCGGCGGTACCCGGCGGCACCTCGCGGTCGAGCGAAACCTTGGGGCCCGCGCCGAGGCTCCAGCCCTCGGTCTGGCGGGAGAAATCGCCGTTCTGGAGCAGATTGGTTTCGCCGGCGAAGCTGGCGACCGCCAGCAGGGCCACGAGGCTGATGAGTCGGGTGGTGGCTTTCAAGGTGCGCACGTCTAGTGGAAAGTGCGATGAGGGTCAATCCTTCCATGAAAAATCTTGCATCCGGTCCGGTAAAGTCGCACACCCGTCGTGGCGGAACGCGGTCACTGGATATAGAAAAATGACAACCATGTTGCGACCAGCACTGCTCCTGCTGCTCTCCACCCACCTGGCCGTTGCGGGCAGCGGTGACGGCAACGACGCCGCTCCGCGCCAACGGTTGCCGCTTGTCGCAGAGACGGTCGTGGAGCCCGGAGCGCTGAACTTTCACCGGGGCACCTACGGTACCTGCATCAACGGGCAGACGTTTCAGATCGAGGCGGTGGTCACCTTCAAGGGTTGGCAATATGCGACCTGCTTCGACGGCCAAAAGCGCCTCGTGGTGGCGCGCCGCCGTCTGCCGGACGGTGTGTGGGAGCGGCTGGCGTTCGACGACTACACGATCGGACACACCGACGTGCATAATGTTGCGGTGATCGGTATTTGTCCGGCCGATGGCACGCTGCACCTGGCCTTCGATCATCATGGTAGTCCGTTGCACTACCGCGTCTCGCGTGCCGGTGCGGCGACGGCGCCGGAGAAGACCGCGTGGACGGCAGCGCTGTTTGGCCCGGTCACGGCGGAACTGGTCAAGGGCCGGAAACTCACCGGTGTGACGTATCCGGCGTTCTTTCCCACGCCGGAGGGACGGCTCCAGCTTGCGTACCGCATCGGCGGCAGCGGCAATGGCAGCAGCCATCTGGCGCACTACGATCCTGACAAGGGCGGCTGGACGTTGCTGGGCGAGTTCATCGGCAAGATCGGCGACTTCCGGGGCAGCACCACCCGCAACGCCTATCACAACGGCTTCGACTACGGCACTGACGGCCGGCTGCACACGACGTGGGTCTGGCGCGAGGGGCAGGACAACGCGCGCTGGGGCCCCTCAAACTGTCACGACTTGCAATATGCCTACAGCGATGACCGTGGTCGCACATGGCGTAACAATTCCGGCCAGCAGATCGGCGTGACTGGCCAAGATCCGCTGCGTTTGGACTCGCCGCAGATCACCGTTCAGGAAGCGCCGTGGCGCTGGGGCATGATGAACCAGTTGACGCAGACACTCGATCACCGCGGCCGCTTGCATGTGATCCTGTGGCAAAATCCGCCTGATGCGCCTGCGCCAGCGAGCGACAAGAATGCATGGCGTTACTTCCACTACTGGCGCGATGAAGAAAGCCACTGGCACCGCCAGCAATTACCATTCTTCGGTCGCAAACCTTCCATCGTGGCCGACAAGTCGGACACGCTGTTTCTGGTGTTCAGAAAACCCGCCGACCTCGAATACCACGGTACTGATCCCGGCGGCCCGTTGCACATCTACACCGCTTCTGCGGCGCAGGGCTGGACGAACTGGCAGCAGATGTTTGTCTCGGAGAAATCATTTGTCGGCGAACCGCGTGTAGACAAGTCCCGTTGGCAGCAGGAGAACGTGTTGTCCATCTACACGCAGGAAGCGCCGGCCGCACCGGGTCAGCCCAGCCCGCTACGCATGCTTGACTTCAGACCAACCGCCAGCCGCAGACCCAACATCCTTTGGCTCGTCGGCGAGAACATGGACCACGACCTCGGTTGCTACGGCCAGAAATTGGTCAGCACGCCAAACCTCGACCGGCTCGCCGCGGAGGGCGTGCGCTACACGCGGGTCTTCTCGACCTCGCCCTCCTGCGCACCGAGCCGCTCGGCGTTCATGGTGGGGATGTATCAGACCACGACCGATACGCACAACATGCGGTCGCATCGCAGCGATGACTTCCGCCTGCCGCCCGGTGTGCGCCCGCTCACCCACCGGCTCCGCGACGCAGGCTATTTCACCGCCAACATCAAAACCATCGGTGGCCGGCCGGTCGGTACGGGCAAACTCGACCTGAACTTCGTCAACGAAGGTCCCATCTTCGAGTCCGCTGACTGGAGCGCGCTGAAGGCACGCCAGCCGTTCTACGCGCAGGTGAACTCGCACGAGGTCGAGTACGACATCTATGACCGCCAGTCCGCCGGCAAGCCGCGCGTCGAGTGGGTCGGCGAGCGCGAGCATCCGCACCTCGCCACGGAGCAGAACGTCACGCCGCCGCCCTATTATCCCGACCATCCGGTGGTACGGCAGGAGTGGGCGCGTTATCTCAACTCCGTCTCTGGCCTGGACCGCCGTATCGGCTGGGTGCTGGAGCAGTTGCGCGCCGATGGTCTCGAGGATGATACGGTCATCATCTTCTTCGCCGACAACGGCCGGCTGGAGGCGCGCGGCATCCACTGGTGCTACGACAGCGGCCTGCGCGTGCCGATGATCATCCGCTGGCCAAAAAATTTTCCCGCGCCGCCGGACTGCAAGCCCGGCACCGTCAACGACCAGGTCATCAGCCTGCTCGACCTCACCGCCACGACGCTTGCCCTCGCCGGTGTCGCCCGGCCGCCGGGGATGCAGAGCCGCAACTTCCTCGGCGCGCAGGCCGACCCGTCGCGCCGCTACGCCTTCAGCGCGCGCGACCGCATTGACGAAACCGTCATGCGCATCCGCACCGTACGCGACGCGCGCTACCGCTACATCCGGAACATGCTCCCCGGCCCGACGTTCACCGCGCTGAACCGCTACAAGGAGAAATGCTTCCTCATCGTTCCGCTGATGCGCAAGCTGCACGTGGAAGGCAAGCTTTCCGGCGCGCCGCTCGCGCTGATGGCCGCGCGCGCACCCGACGAGGAGCTCTATGACGTGGAGCAGGATCCGCACGAGATCAACAACCTCGCCGGTTCCAAGCTGGCCGAACATGTGGAAGCCCTGACGCGCCTGCGCGCTGCGCTCAATGCGTGGATGGTCGAGACCGACGACCGCGGCCGGTTCCCTGAACCACCCGCCCTCATCGCGCCGTTCGCGAAGGAGATGCACGACTGGTTCGGCACACCCGCGCTGCCCTGACCGCGGTGTGTTTCCAAGGCTTGGAAACCGGAGGGCGCATGGCATACTGCGCGGCCTATGCAAACAACTTCGCGTCGTGATTTTCTGAAGCTCGCCGGGCTGGGCACGCTGGGGCTCACGGGGCTGGCACGCAGCGCGGCCAACGCCACGCTCGCGCGCCCGAACATCCTCTTCATCATGGTCGACGAGATGAAGTGGAACGTGATGAGCTGCGCGGGCCATCCGCTGGTGAAGACGCCGCACCTCGACCGGCTCGCGCGCGAGGGCACGCGCTTCGCCACGGCCTACACGGTCGCGCCGATCTGCACGCCTTCGCGCTACAGCTTCTTCACCAGCCGCTACGCGCACGTCCACGGCGCCACCGATAACAGTACGCCGCTGCGCGAGCCGCAACTGCTGCTGCCCGCCATCCTCAAGCACCATGGCTACCAGACCGCCATCAGCGGCAAGCTCCACTTCATCCCCGACAACCTCGCCTACAACTTCGACTGCTTCTGGTCGTTCGCCGGCGAAGGTCCGCGCCTGCTGCCATCGTGGCCGGCCGACGTGGAGCAGAAGCACGGCCGCAACGCGGCGCGGAAGACCGTGGAGCAACCGTTCCCGGACGATCCGCTCGGCCGCGACCTCGGCCGGCTGCCGTATCCGAAGGAGGACGCGCAGACGTTCTGGATCACCGACCGCGCGGTGGATTTCCTGAAGCAGCGCGACCAGACGAAGCCGTTCTTCCTGTTCGTCAGCTACCTCGACCCGCACAGCCCGTCGCATCTCTGCGAGCCCTACTGGAAGATGTTTGATGCCGAAAAAATGCCGCTGCCGCCCTCGTTCAAGCAGGACCCGGCCAAGCCCAAGCAGACGGAGTCGAACCGGCACGTCGTCAACGACCCGCAGATCGTCAAGGCCTTGACCGCCGCCTACCTCGCGAAGGTGACGATGGTGGATGACAACGTCGGCCGGCTGCTGGAGCAGCTTCGCGCGCAAGGGCTGGCGGAGAACACCCTCATCGTCTTCACCGCCGACCACGGCAACATGCTCGGCGACCTCAACCGCTGGTTCAAGGGCGTGATGTACGAAGGTTCGTCGCGCATTCCACTGCTGATGAAGGTGCCCGCCGCCCATCCGGGCGCGGCCACGTTCAATCGCGGCGCGGTGGTCAGCGAGATCGTCGAGAACATCGACGTGATGCCGACGCTCTGCGAACTGGCCGGCGTGGCGCTGCCCGCGCAGGGTATCCAGGGGAAGAGCATGACCGCGCTGGTCGCCGGCAAGGATGCTGCGTGGAAGAATCGCGCCTTTGCCGAACGCGGCAGCTCGATGCTTCGCACCGCGCAGTTCAAGTACATCAAGAACGACAGGAAGAACGAGCGGCACGGCGGTGGCGCAGCGGAACTCTATGACCTGACCAAGGACCCGCTGGAGATGCACGACCTCGCCGGCGATCCCGCCTATGCCGCCACGCTGAAGGCGCTCGCCGCCCAGCACGAGGCGTGGCAGAAGGACCTGCCACCGGTGCCCGTGCTCGCCGGCGTCGCGCCGGAGCCGCCGCCGGGCGTCCTGGTGGAACCGAAGAAGACCAAGCCCGGTCGCAACAAGCGCAAGCCCGCGAAGGAAACCTGACGCAGTCGCGATCGTCAGAACGCGGAGGCAGGGAGAGCGATTCCTCTTGTGGGCGGGAGCTACAGCTCCCGCGTTGTGTACGTGGCGTCGCGGTTGCGGTTCGCGGGGTTGGAAACCCCGCCCACAGCAGAAAGCGTTGATGGTTGGGGTGGGGCTGCGGCGGCCGCACTCTCACGAGTGCGGCTACCGAAGGCTCAAAATCATGGGAACAAAATCATCGCGTGCAACAGTGCCGGGTATGATTTTGTAAGCAGATTTTGCGAGCGCTCGTTCCGTAGCCGCACTCGTCAGCATGCGGCCCGGCCCAGCCAAACCCAGCCACTCGCCTGCAGGCACGGGCGCTGAAACGTTTCCAAACATTGGAAATCGGAGTGCCCGGATTTTCCAGGCATTGGAAAATCTCGCAGAAACTTTTCCAAGCCTTGGAAAAAAGCGCGGCAGAATTTCCAAGGCTTGGAAACCGCCGCCGCACTTGCCCCAACTGCGGCTTTCCGCTAGCGTGACCTCAAATGACGCGGGCTGAAAATTTAGGGAGCATGGTAATCGCGACGGTTCAAGCGGGTTTGGGGCTGTTGCCCTTGGCGTGGTGTTTATCACTCGTAACGTATGCGTGGCGGGCCTCCTTGTTTTTGGGATATTGGCCGCACTATGACCATCCTGACCCCAAGAATCTTCCGGAAAATTTTTTGCCTGCCACCGCCTGGCTCGACTGGGGTATCCCAGTGATCGGTTTGATACTCGGCTCCATCGGCCTCGCCTTGCTCCTGCGGAAAATTCCAAATTATAAAATGCGCATGTTCGTCGGTTCTGCGCTGCTCTTTGGAGGCTGGCTGGCAGGGCTGATTTTGCTTTTGCTTGATCCCGCAGATTTATTTGAGTGGATTTGTGATTAAAGCTGCACGCGCTGCCCTTGGGAAGTACACCTCCAGTCCGCCCTTCGACATTCGTCATTCCTTGTTCGTTATTCTGCGGTTCGTTTTCCTCCTCTCCCCGGTTTCGTTTGGCTTGGCATCTCGACGGCGCATGGCATACTGCGCGGCGCTGCACGAAAGGAAAACCAATGAAGACTGCTTCGCGCCGTGACTTTCTGAAGGTGGCCGGGTTGGGGCTGGCGTCGCTGGCTGCGCCGAGGGTGTTCGCGGCTGGCGCCCGCAAGCCGAATGTGATCGTCATCCTCGCCGACGATCTAGGGTTTGCCGATGTGGGGTTCAACGGCTGCAAGGATATCGCGACGCCGAACATCGATGCGCTCGCGAAAAACGGCGTGCGGTGCACTAGCGGCTACGTGTCGCACCCGTTCTGCAGCCCGACGCGCGCGGGGCTGATGACCGGCCGCTATCAGCAGCGGTTCGGGCACGAGAACAACCCGACGTGGCTGCCGGAGGATACGAAGGTCGGGCTGCCGCTCTCGGAAACTTTCTTGGCCAAGCAACTGGGCGCCGCGGGCTACGCGACCGGCGCAATCGGCAAATGGCATCTGGGCGCGGCACCGTGCTTCCACCCGAACGAGCGCGGCTTCGCGGAATATTTCGGCTTCCGTGGCGGCGGGCACATGTATCTGCCGGACGAGAAGAACCCGCTGCCGCAGGAGAAGACCTGGCAGGTGGAATACCGGATTCCGCTGAACCGCAACAAGGAGTCGGTGACGCACACCGGCTACATGACCGACATTCTCTCCGACGAGGCCGTCGCGTTTATCGGCCGCCATAAAGCCGGGCCGTTCTTCCTCTACCTGGCCTACAACGCGGTGCACACGCCGCTGCAGGCGCCGGAGAAGTATCTCGCGCGCTTCCCGAACATCAGCGACGAAAAGCGGCGCACCTACGCGGCGATGAACAGCGCGATGGATGACGGCATCGGCCGCGTCACGGAGGCGCTGCGCAAGCACGGGCTGGAGCAGGACACGTTGATCTTCTTCCTTTCCGACAACGGCGGGCCGATCACGGTGGTGCCGTGCAGCAATACGCCGCTGCGTGGGGGCAAGGGGCAGGTGCTCGAGGGCGGTATCCGCGTGCCGTTCGTCGCGTGCTGGCCGGGCACGCTGCCGGCGGGCGCGGTCTATAACGAGCCCGTGATTGCGCTCGACCTGCTGCCGACCGCGCTCGCGCTCGCGGGCGCGCAGCCGCCAGAGAAGCCGCTCGATGGCGTCAACCTGGTCCCGCACCTGACGGGCGCGAACAAGGCCGCACCGCACGAGCGCCTCTTCTGGCGCACCGGTGGCGGCAGCGGCTGGGCCGTCCGCGAAGGCCGCTACAAACTGCTGAAGAGCACCGGCGAGCAGCAGTCGCATCTCTACGACCTCGCTGCCGACATCGGCGAGGAGCATGACCTCGCCGCCGAGAAGCCCGATGTGGTCAAGCGCCTGACCGCCGCCTTCGAGGCGTGGAACGCGCAGCTCGTCCCGCCCATTTTCGAGAGCCCGCGCCCGGGCCCCAAGAAACAGCAGCAACAGCAGCAACAAAAGAAAAAGGCCAAGGCGAAGTAAGCCGGCGGCGGAAAGTTCCAAGCCTTGGAAAAAACGCCGCACTATTTTCCAAGGCTTGGAAAATATCCGCCGGGCCGGGCCGTTGATAGGGCCGTTGGGAAGGGAATGTCTTACCAAAGGAGAACATCATGAAGTTGCAGAGACTCGGTCGTTGGATGTTGGTTGGAACGCTCGCGCTATCGCTGCCATCGCTGGCGGCGGAGAAGGCGCCGGCCAAGAAGCCCGCCGCCAAACCGGCGAAAGCCGCCAAGCCCGCGCCGCCGCTGCCGAAGGCGACACTGGACGACGTGGCCTACGGCAAACACCCGAAACAGGTCATGACGTTCTGGAAGGCGGAGTCCGACAAGCCGACGCCGCTGCTGTTCTTCATCCACGGCGGCGGTTGGATGGGCGGCAATCGTTCCAGCGTGGCAGGCCTGTTGCCGGAGATGCTCAAGAACGGCATCTCGGTGGTCTCGATTGAATATCGTTTCATTCCAGAGGCGACCGCCGACAAGGTCGTGCCGCCGGTCAAGGGGCCGCTGACCGACGCGGCGCGCGCGCTGCAATTCGTCCGCAGCAAGGCGCAGGAGTGGAACATTGACAAGGAACGCATCGGCGCGAGCGGTGGCTCGGCGGGCGCGTGCTCCAGCCTGTGGCTCGCGTTCCATCCCGATATGGCCGATCCGAAGAGCGATGATCCCATCGCGCGCGAGTCCACGCGTCTGTGGTGTGCCGCGGTCTCCGGCCCGCAGACGACGCTCGACCCCAAGCAGATGAAGGAGTGGACGCCGAACAGCAAGTACGGCGGCCACGCGTTTGGCTTCAAGAATTTTCAGGAGTTTCTCGACGGGCGCGACAAGATTCTGCCGTGGATCGCCGAGTATTCGCCGTACGCGCTCGTCAGCAGCGATGATCCGCCGATCTACTGCACCTTTAATGCGCCGCCGGCGCTCGGGCAGGACCAGAAGGACCCGACGCATACCGCCAACTTCGGCGTGAAGTTGCAGGAGCATTGCAAGGAATGCGGCGTGCCCTGCGAGGTCTTCTATCCCGGCGCGACCGATGTGAAGCACGCGACCACCGGCGCGTTCCTGATCGAGAAGCTCAAAGCGCCGACGCAACGCTGAACGTCTGCTAAAACCGAAGGAGTCCTGTCATGAAACCATCCACGCTCGTTCTCTGCCTGTCCGCCTTGGTGGCCTGCGCGTTCGCGGCGCGCGCCGAGGTGAAGCTGCCGCCGGCAATTTCCGATCACATGGTATTGCAGCGCGATGCGGCCGCGCCGATCTGGGGCACCGCCGCGCCCGGCGAGCAGGTGACCGTTGCCTTTGCCGGCCAGACCAAAACGGCCACGGCGGATGCCAAGGGTAAATGGATGGTGAAATTGGACCCGTTGCCGGTCTCGGCAGAGCCACGCACGATGACCATCACCTCCTCCATCAGCCATAAACCATTGACCATTTCCGACGTGCTCGTCGGCGAGGTCTGGCTCGGCTCCGGCCAGTCGAACATGGACATGCACGTGCCGAGCTACACGAACAACGATCCCGCGCTGGCCAGGGCCGCCGAGGCCACCTATCCCAAGCTGCGCCTGCTGCACAAGGGCCGCGCCGGCTGGGAGGAGGCGACACCCGCGAACATCAAGCAGTTCTCCGCGCTGCTGTTCGCGTTCGGCTACCAGCTCCAGCAGAAGCTCGACGTGCCCGTCGGCATCATGGTCGGCGCGGTCGGCGGCACGCCCTCGGGCTACTGGCTGACCGAGGAGATGCTGCGCAGCGACGCCGCCTGCCAGGCGCAGGCGGCGGAGTTCGCCAAGACCTATGACCTGGCCGCGGCGCAGCAGAAATATGAAAAGGACCTCGCCGCGTGGAAACCGGTCGCCGAGAAAGCGAAGCAGGAGAAAAAGCGCGGGCCGCGCGGTCCCACCAAGCCCACGAAGCCGGGCGAGTCCGCCGGCCGCATCGGCAACCTCTATCAGGCGCACGTCCAGCCCTATGCGCCCTATGCGATCCGCGGCGTGCTCTGGGATCAGGGCGAGAGCGGCACGGCAATCACCGGCGTGGATCAGTTCAACCTCATGGGTGCGCTCATTGCTGGCTGGCGCAAGGAGTGGGGGCAGGACTTCCCGTTCCTCTACGTCCAGAAGCACAGCGGCGGCGGCACCGCGTGGGACCTCGGCGATCCTGTGACGAAGAACGCGAGCAAGTTCAGTCCGCAACTCCCGCGCGAGCCGGGCAACATTGATGGCCTCTACCGCGAACTGCACCTCAAGATCCAGCAACATCCCAAGACCGCGATGGTCACCAGCACCGACCTCGGCAGCGGCACGCATCCCACGAACAAGAATGGCTACGGCGCGCGCGCCGTCCGCGTGGCGCTTGGCTTCGTCTACGGGCAGCCGGTCGAATATAGCGGCCCGCTCTACGCCGCGCACAAGGTCGAGGGCGGCAAGATCCGCATCAGCTTCACGCACGTCGGGCAGGGGCTCGCCGCGCGGCATAGCGACAAGCTGCAGGGCTTCATGGTCGCGGGTGCCGACAAGAAATTCCGCTGGGCCGAGGCGCAGATCGAGGGCGACAGCGTCGTCGTCTCCTGCGCCGCCGTGCCGCAGCCGGTCGCGGTCCGCTACGCGTGGAGCAGCAACGCGCCGTGGGCGAACCTCTTCAACAAGGACGGCCTCCCCGCGCAAACCTTCCGCACCGACGAGTGGAAATGAAGGGCCATCCCCGGCTTTGACGCCCGCTGGATATGGCGTCAAGAATAGAGGTCTTGTCTGACTCTTACGTGGCGCGATAGGTGAACGTTGCGCCAGGTGGATATTGACAAGACGTACAAGTCAGGCTAGAGAGTACGTCATGAATACGAAGCTCACCCTGCGCATGGACGAGGCCTTGGTCCGCTCGGCCAAGGTGGAGGCCAGCCGGCGGGGGAAATCGGTCTCGCAAATTGTCGGGGAGTTTTTCGACAGCTTGACCGTGGTTCGTCCTAAAGCGCCTGCGCTGCCACCCCTCACCGCCTCGCTGGTCGGCGTTTTGAAGGGGCGCGGTGTCTCCGAGGCTGACTATAAAAAACATCTGCGGGCCAAGTATTCGTGAAAGTTCTGGTTGATACCAATGTGGTCCTTGATGTGTTGCTGGATCGGCAACCCTTTGCTGCGGCCTCAGCCGAGGTGCTGGGCCTGATCGAACAGTCCCGATTGCAGGGTTTCCTGTGCGCCACCACCATCACCACCATTGACTATCTGCTGACGCAGGCCATGCCCCGCCCGCAAGCCCATCAGGCCCTGCGAAAATTGCTGGAGTTGTTCGAGATCGCACCGGTCAACCGGGCCGTATTGCAGGAAGCGCTCAAAAGCCGGGTGGCCGATTTCGAGGATGCGGTGTTGGAGCAGGCGGGCCGGCTGGTGGGCGCCGAAGTCATCGTTACGCGCAACCAGCATGACTTCCGCCTGGCCAACCTCAAGGTGCTTGGCCCCGACGAACTGCTGGCCAGCCTTCCCTGAACCGGTGGAAGCCTGGAGCATGTCTCGATAAATAATGGATCAACGCAAATGAGTGCCATCCGATGAAGAGCTTACCCCACGCTCTAACCATTCTGTTCCTGGCCGGTATGGTTGCTCGCGGCGCGGAGGTGCAACGCGTCGTGTTTCGCGAGGTGGATACGCTGTTTGCCAATCCCGGCGCGGGGTGGATGAGCAACAACCGCACGCCGAAGAAGGAGCCGCGCTTGCCGTGTTCGGTCGTCTACATCCGTTTCGCCTGGATGGATGCCGAGCCGGAGCCGGGCAAGTTCAACTGGAAGTTCATCGATGATGCCATCGCCGCGTGGCAGCCGCGCCATGCGCGCGTCGCGTTGCGCGTGATGGCGTGCAGCGCACACAGTCCCGGCTACTACACCTCGCCCAAGTGGCTGTTCGACGCCGGCTGCAAGGGCTTCGACTACGAGATCAAGGACAACCATCCCACCAGCGGCGGCAAAAAGATCACGCGCATCGAGCCCGACTACACCGACCCGCTCTTCCTCAAGCATCACGGCGCGTTCATCAAGGCGCTAGGCGAACGCTACGACGGGCAGCCGGGCGTCGAGTTCCTCGACATCGGCTCCTACGGCGTCTGGGGCGAGTGGCACACGAAACATCCCGCGCCCGCGGCCGTGCGCCGGCAAATCGTGGACATGTACGTGAACGCCTTCCGCAAGACGCCGCTGGTGTTCATGACCGACGATGCCGAGGTGCTGCCCTACGCGCTCGCGCGCGGCGCGGGCCTGCGGCGCGACGGCGTCGGCTCGCCGTGGCACGAGAAGAACTGGATCGGCTCGAAGAAATATGCCGCTGTGCCTGCCATGGCGGAGACCTGGAAAACCGCGCCGGTCGTGTTCGAGTGGTTCGGTGCCTATGAGGACATGAAGTCGCGCGGCTGGTCGTTCGACGCCGCCGTGAACTTCATGCTCGCCAACCACGTCACGATGATCAACGACAACCTCGGCCGCGTTCCGCCGGAGGCGCTGCCGCAGTTGGAGAAACTCGCGCGGCTCGCGGGCTATCGCTTTGCCTTGCGCGAAGCCACGTTTGTGCCTGTGGCGAAGCGCGGCGCGTCGCTCGCCATCGGGATGAAGTGGGCGAACGTTGGCGTCGGCAAGCTCTACCGGCCCTATAAGCTGCGCCTGCTGCTGCTCGACGCGGCCGGCCACGAAGTCGCCGGAGCCGACGCGAAGAGCGACCCGCGCGACTGGCTGCCGGGTGAGCGCACGCTCAACGAGACGCTCGCCATTCCCGCGGCGTTGCCGGCGGGCGCGTACATTCTCGCGGTCGCGCTGACCGATGCCGCCGGCAACCATCCGCCGTTAAAGCTGGCGATGGACGTGCCGGAGCAGGCCGGCCGCTTCAGCGTGGGTCAGGTGCGGGTGGAGTGAACGTGACTTTGCATATCGGAAGAAACCACAGAGGTCACCGAGGGCGGAGAGAGGTCCGCAGAGGTTTGACTTCTGTGGTTCGTTTTTCCAAGCCTCGGAAAAACCGGCGCTGGATTTTCCAAGGCTTGGAACCATGAGGAGAGCATCATGAAACGTAGCGCGTGGCTGGCTTGCGGCTTGTTGTTGCAGCTCCCGTTGCTGTCGCCGGCGGGGCTGGAGGAAGACTTTCAGGCGCCGCCGCTCGCGGCGCGGCCGCGTACGTGGTGGCACTGGATGAGCGGCAACATCACGCGCGAGGGCATCACCGCCGACCTCGAGGCGATGAAAAAAATCGGGCTCGGCGGCGCGCACATCTTCAACGTGGCCTACGGCGAGGCGCCGGGCCCGGCCAAGGTGCTGGGGCCGGAGTGGTACGCGCTGATGCAGCACGCGTTCAGCGAGGCGGAGCGGCTCGGGCTCGAGATCACCGTCCACGGTTGTCCCGGCTGGAGCGAGTCGGGCGGGCCGTGGGTGAAGCCGGAGCACGCGATGCAGGAGCTCACGAAGAGCGCGGTGCGGGTGACCGGGCCGTGCCGCTTCCGCGAGACGCTCCCGCAGCCGCCCACCAACTACGGGTTCTACCGCGACGTCGCGGTCTTCGCCGTGCCCGCCGACCCGGCCGAGCCGCCGCCGCTCGCAACGCTCAAGCCGCGCCTCACCGGCTCGCTGCCCGCCGCCGAGCTGGCGAAGCTCATCGATGGCCGCGCCGACACGGTCGCGTGGTTCCCGCTGCCGGCGACGCACGGGCCGGGCCAGGTGCAGTTCGAGTTTGCCGCGCCGGTCCGCTTCGGCTCGGCGCGGCTGCGCACGGTGACGTTCCCGCTTTATCCATGGGCGGCGGAGCTGCAGATCAGCGACGACGGGAAAAAATTCCGGAAGCTCGCAAACTTCCCGACGATGCCCTCGGCCTCGGTTTCCTTCGCGCCGGTCCGCGCGAAGTTCGTGCGCATCCTGATCACGCGCGGCCACCAGTTCCTCGCCAAGGAGATCGGCCTCGGCGAGGTGGAGCTGGGCGGGTCGCGCCTAGAGCGGTTCGAGCAGAAGGCCGCGGTCGCGCCCGGCCGCCTGGAGAAGCCCGCGCGCGGCGCGGAGCGGCCCGCGCCGGCGGCGCTTCCGCGGGAGCGCGTGCACGACCTCACCGCGCGCATGGATGCGGGCGGCCGCCTGGAGTGGGAGGTGCCGGCGGGCGAGTGGATGATCCTGCGGCTCGGCCATACGCCGACGGGCATGGTCAACAAGCCCGCGCCGCCGGAGGGCACGGGCCTCGAGTGCGACAAGCTGAACCGCGCGGCGGTCAACCAGTTCTTCGATGGCCTGATGGGCCGGCTGATCAAGGACGCCGGTCCGCTCGCGGGCCGGAGCCTGAAGCTGATGCTGGTGGATAGCTGGGAGGCCTACTGCCAGAACTGGACGCCCGACCTGCGCGCCGAGTTCCAGCGCCTGCGCGGCTACGATCCGCAGCCGTGGCTGCCCGCACTCGCGGGCTGTGTCATCGGCAGCGTGGAGGAGACCGAGCGCTTCCTCTGGGATCTGCGCCGCACAATCGCCGACCTCGTCGCGGAAAATCATTACGCGCTGCTCCGCGACCGGCTGCACGCGCACAACATGCTGCTGATCGGCGAGGCGGTGGGCATCGGCATGCCGACCGTGGCCGACCAGTTCCAGTGCAAGGCGCGGACCGATATCCCGATGGGCGAGTTCTGGCTGCACGGCCATCAGGACGTGAAGGAGGCCGCGGCCGCCGCGCACGTCTACGGCAAGCGGCTGGTCGCGGCGGAGTCGTTCACCGCCGGCGCCGAGAAGGCCGGCTGGCGCAGCGATCCGTTCTCGTTGAAGGCGCTCGGCGATAACGCCTTTTGCCTCGGGCTCAACCAGCTCGTCTTCCACCGCTACGCGCACCAGCCGTGGCCCGACCGCCAGCCCGGCATGACGATGGGGCCGTGGGGTATCAACTTCGAGCGCACGCAGACGTGGTGGGAGCCGGGCGCGGCGTGGCTCACCTACCTCGCGCGCTGCCAGCATCTGCTGCAGCAGGGCCGCTTCGTCGGCGATCTCTGCTACTACGTGGGCGAGGGCGCGCCCAACGAGCTGGTCGCGCGCGAGCAGCTCAAGCCCACGCCGCCCGCCGGCTTCGACTACGATGGCTGCGGCGCGGAAGTCCTGCTCACGCGGATGAGCGTGCAGGCCGGCCGCCTCGCGCTGCCCGATGGCACCAGCTACGCGGCACTCGTGCTGCCGGAGAGCGACCGCATGACGCCCGCCATCGCGCGCAAGGTGCGCGAGCTCGTCGGCGCCGGCGCCGCGGTGATCGGCCCGCGCCCGGCCGCCTCGCCGAGCCTCGCCGGTCATCCCGCGTGCGATGCCGAGGTGCGGCGCATCGCCGACGAAGTCTGGGGCGGTTCCGGCCGCGTGGTCAGCTCGGGCACGGTCGCGGAGGCGCTCGCGAAGCTGAACGTGGCGCCAGACTTTCTCTGGACAGGCGACACGAACGCGGCGCCCAACTACATCCACCGGAAGCTGGACGACGCGGATTTGTATTTTGTGTGCAACGGCAGCGAACGCACCGGGACCATCCAGGCCTCGTTCCGCGTCACCGGCCGCAAGCCCGAGTTCTGGCATCCCGATACGGGCCGCATCGAACCCGCGCCGGCGTGGCGGGTGGAAGGCGGCCGCACCATCGTGCCGCTGGTCTTCGATCCCTGCGGCTCCGTGTTCGTCTTCTTCCGCGAGCCGGCGGGCGCGGCCGATCCGCTGCAGCCGCCCGCGCTCGACGCCGCGACGGCGGAACTGGTCGGCGGGAAAAATGGCCAGCCACTGCTGCGCGCATGGCAGGGTGGTAACTGGACTGCGCGCACGCAGTCCGGCCGCGAGTGCAAAGCCAGCGCCGCGGAAGTACCCGCGCCCAGCGAGCTGACCGGTCCGTGGCAGGTCCACTTCCCGCCGCGCCTCGGTGCGCCGGCGCAGGCCGAGTTCGCCGCGCTGGTCTCGTGGCCCGCGCGCCCCGAGGAAGGCATCCGGCATTTCTCCGGCACCGCCACCTATGTCCGCGAATTCACACTGCCGGCGGAGCGCCTCGCCGGCGGGCTCGAACTGCATCTGGACCTGGGCGCGGTGAAGAACCTCGCCGAGGTCGTCCTCAATGGCCAGTCGCTGGGCGTGCTCTGGAAACCGCCGTTCCGCGTCAACCTGACCGGCACGGCCAAGGCCGGCGCGAACAAGCTCGAGGTGCGCGTGACGAACCTGTGGCCGAACCGGCTGATCGGCGACCTCGCGAAGCCCGAGGCCGAACGCGTCGCCTGGACCACGGTCAATCCCTACAAGCCCGACTCGCCGCTGCTGCCCTCGGGCCTGCTCGGCCCGGTCATGCTGCGTTCGGCGCGCGTCGTCGAATGGACGAAATGATGCGGAGACTTTTCCAAGCATTGGAAACGGGAACGGCTGGTTTTTCCAGACATTGGAAAATTTCACGGAAAATTTTCCAAGCCTTGGAAAAAATCGCCGCAATTTTTCCAAGCCTTGGAAAAGCCGGCGTGCTGGCGGCCTTGATGCTGACCGCGCGCGCCGGCGAGCCCGTGATGCTCCCGCTATTGACGGGGAAAAGGGCTGGCTTGCCTTTAACTGGTCAGGGTGCAAACATGGATACATGATTTTTCCGTATCATGCAGGGATCGAAGCACAGCACTCCCACGGTGGGCATGTGCAAGCAAGTCTCAATAAGGGGATATGCCATGAAATACTCGTGTCCACACTGTCAGCAACGGCTTGAGTTTCAAGAGCGGCAAGAAAGCCTGCAAATTGCCTGTCCCACATGCCAGCGTCCACTGATTTTGCCAGCCGCTGCGACTGCATCTTCGACAGTTACGGGGGCACCGGTAATGGAGGCGGGAATACCGGCAGCCAGTTCACCTCTGACAAATCAAGAAACTGATATGGGCTCCAAGGACTTGCATCGCTGGCTGTTACTGGCCTTAATTCTCCTTGCTGGCTTTGTCGTATACCTGTCCCGCCAACAGTTAGGCATCCTTTCTCCTGTGTTACGACAGGAATTCGGCTTCTCCAATATCGAATACGCAAAAGTGAGTGGTGCTTTTCTGGTTCCGTACATCATCGGATCCTTGCTCATGGGTGTGCTGTGTTGCCTTATCGGCACGCGCTGGATTTATGGAATTGTTCTCGTCGGAGGTCTGATGGCGACTTTGATTACCGGCTTCGCGGGCGGCCTGCTTATGCTAATCGTCGGCAGAATCGTGCTTGGATTAGCCTCCGGCGGGGCTCTGCCAGCGGCGATGCAAGCGGTGAGCGAGTGTGTGCCGCGTAAACTGCAAGCGATCGCAGTGGCCATGGTGTTATATGGAACGCTTAACGCCGCTTTCGTGGGACCTGGGGTGGTGTCGGCCATGACAGTGCAGTCAGGCTGGCGTAGCGTGTTTTTTGTCACGGCAGGCGTCTTGTTCGTATTGTTCCTGCTCTGGAGTGGCCTGTTGTTGTGGGCGTGGCGCCGGCCATGCTTATCCAGCGTTAGAACGGAGACCATGTTCGAGGGTTTCTGTGCGCTTGGAAAACTGCGCAGTTGGCTTTATGTGCTGGCGCATCTCCTGATCGCGCCACTGAATTATCTGCTTGTATTTTGGGTGCCACATTTCATGCAACGTACATTTGCTGTCGCGCTGACTGATTTATCACAGTTTGCCGTTGTAATCAGCGCCGCTGGTATCGGAGGCGCTTTGGTGGGAGCACTTGCTTCAGATATCCCGGCCTTGTCGGGATTTCGACTGGCTGCGCTGCGTTCGATAGTAATCCCTGTCAGCGGTATTCTGTTGTTGCTGGCAAGCCTTGGGATGGCTATCGCGAGCAAGCCGATGATGTTTATCACTTTCGCGGCACTTGCGACTGCCGCCTATCAGGCATTGCTTGTTAATCTCTATGCCTGCATTGCGGGGGCTGTGTCGCCACGGGGTGTTGGCCTGGTGGTGGGCATTGGGGTCATGTGTGCGAGTATCATGGGGTGGGTGTTGAGTTTCGTAGTCGGCTCCTTGCACGACTACTTTGGAATGACGCCATTGTTTGTCCTCATGGGGATAAGTGCCTTCCTCGGCACCATACCCGCCTTCTTTGTTGCCCGGAGCTTGCGTTTTGCCGAAAAGAACGACTTGTAATTACGGCAGTGAACTTGTGGTGAAGGGACTTGCGAAATGAAATTAGCTGCTGGGTCACCACGGTTGCCACAGCCGGAAAACATAATGCGTGGGGCGGTCATGCTGGCGATGGTGGCGTTGCTGCGGGCCAGCGCGGTAGAGCCGGCGCAGCTCACATCCGGCGAGTCGGCGCACCAGCAACTGCTGGGCACGAACACGCCCGCGCCGGTGGCGCTCTGGCCCGGCCGGCCGCCGCGGTTTGTGGAGAACGCCGGGCCGGAGGTTGTGACCGACGAGGCGCGCATCCGTAATGTTTCGGTGCCGACCATCAGCGTGTATCTGCCGCCGCCGGAGAAGCGCACGGGCATGGCCCTGATCGTCTGCGCCGGCGGCGGCTACGGCGGGCTCGACTGGAAGACGCATGTCGTCTATGCGGCGCAGGTCTTCAACCCGCGCGGCGTGACGGTGATCGGGCTGAAGTATCGCACGCGGCCGCCGCACATGGTGGACAACGCGGGCATCCAGGCGCTGACGTTGCTCGACGCCGGGCGCGCGGTGCGGCTGGTGCGCCAGCGCGCGGCGGAGTGGCAGCTCGATCCGCACCAGATCGGCCTCGCCGGCTATTCGGCGGGCGCGAACCTCGCGATGAACCTGGCGGCGCACTTCGACGCGGGCGACCCGGCGGCGGCCGATCCCATCGAGCGCCAGAGCAGCCGGCCGGATTTCGCCATCGGCTTGGGCGTCTGGCACTGGCGGCAGGCGGCCTCGCCGTTCCAGTTTCCCAGCAACGCGCCGCCGGTCTATCTGGTCCACGCTACCACCGACAAGCCAGTCGAGTTGCCGCAGCAGATCAAGGCGGACCTCACGAAGCTCGGCGTGCCGGTGCGCCTGGACCTGTTTGAGGAAGGCGGGCACGGCGTCGGCAATTTGATCCCGACGCGCGTGCAGCACGGCTTTCCGCCGGCGCAGTGGCCGGAACTTTTTCTGAAGTGGTACGCCAACCTGCGAACCAAAAAGGTGAGTCCATGAAACGGATACTGATGCTATCGCTGGCGTTGCTGACAGGGCTGCGCGCCGAGGACGCGGTCAACCAGGAGATCGAGCGGTGGCAGCCGGGGATGCTGGACATTCACCAGATCAGCAGCGGACGCGGCAATGCCGGCCTCTACATCTTCCCCGACGGCACCACGCTGCTGGTGGATGCCGGGGAGATCGAACGCAAGTCGCCCAACCACACGCCCGACCGGCCCGATGGTTCGCGGCCGGCCGGCGAATGGATCGTGCGCTATATCCAGCACGCGCTGCGGCACGACCCGCAGCCGGCGCTCGACTACGCGCTGCTGACGCACTTCCACGAGGACCACATGGGCGGCATCACCAACAGCCAGCCGATGGGCGGCGCCGGCGCCTACCGGCTCACCGGCATCACGTGGGTCGGCGAGAAACTGCCGATCGGCAAACTGCTCGACCGCGGCTGGCCCGGCTACAACTTTCCCACGCCGCTGGAAAGCCCGGTCATCAAAAACTACCGGGCCTTTGTGAAGTGGCAGACGGAACAGCGCGGGCTGAAGGCGGAGCAGTTCGCCCCCGGCCGCAAGGACCAGGTGGTGCTGCGGCGCGAGCCGGGCAAGTATCCGCAGTTCGAGTTTCAGAACGTCGGCGCCAACGGCGTGATCTGGACCGGCCGGGGCACGGCGGTCGAGCACCGGATTCCGGACCTGGCGAATGTGCCCCGCAAACAGTTGCCGGACGAAAACGTCTTGAGCATCTCCTTCCTGCTGCGCTATGGCGCGTTCCGGTTTTTCAACGGCGGCGATCAGCCCGGCCTCCGTCCCAACAAGCCGGACTGGTATGACATCGAAACCCCCGTGGCCAAGGCTGTGGGCGCGGTGGACGCCGCCATCCTGGACCATCACGGCTATGTGGATACGATGAACGAGTTTTTTGTGTCCACGCTGCGCGCCCGCATCTGGACGCTCTCCGTGTGGGACGCCCATCATCCGACCACGGGCGCCTGGCAACGGCTGTACTCGGAGAAGCTCTATCCCGGCCCGCGTGATGTCTTCGCCACCGATGTGCACGTGAAGGCGCGCGAGGCCATCAAGGACATAGACCGCATGGCCAGCGGGCATGGGCACATCGTCATCCGCGTCGCGCCCGGCGGTGGGGAGTATCGCGTCGTGATTGTGGACGACACGTCCGAGAGCCATCGCGTCACAAAAGTCTGCGGGCCATTCAAGTCGAAGCAGTGAAGCGCAGACACGCGCCGGCTGCGCTCCCTGTTTGCCCTTGACTCGCCGCCACGTCCGGCAAAAATGCGCCATGCAAAAACATAATCGCTTCGTGGTGGCCAAGCTGATTCTCCGGTCCGGTCGCGTCCGGTTGTTCGTTTGTCTGGCCGGTCTCTGGTTGGCCAGTTGTTGCGGCTTTGCCCAGACCGCGACCAACCGGCCGCCTTTCGAATTCACCAGCCAGCCCGTGCTGCTGGAGAACAAGGAGTGCTATCGCGTCATCTGGTCGACCACCCAGTTCGGCTCGGCGAAGGTCGTGGTGAAACAGAAGGATGGTTCGCAGCAGGCGTTCTCCGATGCCACCGATGGCGTGGGCGATTTCCAGACGCGCATCCATCGTGTGGATGTCCCCAAGACGCTGCTGGAAACCGCCGGTGCGACCTACTGCGTCTCCTCGCGCCGCACCATCGATACCAGCCGCTATGGCTACCAGATGGGTGAGGAGATCGTCTCCGCGCCGCACGCCGTGACCGTGCAGCGCCCGCAGGACAACATCGCCTTCCTCGTAATCTCCGACGTGCAGGGCGGCGCCAAACTCGCGCGCAAGGCGCTGGAGCGCGTTGATGAGCCCTATAACTTCGTGCTGCTGCTCGGCGACTTCAGCAACGACTATAACAGCGCGGATGATTACATCGAGCCGCTGCTCGGCCTGGCCTATCAGGCGACCAAGGGCGCGATGCCCTGCCTCTATGTCTCGGGCAACCACGAGATCAAGGGCACGTGGTCGCGCCTGACCAACCAGATCTTCCCGACGCCGAGCCCGGACAACCAGCGCTACTTCACCTACAGCTTCGGGTCGCTCTTCATCACCGCGCTCTTCCTTGGCGATGATCACAGCGACGACATGCCGCGTTACAGCGGGCTCTCGGAATTCGACGCCTATAAGGATCGTCAGTTCGACTGGCTGGCCAAAACCGTCCTGCCCAAACAGGAGTGGAAACAGTTCCGCTATAACATCGCGGCCGTGCATATCCCGCTGATCCGGGCGGATGGCGAACTCACGGTGAACCATTTCTGCAAGGAGTGCAACAAGGCGCACGGCTACAAGCTGCCGGAGTTCGCCGCCGCGTTCAACGACACCATCAAGCCTCAGCTCATGGTCTCCGCCCACACGCATCAGGCGCAGCTCGTCTCCGAGCCCTCGCTTTGCTTCCCCAACCTGCAGACGGGCGGACATCTCGGGCGCACCAAGTTCTATCACACCTCGCTCGTCCGCTGCCTCAACGGCGCGATCAGCTATACCGTCTATGACAGCAACGGCACGAAGACACCGCATCAGATTCCGCTGAAGAAATGAACGGAGACGAAATATGAAAATGCCCGTGATGTTGGTGCTGATCAGTGGCATGGCGGCGGCCGCCGAGGCGCCGCTGGTATTCAACGATCCCAAGCCGCAGCGCTATGAGCTGACGGCGCGGGCAAGCGTGCTCGATGCGCGCGCGCGGCCGCACCCGGAGATCGAGTTCGTCTTCGAGAAGGGCGGCAAGCCGGCCGATATCGAGAACGCGTCGGTGGATACGCGCGTGAAGCCGCAGGGCAGGCTGGTGATCTGGCTGATGGGCCACTCCGCGCCGCTCTTCGAGCGCGTGAACAGCTACGGCCTGCACGCGATCCGCGTCCATTACGCCAACGGTTGGTTCGGCAAGTTCGGCAATGCGTCGCCGGGCGACGATGGCCTGCTGCTCGGCAAGATCCGGCTCGAGGCCGCGACCGGCGAGGACTTCAGCCCGCTGGTGAGCATCCCCAAGCCCGATGGCATGATGGAGCGCGCGCTGCAGTTCGTGAAGTGGCTCGCGAAGGAAAACCCGCAGGGGCGCTGGGACTATTTCCTGACCGCCGACCGCGCCGGGCTGCGCTGGGATCGCGTCATCATCTCCGGCAGCTCGCACGGCTCGACGACCTCGGCGCGCTTCGCGAAGTTCCAGCGCGTGGACCGCGTGGTGATGTTCTGCGGCCCGCGCGACCAGTTGGAGCAGTGGCAGGCGCTGCCCTCGGCGACGCCGACCAACCGCTTCTTCGCGTTCAGCCACGTGCTCGATGGCGGCTGGACCGGCCACCACTATGATCGCTCGTGGGAGCTGCTCGGCCTGCACAGTTGCGGCCCGATTGTGGATGTGGACAAGATGCCCGCGCCTTTTGGCCACACGCGCCGGCTGATCACCGCCGCCGACGTGAAAGGCAACGCCAGCCGCGCGCACAGTTCTGTCGTGCCCGGCGGCGCGGCGGTGAAGAACGCCAAGGGCGAGTTCATCCACGAGGCGGTGTGGAAATATCTCTTCACCGCGCCGGTGGACGAGGTCGGCCCGGCGGTGCCGCACGATCCGAACTGCCCGATGGATCTGCGCGCGCTGGAGAAGAAGCCAGCCAAATAAACCCGCTGCCGAAGTTAGCTTGAAATCCGGGGAGCGCACGCGCCCTCGCGTGCGGCAGACCGCGCCCTCGCGGTCTGCGAAGGGGTGCTGTTTTGTGCTGATTGCGTGAGGCGAGGCGCCTCACGCCGCACGCGAGGGCGCGTACGCTCCCCGGGGAAGCGGGAAAATGAAGCGCGGTCTTCAGGCGTCTCGGCGCTGCGATTTTCTGGCAAGACAAGACGGGTGCTCTTCGCCTAGACTCCGCGCCATGTCATCCGTGAGCAACACCACGGTCCCGGCCGCGCCGCGCCACCCGCGCGGGCTTTCCACCCTGTTCTTCACCGAGATGTGGGAGCGGTGCAGCTATTACGGGATGCGCGCGCTGCTCGTGCTCTTTATGACCGCGGCGGTGCAGCAGGGCGGGCTGGGTTTTTCCGACAAGCTGGCCGGCGCGATCTACGGGCTCTACACGGCGGCGGTCTACCTCGCCGCGCTGCCGGGCGGCTGGGTCGCCGACCGGTTGCTCGGCGCGCAGAAAACCGTCTGGCTCGGCGGCGCGATGATCGCGCTCGGCCACTTCACGCTCGCGGTACCGCGCATCGAGGCGTTCTACCTCGGCCTCCTGTTCGTGGCGCTGGGCACCGGCCTGCTGAAGCCGAACATCAGCGCGATTGTCGGCAAGCTCTACCCCGAGGGCGGCGCGCGGCGCGACGCGGGCTTCACCATCTTCTACATGGGCATCAACGTCGGCGCGTTCATCGGGCCGCTGATGTGCGGCTGGCTCGGCGAGAAGGTCAACTGGCACGCCGGCTTCGCGGCGGCGGGCGTCGGCATGGTGGTGGGGCTGGCGCAGTTCAGCGCGATGCGCGGGCGGCTGGGCGATGCCGGGCGGCAGCCGGATGGCGGGGCGGTGCGCGCGCGCGACCGCGGCCTGGCGTGGACGGCGCTCGCCGTTGTGGTGGCGGCCACCGCGCTGCTCATGCTGGGCGTGGTGCGGCTCAATCCGGTGGCGCTCGCGCAATCGGCCAAGTGGATCATCCTGGGCATCGCGCTGGTTTTCTTCCTGCATCTGTTTCTCTCGCGCACGCTCACCGGCGAGGAGAAGCGGCGCGTCGGTGTAATCGCGATCCTGTTCATCTCCTCGGCGTTGTTCTTCTCCGGGTTCGAGCAGGCGGGCTCGTCGCTGAACCTGTTCGCCGAGCGCTACACGCTGCGCACGCTCGGCGGCTGGGAGGCGCCGGCGAGCTGGTTCCAGATGCTCAACCCGCTCTTCGTGGTCACGCTCGCGCCGGTGGTCGCGGGCGTGTGGGTGACGCTTGCGCGCCGCGGTCGCGATATTCCGCTGGGCGTGAAGTTCGCGCTCGGCCTGTTGCTGCTCGCGGCCGGGTTCCTCGTCATCATGTTGGGGGCGCAACGCGCCGCGCACGGGCAGGTCGTCCCGGTCTGGCTGCTGATGACCTATCTGCTGCACACCGTCGCGGAGCTGTGCTTGAGCCCGGTGGGCTTGAGCTCGGTGACGAAGCTCGCGCCGCCGCGTTACGTGGGCCAGATGATGGGCATCTGGTTCCTCGCAGCTTCGCTGGGCAATCTTGTCGCGGGGCTGATCGCCGGCGAGTGCGGCAGCGGTCCGGCGGACATGGCGCACCGGTTCCTCATCGTGGCGCTATCCGCCATCGGCCTGGGCCTCGTGCTGCTCGCCCTCGCCGGGCTGATGCGCAAGTGGATGGCGGGGATCAAATAGATGGTGACTGGAGCCCGATGAACTTCAAAGTGGTCATCACGACAGCGTGGCTATTGACGTTGCCGGCGTCCGCCGCCGACATGGATCTGAAGCTCACCGAATTTTATCAGCGTCATCTGGAAGCGGAGTTTCGCCTGTGCCCGTTGACGGCGACGCGGCTGGGTGATCACCGGTTCGATCATCAGCTCGACGATGTCTCCGCCGCCGGCCGCGCGCGCTGGCTGGAACATGAGCGTCGCACGCTGGAGGAATTGCCGCGCGCGGTGGACTACGCGCAACTCTCGCGGCCGGCGCAGGTGGATTTCGAAATCCTGCGCCATCAACTTCAGCGCAGCCTGTGGGTGACGGAAAATATCCGCGCGTTCGAGCGCGATCCGCGCGTCTATGGCGAGTACATCACCGACAGCGTGTTCGTGCTCTTTACGCAATCCTCGTTGCCCATGGCCACCAACATCGCCAACGCGACGGCGCGGATGGCGGAGATTCCGCGTGTGCTGGAGGCGGCGCGCGCCAACCTGCGCGACCCGCCGCGCGTCGTGGTCGAGACGGCGATCAAGCAGAACCGTGGCGCGATCAGCTTCTATGAGCGGGAACTGTTTGCGCTGGTGGGCCGGTCAGCGGTGACGCCGGAGCTGAAGGCCGCGGCGGGACGGGTGGTGGAGGCGTTGCGCAGGCACCAGCGCTTCCTGGAGGAGGACCTGTTGCCGCGCGCCACCGGCGAGTGGCGGCTTGGCCGGGAAAAATTCGCGAAGAAATTCGAGCTGGAGATCGCGGCGGGCATCACCGCGGAGGAGGCCTTGAGGGAGGCCGAGGCGGAGTTCCAGCGCGTCAGCCGCGACCTGTATGTGCTCGCGCGCCAACTGTGGTGCGTCCATTTCCCGGCGCTCACGCTGCCGCCCGACGACGCCGCGGGCCGGCGCGAGGTGGTGCAGCGTGTGCTGGGCGCCATCGCCCGCGATCATGCCGAGCCGCAGCAGCTCGTCGGCGAGGCGCAGGCGACGGTCGCCAAGCTGAAGCGGTTCATCGCGGAGAAAAAACTCCTGGCGCTGCCGGAGCCGGACCGCTGCCGCGTCATGGAGATGCCGGAGTTCATGCGCGGAAATTCCACGGCCAACCTGCAGCCCGCGCCGCCGCTGGACCCGGAGACGGCGAGCCTCTATAACATCAGCCCGCCGCCGCATGACTGGTCGCCGGAGCGCATCCGGAGTTTCGTGCAGGAATATCACCGGCGCATGCTGCAGATCCTGACGATCCACGAGGCCTATCCCGGCCATTTCGTCCAGTTCCATTACGCCAACCGGCAGCCCTCGCTCATCCGGCGGACGTGCGGTTCCGATGTCTATATCGAGGGCTGGGCCGTCTATGGCGAGCAGATGCTGCTGGACGAGGGCTATGGCGGCGGCGACCCGGCGCTGCGGCTGACCGGGCTCAAGTTCTATCTGCGCGCGGTGGCCAATACGATCCTCGACCACCAGATGCACTGCGACGGTCTGACCGACGAGGCAGCGCAGCGGTTCCTCACCGAAGACGTGTTCCAAACCGAGGGCGAGGCGCAGCTCAAAATCATCCGCGCCAAGCAAAGCTCCGTCCAGCTTTCCACCTACTTCGTCGGGCGCATGGCGCTCACGCGGCTGCGCCAGCACATCCAGCGGGAGCAGGGCGCGCAGTTCGATCTGGGGCGTTATCATCAGGCGGTGCTGGAAGAGGGCGCGGTGCCGGTCAAGTTCCTACCCGAACTGGTGCGGGCGCGGTTGGAGCAACGATGAAAACCATCAGCATTCTGAATCACGTGCTTGGCCCGGTGATGCGCGGACCTTCGAGTTCGCACACCGCCGGCGCGTTCCATATCGGCAGCATGGCGCGCGCGCTCCTCGGCGGCGCGCCACGGTGGGCCGTGCTCGCGTTCGACCCGGCCGGCTCCTACGCCGCCACCTACGCGGCCCAGGGCGCGGACCGTGGCTTCGCGATGGGCCTGCTGGGCAAGCCGTTGACCGACGAGTCATTTTTCACCGCGCTACCGGATGCGGCGGCGGCGGGTGTGGACCTGCGTTTTGAGGTCCGGCCGCTCGCCGGGGCCGGGCATCCGAATACGGTGGAGTTGGAACTCACCGCGGCGGCCGGCACCAGCCTCACACTCGTGGCGCGCTCCATCGGCGGCGGCGAGGTGGAGATTGTCCGCGTCGCAGACCACCCGGTGTTGTTCAACGGCGCGGCGTTCGAGGTGCTGGTCAGCTTGCCGGCGAAAGTTGCCGCTGCGGCCAAGGCCTTGCTCGCCGAGGATGGCGCCCTGCTGGAGTGTGCCGCCAGTGCCGCGCGCGGTGCGGATGTGCAGATGTGCGCGCGCCGCAGGACGAAGCTATCGGCCGCAGCCCGAGAAAAATTCCAGGCGCTGGCCGCCGCGGTCTGGGAATCCGCGCCGGTCTATTTCGTGCAGACCGGGCAGCCGCTTTTTGCGAGCGCCGCGGAGATGGTGACGGTTGCCGGACAACGCGGGCTTTCCCTGGGCCGCGTGGCGCTGGCCTACGAGGCGCAGTTGCTGGGCATCAGCGAGGTCGCTGTGCTGGCGGAGATGTTGCGCCGCTACGACATCATGGTCCGCGCCGTCGAGCGCGGTCTGGCGACCGACTTCCGGGGTTTGCAACTGCTCCCCGCCTGCGCCGGAAAAATTTTCAACGCAGAAGGCGCCGGCCGGCTGACCACGCGCAGCCTGCACACGCGCGCTGCGGCCCGCGCGCTGGCCGTGATGCACGTGGATGGCGCGATGGGCGTCGTCTGCGCCGCGCCCACCGGCGGCTCGGCCGGCGTGCTCCCCGGCGCGCTGGTGACGCTGGCGGAGGAGCGGAAGTTGACGCGCGACGACCTCGGCCGCGCCCTGCTCGCCGCCGGCGCCATCGGCGTGATCGTGGCGCAGCGCGCCACCTTTGCCGCCGAGGTCGCGGGCTGCCAGGTGGAAATCGGCGCGGCCGGCGCGATGGCCGCCGCGGCCGTCGTGGAGGCGCTCGGCGGCACCGCGCAGCAGGCCTGCGACGCCGCGGCGATCTCGTTCCAGAACACGATGGGCTCCATCTGCGACCTGCTGCATGGCACGGTGGAAATTCCCTGCCATACGCGCAACGCCGCTGCCGCCGCGAACGCCTTCCTCAACGCCGATCTCGTGCTCGGCGGCTACCCGAACCTCATCCCGCTCGATGAGACCATTGACGCGGTCTATGCCGTCGGCCGCGCGCTGCCGCCGGAACTGCGCTGCACCTCGCAGGGCGGGCTCGCCGTCACGCCGGCCGCGCGGAAACTGAAACCCGGTTGTGCCGCCTGTTTATGAAAACGCCCACCACCATGCTCCATCTGGCGGCCGCCGATGTCCGCCGCGCGTTGCCGATGCGCGAGGCCATCGCCGCCATGCGCGACGCGTTCGCGCAACTCGCGCGCGGCGAGGTGACGCTGCCGCCACGGTTGCGTCTGGATGCGCCCGGCGAGCAGGGCGTGGCGCTCGTCATGCCGTGCCACTCGGCCGCGCAGAAACTTTTCGCGCTGAAGTTCATCACCCTGTTCGGCCGCAATCCGCAGCAGGGCTTGCCCGTGATTCAATCCACCGTGATGCTCGCCGATGGCACCACCGGCGAGCCGCTGGCCGTCATGGATGGTGCCAGCCTGACCGCCCTCCGCACCGGCGCGGCCTCGGGGCTGGCCACCGACCTGCTCGCGCGACCGGACGCGACCACCGTGGCGATTGTCGGGTCGGGTGTGCAGGCGCGAACGCAGTTGGAAGCGGTCGCCTGTGTCCGGCGGATCGAACGGGCCTGGGTGTTCGATAGCCTTCCGGAATCCGCCGCGCGCTTCGCCGCCGAGATGCAGCAGCAGCTCGGCTTGCCCATCGTGGTCGCCACGTCGCCCGCTGCCGCGTTGGCGGAGGCCGATATCATCTGCGCGGCGACGACCGCCGCCGCGCCGGTCTTCGACGACCGCGACGTCCGGCCCGGTACGCACCTCAACGCCATCGGCGTCTTTCATCCCGACCGGGCCGAGGTGCCGGCGGCGACGGTCTGCCGCGCCCGCGTGGTGGTGGACCATCTCGCCTCGGCCATGGAGGAAGCGGGCGACCTGCTGCTGCCGTTACGCGCCAGTTTGATTGATGAGGCGCATTTCAGGACCGAACTCGGCCAACTGGTCCTGGGCCAGAAACCGGGCCGGACCGCGGCGGACGAAATCACCTTCTTTAAATCCGTCGGCGTGGCCATCCAGGACTTGTGCGCCGCCGCCCGCGCGCTGGCCAACGCCCGGGAACTGGGACTGGGCACAGCGCTGAACAGGTGAGGGGCATATGCAACCAGCCGCCGCCATACAAAATATTCCGAGGTTCATCTTGTTTCTCGTCGTGTCCGCTTTTCTTACCGGCGGGCCCGCGGACGCCGGGCTGCTGCCGGCGGGCTGGGACGCGAAGCAGGCGGCCGACAAGGTGTTGGCGGGCCTCGTGTGCATCACCGCGCCGCAGGTCAAGGGCGCACACGATGCGGAGCTGGCGCTCGCGAACGGCCGCGCCTATGTCGTGGCCGAAGTCAACGGCAGGCGCGCCGGCGAGAGCGCGGGCTGGCCAGAAATTTATTGCGCACTGTCCATCGTGAATCTCCAGACGCTGGCGGTGGAGCAGATCATCCCGTTCGCGCGTGGCGAGCAGGCGTTCGGGAATATCACGCTCCCGCGGGGCGCATGCTTTGTGCCGCGTATCCTCCAGAAGGACGCCACCACGCTGCGCTGCTACTTCGCGGTGGAGCATCCGGGCAAAGGCCAGGCGCAGACGTGGTTCCTCGACTTCGACCTCGCCACCGTCACGTTCGAGAAGCAGGTGCACAAGGCACGCCTGAAAACCGCCGCCGGCACTTTCGATATGCAGCCGCAGTATTTCCACGCCGACGCCGCGGCCCACGGCTTCAAGCGGCCGCCGAAGGATCACGGCCTCTATCTGTTCGATTCGTTCAAGCGCTTCGATGGCCGGCTCTACGTGGCGCTCAACAACTTCCCCGCCGGCCAGAACGCGCTGGCGCTGGTCCACGACGACCTTGCCACCTTCGAGGTGCTCGGCCACTACAACGAGCCGCAGACCGCGCAGCTTTCCGAGTCCGCCGTGAACCGCCTGCCCGACGGCACGTGGCTGGCGATCTGCCGCAACGACAAGGGCAACTACCACTTCACCTCCAGCGCCGACGGCCAGACGTGGACCGTGGGCCGCGAGTTGCCTTGCGTCGCCAACGGCGCGAACTCCAAGCCCACGTTCGACCGCTTCGGCGGCGTCTATTACCTCGGCTGGCAGGAGCGCACGCGCATCGGCGGTGTCAACCGCTCGGTGTTCAACCTCGATGTTTCGCGCGACGGCCAGACGTGGGAGCGCAAGTATCGCTTCGAGACGGAAAAATCTTTCCAGTATCCGACCTTCCGCAAGCACAACGAGATCATCTACCTGACCGTGACGCAGGGCGACCGCGACGCCTCGCGCAAGGAGCGCATCATGTTCGGCCGCCTCGAGCCGCTCCCCGCGCCGTGACGCGGCTAAAGTTGCCAACCGCCGAGTCAGAGACTCGGCCTACAGAAGCTGGTGACCAAGCCCATTTGTAGGCCGGATCTCCGCCGCCGGCGGACAAGTCCGCCCCGGCATCTTCTTCTGTAGCGGCGACCTGTGGTCGCCGTCGGCGGCCATAGGCCGCCGCTACAGTTTCCAAGGATTGGAAATGGGAACCGGCGGTTTTTCCAGGCATTGGAAAATTTCACGGAAGATTTTCCGGGCCTTGGAAAAAAATCAGGCGCGGGGCGGGGGCGGGGCGCGCACGGCGCGGCGGATGCGGCGCGCGGCCAGTCCGCCGCCGAGCAACAGCACACAAAGCGAAAGCGTGGCGGGTTCGGGGATGACATTCCAGCCAAGGTCGAGCAGCACCCCCTCCTCCACGGCGCTGATGGTGCGGACCATTTCGCCCAGCCCGACACCCGGCGTCATCAAGGTGCTGGGATAGCTGCTCTCGTTCAGGTGCGTGAGCGATGAGCCGGCGGCGTAGGTCGTGGGCGCATAGACCGGCACGTTGGCGCCGCCGTTGGCCGCGAAGGCGTTCGGGCCGGTGAACCAGATCGGATCATCAACCTGGGTGAAGTTGCCGGGTGTGCCGGTGGAGTTGGCCAGCGGCGCGTTGCCGGCGTCGTCGCGCAGCCAACTGTCCCACGCGGTGATGCCGCCGAGCCACCACTTGTCAGTGCTGCTGATGTAGGTGCTCGTGAAGCCGACGGCGTGGCCGATTTCGTGGGTGACGACGCTGCGGAAATCAATCTCCGAACCGGTCGGCGCGTCGCTGCCGAAATTCCAGGCGAAGCCGGCGGCGTCCATGTCATAGGTGATGGTGCAGTCCGCATAAGAGCCGCCCGGCCGGGTGTAGTTCACGCCGTTGCGCCAGACATATTCGGTGTAGGTCTGCGCGTTGACGTAGTTGCCCACGTAGGGGCTGGAGGCGCCGCCGAGAATGGAGCCGGAGAAGTTGGTCCAGAAGCAGTGGACATCCACCATGCGGCCGGCGGTGTTGCCGAGGATGTTCGCCCACGCCTGCGCGGAGGCGACCATGTCGTTGACCTGGACCTCGCTCCAATCCTGCTGGCCGGTCTTGCCGCTGCCATCGCCCTCGCCGTTGTTATAGAACGTCAGGCGCAGGTAGCCGACGTCGTTGGTGGTGATCGCCTGCGCGGCGAGGACCAGACCGAACAGGCCCGCGAACCAGACCATCCCTCCACGGCTGCGCACCTTGGTTGTATTCATCCGGCACCCCGTAACATGGTGCGGTGTGTAACGCCGTCAGGCGTTCGTGTCAAGGCGCGAAAAAGGACCGGCATCCGGCGCGGAACCATGATACTTTTCGCGCCGTCTGGCCGTTCATCGAGGCAGAGGGAGCGAAGCATGAAACACAGGCTCGGTTGTCTTGTCACGGTGCTGGTGGCGGCGATGGGCGCGGTGTCCGCGCAGCCGCCGAACGTGCTGCTGCTGGTCTCCGACGACTGCCGCGCCGTGCAGGGCTGCTACGGCGCGCCGGCGCTGACGCCGAAGATTGACCGGCTCGCGCAGCGCGGCCTGCGCTTCGACCGCGCCTATTGCCAATATCCGCTCTGCAATCCCAGCCGTGCCTCGTTCCTCACCGGCCTACGCCCGGACACGACGAAGGTCAGCGAGAACCAGACCTTCTTCCGCGACGTGCGGCCGCAGACCGTGACGCTGCCGCAGCTCTTCAAGAACAACGGCTACTTCGTCGCGCGCGTCGGCAAGCTCTATCACTACGGCGTGCCCAAGCAGATCGGCACCGATGGCCTCGATGATCCGGTTTCGTGGGAAGAGCGCTACAACCCGCGCGGCCGCGACTGCGACGACGAGGATAAGATTTTCAGCATCATCACCGGCGAGAAGGCCACGGTCGCGCGCGGCACGGGCAACTACGGCGGCACGTTGAGCTGGCTCGCCGCCGAGGGCGACGACATCGAGCAGACCGATGGCAAGATCGCGCGCGAGGCCTGCCGCCTGCTGCGCGAGCACAAGGACAAGCCGTTCTTCCTCGCCGTCGGCTTCTTCCGCCCGCACACGCCCTACGTCTCGCCGAAAAAATATTTCGGCCTCTATCCGCAGGAGCAGCTCGCGCTCGCGCAGGTGCCCGCCGGCGACCGCGAGGGCAAGCCCGCCGCCGCGCTGACCGTGACGCCGCCGCACTACGGCATGGACGAGGCGCAGCAACGCACCGTGAAGCAGGCCTATCTCGCGTCGGTCAGCTTCATGGATACGCAGTTCGGCATCGTACTCGACGAACTGGAGAAACAGGGCCTCGCGCAGAACACGGTCGTGGTGTTCATCAGCGATCACGGCTATCACCTCGGCGAGCACGGGCAGTGGCAGAAGATGACCGTCTTCGAGGAGGCCGCGCGCGTCCCGCTGATCATCGCTGCGCCGGGGATGAAGGCGGCGGGTCAGGCGACCGGCCGGCTCGCGGAACTGGTGGACGTCTATCCGACGCTCGCCGACCTGTGCGGGCTGAAGGCACCCGCGGACCTCGAAGGCACCAGCCTGCGCCCGCTGCTCGATGAACCCGCGCGCGCATGGAAGCAGGGCGCGTTCACGCAGGTGATCCACGGCCGCAAGGGTGGGCGCATTGATGGCAAGAAGGGGAAGGCGGCGGCCGCACTCGGCCGCAGCGTGCGCACCGAGCGTTACCGCTACACCGAGTGGAACGAGGGCCAGGACGGCGCGGAACTTTATGACCACACCACGGACCCGCGGGAGCTGCGCAACCTCGCCGCCGAGCCCAAGTACGCGGCCGTGGTCCAGGAACTCAAGGCGCTGCTGCGCGGCGGCTGGCAGGCGGCGCGGCCGCAGTGAAACGGGAGGAACGCATGCAGACATCACTGGGAAAAACTGGCGCGTGGTTGTGCGGCTGGCTGCTGGCCGTCGCGGCTGGCGCCGCGGACAAGAAGCCGAACATCGTCTTCTGTTTCGCCGATGACTGGGGCCGCTACGCGAACTGCTACGCGGCACTCGACACGCGACCGACGCTCAACGCGCTGCTGACCACGCCGCACCTCGACCGCGTCGCGCGCGAGGGCGTGTTGTTCCGCCATGCGTTCGTCACCGCGCCGAGCTGTACGCCGTGCCGCAGCTCGCTGCTCTCCGGCCAGTATTTCTTCCGCACGGGCCGCGGCGCGATTTTGCAGGGCGCGCAGTGGGACGCCAGCATCCCCAGCTATCCGCTGCTGCTGCGCGACGCCGGCTATCACCTCGGCAAGAGCTACAAGTGTTGGAGCCCCGGCACACCCGCGGACGCGCCCTACGGCGGCCAGCAGCACGCCTATGAAAAAGCCGGCCGCGACTACAACAACTTCTCCGAGAACGTCACCGCGCTCGTCCGCGGCGGCATGAGCTTCGCCGACGCGAAGGCGAAGATGCTCGGCCAGGTGCGCGACAATTTCAACGCGTTCCTCGCCGACCGCAAACCGGGCCAGCCGCTCTGCTACTGGTTCGGGCCGACGCTGACGCACCGCGCCTACGAGAAGGATTCCGGCCAGGCGCTCTGGGGCCTCGAACCCAACGCGCTCAAGGGCCGGTTGCCGAAGTTCATGCCCGACGTGCCCGAGGTGCGCGCCGATGTCACCGACTACATGGGCGAAATCCAGGCGTGGGACGCCGGGGTCGGCGTCATCATCGAGCGCCTGCGCGAGCTTGGCGAACTCGATAACACGCTGCTCGTCATCAGCGGCGACCACGGCATGCCCGGCGTCCCCGGTGGCAAGTGTAACCTCTATGACCACGGCGTCGCCGTCGCGCTGCTCGCGCGCGGGCCGGGCATCAAGGGCGGGCGCGTGGTGGATGATTTCGTGAACCTGATGGACCTCGCGCCGACCTTCTGCGAAGCCGGCGGCGTCAAGCCGCCGACCGTCATGACCGGCCGCAGCATCCTGAACGTGCTCACCTCCGACCGCGCGGGGCTGGTGGACCCCACGCGCACGGGCGTCGTCACCGGCCGCGAGCGGCACGTCGCGGCGGCGCGCGAGGGCAACCTGCCGTACCCGCAGCGCTCGCTGCGCACGCGCGACTTCCTCTTGGTCCGCAACTTCGCGCCGGACCGCTGGCCGATGGGCACGCCGAACTTCACCAGCCGCGAGACCATTCCGCCGCTGGAGCACAATACCTTTGCCGCGTTCGCCGACATGGATGCCAGCCCGACGAAGACCTGGCTGGTCCGGCAGTTTGGCCTGCCGGAGTGGGCGTGGCACTTCGACTATGCCTTCGCCAAGCGGCCGGCGGAGGAGCTGTTTGATCTGCGTAACGATCCCGACGAGACGGTCAACGTGGCGACCAACACCGCCTATGCCGAGGTCAGGCGCGAACTCTCCGAGCGCCTGATGAAGATTTTGACCGAGGCCAACGACCCGCGCGTCTGCGGCGACGGCCAGACGTTCGAGCGGTCGCCCTTCACCGATCCTGAACCGACCGGCCCGGCCAAGAAGGCGGCGCGGGCGGAGCGGAAGAAAAACAAATAAGGCAGGCAGGCAACCATGTTGCAGCGCCGTGAATTTCTGAAGTTGGCCGGGCTGGGCGCGCTCGGTTTTCCAAGCCTTGGAAAAAGCGCGGCCCCGGTTTTCCAAGGTTTGGAAAAACGCCCGAACATCCTGTTCATCATCACCGACCAGCAGTTCGCCGAGGTGATGAGCTGCCGGATGGGCAGGCAGTGGATCAACACCCCGGCGATGGATGGCCTCGCCGCCGGCGGTCTGCTCTGCACGCGCGCCTACAGCTCGAACCCGCTGTGCATGCCGTGGCGCAACTCGGTCTTCACCGGCCGGTATCCGCACGAGACGGGCGTCACCAGCAATGATGTGAAGGGCCAGCTCGACCCGCAGAAGTTCCCGTGCCTGGGCACCTACTTTCGCAACACTGGCTACGAGACGGCCTATGCGGGCAAGTGGCATCTGAACTTCAACCCGCGCGACCCCAAGGCGCACGGCTTCGAGATGTTCTCGGAGAAGAGTCCTGGCGGCCACGACATGGGCGTCACCGCCGGCGCGGAAAAATTCCTCGCGCAGCCGCATAGCAAGCCGTTCCTGCTCGTCGCCAGCTACCTCAACCCGCACAACATCTGCGAGTGGGCGCGCCGGCTCGCGGGCCGCCAGCAGACGCTCAACTGCGGCGAGATCGGCCCGCCGCCCGCGCCGGAAAAATTGCCGCCGCCGCCGGCGAACCTCGCGCCGCCCGTGAACGAGCCCGATGGCATGACGCTGATCCGCCGCGCCTATCAGGTGGATGACGGGCCGTTCCCCGTCGGCCAGTTCACACCCGATGACTGGCGCAGGCACCGCTGGGGCTATTACCGCATGACCGAGTTGGTGGATGCCGAGATCGGCAAGCTGCTCGCCGCGCTGAAGAAGACCGGGCTCGCGGAGAACACGCTGATCGTGTTCACCGCCGACCACGGCGATTGCGCCGGCGCGCACGGTTTCAACCAGAAGACCGTCTTCTACGAGGAGTCGGCCCGCGTGCCGCTGATCCTCCGCTGGCCCGGCAGGACGCCGGCGGCGATCAGCGACAAGTTGATCAACACCGGTCTGGATATCCTGCCAACGCTGCTCGACGCCGCGGGCATCGCCGCGCCGCGTACGCTGCCCGGCCGCAGCCTGCTGCCGCTCGCGCTCGGCCAGAGCGTTGGCGACTGGCGCGAGTTTGTCGTCGTGCAAAACCACATGGTACAGACCGGCATGGTGGAGGGACTCAAGCCGGAGATGGCCGGCCGCATGGTGCGGACTGACCGCTTTAAATATTGCGTCTATGGCCGCGGTCTGCGGCGCGAGTCGCTGGTGGATTTGCAGAACGATCCCGGCGAGACGCAGGATCTCGCCGCCGATCCCGCCAGCCGCGAGGTGCTGTTGCGCCACCGCGCATTGCTCGCGAAGTGGGGCGAGGAGATGCGCGATCCGCTTGTCGCGGAACTGCTGGCGAACGATGTGGCACCGCGGTCGTTCTCGCCCGCCGATAACGAGCGTGCCGTGCGACCCGTTGCTGGCGGCAGGAAAAACAAGAAAGCCAAGGGAGCCAAACCATGAAGCCAACCACCCGTCGTGATTTCCTCAAGCTGGCCGGCCTGGGCGTGGCCGCCGCCGCGACCGCCCCGGCGCTGGCGGCGGAGGCCGGGCGTCGGCCGAACCTGCTCTGGCTGATCGCCGAGGACCTCGGCCCGCACCTCGCCTGCTACGGCACGCAGGAGGTCTGGACGCCGAACCTCGACCGGCTCGCCGCCGGGGGCGTGCGTTACACCCGTTTCTACAGCGGCCACGTCTGCTCGCCGAGCCGCTCGGCGTTCATGACCGGCATGTACGCGACGACCATCGGCGCGCACCAGCATCGCTCGCACCGCACCGATGGCTACAAGCTGCCGGAGGGCGTGCGCGTGCTGACCGACTGGCTGCGGCCGGCGGGCTACTTCACCGCGAACCTGGTGACGCTGCCGGAGAGTTGCGGCTTCAACGGCACGGGCAAGACGGACTGGAATTTCTCCTACGAGGGCCAGCCCTTCGACTCCAAGGAGTGGAGCGCCCTCAAGGGCCATCAGCCGTTCTATGCGCAGATCAATTTCAAGGAGACCCACCGCACATTCCACGGCCCGAAGAAAGCCGATCCGGCCAAGGTGGAACTGCCGCCGTATTATCCCGATCATCCGGTCGCGCGCGCCGATTGGGCGGCCTATCTCGATGATGTCAGCGAGCTGGACCGGAAGATCGGCCGCGTGTTGCAGGCGCTGGAAAAGGACGGGCTGGCCGATGACACGCTCGTCGTGTTCTTCGGCGATAACGGGCAGGCGCACGTGCGCGGCAAGCAGTTCTGCTACGAGGAAGGGCTGCATGTGCCGTGCATCGTCCGCTGGCCGAAGAATTTCCCGGCGCCCGCCGGCTGCAAGCCCGGCACGGTGGACAGCGGTCTGCGCCACAGCATTGATCTTGCGCCGACGATGCTCGCGCTCGCGGGCGCGGCGTTGCCACCGAAGATGGAAGGTCGCCCGTTCCTCGGGCCGCAGGCCGCGCCGCCGCGCGAGTTCGTCTTCGGCTATCGCGACCGCTGCGACGAGACCGCGATGCGCATCCGCTCGGTCCGCGACGCGCGCTACCGCTACATCCGCAACTTCACGCCGGAGGTTCCGTTCCTCGCGCCGAATGCTTACAAGGAGCGGCAGTATCCCGTCTGGAACCTGCTCAAGGAACTGCACGCGCAGGGCAAGCTGACGCCGGCGCAGGCTTTCCTGTGCCAGCCGCGCCGGCCCGACGAGGAACTCTATGACCTCGACGCCGACCGGTGGGAGATCAACAACCTCGCCGCGTCGCAGCAGCCGGAGCATCAGGCCGCGCTGAAGCGGCTGCGCGCCGCGCTCGAACAGTGGATCAAGGACACGGATGACAAGGGCCAGTATCCGGAGCCCGCGTCCGCCGCCGCCGCCGAACCCAAGCGCAAGGCCAAGGGGAAGGGCAACAAGAAAGCCGCCACGCCCTGATGAAGGCCCGCTGGCTGTTCCTGCTGGGTGGCACGTTCGCGCTGCTGGCCGCGCACGGTCGCGATATCCGCGTCGGTAGCGACGCGAAGACCATCGCCGAGGCGATCAAGCTCGCGCAGCCGGGCGACACGATTCATCTCGAGCCGAAGATTTATCACGACTGCGCGGCCTTCTCCGGCAAGCAGGGTGCGCCCGGCAAGCCGATCACGCTCGATGGACACGGCGCGACGCTCGAAGGGTCCGACCCGCTCGACCCTGCGCAATGGAAGGAGGTCGCGCCGGGGCTGTTCGCTAACGACAACCTGCTGCCCCGGCTCGATGACTTCCTGCTCATCCGCTGGTTCTTCCTCTGGGATGGAAAGATGAACCACATGGGCCGCATGTCGAAGGGCCACAGGGCGGCGTTCAAGAAAGCGGAAGAGTTGCAAGCCGGGGAATGGACCTTCATCGAGGACAAGGCGCGCGCGCAGCCGCCCTCGAAACAAATCTTCGGCACCTTCTTTGTGAAGCTGCCGCCGGGGCAGAAGCTCGCCGAGGCGCATATCCGCGCGCCCATCCGCAGCGCCGGCGTGCAGCTTGGCGGCGCCAACGCGCACCTCGTGATCAGAAACCTCACGGCGACGCATGTGCATAACGACGGCTTCAACATCCACGGCGACTGCCGCGACGTGGCCTTCGAGAACATCCGCGCGATCGAATGCGGCGATGATGGCATCAGCTCGCACGAGAGCGCCGAGGTGCGCGTGGAGGGTTTCGTCGCCCTCGGCAACAGCACCGGCATCACCGACATCAACTCCGCGCACACCAGCTATAACCGCGTCTTCATCGCCGGCTGCCTGGGCCACGATTTGTTCTTCCTGAACAACGGCCGTTACAAGGTGGCGAACGCCGTCGTGCTCTCGTCATCGGAACATCCGCTGGACGTGAGCGCGGCGGCGCATGAGCACGCTGCACTCATGCTCGACAACGTCCTCATCCGCCGCCTCGGCAAAACGGTGCCGGCGCAGACTGCCAAGACCACGGTGCTGGAGGCGCAGCGCCTCACGCTGGAGCACATGGAACTGAACGCCGCCGGCACGGTGAAGTTGGAGAACTGCCTGCTCAACGGCAGGCCCAGCGCCGCCGGCGCAACGGGCGCGGACCGCGCGCGGCTGATCAAAGAACTGGTCCCGGCGGCCTATCAGGCGCAGTGTCTGCCGTGAGGATGCGCCCGCCTGGCGCAGGCGTGAGGAAGGCGGGAGATCGTTCGGCTTTGGCTCGCGGGTACGCTCGCCCTCGCAACGGAATCTGCCACACACGGGCGGCTCGCCAGTAGGCTCGCCCTCCCCGTGTGGGTTGTGGGTGGGAGGGCGAGCGTACTCGCGAGCCGAGGTTGAACAGGCGCACAACGGGAGAGGGCCAGCGGCGCAATGCGGCGCGGTTTCCAAGGATTGGAAACGCGGGGCGCCGGTTTTTCCAGACATTGGAAAGTTTCGCGGAATTTTTTCCAAGGCTGGGAACTTTTCGCGCTTTTATTTCCAGGGCTTGGAAAATTTCGTGAAGATTTTTCCAAGCCCCGGAAAAGGTCAGGGGGCTTTTTCCAAGGCTTGGAAAAACCGTGCGTCGCTTACACGAAGAGATAGACGTAAAGGGCGAAGGAGACCGCGGCGGCGCCGCCGGCGGCGGCCAGGCCCCATAGCAGGCTGCGGCGCGCAGCCGCGAGTGAGAAGGTGGCAATGATGACCGCGGCCTGCGCGATGAGCATCCCGAAGAAGAAGGACTTGCTGCGGTGGTGGTGCCGGTCGGCCTTCTGGTTGCTCATGCGCACCTGCACTTCGTAGAGGTTGGCGATGGCCTGGTTCACGCGCGCTTCGGCGTCGTAGCGGTTCGCCGTGTAGCGCAGGCGCGCGGCGACGAACGGCCGGTGGAGGGCGGGGTCGGAGGCGGTCTGCGCCAGTTGCCGGTCGAGTTGTTCAACGGTCTTGGTGATGGGCTCGAGGAGTTTATCCAGCGCGTGCGCCCGCTCCTTGGCGGCGAGCAGAGCGGCCTCCAGCGCCGGGGCTTTCACCTGCGCGATCACCGTCGCGGCCCCGGCATCGGTGGGGGACTGTTCGAGGACTGCGAGCGCGGCGGTGAGGCTGGCCTCCATGGCGGTCGCGTCCGGCAGCGCCGGCAGCTCGCCGGTTTGCAGGGCGGCGGCGGTGGCGGCGTCGAGATCGGTGGCCGCGTAGGGGCGCACCTCGGCGGTCGCGCGCAGGATGTCGAGCGTGTTGCGCTGGAGCGCGGCGCGCAGGCGTTTGGCCTGGAAGAAACTCCACTGGTCGCCGGCCTTGGACTGCTGCTGGGCGGCGAGCGAGCGGTTGTATTGCGCGCGCGTCATCTCGCTGGAGGCCAAGCCCGCGAGGGCGGTGGCGACGACGGTCATGATCACCGGCGTGGCGGCGAGGATGCGGCCGAACATGGTTTGAGGCACGGCGGCTTTCAAGGCGTCGGGGATATTGATTTTTGCCATGGCCGGATGCTACCGCAGGAGCCGGTGGCTGACAATCCTGACTTTGCCGGCAGCCGTCTGACGGCAGAGGCGAAAGGGGGGCGCAGTTTTGCGGAAGGGGCCTGTTTTCTTGGAAATTCACCCGTTTTCTCGTTTTTGATGGCCGGGGGAGTGTTTAGGAAACGATTTTCTAATCACCGGAAATGAATTTTTGTGTCGCCGGAAGGTCCGCCGTAACACGGGGCCCGCGCTGCGTAGCGGTGGGCGCGGCCCCGGCGGCTCACGCGGGGGGCGGGTGGAGGGCGGTGGCGAGGGCGTGGAGGAGGTCGGTCTGTTTATAGGGTTTGACGAGGAAGGGCCAGCCGCGCCCGGCTATCTCCGGCCAGCGTTCGTGGAGGTCGGCATAGCCGCTGGCGAGGACGCAGCGCAGGTGCGGATGGCGCTGCTGTAACTCCCGCACCAAGTCGAGGCCGCTGCCGTCGGGGAGCACAACATCGCTGAAGAGCAGGCGGATGTGGGCGCCGCATTTTTCCCGGGCCTCGGCGCAGGTGGCGACGGCGGTCACCTGGTAGCCGGACTTGGTGAGCAGCTGCTCGGTCATGCGGCGGACATGGGGCTCATCCTCGGCGATGAGGAGGGCCTCGCCGTGGCCGCGGGGCAGACGGGTGGCCGGGAGCGGCGTCGGCGGCGGCGTGGTGATGGGCACGGCGCAGGCGGGCAGATAAATAGTAAAGGCCGTGCCGTGGCCGGGTTCGCTATAGACGGTGATCCAACCGTCGTGCTGCTTGATGATGCCATAGACCGTGGCAAGACCCATGCCGGTGCCCTTGCCGGGTCCCTTGGTCGTGAAGAAGGGCTCGAAGATTTTCTCGCGCACCGCCCGCGTCATGCCGGCGCCGGTGTCGGTGAAGACGAGGCGGATGAAATGGCCGGTGCGGCCTTCAGGATGCAGGGCGAGGTCGGCAACATCGAGCGTGAGGCGCTCGGTGCGGAGGCTGATCTGGCCGCCGTGCGGCATGGCGTCGCGGGCGTTGACGGCCAGGTTCATCAGGACCTGGTCAATCTGCGAAGGGTCCACCCGGACGCGGCCCAGGTCGGGGGTGAGTTCGAGCTTGAGCGTGATGTCCTCGCCGAGCAGGCGGGCGAGCATCCTGGCAAGATTGGCGATCAGGGCATTGAGGTCCGTGATGGCGGGCATCAACATCTGCCGGCGGGAGAAGGCGAGCAACTGGCGGGTCAAGGCGGCGGCGCGCTCGCCACTGCGCTGAATCTCCTGCAAGTCGGGCCGGCGCTCGTCGTCAGCGGGCGTGTTCTTCAGCAGCAGCTCGGTATAGCCCAGGATGGTCTGCAAGACGTTGTTGAAGTCGTGGGCGATGCCGCCGGCCAACTGGCCGACGGTCTCCATCTTCTGCGCCTGCAACAGATCCTTCTGGAGCTTCTTCAACTCGGTGATGTCGGTGGCAAAGTGGATGATCTTGGCGAGGCGGCCGGCCGCGTCGAACACCGGCGTGCAGGAGACGAGATAGGTGGCGTCGAACGCGGCGAAATAAATCTCCCGGCGTTCCTCATGCCCGCTCTCGCGCATGGCCTCGAAGGGGCAATTCAGGTGCGGGCCCTGCTGGCGCGCGCCATGGCAGAACTCCCAGCACTTCCGGCCGCACAACTCCTCGAACGTCTTGCCCGTGAGTTGCAACAACGACTGGTTGGCCATGAGGAGCTGATGATGCGGATCGAGCAGGGCAATGGGCGCGCCGATGGCGCCAAACACATGCTCCCATTCCGCGTGGTTGCGGGCCAGGGCGGCGGTCTGCTCGCGGACCTGCGCCTCGGCCTGCTTGCGCGCGGTGATATCCTGCATGGTGCCCCAGACCTTCACCACGCAGCCGCCCTCCTGCACCGGCACGCCGACCGTGCGCACCCACTTGTGCGCGCCCTTGGCCGAGATGAATTCCAATTCCAGATCGTAGGGCTTGCCCAACTCGACCGCTTCGCGCACCGCCTGCTCGATGTGCGCGCGCGCTTCGCCCGGATAGAAACTCAAGCCAAACTGCACCCCGGCGGGCTGCGCCGGATCCAGATCGTGAATGCGCGCTATCTCCTCCGTCCAGAATCCCTGGCCCGTGATGGGGTCAAATTCCCAGCCGCCGATCTGCGCCAGCCGGCTCATCTCGGCGAGCAGTTCAGCCTTCTCGTGCCACGCCGGCGGCGTCGGCGTTTCGGCGGGGCGTCCTTCCTTGTCCCGTTCGGCTTTCATTACGGCACCGACATTTCAACGCAAACACGCCGCCGTGGCAATCCCATTTTCTGGCGCTTTCATTCACTGCTGATTTTCACCAGCGACGGATGGGCTGGGTAGAGCGGCGAGTGCTGACGGACGTAAGCGGCGACGGCGGCGCGGGTGTCGTTGGTTGTCAGCGCGAAGCGCGCGCGCGGCTCGGCGATCAGTTGGGGCAGGGTGGGGAACCGCCCGCCGCCGGAGGCGAGCGTGTGGCTGTTGAAGGCGACCGCATAGCGTTTCTTGCCGTGCGCCTTGGTCCCGTCGGCAAGCCGCAGATTATGCACGCGCTGGCCGGGCGCGGCGGCGGTGCGCAAATCGTAGGCCAGCCCCCAGACGCCGAGGAAGTGATCGCCGGGCACGTTCGCATTCTCCTCCAGTATCGCGCGGATTTCCTGCAACGTCAGATACGCCACGCCGATGCGGTTCTCATAGGGCACGATGCGCCAGATGTCGCGCATGGTCAGCGGCCCGGCGGCGAGGCCGGCCTCCGCGAGCGTGCCGTGCAGCACGATCTCGGCCTGCACTTTTTCTGCGATGGCGGCACAGAGCAACTGCTGCAGCGGCGACTGCCCGCGCACCGGGCCGGTCGCCGCGATGGCCGCGGCCGCCGCGCCGACCGGCTCGGCCAGATGCTTCTCGGCGCGCGACAAGTCGCGGATGAAGTGCCGCCGCAGCTCCGCCGACTCCGGCACGCCGTTGCTCGCGATGAGCAGGCTGGCGGAGCGGCGCACCACCTTGTGCCGGTCAATGTCCACGAGCAGGTCCACGCGCCCGACGGCCTGCCCGTGGCAGCCGGCTTCGAGATAGAGCACGCCCAGGCCGGTCGGCGCGAGCAGCGCTTCGTGCTGATGACCGCCGAGGATCACATCGAGTTCCGGGAAGCGCTTGGCGAGGGCGCGGATTTCGTTCGCGCCATCGTCGCCGGCGGGACGGTAGCCTTCGTGGATCAGCAAGGCGATCACGTCGGGCTTCTCCGCGCGTACCGCCGGCAGCAGGCGCGCGAGCGTTTCCACCGGCCGGTCGAAGCGGTAGTCGCCGAGCAGCTCCGGCCGCGTCCACTTCGGGATGAACGGATTCGTCAGGCCGATGAGCGCGACGCGCACGCCGCGGGTTTCCTTGAGTAGCCACGACTGCACGCCGGGCAGCGGCGGCGCGATGTTCGCCGCGAGCACATCGAGCTTGGACTTGGCGAGCAGGTTGGTCAGCGCGGCCGTGCCCCAGTCGAAGTCGTGGTTACCGAGGCACCACGCGTCATAGCGGAGCAGTTCCATGGCGCGCGTCAGGCAGCGGCCGCCGGTAAGCCAGCTTTCGGCCGAGCCTTGCAGCGTATCGCCCGCGTCGAGCAGCAGGACGTTTTTCTCCTGCGCGCGGACCTGCTCGATGAGCGTCGCGCAGCGCAGCAGGCCGCCGGTGCCGCGCGGCTCCTTCCTCGAGGTCACACCCGCCAGATGTCCGTGGAGATCGGTCGTGTAGAGGATGGTCAGCGGCAGCTCCCGCGCGCCGGCCACTGCCGTCAGCGCGGCGAGCAAGAAAATTTTTCCAAGGATTGGAAAGTGGAACGGGTGGTTTTTCCCAGCCTTGGAAAATCCCGCGGGAAAATTCCTGTGCTGCGCTCTGCGCCAGCCAGGCCCTGGAAAAACTCCGGCGGAATTTTCCGAGCCTTGGGAAAAAGCGCCGAAAAATTTCCAAGCCTTGGAAAAAACTGGGGTGCCATTTTCCAAGCCTTGGAAAACTCGCCCCGTGATAAACATCAGCCGCTCCCTTTAGGCGCTTTCGCGCAGGGGCTCCTCGGCCGGCTCGTCGTCGGCGACGGCGCGCCGGCGGCGGATGAGGTCGGCGGTGACGGTGAACTCGCGCAGGCTGGCGCGCTGCGGCACGTCGTACATGACATCAAGCATCACTTCCTCGAGCAGCGAGCGCAGGCCGCGGGCGCCGGTGCCCTTCTGCACGGCGGCGCGGGCCAGCTCGCGCAGCGCGTCGGCGGGGAAGGTCAGCTTGACCTCTTCCATCGCGAGGAGTTGCTGGTATTGCTTGGTCATCGCGTTGCGCGGCTCGGTCAGGATGCGGACGAGGTCGTTTTCATCGAGCGGGTCGAGCGTGGAGACGACAGGTAGGCGGCCGATGAATTCGGGGATCAGGCCGTACTTGAGGAGGTCCTCCGGCTCGACTTTGTGGAGGACCTGGCGGCGCTCCTTGAGGCCGGCGGGCAGGCGCGCGCCAAAGCCGAGCGCGCCTTTGCCGAGGCGGCGGCGGACGATGTCCTCGAGGCCGACGAACGCGCCGCCGCAGATGAAGAGGATGTGCTCGGTGTTGATCTTGAGATATTCCTGCTGCGGATGTTTGCGGCCGCCGTGCGGCGGGACGTTGGAGACCGTGCCCTCGAGAATTTTGAGCAGCGCTTGCTGCACGCCCTCGCCGGAGACATCGCGCGTGATGGAGACGTTCTCGGTCTTGCGGGCGATCTTGTCTATCTCGTCAATGTAAACGATGCCGCGCTCGGCGCGCGCCACGTCGCCATTGGCCGCCTGGATGAGGCGCAGCAAAATATTTTCGACGTCCTCGCCGACGTAGCCGGCCTCGGTGACGGTGGTCGCGTCGGAGATGCTGAAGGGCACGTCGAGGATGCGCGCGAGCGTGCGGGCGAGCAGGGTCTTGCCGCTGCCGGTCGGGCCGATGAGCAGGACGTTGCTTTTCTCCAGTTCGATGTCGCCGGTGCGGCGGTCAAGTTTGTGTTGGAGCCGCTTGTAGTGGTTGTGGACGGCGACGCTCAAGACCTTCTTGGCATGTTCCTGGCCGACCACGTATTCATCGAGCTGCCGCTTGATCTCGTGCGGCTTGAGCATCTTGAGCGGCGCCAGGGGCGCCGGGGGCGCTGCCGGCTGCGGCGGCGCGGCCGGAGGCGCGGGCTGCTGCGCCGGCGGGGGCTGGCTCATCATCTGGCGGCAGACCTCGACGCATTGGTCGCAGATGTTCACGCCGGGGCCGGGCACCAGTTGCTGGACTTGAGTCGCGGAACGTCCGCAAAAAGAGCAACGCAAAACTTCTCGTCGCGTCGCCATGGATTACTTCTCCTTTGTCGCCGCGCCCAGCCGGCGGCTGGTGACGACTTGATCAACCAGGCCGTAGTTGCGCGCTTCTTCGGCGGACATGAAGAAATCGCGGTCGGTGTCGTGCGAGATGGCGTCGAGCGCTTTGCCGGTGTGGTGCGCGAGGATGTTGTTCAGGTTGTCGCGCAGGCGCAGGATTTCCTTGGCTTGGATGCTGATGTCGGTGGCCTGGCCCTGCACGCCGCCCCATGGCTGGTGAATCATGATCCGTGCGTTCGGCAGTGCGTGTCGCTTGCCCTTGGCACCGGCCGCGAGCAGTACGGCGCCCATGCTCGCCGCCTGGCCGACGCAATACGTTGCCACATCGCACTTGAGATATTGCATCGTGTCGTAGATCGCCAGCCCGGCCGTCACGGAGCCGCCTGGCGAATTGATGTAGAAGCTGATGTCCTTCTCGGCGTCTTCGCCTTGGAGGAAGAGCATCTGCGCGATGATGAGGTTGCTGATCTCGTCATCAATCGCGGTGCCGATGAACACGATGCGGTCCTTGAGCAGGCGCGAGAAGATGTCGTAGGCGCGCTCGCCGCGGCCGGTCTGTTCGACGACCATCGGGACCAACTGATTGTGCGTCGTCATTATTTTTTCTCCGGGGCCTCGACCTCTGTGACCACCGCTTGGGCCAGCACGAGGTCGAGCGACTTGTCGCGGCGCAGCGCCTCGCGGAGGGCTTCTAAGCGCTCGTTCTTCTGGAGCTGGCTGCGCGCCTGCTGCGGGGTCATGCGCGACTGCGTGGCGATCTTCTGGATTTCGGCATCCAGTTCCGCGGCGCTGACGTCCATGGACTCGGCGTCGGCGATCTTATGCAGGATGTAACGCAACCTCACGTCGCCGGTAGCGGTCCGCTTGGCGGCCTCGAAGATTTCGCCGCGATGCGTTTCAATCTCTTCCTTGGCGATCCCGCGCCGCATGTTCTGGCTGACCACATCATAGACGTTGCTCTGGGTCTCGCGCTGTACGACCGATTCGGGCACCTCGACCTTGGTGTTGGCAAGGAGCCATTGCGCGGCGGCATCGCGGCGCTGCCGCTGCTCCTGATTGTCCTTCAAGGCTTGCAGATCTTTGCGGATACGCGCCCGGAGTTGTTCCTCGTTTTCTGCGCCGAACGGCTTGAACAAGCTTTCGTAATTCGCCGGCAGCTTGCGTTCGCGAATCGCCTTGACCGTCACCGTGTACTGTGCGGACTTACCCGCGAGTTCCTTGCGGCTGAAATCGGCCGGGAACTTGACCTCGGCCTGCTTCGTCTCGCCCATCGTTGCACCAATCAGCGCCGCGCCAAGTCCGGGAAGCAATGCATGCTCATCCTCGACCAGCATCCAATAGCCATCCATCTTGCCGAGCCCCGCGGCTTCAGGCGCGATCTCCGCGACTGGCTTGCCATCGCTCATGCCGACATAATCAACCTGCACCAAATCGCCCTTCTGCACGGCGCGCCCGGTCACATCTTCGAACTTGGCCTGTCGCTCCAGCATACCTTTGAGGGTTCCTTCGACTTCGTCATCGCGCACAATGACCTTGGTGCCGGTGAGCGCGATGCCTTTGTAAGCCGGCAAGTCAAACTGCGGCGGGACATCCAGCGTCACGCTGAACGCGAGCGGTTGGTTGAGCACGAAGTGAGCGTCAGTCACATCCAATAACTCCACCACGTCCAACTTGTGCTCGGCGATGGCGTCATGATAGCCGCGTGCTACCAGCCGGTCGCGGATTTCCTCCGCGATTTCCTTGCCGTAGTGCCGCTGCACCATGGCCGCCGGCGCGCGACCAGGACGAAAACCAGGAATGCGTGCGGCCTTGGTAAAGCTTTTTAGCGTGGTGTTGAATTCCGAGCTTGTTTCCTCGGCGGAAAATTCAATATTCAATTTCTTACGACAGGATCCGAGTTCTTCAATCGTACACTTCATCCGCTTCCTCTTTCGATGGTTGATACTGCCTCTGAAAAGGCGGGCGGTAAACTAGGGCATCCCCCTTGCCACGTCAAGAAAGCGTATTGCTGGGGATGGTCTGCGTGCTAAACTCCGTCCGGATGCAAGCGACACAATTCGTGAATGCTTTGGCGACGGGCTTTGGTCTGGGGCATAGCCCATTTGCTCCTGGGACGGTGGGAACGTTGCTGGGCTTGCCGCTGGCTTGGTTGATGAGTCAATGTGCCTGGCCGTGGCAGATCGTTGCTTGCAGCGGCCTTGCCCTGCTGGCAGTCCCGATTTGTGGGGTAGGAGAGAAAAAGGCTGGAATAAAGGATCCGCATTGTGTCGTTGCGGATGAATACCTGACGTTCCCGATCACCATGATCGGCCTGCCGTTCTCATGGCCTCTACTTGTCTTAGCCTTCCTGACGCATCGTGCGTTGGACATCATCAAGCCTTATCCTGCGCGTCAGCTTCAGAGCCTGCAAGGAGGCTGGGGGATTACTGTTGATGATGTCATCTCTTCTGTGTATGCGCTTGCGCTGAATCACATTGTCTATTGTGCTGCCTTGCGGTGGAATTGGGCCGGATAGAGAGGCGGAAAGGTTGGCAGAAAAAATAATAGTAATTTTTTGAAAAAAGTTGTTGACGCAACCGCAGTGCTGCTTTACTCTGTCGCCACATTCGTCACGTACATGCTTCGCTGCCAGCAATAAACTTGGCGGCGGCGAAGAGAAGAGCGAGTCGAAATTTGCTTGTATGTGAACGAGCGCTGGCAAGAAATTCCGGCGTTAATATATGATAGTGGGACTCCGCTGGCCCACGGTAATAAAATGGGCCAGAAGGAAGTCTTTTGTTGTCTGGTTCTTTGAAAACAGAATAACCCGCGAGCATCGCTTCGATACGGAAGCGGTGCGATTTCTATGTAGTTTTAAGCCTGCGGTAGATTTTCGCAGTTTTGCGAACAGCATAACTGCACTTGGGTCAATTAAATGCCGATGTCGCGAGCCGACACGGCAGCTCAAAGTTTTTATACGGAGAGTTTGATCCTGGCTCAGAACGAACGCTGGCGGCGTGGATTAGGCATGCAAGTCGAACGGGACAATATCTGTAGCAATACAGGTGCTGTCTAGTGGCGGAAGGGTGAGTAACGCGCGGGCAATCTGCCTTTGAGTTGGGGATAACAGTCCGAAAGGATTGCTAATACCGAATGTGGTCGTCTTGGACATCCAAGGCTATCCAAAGCCGGGGACCGCAAGGCCTGGCGCTCAAAGATGAGCCCACGTACTATCAGCTAGTTGGTGAGGTAACGGCTCACCAAGGCTAAGACGGTTAGCTGGTCTGAGAGGATGGTCAGCCACACTGGGACTGAGACACTGCCCAGACTCCTACGGGAGGCTGCAGTCGAGGATCATTCGCAATGGGCGCAAGCCTGACGGTGCGACGCCGCGTGCAGGATGAAGGTCTTCGGATTGTAAACTGCTGTCATGAGGGAGCAACGGCCCTAGCTCTAATACTGCTAGGGAGTGATAGTACCTCAGGAGGAAGCCACGGCTAACTCTGTGCCAGCAGCCGCGGTAATACAGAGGCGGCAAGCGTTGTTCGGATTTACTGGGCGTAAAGGGTGCGTAGGCGGTTCCGTGTGTCGGATGTGAAAGCCCACAGCTTAACTGTGGAACGGCATTCGAAACTACGGTGCTGGAGTACGAGAGAGGAGAGCGGAATTCTTGGTGTAGCAGTGAAATGCGTAGATATCAAGAAGAACACCGGTGGCGAAGGCGGCTCTCTGGATCGATACTGACGCTGAGGCACGAAAGCAGGGGGAGCAAACAGGATTAGATACCCTGGTAGTCCCTGCCCTAAACGGTGTGCACTTGATGTTGGTGGGATTGTCCCCGCCAGTGTCGGAGCTAACGTGTTAAGTGCACCGCCTGGGGAGTACGGTCGCAAGATTAAAACTCAAAGGAATTGACGGGGGCCCGCACAAGCGGTGGAGCATGTGGCTCAATTCGATGCAACGCGAAGAACCTTACCTGGGTTTGACATGTAACTGCACGCCCGTAGAAATATGGGAAGCCTTCGAGGGTGTTACACAGGTGCTGCATGGCTGTCGTCAGCTCGTGCCGTGAGGTGTTAGGTTAAGTCCTGCAACGAGCGCAACCCCTGTGACTAGTTGCTAATCTTGATTAAACCCGAGATGCACTCTAGTCAGACTGCCTGTGATAAGCAGGAGGAAGGTGGGGATGACGTCAAGTCAGTATGGTCCTTATATCCAGGGCTGCACACGTGCTACAATGATTGGTACAGAGGGAAGCCAAACCGCGAGGTGGAGCAAATCTCAAAAAACCAATCTCAGTTCAGATTGAAGGCTGCAACTCGCCTTCATGAAGCTGGAATCGCTAGTAATGGCGCATCAGCTACGGCGCCGTGAATACGTTCCCGGGCCTTGTACACACCGCCCGTCACATCATGGGAGCCGACTGCACCCGACATCGCCAATCCAACCCGCAAGGGAGGTAGGCGCCTAAGGTGTGGTTGGTGACTGGGATGAAGTCGTAACAAGGTAGCCGTAGGGGAACCTGCGGCTGGATCACCTCCTTTCTAAGGAGCATCCGTTTGAAATCCTAATCAGATTTCAGATTGGAGAGACAATCGTTTCGCGCAAGCGGAACGCAACTCATCGCAAGATGAGTCAAGGGCTACTGTCAGGTTAGTGGAAATCGCACCGCTTCGGTCTCGAAGCGAGTTCGTGGGTTGTTCTGAACGGCGGCGCAAAGCCGGGTTCGGAATCGTGGACATGCCGTCACATTGTTGGGGGCATAGCTCAGTTGGGAGAGCACGAGCTTTGCAAGCTCGGGGTCACCGGTTCAAGCCCGGTTGCCTCCACCAATCAGAGATTGCCGAAGGCCGATTGCTGATTGCCGAATTTCCAAAATCGGAAATCGCAAATCAAAAATTGGCAATACCGTTGGGCGTGTAGCTCAGCTGGTTAGAGCGCGTCCCTGATAAGGACGAGGTCCCTGGTTCGATTCCAGGCACGCCCACCAAGCCGCCGTTGATCAATTGAATGTCGGTTGCTGCGCGATGGTCGCGCCGCAAGCAATATTCAATTTCCCGCATCGCGGGTCAGTTCTTTGACAATTGCATAGAGAAGGGTAGAAACATTCTTCACCGAATGTTCGAGATATGTGTGACCAAATTTTGGTCAAGCTAGTAAGAGTACATGGTGAATGCCTTGGCATCTGAAGGCGATGAAGGACGTGGTAAGCTGCGATAAGCTACGGGGAGCGGCAAGCACGCATTGATCCGTAGATTTCCGAATGGGGCAACCCCGTCACCGTCATGGGTGACGATCGCCGGTTGAATACATAGGCCGGCGAAGCAAAACCAGGAGAAGTGAAACATCTCAGTATCCTGTGGAAAAGAAAACAACCGTGATTTCCCAAGTAGTGGCGAGCGAACGGGAATCAGCCTAAACTGCGGCGCTTGCGTCGCAGGGTCGCGGGACTCCGATGTGGTACGAGCAACGGTAGCTGAAGGTTCTGGAAAGTTCCTCCATAGAGGGTGAAAGGCCCGTAAGCGAAACCGAAGCAAGACCTAGGAGTATCCCAAGTAGAGCGGGACACGTGAAACCCTGCTTGAATCTGGTGGGTTCACCCACTAAGGCTAAATACTAACAGATGACCGATAGTGAACTAGTACCGTGAGGGAAAGGTGAAAAGAACCCCTGCTAGGGGAGTGAAATAGAACCTGCAACCGTGTACTTACAAACTGTGGTAGCCTCCGCAAGGGGGTGGCCGCATGCCTTTTGCATAATGAGTCCGCGAGTTATTGTATGCAGCAAGGTTAACGTTGTCTCCAGCGAGATGACGGCAGCCGTAGCGAAAGCGAGTGCGAAATGCGCGTCCAGTTGCATGCGATAGACCCGAAGCCGTGTGAGCTACCCATGGCCAGGATGAAACGAGGGTAACACCTCGTGGAGGTCCGAACCTGTGGCCGTTGAAAAGGCTTAGGATGAGCTGTGGGTGGGAGCGAAAGACTTAACAAACTCGGTGATAGCTGGTTCTCCTCGAAATAACTTTAGGGTTAGCCTGCACGAATGCTCGTTGCGGAGGTAGAGCACTGAATGGACTAGGGTCCTTACCGGGATTCCGAAGCCAATCAAACTCCGAATGCCGCAGCAGTCACGTGCGGAGATAGGCCGTAGGGGATAAGCTCTACGGCCAAAAGGGAAACAGCCCTGACCGCCAGTTAAGGCCCTTAAAGTCGATTAAGTGCGTAAGGATGTGAGATTGCTAAGACAGCTAGGATGTTGGCTTAGAGGCAGCCATCATTTAAACAGTGCGTAACAGCTGACTAGTCGAGTGATTTCGCGCCGAAAATGATCGGGACTAAATCGACTGCCGAGACTGCGGAATATACGCAAGTATGTTGGTAGAGGAGCGTTCCATGTTGGTTGAAGCGGGAGGGTAACCGACCGTGGACGACATGGAAGTGATTATGCGGACATGAGTAACGATAAACCAGGTGAGAATCCTGGTCGCCGTAATCCCAAGATTTCCTGGGGAAGGTTCGTCCTCCCAGGGTTAGTCGGTACCTAAGCCGAGGCCGAAAGGCGTAGGCGATGGACAACAGGTTCAATATTCCTGTACCACCGGCTTGAGTGATGGAGTGACGCAGACAGTGATCTCAGCCGCCCATTGGAAGTGGCGGTCAAAGTTCTTAGAGGGCTCTGGTAGGCAAATCCGCCGGGGCAACCTTGAGGGACGATGGGACGTTGCGGCTACGGCCAAGACGGATTGAGAGGTACTTTGCTGCCAAGAAAAACTCCTAGCGTTAATCAAGCAGGTGACCGTATCTGAAACCGACACAGGTGGGAAGGTAGAAGATACCAAGGCGCGCGAGAGAAACCTCGTTAAGGAACTCGGCACACTAGCCCCGTAACTTCGGAAGAAGGGGTCCTCCAAGGAGTCATCCTCACGGAAAAGCTCGTTGGAGGCGCAGTGAAATGGCTCAGGCGACTGTTTAACAAAAACACAGCACTCTGCTAAGTCGCAAGACGATGTATAGGGTGTGACACGTGACCAATGCTGTAAGGTGAAGGCAAGGCGTTAGCCGCAAGGCGAAGCGCTGACCCGAAGCCCCAGTGAATGTCGGCCGTAACTATAACGGTCCTAAGGTAGCGAAATTCCTTGTCGGGTAAGTTCCGACCTGCACGAATCGTGTAACGATCTGAGCGCTGTCTCAACGAGGATCTCGGTGAAGTTGTAATTCCGGTGCAAATGCCGGATACCCGCAGTAGGACGGAAAGACCCTGTGAACCTTTACTTCAATCTGGTATTGGGTTCTGGTTGGTTATATGTAGCATAGCTGGGAGGCTTTGAAGCCCGATCGTCAGGTCGGGTGGAGCCATCAGTGAAATACCAGTTTTAATTAACCGGAATTCTAACCTCGTCCCGTACAACCGGGCGCGGAACAGTGCCAGAGGGCAAGTTTGACTGGGGCGGTTTCCTCCAAAATGATAACGGAGGAGTTCGAAGGTTTCCTCAGCACGGTCGGCAATCGTGCGGAGAGCGTATAGGTAGAAGGAAGCTTAACTGCGAGACCTACAAGTCGAGCAGGTGCGAAAGCAGGACTAAGTGATCCGGTGGTTGTTTGTGATAGCGCCATCGCTCAACGGACAAAAGGTACTCCGGGGATAACAGGCTGATCGCCGCCAAGAGTCCATATCGACGCGGCGGTTTGGCACCTCGATGTCGGCTCATCGCATCCTGGGGCTGGAGAAGGTCCCAAGGGTTTGGCTGTTCGCCAATTAAAGCGGTACGTGAGCTGGGTTCAGAACGTCGTGAGACAGTTCGGTCCTTATCCACTGTGGGCGCAGGAGATTTGAGGGGAACATTCCTTAGTACGAGAGGACCGGGAATGACGCACCTCTGGTGTTCCGGTTGTCGCGCCAGCGGCATTGCCGGGTAGCTATGTGCGGAAGGGATAAGCGCTGAAGGCATCTAAGCGCCAAGCCGTCCCCGAGATCATATCTCCCTTCGGTCGCAAGACCGACTCAAGGCAGGTTGAAGACTACGACCTTGATAGGCTGGATGTGTAAGCCCAGTGATGGGTTCAGCCAACCAGTACTAATCCGCCGTGAGGCTTGACCTTTAACTTAACATCACACGATGCTGTGTGAAGAATGTCCTTCTCTATGCAATTTCATTTTTTCTCGGTGATCATAGCGTGGGGGCCACACCCGTTCCCTTTCCGAACACGGAAGTTAAGCCCCACAGCGGCGATGGTACTGCGGTGTAGGCCGTGGGAGAGTAGCACGTTGCCGGGATTTTTTATCGGGCCGACAGCAATGTCGGCCCGACCCTTTTACCGGTTTGACGTGCCGCGGACGTGGGCTGCTGCGGCACGCCATAAAATATCAGCCCGTAACCCATAACCGTTGCAGGAAGTTCATGACGTAACGCCGGCGCCAGCCGGCTGATTCCAAGGGTTGGAAATTCAACCAACCTTTTTTCCAAACCTTGGAACAAAGCGCACCCTCCTTTCCCAAGCCTTGGAAAAATCCCTGTGGAAATTTCCAGGCCCCGGAAAAAATTGGGCGAAAATTTCCAAGGCTTGGAAAAACCAGCGTCTGCGGTTTCCAAGCCCTGGAAAATAAACCTGATGAGGTAGGCCGGGTCTCTGACCCGGCGGATGGCCCGCAACGAGTCGCCGTGCCGTGATCGGAAAAACATGAGCAAGAAAAAAGCCGCGGCCCCCGCCGCTCCCATCAGTGAAGAAAAGGCCGCCATGGCCGCCCGCTACGAGGAAACCCTGAAGTCCTTCAAGGAAAACTCCATCGTCGGCGGCAAAGTCCTCGAAGTCCGCTCCAACGAAGTCGTCGTGGATATCGGCTACAAGTCCGAGGGCATCATCCCCGGCGAGGAGTTCAAAGACCTCGCCGCCGTCAAGGCCGGCGATGCCATCGAGGTCCTCATCGAGCAGCTCGAAAACGATGACGGCCAGATCGTCGTCAGCAAGCAGCGCGCGGAGCAGCAGCGCAACTGGGACCGCGTCCTGGAAAATTACACCGAGGGCAGCGTCATCGAAGGCACGATCGTCGGCCGCGTCAAGGGCGGCATGCTCGTGGATGTCGGCGTGGACGCGTTCCTCCCCGGCTCGCAGCTCGACGTTACGCCGGTCAAGGACCCGGACGCCTACCTCAACAAGCCGCTCGAGTTCAAGATTCTCAAGATCAACAAGGAGCGCCGCAACCTCGTCGTCTCGCGCCGCGAGATGCTCGAAGACCGCCGCAAGGAACAGAAGAAGGGCCTGCTGCGCGATATCCAGATCGGCCAGATCCGCAAGGGCTTCGTCAAAAACCTCACCGACTTCGGCGCGTTCGTGGACCTCAACGGTATGGATGGCCTGCTGCACGTCACCGACATGAGCTGGGGCCGCGTCAACCATCCCTCCGAGATGCTCAAGGTCGGCCAGGAGCTCGAAGTGCTCATCCTCGACGTCAACCTCGAGAAGGAGCGGATTTCCCTCGGCCTCAAGCAGAAGACCCGTAACCCGTGGGACGATATCGAGGCCCGCTACCAGGTCGGCCGCCGCGTCCACGGCACCGTCACCAACGTCATGCCCTACGGCGCGTTCATCCAGATCGAGGAAGGCGTCGAGGGTCTCGTGCACGTCTCCGAACTCTCGTGGACCAAGCGCGTCGCGAAGGCGTCGGATGTGCTCACCGTCGGCCAGGCTGTGGATGCCGTCATCCTCGGCGTCAACCGCGACGAGCAGAAGATTTCGCTCGGCATCCGCCAGACCGAATCCAACCCGTGGGACGAGGTCCAGAACAAGTACCCGATCGGCACGCGCATCACCGGCAAGGTCCGCAACTTCACCAACTACGGCGCCTTCGTCGAGATCGAAGAAGGTATGGACGGCATGATCCACGTCTCCGACATGTCGTGGACCCGCAAGGTCAACCATCCGACCGAAGTCCTCAAGAAGGGCGACGTCGTCGAGGCCGTCGTGCTCGAAGTCGATCCCTCGCAGCAGCGGATCAGCCTCGGCCTCAAGCAGGCGCAGGAAGATCCGTGGAGTTCGATCGCCTCGAAGTACAAAGTCGGCCAGCGCGTCAAGGGCAAGGTCAGCAAGCTCGCCTCCTTCGGCGCCTTCGTCGAGATCGAGGAAGGCATCGATGGCCTCGTCCACATCAGCCAGATCAGCGACGACCGCGTCCAGAAGGTCAAGGACGTGCTCCAGCCTGGCCAGGAAGTGGAAGCCCGCGTCATCAAAATTGATCCTGTCGAGCGCCGCATCGGCCTTTCCATCAAGGCCGCGCAGTTGCCCGACGAAGAGTTCAAGGTGGATGAGTCCATGCTCGAAGGGCTGCGCCCCGGCGAGAGCATCGTGGATATGGGCGGGATGCTCGATGCCGCGCTCGGCGCCGCCATGCAGCAGCAGGAAGAGTGGCGCCCCGGCGAAAAGGGCGACAAGAAGGAATAACCTTCACCCCACACACATCGCCAGCCGGGCCCCGTGGCCCGGCTTTCTTTTTTTTCCAGGGATTGGAAAAGCTGAAAGCAAAAAGCAGAAAGCAGAAAGCTGAAAGCTGAAAGCAGAAAACGGACCTCTGACTTCTGACCTCTGACCTCTGCTCTCCCTCCGTCCTTCAGCCTTCGATATTCCTTGTTCGCTATTCTGCGGTTCGGTTGCGGACCGAAAAAGTCCTTGACGCGGTGGACAGCGCGGGACTATTTGTTCCGCAGGATATGAGGAACCCCAATCCAGCGCCCCAGCGCCCCAGCGCCCCAGCGCCCCAGCGCCCCAGCGCCCCAGCGCCCCAAGCCGTAGCCGTCTCCTAGCTCTCTCCTGCGGTTCCCCCGGACGTTCCGGCGGTGCGGTGGAACGCTTTACCGGTATCCCCCGCTCGTGCGTCGGTGCCGATGGAAGTGCGGTCGGCCCCGACGGGCGATCCGGCGGTGCCTGCGGATGGTCCGTCGGTGCCTACGGATCAGCGGGCGGCGCCTACGGAGGGTCCGGCGGCGCCTACGAACGGTCCGGGGACACCGAAAAATCATCCGGAGCCGTTGTTTATGGTCAAAACAGGCCCAAACGAGCCTTGGGGGGCTGAAAAGGTGAGTTATTCATGAAACCCCTCCATTGGGACGCCGGGTATCGGTGGGACGATCCCAACCTGCGCTGGGGGGAGCCTGCGTACATCTTGGAGCCGGGCGATCCGGGCTATGTCCCGCCGCCCACCGAAGGTGCAGTGCCAACACAAAAAAGGAGAAGGAGTACCATGCCGAAGCAAGATTACCTGCAACGGAGTGACGCCGACTTTGCGGCGCAGTTGCAGACGGTCAAGACCAACCTGCCGGCCTATGCCACGGCCTTGGGCGTCACGCCCGCGCAGGTTGCCGCGCAAGCCGCCGATGCCGAGTATTTCGGCTACACGCTTGCGTGCCAGCAAACCATGCAGAACGGGGGACAGGAATGGACGGCGTGGAAGAACCTTGTCCGCGGCGGCGGCACCGCGCCGGTCGCCGGCGCGCCCGTCGCCCCCACGTTCCCCGCCAGTGTGCCCGCCGTTGCCGTGGGCATCGAAGTGCGCTTCCGCGCGCTGGTCAAGCAGCTCAAGGCCAGCGCCAACTATAACGCGGCGCTTGGCGAAGCGCTTGGCATCGAAGGCCCCGTGCAGACCGCGCCCGACCTGGCGGCCATGCAACCCAGCATCAAGGTCGAGCTGCGGGGCGGACAGGTCTTCGTGGACTGGGGCTGGGCAGGCCAGGCCCAATTCCTCGACGCCTGCGAGATGCAGGTGGATCGCGGCCAGGGCTATGCCCTGCTTGCGATGGATACCACGCCCGGCTATACCGACACGCAGCCGCTGCCCGCGACGCCCACCAAGTGGACCTACCGCGCGATCTATCGCGTCGGCGACGACCGCGTCGGCCAATGGAGCGCCCCCGTGAGCATCATGGTGGGATGAGCATGATGACACGGGACAAAGGCAACCCGACCGGCGAATGGAGCGACACCGCCATCCTCACCGTCGGCCCGTAACCGACATGCAACCCCGAAGCGATTCCCAAACCGTGCGAACAAAGAAACAGCCTCGCTGTCTGACCCCGGAAGTTCCGGGTTTGGGAATCGCTCCTTTTTTCCACGCGGAAAAGCACGCTGCCTTTCCAGTCCAAGCCCATGGCCGCAAGAGAATACCAAGGAACAGATGAATACATCAGATTTCGCGACGCTCCGTTTGCTGTCGTGCCGGCTCCAACGCTTCGCCCTCCAAGGCTTGGCCCTCCTGGTTTTGATGGGAGCTGGAATGCTTGGAAAGGCAAAAGGAGATTTAGTAACAGATATAACTGGACCAGAGTCAACTTTGGGACCTTATATGGCAGAGGAGTATAGGGATGTACTATACAATGTTGCTCATGTAAACTATTTCGATAAAAACGGAACTTTAATTTCAAATTCGGCTCCAAATATGATTGTAGCTAATTTTATTAAGGATCAAAGCGATTTGGGTGCGGGGTTTGATTATCCAATAGGTGCTTTTAAAGTAGATGGGGGAGCGAGCAGTTCTACCAATGGATGGCTTTGGTCAAGAGATGGACCACCATATACTACTCTAGGCATGCAAGCCGGAGAAGTCGCAACAAATGGTTTAAATGGTGGAAGTTTATGGACTGCAGGAATAGATTTGAACAATAACGGAAAGGTAGGAACGTATACAATGTATGATAATGGAACATGGAGAATTGATTACGAAGCTAACGAAGGAATGCCATATAGGGGAGATCCTAGTGCTCTGCCAGGCGAGTACACCTTCGAAGTACAAGGAGTTCCTCAACACCCAGAATCTGGGACAGGTCCTGTAACCATTGACAGCATAAATATCTTCTCTCCGAATATTGTGCCGGAACCGACGACAGGCGCATTGTTACTTGGAGGCTTGGGCGTTCTTGCCCTCCGACTGTGTAGGGTTAGACCGTGAAAGGTGAATATGCTGGGCGGATAGGGTCCGCCCTTGAACGCTGCCTGGCTCGTTGGGGCCTTTCGTTCTTTTGTCTGCGGGCTGCGCCCTGGCCTCTGTGAAATCTGCGTAATCTGTGGATGGCTTTCTTCGCGTCTTCCCGCCTGCGCTGTTCTCCCCTGGCCTTTGTTCGCTTCGTTTTCTTCTGTGGTGAATTCTTTACTTCCGCGCGCCGTCACCCGACAATACGCGCATGAAATTTCAGGGTCAGTGCGCGGTGGAGGAGAAGCTGGAGTTCCATGCCTCGGCGATTGCCGGCACGGAGGAGGTGCTGTGCGACGAGCTGCGCGAGCTGGGGCTGCCCTCGGTGCGGTTCAATCGCGGCGGGATTCCGTTCCGCGGCTCGTGGCAGGATGGCTGGCGCGCGTGCCTGCAAAGCCGGATTGCCCAGCGCATCCACGTGTTGCTCGCGCGCTTCCCCGCACCCTCGCCGGCGATGCTCTATACCGGCGTCCAGTCGGTCGCCTGGGCGCGGCACCTGACGCCGAAGCAAACCTTCTCCGTCAACGCCATCTGCCGCGGCAGCCAGCTTACGCACGAGGGCGCGACCGCGCTCAAGGTCAAGGACGCGATCGTAGACCAGCTCCGCGCGACGCAGGGGCTGCGGCCGAACGTTTCCGAGGACCCCGATGTGCGCGTCTTCCTCTACCTTGGCAACGACAAGGCGGCGCTCTACCTCGATATGAGCGGCGAGCCGCTGCACAAGCGCGGCTACCGCCGTGAGACCGGCGAGGCGCCGCTGCGCGAGACGCTCGCGGCCGCGCTGCTGCGCATGGCCGGCTGGGACCGCAAGACGCGCCTGCTCGATCCGCTCTGCGGCTCCGGCACCATTGCCATCGAGGCCGCGCTCTGGGCGGCGAACGTCGCGCCCGGCCTCACCCGCGAGCGCTTCGGCTTCGAGCGCTGGGCCAGCTTCGGCGACGCCGAGGCCCAGGCGCTGCGCGAGATGAAGGGCCAACTGCGCGGCGCGCGCGCCGGCCAGACACCGCGGATCATCGCCGCCGATAGCGATGCCACCGTCCTCGCCAAGGCGCAGCTCAACGCGCGCGCCGCCGGCGTCAAGCTCGCCTTCCGCGAGCAGTCGGTGCTCGACCTGCAGGGCGATGACCAGCCCGCGCTGATCGTCACCAATCCCCCGTACGGCGTGCGGCTGGAAACCGAGCCGCTTTTCCCGCGCAAAGTCATGGCCGCGTTCTGTCGCCTGCACGGCTGGCGTGTCGCCCTGCTCGCCGGCGCGCCCGCCTACGCGCAGGAAATGTCGCCGCGCCCGCGCCTGCGCGTCGAACTGCTCAACGGCGACCTGCCCTGCGAATTCCTGCTCTACGACATTCCGTGAAACCAGCCCGTAGCCGCATTCGTCAGCATGCGGCCACATCAGCCCAGCCGCGGCCAGCTTCAAGGTCGGGGTGGGGTGTGCCGCGTTCTTACGAACGCGGCTACGGAAGAGACTGCGCCCCCACCAAGGTTGGCGTTGAATTTGCCGGGGGTTCTGCTAGAAGCACGCGCATGAATATCTCCCGTCGCCGTTTCCTGTCGGGCGCCGCCGTGGGCTGCGGCGCGGTCACTGTGCTGGGCCCGGCTGCGCTCGCGGCCAGCAAGCCGAAGAAGGAAAAGAAGGAGGAGGCCGCGCCGAGCCTCGTCACCAGCAAATCCAAGTTCCACCTCGGCATCGTCACCTATAACATCGCCAAGGACTGGGATATCGAGACGATCATCAAGAACTGCGCGGCTGCGAAGATCGAGGGCGTCGAACTGCGGGCCACGCACAAACACGGCGTCGAGGTCGGCTTGAGCAAGGAGCAGCGCGCGGAGGTGAAGAAGCGGTTTGCCGGCTCGCCGGTCAAGCTGGTGAGCCTCGGCAGTGCGTTCGATTTCCATACGCCGGACCAGGCGAAGCTCCGCAAGGACATCGAGGCGACGAAGGAATATCTCGCGCTGGCGCAAGATGTCGGCGCGACCGGCATCAAGGTCCGGCCGAACGCCCTGCCGAAGGAAGTGCCGGAGGAGCAGACGCTGGAGCAGATCGGCAAGTCGCTGCGCGAGCTTGGCGACTGCGCGGCCGGGCTCGGCCTGCAGGTACGGCTCGAAATCCACGGCGGCGAAACCTCGCGCGTGCCGCGTTGCAAGAAGATCATGGACTACGCGAACCACCCGCAGGTGGGGCTGTGCTGGAACTCGAACCAGACCGACCTGCAGGACGGCGGCTTCGACGCGAACTTCGACCTCGTCAAAGACAAAATCTTCACCGTGCACATGCGCGACCTGTGCCTCGAAGAGTATCCGTTCCGCAAGCTGCTGACGCGGCTGGGCGAGAGCGGCTTCAGCGGCTACACCTTCGCGGAAATCCCCGAGAGCACCGACCCCGTCCGCGTGCTGAAATATTACCGCGGCCTCTGGCTCGCCTATCAGGGCCTGCTCTGACGCGGAAGAGCGGGAGTGATGGAGTGGTGGAGTGCTGGGATGGTGGATGGTGACGATGGTTTCGGCCTTTCCTGCGTTCCTCATTTTTTGTCGAACACCTGCGTGTCTGTTTCCAAGCCTTGGGAAAAAACAGCCGAATTTTCCCAAGGCTTGGAATGGTGAGGGCGGGGGTTGCTTTTCTGGTCGCCGCGTTCGTCAGACCGCGGCCGATCCCGCCGTGCCGGAATCGGCGCTTGCTTTTCCTCTGCGCGTCCAGAGAATGCGCGCATGAAAATGAATCTCAAAATCCTCCCCGTGGTGGCGTTGGCGGCGCCGGTGCTGGGCGGGTCGGTGCAGCCGGTGGCGCCGGATGTCTTCCGGCCGCCGGCGGCGGGCGCGGTCCGCATTGAGGGCCGGCTCGGCGCGAAGATTGATCAGTGCATTGCGAACCGCGTGCTGGCGCAGCCGGTCGAGCCGCTGGTGAAGCCCTACCGCGACAAGGCGGAAGAGGGGTTCAAGGACTGGCGTTGCGAGTACTGGGGCAAGTGGTACACCTCGCTCGCGCTGGCCGATGCCTACCGGCCGACGGCGGCGACGCGCGCGAAGCTCGACGAGGGCGCCCGCGCGCTGGTGGCGACCGCCGCGCCGGATGGCTACCTCGGCACGCGCCAGCCGGAGCACCGGCTCAAGGGTTGGGACGTGTGGGGGCGCAAGTACGCGCTGCTCGGCCTGCTGGCCTACGTTGACCGTACGGGCGACGCGCCGACGCTCGCCGCCGCGAGCCGGCACATGGATACGCTGCTCGCGCAGACCGGCGCGGGCAAGACGAACATCGCCGACATCGGCACGCACAAGGGCCTCGCGGCGTCGTCCATCCTCGAACCGACGGTGCTGCTCTATCAGCGGACGGGCGAGAAGAAGTACCTGGATTACGCGCAGTACATTGTCGGGCAGTGGAGCCAGCCCTCGCATCACGTGCCGCAATGCACGAACGGGCTGCGACTGATCGAGGACAGTCTCGCGGGTGTGACGCCGGTGAACATGCGTTGGAACAAGGCCTACGAAATGATGTCGTGCTATGAGGGCCTGTGCGAACTCTACCGCTTCACCGGCGAGAAGAACTATCTCAATGCCTCGATCAAGCTGGCCGAGGGCGTGTTGAGCCAGGAGACGACGATCATCGGCCCCGGTACGCGCGGCGAGCACTGGTGCAGCGGACACACGAACCAGACGGCCGCGGTGTTCCAGCCGATGGAAACGTGCGTCACCGCCACGTGGATGAAATTCCTCTACCAGTTGCTGCGGCTGACGGGCGACGTGCGGTTCGCCGACGAGCTCGAGCGCAATCTCTACAACGGCCTGCTCGCCGCGCAGATGCCGGACGGCCGTTGGTGGGCCTATTTCAGCGGCATCAACGGCGAGCGCGTGCCGAGCCTGATGCAGCACGACGAGGTCGGGTTGAGCTGCTGCGTCGTCAGCGGCCCGCGCGGCTTGCTGCTTGCGCCGCAGTGGGCGGTCATGACCGCTGCCGAAGGCCCGGTGGTCAATTTGTATTTTCCCGGAACGGCGGAGGTCGCCACGCCCGGCGGGCAGAAGGTGATGATCAAGCAGCAGACGGAATATCCGATCGCGAACAAGATCGAGATCGTGCTCGAACTCGCCAAGCCGGAAGCCTTCACGCTCGCGCTGCGCATCCCGGCGTGGAGCGCGAACACCAGCCTGACGGTCAACGGCGAGGCGGTGCCGGTGCAGCCCGGCAGTTATGCCAAGCTGCAGCGCACGTGGAAGGGTGGCGACCGCATCCAACTCGTACCCGACCTGCGCGGCCGCATCGTCAAGGCGCCCGATGGCAACGGCCAACTGGCGATCCTGCGCGGCCCGCTCGTGCTCGCGCTCGATAGCCGCCTGACGCCGGAGGTGAACATCGAGGCGAAGGCGTTGCTGGATCGCAGCGCCGCGCCGTTCATCCGGCTCAAGCCGAATCCGCAGGCCGCCGCGCGCATCGGCGCGTGGATGGCGTTCGATGTGCCCGCCACCGTCGAGGGTCAGCCGCAGACCATCACGATGTGCGACTACGCCTCGGCCGGTACCGCGTGGAGTGTAACCAACTGCTATCGCGTCTGGCTGCCGCAACCGCTGTGGCTGGGCAATCTTTATGACACCGGCCAGACCTGGCCGACCCTGACTCACCGCCACTTCCGCCCTGTCGCCCCGCCGCGGTGAGGGCGCGTGTTCCCAGCCCCTTAGAAACGATAGAGGCCTGTTTTCCGCGGGCTTGGAAAAATTTTCAAAAAAGTTGTTGACGGGTAGGGAAAGTCCGCTAGAGTGTCGCGCGCTGCACGTTGTGGATGCCTCATTTGTAAGCGTGCCGCAGACATAAGTTTGAAGGGAGTAGGCAGTCTGCCGGCTCTTTTTTCAGTTACGGGAAAAAAGCGCGGGGGATTGTTTGCGCTCTTTTTTTGCTTTGCGTTAAACGGGTGCGCCGGGTGGCGCGGCCGGGCAGATGAGCGGATGACGCTGGAGTTTTGGACGGGCCTACGTAGCTCAGTTGGTAGAGCACGTCCTTGGTAAGGACGAGGTCAGCGGTTCGATCCCGCTCGTAGGCTCCAGTGGATGTCGGTAATAAAATTAGGAAACAGGAACAACCAACAAGCCGAGTCGGCAGGAGAGAAACATGGCCAAGGAAAAATTCGAACGGACTAAACCCCACGTAAACGTTGGCACCATCGGCCACGTTGACCATGGCAAGACCACATTGACCGCCGCCATCACCAAGGTGCAGGCGTCGAAGGGTCTGGCGACCTTCATTTCCTATGATCAGGTGGCCAAGGCCTCGGAGTCGCAGGGCCGCCGCGACCCGACGAAGATTTTGACGATCGCGACCTCGCACGTCGAATACTCCAGCAATGCGCGCCACTACGCGCACGTGGATTGCCCCGGCCACGCCGACTACATCAAGAACATGATCACCGGCGCGGCCCAGATGGATGGCGCGATCCTCGTGGTCAGCGCGGTGGATGGCCCGATGCCCCAGACGCGCGAGCACATCCTGCTCGCCCGCCAGGTCGGCGTGCCCGCCATCGTGGTCTTCCTGAACAAGGTGGACCTGGTGGACGACAAGGAACTGCTCGACCTCGTCGAAATGGAAATCCGCGAACTGCTGACGAAGTACCAGTTCCCGGGCGACACCATTCCGATCATCCGCGGCGCAGCGTCCAAGGCGCTCGCGGCCCCGTCGCCGGATCACGAGGATGCCAAGTGCATCCAGGAACTCATGGATGCCCTCGACGCCAACGTGCCGGAGCCCGTCCGCGAAATTGACCAGCCGTTCCTCATGCCGATTGAAGATGTGTTCTCGATCGAAGGTCGCGGCACCGTGGTGACCGGCCGCGTCGAGCGCGGTATCGTCAAGGTCGGTGAGCCGATCGAAATCATCGGTCTGCGCGACACGCAGACGACGACCGTGACGGGCGTGGAAATGTTCCGCAAGCTGCTCGACGAAGGGCGTGCCGGCGACAACGTGGGCTGCCTGCTCCGCGGCCTCAAGAAGGAAGACGTGGAGCGCGGCCAGGTGCTGGCCAAGCCGAAGACGATCACGCCGCACAAGAAGTTCAAGGCGGAAGTCTATGTGTTGAGCAAGGAAGAGGGTGGCCGCCATACGCCGTTCTTCAAGGGCTACCGGCCGCAGTTCTACTTCCGCACGACGGACGTCACCGGCGATGTCGAGATGCCGGCGGGCGTGGACATGGTGATGCCGGGCGACAACGTCAGCATCGGCGTCAGCCTGATCACCCCGATCGCGATGGAGAAGACGATGCGCTTCGCCATCCGCGAGGGCGGCCGCACGGTCGGCGCGGGCCGCGTGACGGAAATCATCGAGTAAGGCCTTCGGGAGAACGGTGGAATCATGCCCCGCGAAATCATTACGTTGGCGTGTCAGGAGTGCAAGCGACGCAACTACACGACGACCAAAAACAAGCGCACGATGACGGAACGCGTCGAGCTGAAGAAATTCTGCTCCGCGGAGCGCAAGCACACCGTTCACCGCGAAATCAAGTAAAGGATTCACGGACGATACGGCAGTAGCTCAATTGGCAGAGCGGCGGTCTCCAAAACCGCAGGTTGCGGGTTCAAGTCCCTCCTGCCGTGCCACCCGCGTTGCCCCGGAGAGAACGATTCATGGAAAAGATCAGAGCATGGGTGGGCGCGGTGCGCACGTTCTTCGACGAGGTGCGCCAGGAGCTGAAGAAATGCTCGTGGCCGACGTGGGGGGAACTCAAGGAGTCCACGGTGGTCGTCATCGTGTCCGTCGTCATTCTCTCGGCGTTCGTGGGCGTCAGCGATTTCGTCCTGAACAGTGTCCTGAAACTGGTGCTTAGGTAATCCCGGCGAGTTCTGGAGCAGTCATGGAAAAGAAGTGGTACGTCTTGCATACGCTCTCCGGCCAGGAGAACAAGGTCAAGGAAAGCCTTGAACGGCGCATCCGGCTGGAAGAAATGAAGGAGATCGTGGACGAGGTCCTGATCCCGACCGAGAAGGTCTCGGAAGTCAAGCAGGGCAAGCGGACCACGCAGACGCGGAAATTCTTCCCCGGCTATGTGCTCGTGCACGTCGCGCTCTACAAGGCCGACGGCACGCTGGAGGAGAACGCGTGGAATTTCTTCACGAACCAGAAGACGCAGGGCATCATCGGCTTCATCGGCGGCGACAAGCCCGTGCCGCTGAAGCAGAGCGAGATTGACCACATCCTCTACCAGGTCGAGGACAAGGAGAAGAAGGTCAAGCCCAAGGTCACCTTCGAGCCGGGCGAGCAGGTGAAGATCACCGACGGCCCGTTCCTCAACTTCACCGGTGTGATCGAGGAAGTGGATCCGACGCGCGGCAAGCTGAAGATCTCGGTGCAGATTTTCGGCCGCACCGCGCCCGTGGAACTGGAATATTGGCAGGTGGAAAAGGCTAGCTAGCGGCAGTTTCCAACCCTTGGAAAACGACCGCCTCGCGTTTTCCAAACCTTGGAACCGCAGTCCGCAAGGAAACAACGAACATGGCAAAGAAAGTCACAGGCATTGTGCGGTTGCAGATTCCGGCCGGCCAGGCCAACCCGGCGCCCCCCGTGGGCCCGGCGCTCGGCCAGCAGGGCGTCAACATCATGGAGTTCTGCAAGCAGTTCAACGCGGCGACGCAGAAGGACGCGGGGCTGGTCATCCCGGTGGTGATCACGGTCTACCAGGACAAGACCTTCACGTTCATCACCAAGACCCCGCCGGCCTCGACGCTGCTGAAGAAGGCGGCGAACATCGCCAAGGGCTCCGGCACGCCGAACAAGGAAAAAGTCGGCAAGGTGACGAAGCAGCAGGTGCTGGATATCGCCAAGCTGAAGAGCAAGGATCTCAACGCCACAAATCTGGAGCGCGCCGCACGGATGGTCGCCGGCACGGCCCGCAGCATGGGCATCGAGGTGGAGGGCTAATGAGCAAGCACGGCAAAAAATACACCGCGGTCAAGGCCAAGGTGACGGCGGATAAAGTGTATGACCTCAAGGACGCGGTCGCGTTCCTGCAGGCGAACAAGACGGCGAAGTTCGATGAAACCGCCGAGCTCGCGTTCCGCCTCGGCGTGGACCCGACGCAGTCCGACCAGAACGTCCGCGGCACGGTGGTGCTGCCCAACGGCTCCGGCAAGAAGGTGCGCGTGCTCGTGTTCGCCACGGGTGCGGCGGCCGATGCCGCCAAGGCGGCGGGCGCCGAGCACGTCGGCTACGAGGACCTCGTGGCCAAGGTGGCGGGCGGCTGGGCCGACTTCGATGTCGCGGTGGCGACGAACGAGACCATGAAGGAAGTCCGCAAGCTCGGCAAAGTGCTCGGTCCGCGCGGGCTCATGCCGAACCCGAAGACGGGCACGGTCACCGAGGATACGGCGGCGGCGGTCAAGGTCTGCAAGGCCGGCCGCGTCGAGTACCGCATGGACCGCAACGGCAACGTGATGGTCCCGTTCGGCAAACTTTCGTTCACGAACGAGGCGCTCGTCGAGAACAGCAAGGCGGTGATCGCGGCGATCCAGGCCGCGCGCCCGGCCGCGGCGAAGGGCATCTACATCAAGCGCGCCACGGTGAGCTCCACGATGGGCCCCGGGCTGCACATCCAGATCAAGGAGGTCGCGGTGGCGTAAGCTGCGCGAAGCAATCATGCGACTTGAAAAACAATCCATCGTCAATGAACTGCGCGGCCGGATGAAGGACGCGCACTTCGTCATCCTGACCGACTACAAGGGCCTGAACGTGGCCGCCATGAGCCAGTTGCGCAACAAGCTGCGCGACGCCGAGGCGGAGTTCCACGTGGTGCAGAACAGCCTCGTGCGGTTGGTCGCGAAAGATTTGGGGCAGGCCGGCCTGGAGCCGGGCCTCACCGGCCCCTCCGCCATGATCAGCGGACGTGGTGATGTGGCGCGCGCCGCCAAGGTGCTGCGCGACTTCATCAAGGAGAAGGAGAAACCGGTCATCAAGATCGGTGCGCTGCAAGGCGCGATCCTCTCCGCGCAGGACGTGGGCCAGCTCGCCGACCTCCCGTCGCGCGAGCAGCTCTACGGGCAGTTGGTGGGCACGCTGGCCGCGCCGATGCAGCGGCTGGTGGGCGCGCTCAACCAGAAGCTGGCCAGCGTCGTCTACGTGCTGAAGGCATACCAGGAGCAGAAGGAAAAGGCCGCGCAGGCCTGAACAGTGTGGCAGTCAGAAGGAGAATAAAATGACAGAGCAAGCGAAGGAAGCAGTCAAGGTCGAAGGCAAGATGGCCGAGTTCATCGAGTACATCCAGGGCATCACCGTGCTGGAGTTGAGCCAGCTCGTGAAGGCGCTCGAGGAGAAGCTCGGCGTTTCGGCGGCGATGCCTGTGGCGGCGGCGGCCCCGGCGGCCGGCGGCGCGGCGGCGGGTGCGGCGGCGGTGGAGAAGACCGAGTTCACGGTCGTGCTCGCCAGCGCTGGCACGAACAAGATCGCCGTCATCAAGGAAGTCCGCGCGATCACCAGTTTGGGCTTGAAGGAAGCCAAGGACCTCGTCGAGGGCGCCCCGAAGAACGTCAAGGAAGGCGCGAGCAAGGACGAGGCGGAGAAGATCAAGAAGCAGCTCGAAGCGGCTGGCGCCAAGGTCGAACTCAAGTAAGTCGGCCGCGGCGTTGGAGGGCGGGACGGCCGGGCGGGAGCCCGGCGCCGCGCCCTGGTTCTTGTGTCTTAACTCCGAGCTTACAGGTGTCAGATGGCTGAACGACAAAATTTCGGCAAGCTGTCGGATGTGATCGAACTTCCCGACCTGATCGAAATCCAGTCCGCGTCGTACAAGGATTTCCTTCAGATGGGCGTCAAGCCCACCGCGCGCAAGCTGGTGGGCTTGCAGGCGGTCTTCAAGGAAGTGTTCCCGATCGAGAGCTACGATGGCCAGTGCGCGCTTGACTTCGTCAAGTACGAGCTGCAGCCGGCGAAGCTCTCGGCGATCGAGTGCATCCGCGAGGGGCACACGTTTTCCGCGCCGCTCTACGTGACGTTCCGCCTGCGGGACGACAAGTCCACGCGCGAGGAGGATGTGTACATGGGCGAAATCCCGCTCATGACCGACTCCGGCACGTTCGTCATCAACGGCGCCGAGCGCGTCGTCGTCAGCCAGTTGCACCGCTCCCCGGGCATCTGCTACGAGCAGTCCATCCACACCAACGGCTCGGTGCTCTACTCCTTCCGCATCATCCCCGACCGCGGGTCGTGGATCGAGGTGCAGTTCGACGCGACCGACCTGCTCAACATCTACCTCGACCGCAAGAAGCGCCGCCGGAAATTCCTGGCGACGACCTTCTTGCGCGCGCTCGGCTACGGCACCGATGATGAGTTGCTCGGCCTGTTCTACGCCGTCGAGAAGCGCTCGCTCAAGGACGCCACCGACGAGGCGAAGCTCGCGAACCTCGTCGTCAAGGACGATATCGTGGACGCCGAGTCGCAGAGCATCCTCGCGCGGCGTTACGATCCGCTGACCAAGGAACTGGTCAAGCAGATGCGTGCCGCCGGCTACGACAACGTCGAGGTTGTCAACGTCGCCTGGGACGAGGGCCTGTTCCTCAAGAGCATCAAGAAGGACACGACCCGCACGCAGGACGACGCGCTGAAGGACCTCTACCAGAAGCTGCGCCCCGGCGATCCGGCGACCGTCGCGAATGCGCGCCAGTTGCTCAAGCGTGTGTTCTTCGATCCGCGCCGCTATGACCTGGGCCGCGTGGGCCGCTACAAGATGCAGCAGAAGCTGAATCTGCCCAAGGCCGGCGAATCACGCCTGCTGGAAAAGGAAGACCTCGTGGCGGCGGTCCGCTACCTGATCAACCTCAAGCGCGGCGAGGGCACGGTGGATGATATTGACCACCTCGGCAGCCGCCGCATCCGCACGGTGGGCGAACTGCTCGAGAACCAGTGCCGCGTGGGCCTCGCCCGCACGGAACGCCTGGTCAAGGAGCGCATGACGATCTTCGATGCGAAGGTCGAGAAGCTCACCCCGCAGAAGCTGATCAACCCGAAAGCACTCGCCGCGGTCATCCGCGACTTCTTCGGCCGCAGCCAGCTTTCGCAGTTCATGGACCAGACCAATCCGCTGGCCGAGCTAACGCACAAGCGCCGCCTCTCCGCCCTCGGTCCGGGCGGCTTGAGCCGCGAGCGCGCGGGCTTCGAGGTCCGCGACGTGCATTCCAGCCACTACGGCCGCATCTGCCCGATCGAGACGCCGGAAGGCCCGAACATCGGCCTGATCTCCTCGTTGAGCATGTATGCGCGCGTCAACGAATTCGGTTTCATCGAGACGCCCTACCGCAAGGTGGATAACGGCCGCGTCACCGACAAGGTCGAGTACCTGACTGCGGACGCCGAGGAAAACTTCGTCATCGCGCAGGCCAACGCCCCGCTGGATGACAAGGGCCGCTTCAAGAACGAGACGGTGCAGTCGCGCTACCGCGGCGACTTCCTGGAAGTTCCGGCCGAGCGCGTCAACTACATGGACGTCTCGCCGAAGCAGCTCGTCAGCGTGGCCGCCGGCCTGATCCCGTTCCTCGAGCACGACGACGCCAACCGCGCCCTGATGGGCGCGAACATGCAACGCCAGGCCGTGCCGCTGCTGCACACCGAGCGGCCCTACGTGGCCACCGGCATCGAGGGCCGCGTGGCCCGCGATGCGCGCAGCATGGTCATCGCCACGGCGCCCGGCAGAGTCGCCTACGTTTCCGCCAGCCGCATCGTCGTGACGCCGGATGGCGAGATGCCCGCGAAGAAGGCGTCGGCCGAGGAGGCGCAGGACTATGACCTGCGCAAGTTCATGCGGTCGAACGCCGGCACCTGCATCAACCAGAAGCCGCTCGTGCGCCTCGGCCAGAAGGTCAAGGCGGGTGACGTGCTGGCCGACGGCCCCTGCACCGCGGGTGGCGAGCTCGCGCTCGGCCGCAACGTGCTCGCGGCGTTCATGCCATGGTGCGGCTACAACTTCGAGGACGCGATCCTCATCAACGAGCGTCTCGTGCGCGAGGACGTGTTCACCTCGATTCATGTCGAGGAATTCGAGTGCGGCGCGCGCGACACGAAGCTCGGCCCCGAGGAAATCACGCGCGACATCCCGAACGTCGGCGAAGAGGCGCTCAAGAACCTCGGCCACGACGGCGTCGTCCGCATCGGCGCGGAAGTGAAGCCCGGCGACATCCTCGTCGGCAAGATCACGCCGAAGAGCGAGACGGAGCTGGCGCCGGAAGAGCGGTTGCTGCGCGCGATCTTCGGCGAGAAGGCCGCCGACGTGCGCGACACCTCGCTCACCGTCCCCAGCGGCACCTATGGCATCGTCATGGACGTCAAGGTCTCGGCGCGCAAGGAATCGTCCTCGCGCTCCAAGTTGAGCGCCAATGAGCGCCGCAAGCAACTCAAGCAGGCGCAGGACGAGTTCAAGGACAAGCGCCAGGCGGTCACCGACGAGTTGACCGAGGCGTTGAGCAACATCCTGCTCGGCGAGAAGATTCCGCTCGACGTGCTCAACATGGAGAACGGCGAGGTCATCATCCCGGCCAACCGGAAGATCACCAAGACGCTGCTGCGCAAGCTGGCGGCGGCGCACGACCACATCGAGATTGATCCGAGCCCGATCCAGATCAAGATCCAAGGTATCATCGGTGAGTTCAGTCACAAGTTCTCCGAACTGCAGATGGAGCAGGACCGCGCGATGGACCGCCTCGAGAGCGGCGACGACGTGGACCCCGGTATCATCAAGCAGGTCAAGGTCTATATCGCCAGCAAGAAGAAGCTGTCCGTCGGCGATAAGATGGCCGGCCGTCACGGCAACAAGGGTGTCATCGCCCGTATCGTGCCGGAAGAGGACATGCCGTTCCTCCCGGATGGCAACCCGGTGGATATCGTGCTCAATCCGCTCGGCGTGCCCAGCCGCATGAACGTCGGCCAGGTACTCGAGACGCACCTGGGCATCGCCTGCCGCGCGCTCGGCCTGCACGTCACCACGCCGGTGTTCGATGGTATGCCGGAGTTCAATATTCACGAAATGCTCAAGCAATCGGCCGAGGAGAAGGATCTGCCCATCGGCGATGATGGCAAGACCGTGCTCTTCGACGGCCGCTCGGGCGAACCGTTCGACCAGCGCGTCGTGGTCGGCGTGATCTACATCATGAAGCTGCACCACCTGGTCAGCGACAAGATTCACGCCCGCGCCGTCGGCCCCTATTCGCTCGTCACGCAGCAGCCCCTGGGCGGCAAGGCGCAGTACGGCGGCCAGCGCTTCGGCGAAATGGAGGTCTGGGCGCTCGAGGCCTACGGCGCGGCCTACGCGCTGCAGGAAATCCTCACGGTCAAGAGCGATGACGTGCCCGGCCGGACGCGGATCTATGAATCCATCGTCAAGGGCGAGAACGTGCTCGACGCCGGCATGCCGGAGTCGTTCAACGTGCTGCTCAAGGAAATCCAGAGCCTCGGCCTGGACATGAAACTGCAAAAGACGGCGGAATAATTGGCGGACGAAGGAGTTCTCGAGTGACAACCAAAAACAGCGCAACACCGACGCCGATGTTGGGCGCAGAGCAGCCGACGACCTCGGGCTTTGACTTCGCCCGGATCACGCTGGCCTCGCCCGAGACGATTCGCTCGTGGAGCCGGGGTGAGGTCAAGAATCCCGAGACGATCAACTACCGGACCTTCAAGCCCGAGAAGGGCGGCCTGTTCTGCGAGCGCATCTTCGGCCCGACCAAGGACTGGGAGTGTTCCTGCGGAAAATACAAGCGCATCAAGCACAAGGGCGTGATCTGCGACCGTTGCGGTGTCGAGGTGACGATCGCCCGCGTGCGCCGCGAGCGCATGGGCCACATCGAACTGGCCGTGCCGGTCAGCCACATCTGGTTCTTCAAGTGCACCCCGAGCCGCATGGGCATGGTGCTCGATATGTCGGCGCGCGACCTCGAGCGCATCCTCTACTACGAGGACTACCTCGTCATTGACCCCGGCAACACGCCGCTGCACGAGAAGCAGCTCTTGAGCGAGATCGAGTTCCGCGAGGCGCAGGACAAGTTCAGTGATGAGTTCGTGGCCAAGATGGGCGCCGAGGCCGTCCGCGACCTGATGAAAAAGCTTGATCTTGAGGCCGAGATCCAGAAGATCGAGGTGGACCTCGAGAACACCCGCAGCGTCCAGAACCGCAAGAAGCTGACGAAGCGCATGAAGCTGTTGAGCGCATTCTCCGCCAGCAACACGCGGCCGGAATGGATGATCCTCGAAGTGCTTCCGGTCATCCCGCCCGACCTGCGCCCGCTCGTGCCACTCGAGGGCGGCCGGTTTGCGACCAGCGATCTGAACGACCTCTACCGCCGCGTCATCAACCGCAACAATCGCCTGCGCAACCTGCTCCAGCTCAAGACGCCGGATGTCATCATCCGCAACGAGAAGCGCATGCTGCAGGAGGCGGTGGACGCGCTGTTCGATAACGGCCGCCACGGCCGTGCCGTCACCGGCGCCGGCAACCGGCCGCTGAAGTCGCTCTCCGACATGCTCAAGGGCAAGCAGGGCCGCTTCCGCCAGAACCTGCTCGGCAAGCGCGTGGACTACTCGGGCCGCTCGGTCATCGTCATCGGCCCCGAGCTGCAACTGCACCAGTGCGGCCTGCCGAAGAAGATGGCGCTCGTGCTGTTCGAGCCGTTCATCATCCGCCGGCTCAAGGAGCTGGGCGTGGCGCACACCGTCCGCGCCGCGAAGAAGAAGATCGAGAGCGAGGACGATATCGTGTGGGATATCCTCGACCAGATCACCCGCAACCACACGGTCATGCTCAACCGCGCGCCGACGCTGCACCGGCTCTCCATCCAGTCGTTCGAGCCGATCCTCATCGAGGGCGAGGCCATCCGCATCCATCCGCTCGTCTGCACCGCCTATAACGCGGACTTCGACGGCGACCAGATGGCCGTGCACGTCCCGCTCTCCATCGAGGCGCAACTCGAATCGCGCATGCTCATGCTCGCGCCGAACAACATCTTCTCGCCCTCCAGCGGCAAGCCGATCACGATGCCCACGCAGGACATCACGCTCGGCTGCTACTACATGACGAGCGCCTCGCAGCGCGACCGTCTGGCGCAGCTCCAGAAGAAGGGCGGCGAGAAGCTCGACCACCTGCCGATCATGGCGACCGCCTCCGAGGTGCACACCGCCTTCGACGAGGGCGCGCTCCGCACGCATGACCGCATCCGCTTCCGCAACCCCGACCACCAGCGCGAGACGCGCTTTGGCGACAAGCACAAGGCCGTGATTGAGACGACCGTCGGCCGCGTGTTCTTCAACGAAATCTGGCCCGAGGGCCTCGGCTTCTTCAACAAGCCCGCGACCAAGAAGCAGCTCGAACAGCTCATCCTCGCCTGCTACCAGGTGGCCGGCCACGAGGAGACCGTCAAGGCGCTCGACCGCCTGAAGATCATCGGCTTCGAGCACGCGACCTACGCCGGCATTTCCATCGGCATGACCGACATGATCATCCCGGAGGCCAAGAACCAGGAGATCGAGACCGCCCACAAGCAGATTGGCGAGGTCCAGTCGCAGTACAAGAAGGGCATCATCACGGACGGCGAGCGTTATAACAAGATCGTGGACATTTGGACGCACGCGACGGAAAAGATTTCCAGCGCCATGTTCAGCGCGATGGAGTTCAACGAGGGCCGCGAGTACGTCAATCCGCTGTTCATCATGGTGGATTCCGGCGCGCGCGGCAGCCGTCAGCAGATCCGCCAGTTGGCCGGTATGCGTGGCTTGATGGCCAAGCCTTCGGGCGAAATCATCGAGCAGCCGATCGTGTCGAACTTCCGCGAAGGCCTGACGGTGCTGGAGTACTTCATCAGTTCTCACGGCGCGCGCAAAGGTCTGGCCGACACCGCGCTCAAGACCGCCGACTCCGGCTACATGACGCGCAAGCTCGTGGACGTGGCCCAGGACATGATCATCGTGGAGCAGGATTGCCGTACGCTCAATGGCATCACCGTCCGCGCCATCTATGAGGGCGATGATGAACTCGTCCCGCTGCGCGCCCGCATCATCGGCCGCACCGCGCTCGACGACATCTTCGACCCGACGAGCAGGGAAGTCATCGTGGCCGCCGGCCAGGAGATTGACGAGAAGGCCGCCCAGCGCATCGTGGAGGCGGAGCTCGACAGCGTCCGCATCCGCAGCGTGCTGACGTGCGAAAGCCGCCGCGGCACCTGCGCGCGGTGCTATGGCCGTAACCTCGCCACCCAGAAACCGGCCGCGCTCGGCACGGCGGTCGGCATCATCGCCGCGCAGTCCATCGGCGAACCCGGCACGCAGCTCACGATGCGGACCTTCCACATCGGCGGCACGGCGTCCGGCGTTTTCAAGCAGCCGCAGATCGTCGCGAAGCACGACGGTGTGCTCCATTATCAGGACCTGCGCACGGTGACCGACCAGTACGGCAGCCAGATCGCGTTGAACAAAAACGGCGTCATCAGTATCCACGACAAGGATGGCCGCGAACTGGAGCACCACAGCATCGTGCTCGGCGCGCAGATCAATGTCGTCGATGGCGTGGAGATCAAGAAGGGTACTGTCTTCGTCAAGTGGGATCCCTACAACGTTCCGATTCTCTCCGAGCAGGCGGGCGTCATCGAGTTCCACGATTTCATCCAGGAAGTCACCATCCGCCGCGAGGTGGACGAGGCGACCGGTATGGAAGGCACGGTCATCATCGAGCACAAGGAAGACCGCCATCCGCGGATCGTCCTCAAGGAAGCCGGCACGAAGAACGTGCTGGGCAACTATTCGATTCCGACCGGCGCGCACGTCATGGTCAAGGACGGCGTCGCGGTGCCCGCGGGTGCGATCCTCGCCAAGACGCCGCGCAAGGTTGTCCGCACGAAGGACATCACCGGCGGTCTGCCGCGCGTCGCCGAG
>CAISWQ010000122.1 GCA_903889245.1 uncultured Lentisphaerota bacterium | reverse complement strand
CTGCCGCCTCTGTCATTCCTGTTTCCGTCTGCATCCGCTAGCCTTTTCCCGCCCTCTATATTCCTGTCAACAAAGTGTCTCACTTTCATAGGCACAGAGGGGGATTGGAAACAGGTCCCGGCAGGTTTTCCAACCCTTGGGGAAATTTGTGCCGATTTTCCCAAGCCTTGGAACAGTGACAGATCAGGCACGCCTTCGGGATGGGCCTCGGCGTGACGCGAAGAGCGCTAGCGATTGCGAGCCGATACCGATAGCGATGAGAGAGTGGGTGACCTTCTTCTTCGTTGCTTCGTTCGCTTTTGTTCAAGCTTCCATCCGGCGGCGTTCGGCGCGGTGCATCAGGACATCGAGGAGGGTTTTCAGGACGAGGAAGCAGACCAGAAACCCCACGGCGCGGTTGCGGAATTGTCCGCCGATGATGAGGGTGAGGTGCATCGGCAGGATGCGGAGAAAGGCAAAGCCGAGGATGCCATCAATGCTGGGTATTTGTGTGACGTCCTGCCGGTGCTTCTGGAGGAACGAGAAGAAGTGGTTTGCCGCAAACAGGCCCACGCACGCGAGCATCCCCGGCACATCCGCCCGCGAGAGGTCGGCGGCCATGCCCAAAAGAAACACAAGGTAGATGAGATGGGCGATGCCATAGATGAAGGCAAAGAAGATGACCGTACTCACTTTGGTTGACTGGGTGGGGTGGGCGTAGTTGCCGTTTGCATCGAGGCCCCGGGTGGTGAACCGGTGCAGCAGGCCGGCGCGGCAACCGGCGAAGACGCCGATCACCAAACTCTGGCACCAGTAGATCCACAGCAGTTCGGAGTAGCGCCAATGCTGGTGCAGCGCCACGGCGATGGTGATCATGTTCGTGGCGAGCAGATACCACGTCGAGAGATCCATCCGGCGTATGGTTGGCAGCAGCATAGTTCCCCATCACCCGCACGCTGGCGGCAGGCTAGGTCGCTGCCCATGGCGGGTCAAGCGCGCAGTGGGGTTGTGGCGTGGGTGTCCAAGGCTTGGAAAAACGGGCGCGAAATTTTCCAAGCCTTGGAAAAAACAGGCTTCGGGCTTTCCAATCCTTGGAACTGCTGGCAACATGCCGATCAAAGGTCTGCCATGAAATTGGGAACCATCCTCTTGAGTGCGCTGCTGCTGGCGGCGCTGCCGGCCGGCGCCGGCGATGTGCTGTCGCCGCTGGATCTGCGCGAGGTCAGGGTGGGCGGCGAGATCGGGCGGCGCATCGCCATCACGGTCACCAACAACCTGCTCCAGCTCGACGCCGACCGCGATTTTCTCCGGCCGTTCACCGAGGAGCCGCGCAAGGGCGCATACATCGGGCTCGGCAAGACGGTGGATGCCACGGTGCGGTTCGCGGCCTACACGGGCGACCCACGGGTGGAGGCGCTGCGCCAGCACTTCATCGCCGCCATCATCAAGGCGCAGGGGGCCGATGGGTATATCGGCACGCTCCCGCCGGCGAAGCGGATCAAGACGCTGTGGGATGTGCACGAACTGGGCTATGTGATCTGGGCGCTGCTGGCGGATCACCAGTTCTTCGGCGACGCGGAGGCCCTCGCCGCCGCGCGCAAGGCGGCGGACTATCTCATCAAGAACTGGTCGTTGCTGCCGCCGGACTGGGGTGTCGGGGCCGAGGTGGCGCCGCACGTCGCCTTCACCGGCATCGAGCGCACGCTGCTGGCGCTGCATCGCGCCACCGGCGAGTGGGCCTACCTCGATTTCGTCACGCGGACGCGCGCGCTGCCGGACTGGGACCTCGGCATCGTGATCGGCCGGCGCAAGGGCATCGAGGGCCACGTCTATGCCTATCTGGCGCGCAGCCTCGCGCAACTGGAACTGCAGCGCCTGCAGCCGGACGCGGGCCTGCTGCGCCCGGCGCAGCGCGCGCTCGACTTCATGACGCACCACGACGGAGCCCTCATCACCGGCAGCGCGGGGCAGTGCGAAATCTGGACCGCCGACCAGGACGCGCGCGGCGATGTCGGCGAGGCCTGCGCGCTGGCCTACCAGTTGCGCGTCCTTGACAGCTTGCTCCGCCTGAACGCCGAGGCGCGCCTTGGCGATGTGATGGAGCGCACGCTTTTCAATGCGCTGTTCGCCTCGCAGTCGCCGGACGGCCGCCGCCTGCGCTACTTCGCGCCGCTGGAGGGCGAGCGCGTCTATTGGAAGACCGACACCTACTGCTGCCCGTGCAACTTCCGCCGCATCATCGCCGAGCTGCCCACCTTCGTCTTCTACCGCGCGGCCGATGGCGTCACGGTGAACCTCTACACGCCGGCGCAGGCGACGGTGAAGCTCGATGGAAAACCGGTGACGCTGCGGCAGGAGACGGATTATCCGAACACCGGGCGCATCCGCATCGGCGTCGAACTGGAGCAGCCGGCGGTGTTCACGCTGCGGCTGCGCATTCCCGCGTGGGCCGCGCAGGCCCGCGTAGCCGTCAACGGCCAGCCGGTTGCTGACGCCGTGCAGCCGGGGACGTTTTTCGAGTTACGGCGTAAGTGGCTCGCGGGCGATCAGGTCGCGCTCGATCTGCCGATGCAGTGGCGGCTGGTCAAGGGCCGCCAGCGGCAGGCCGGGCGCGTCGCGGTGCTGCGCGGACCGCTGGTCTTCTGCCTCGACCCGGCGCAAAATCCGGCGCTCGCCAAACTCGACGGCACCGAGCTCGGCTATATCGCGCTCAATCCCGCCTCGCTCACGGCGCCGGTTCCTCATGCCGCTGTCCGGCCCGATGGCCTCGGCTGTCGCGTCCAGGCGTGGAAGCCCGGCTTCGGCCTGGGCGCGAAAGCCGATTATGAACTCACCTTGACCGAGTTTCCCGACCCCGCCGGCAAGGCGACCTATTTCCGCCTGCGCGATTTCAGCGGCGCGGTGGCTGATGAACTGTTCGCCGGCTCCGCGAAGGAGCTGCCATGAAGCACATGGTGGTGTCGTGGCTGGTTGGGCCGCTGGCGGCGGTCGTGCTTTGTGGCGCGAGCGACCCGGCCGCGGTTAGCCCGCATGCGAAGATGCGCGGCGTCGAGGCGGCGGCTGTGCGGTGGACCGGGGGCTTCTGGGCGGAGAAGTTCGAGCTGTGCCGGCGGGCGATGTTGCCGAGCATAGAGGCCGCTTTGCTTAACGCCAGCAATTCGGAGCAGCTCATCAATTTCAAAATCGCCGCCGGGCTGGAGCAGGGGGACTATCGCGGTACCGATTGGAGCGATGGCGATTGCCACAAGTGGCTCGAGGCCCTGGCCCACCTGTACGCCGTCACCAAGGACCCCGCGCTGGATCGGAAAATGGATGAGTGGATTGCGATCATCGTCAAGGCCCAGGCGCCCGATGGCTATCTCTCGACGAACATCCAGCTCAATCCGAAAAAACAACGCTGGGAGAAGGTGCAGCATCACGCGCTCTACAACATGGGCCATCTGATCTCGGCGGCGTGCGCGCACAAGCAAGCGACCGGCAAGGACACGTATCTGAACGTGGCCCGGAAGACGGCCGATTATCTCTACACGGTGTTTGCGCCGCGCCCGCCGGCGCTGGCGCGCATGGACTTCAATCCCGCGCAGATGATGGCGCTGGTGGAGCTTTATCGCGTGACGGGCGAGCGCCGCTATCTGGAACTGGCCGATGTGTTCATCACCATGCGCGGCTCGTCGCCCGCCACGGCGGCGGAGGGCCACGACCGCCGGCATCAGGGCGGCACCGACCTTTCGCAGGATCGCGTGCCGCTGCGCACGGAGTCGCAGGCAGTCGGCCACGCCGTCTGCGGCACTTATCTTTGGTGCGGCGCGGCGGATCTCTATATGGAAACCGGCGAGCCGGCGTTGCTGGCGGCGCTGGGAAATATCTGGCGCAACGCGGCGGGCCGGCGCACCTACATCACCGGTGGCGCGTGCGCCCTGCCCACCGGTCAATCCACGCGCGGCGACGAGGTGCACGAGGCCTTCGGCGCCGACTATCAGCTGCCCAACCGCACGGCCTATAACGAGACCTGCGCCGACATCGGCAACGCGATGTGGAACTGGCGGCTGCTCCAGATCACCGGTGATGCGCGGTATGCCGATGTGGTGGAGACCGTGCTCTATAACAGCGCACTCTCGGCCGTTGCCGCTGATGGCCGCGGTTTCTTCTACGCCAATCCGCTCGAATGGAGCGGCCAGTCCGGCTGGCCGACCAAGCACTTCACCGCGTCGCGCTGGTTCCTGCACACGTGCTACTGCTGCCCGCCGCAAGTCGCGCGCACCCTCGCGGGGTTGGGCCGCTGGGCCTACAGCGTTGCGCCGGAGGCGGTGTGGGTCCATCTCTACGGCGGCAATACGCTGTGCACGAAATTGCCGGACGGCGCGCCGGTGGCGCTGACGCAACAGACCGCTTATCCGTGGGACGGCCATGTGAAGCTCACCATCACGCAGGCGCCCTCGCGGCCCTGCAGCTTGAATCTGCGCATCCCCGGTTGGGCGGAACACGCGGCGCTGAAAATCAACGGTGTGGATAGCGGCGCGGCTGCCAAGCCCGGTACCTACGCTACCCTGCGGCGCGTCTGGATGGCGGGCGATGTGGTGGAACTGGACCTGCCGCTGGAGCCACGGCTGGTTACTGCGCATCCCGCTGTTGAGGATTGCCGCGGCTGTGTGGCTGTCCGGCGCGGGCCGGTGGTCTATTGTTGGGAAGTGCCGCGCGATGCGCAGGGCGAGCAAGTGTGGAAGGCCGGTCTGTGCCTCCCTGCCAACGCGGTGTTCACGCCCCGGCATGAAAAGGATTTTCTGGGCGGCGTCACGGTCCTGGCCGGCCAGGCGCTTGCACCGCAAGGCTGCGCCGCCTTTTTGCAGCAGCATCCTGATGGCCTGTTGCCGGTCTCGCTGGCCAGCGGGCCGGACGTGTTATATCGCGCGTTGCCGCCGGCTGCCGGCCCGCCGGATTTGCAGGGCGGCGTCGGGATCACGCTCATCCCTTATTTTGCCTGGGCCAATCGCGGCCCAGCGTTGATGAAGGTCTGGTTACCGCTGGTTCGTCCGCAGCAACCCCAGGAGAAATGACCATGCATACCAATCTGAATCGTCGTGAATTTCTCGGCGCGCTGGCCGTGGGGGTCGCGGCGGCGCACGCGCTGCCGCTCGGCGCGGCGGAAGCGCCGCCGGCGCTGAAGACGTGGATTGATCCGCGCTTCGCCGCGCTGCCGCGACGGCCGTGGCGGAAGATCCATCTCGATTTCCACAACACGCGCCACATCGGCAGGATCGGGGAAAAGTTCAACGCCGATGAGTTCGGCGACCGGCTGCTGGCGGGCAACGTGGACTCCGTCGTCGTGTTCGCCAAGGACATGCATGGTCTGTTCTATTACCCAAGCAAGTACGGCCCCGTGCATCCGGGGCTCGCGTTCGATCTGCTCGGCGAGCAGGTCAAGGCGTGCCGCGCACGCAAGATCGCCGTCTATGCCTATTACTGCACCACGTGGGATCATCACCTCGCCAGCACGCACAAGGACTGGCTCGTCATCAAGCGCGATGGCTCGAACTATCTGCCCAAGGCTGGGCAGACGCCGGGCTGGACCGCGCTCTGTCTCGCACATGAGCCGTTCTGCAAGCTGATGGACGAACACACGCGCGAGTTCGTCGGCCGCTATGAGCTCGACGGCGCGTGGTTCGACATGGCCGAGCCGATCGCGCCCGAGTGCTATTGCCCGGAATGTAAAAAGCAGCTCGTGGCCGCCGGAAAGGACCCGAAGGATGCCGAGGCGCAGCGCGCCCACAAGAACCAGCTCTTCCTCGACTGGCACAAGCGTATGCGCGAACTCGTGCGCGCGACGCGGCCGGGCTGTCAGGTGGACTTCAACGACATCGGCCTCGCGTGCGTGAGCCAGCGCGCGGCGTTGCTCGATAACATCGATATCGAGGCGCTGCCGACCGGCGCGGGCTGGGGCTACTTCTACGCGCCGATGCAGATGCGCTATCAGCGCACGTTCGGCCTGCCCGTCAACGGCATGACCGGCCGCTTCGTCACTTCGTGGGCCGACTTCGGCGGGCTGAAGCTGCCGCAGCAGCTCGACGTGGAGTTGGCGAGCATCGTCGCCAACGCCGCGCGTTGCGACATCGGCGACCAGATGCCACCGACCGGCCGCCTCGATCCGGCGGTCTATCACGTCATCGGAAAATCCTATGGACGTATCAAGGCGCTGGAGCCCTATCTCGAAGGCGCGGCGCCGGTGACCGAGGCCGCGCTGCTGATCCCCGCCGTGCCATTCGACCGGCTACGCGATGAATATCTCTACGGCCTGACCAAGCTGCTGCTGGAGTCGCGGCTGCAATTCGACGTTGTCGAGCCCGGCCAGGAGTGGGAACGCTACGGTCTCGTCGTGCTGCCCGATGGTTTCCGGCCCGACGCCACGACGGTCGCACGCCTGCACGCGTTCATCGCGCAGGGTGGGGCGGTGCTCGCCTGCCACGAGGCGGGTCTCGCCGCGGGTGCCACGGCGAGCTGGCTCGAGCGCTACGGCCTGACTTATGCCGGCGCCTCGCCGTTCAAGCCCGCCTACCTCGTGCCGCGGGTGAAGTTCACCGGCGACATTCCTGACTATGAATACGCGCTCTATGAGGGCGCGTCGCAGTGGAAGGCGGCGGGCGCGGCCACCTCGCTGGCGGCGCTGGGCGAGCCGAAGTTCCAGCGCACCGCCGAGCACTTCACCAGCCACAAGCAGACGCCGTTCGATCACGTCACCGACTACACCGCGCTCGCGCGCAGCGGGCGCGTCGGCCTGATCGCGTTCCCGATCGGCCAAAGCTATTACCGCAACGGCTACTGGGTCTATCGCGCCGCGTTCGAGAAAGTCCTCGGCGAGGTGCTGCCGCAGCGTCTGATCAGCAGCAACGCGCCGCTCTCGACGGAGATCACCCTCACACAGCAGGCGGCGCAGAAACGCTATCTCATTCACGTCATCAACTACTCGCCGGTGCGCAAGGCGCCGCCGCACCCGGAATTCCATGAGGACCCGATTGCCCTGACCGATGCGACCGTGCGCCTGAACCTGCCGCTGAAGGTCGCCGCTGCCCGCGCGTTGATCGCCGGGGAGAAGCTGCGCGTGCGCGCCGAGCGCGGCGGCGTCGAGGTCACGCTCGCCCGCGTGCCGGTCAGCGAAGTCATCTGTCTGGAAGTGGAAGCATAGGAGCACCAACCATGAGTGGCATGTTCGATACCATCGGCAAGGCGGCGGACGTCAGCGGGCGCAAGGCGAACACCCTGCGCAAGCTGGAGCGGATGAACAAGGCGCTGCGGCACAAGGAGCCCGACCGCGTACCGGTCAGCGATTTTTTCTGGGGCGGCTTCATCAACCGCTGGCGGCAGGAGCTCGGTTTGCCCGCCGATGCGAATCCCTACTACTACTACGACCTCGACTGGATTGTCACCGTGGCGAATTTCGATCCGTGGATTCGGCCGTTCGAGACGCTGAAGGAAACCGCCGAGGAGGTCGTCGTGAGGACCGGCTTCGGCGCGGTGATGCACAAGCACTTTTCCTATCCGATGCCGGAGATGCGCGCGTGGGAAATCGACACGTTCGAAAAACTCCAGCGCGTCGAGTTCGACTCGCCGACCGATCCGCGGCGTTTCTTGGCGGCGGGCGATAACCAGATCGCCGGCGTCGGCGATGGCTTCCAGCGCAACACGCCGCCGTGGATCGAGACGGTCAAATCGCTACGCCCGGATTTCCCCGTGTATGGCAGCATCATCGAGGCGAGCGAATGCCTGACGCGCCTGATCGGGCAGGAGAACGCGATGATCTGGATGGGCGAGGAACCAGAGGCAATGGGCGCGGTGATTAACCGGCTCGGCGCGTTTTATCTGGAGCTGGCGAAGGCCGAGCTTGCCGCGGGCGCGGGGCTGCTCGATGGCTTCGTGATCTGGGGCGACGTGGCGTTCAAGCAATGCACGTTCATGGCGCCGGATTACTGGCGCGCCTATTTCAAACCGTGGGTCGCGCAGATGATCGCGCTCGCCCACGCCCACGGCCTGCCGGTGATCTACCACGGCTGCGGCAACGTGAAGGCGATCCTGCCCGACTACCTTGAGATGGGCCTCGACGCCTACAACCCGCTCGAGGTCAAAGCCGGCCTCGACGCTGTCGAACTGCGCCGCCAGTACGGCCAGCGCCTCGGCATCTGCGGCAACAGCGACATCCAGATCTGGGAGACCGGCGATCGCGCCGCGATCCGCCGCGAGGTGCTGCGCAAGCTGAACGCGGCCAAGGGCGGCGGCTACATCTTCCAGTCCGACCACTCCGTCAGCAGCAGCGTCTCCGGCCACACCTACGATTACATCATCAAGCTCGTCCGCGAATACGGCAACTACCCGCTCGCGCTCGGCGAGTTCGAGGAGAAAGGAATGCCATGAAGGTCCCGGCTTCTCTTTCGCATGACATTCCTTGCGATCACCAATCCCGCCGGGTCGGTGACCCGACCTACAAAGGAACAGCGGCGTTCTGTTGTAGGTTGCGTGACCTCACGCGGCGTCCGAGACTTTCCAAGCCTTGGAAAAAATCAGCGCGACTGTTTCCAATCCTTGGAACTTTGGCTGTGTTCTTTTCCAATGTTTGGAAAACGCGCGCGCGGCCCGCCCCCCGGCGGCACGGTCTACGAACCGTGCTACGATCCTCCGCAGGAGGACGCGGAATCTAACGACCAAGCTTCCGTCGCGGATGAGCAGGCCTTCCCGGACTACGATCGGTACGATCCCGGCCCCGTTTACGATTGATCCCGCCGCGGCGAGACGCCGCGCACCCGACTTGTCCTGCCTGCCGGGCATCCTCCGTACACACTCGCACACGCAGAAATTCGTTATGAAACTGGTCTTGACTTGGCAGTGTGGCTCGCAAGAATGCGCTTGTGATTTTTCAGCGTCATCCTGCGGTCGAAAAACGGCGCGCCCCCGGTGGGCGCGCCCAACCAAATTCTTATCTGGTTGGAGAATTTGGGCGTGAGATTATCAAATGATTGGAACTGATCGAGACATGAAAGGACGAGTATGAAAAACTTTTTTGTTATCCTCTGCGCCCTGCTGTTCGCGTCGCCGGCGGCGCAAGCCGGTTTGCTGCCGATCGAACCGTTTCCCCGCAACGAGGTGCGGTTGACGCCGAGCGTCTGGCTGGATGCGCAGAAGCGGGATGGGGAGTATTTGCTGAGCTTGGAGCCGGATCGCCTGCTGCATTGTTTTCGCGTGACGGCGGGTCTGCCGGCGCGGGGTGCGTCCTACGAAGGCTGGGAAAATGCGAAGGCCGGGTTGCGCGGGCATGTGGTTGGCGGGCACTATCTCTCGGCGCTGGCGATGATGTACGCGAGCACCGGGGACAGCCGGTTCAAGGAGCGGGGCGAGCTGATGGTGGCGGATCTGGCGAAGTGTCAGGCAGCGAATCCGCGCGGCTATGTGGGAGCGTTCCCGGATTCGTTTTTCGACACCTTGGAACAAGGGAAGCGGGGAGCCATTCCGTATTACACCATCCACAAAACGCTCGCCGGATTGGTCGCGCAATACGAGGAATGTGGCAACGCGCAGGCCTTGGATGTTGCGAAGAAGCTGGCCCTGTATCTTGTGGTGCGAAACGAAAAGTTCACGCATCAGCAATTGCTGGAATTGCACGTGTCCAAGTACGAAGCGGGCGGAATCGTGGAGTCGTTGTGGGACATCTACGCGCTGACGAAAGAGGAGAAGATCAAGGAACTGGCGATCAATATGGAACAGACTTTGTTCCTCGATGATCTGGCCAACCAGAAGGACAACCTTACCGGCCGCCACGGGAACACGCACATCCCGCTCGTCCTCGGAGCGATGCGGCGCTACGAGCTGATGGGCGAAGCGCGCTATCTGGAGCTGGCGAAATATTTCTGGGATCGCGTGGTGGTGGATCGTGGTTGGGCCACTGGTGGTACGACCGGTCCGGGCGAGAACTGGGGCGAAGCCGGCAAGCTGGCGGGCATCATGTCCCTGACCACGCACGAAACCTGCAAGACCCACAACCTGCTGCGGCTGTCGCGGAAACTTTTCATGGCGACCGGCGATTCGCGTTACGCGGACTATTACAACCGCGCGCATCTCAATGGCATTCTCGGCACGGAAGGCCCGGAGCCGGGACAGCTCGAATACTATGTGCCGATGGCGACCGGTTATCACCGCTGGTATGGCTTCCCCGACAAATCCATGTGGTGTTGCTACGGCACCGGCATGGAGAATTTCTCCAAGCTGGGCGACAGTGTCTTCTTCCGCACCGACGACGCGCTCTACATCAACCAGTTCATCCCGTGCGTTCTCGACTGGAAGGAAAAGAATTTCCAACTGGCGATCGAGACGAAGTACCCGGAAGACGAGGTCGTGAATTTTGTGGTGAAGTCCGGCTCCGGCAAGTTGTCGCTGCGGATTCTCCAGCCGTCGTGGGCGGGACAAGGCGTCGCGGTCAGCGTGAATGGCAAAGCTGTTCCGATGAAAACCGAGAACGGATTCATCGTCGTGGATGGTTCGTGGAAAACGGGCGACGAGGTTTCGGTGAAGTTCCCGATGTCGCTGCGTTCGATCCCGCTTCCCGATGACCCGCAGCAGGTGGCCATCGCTTACGGGCCGGTCATCCTGGCGGGCATCGTGGACAGACCAAACGAGCGGGCCTTCATGACGGCTCGCGCCGCCGACCCGCAGCCGGATTCCGAGAGGATGAAGAAGGCGTACTACTTCCTCGCTGACAGTCCGGACAACCTTTCATGGCTGAAGCCCGTTGCCGGCAAGCCGCTGCATTTTCAGACGGAAGGGCAGCCGTTCAATATTTCTTTCCAGCCCTTCTATTCGGTCACGAGCGAGCGCTACGGCATCTACTGGCCGATTCTCGCCAAGGACAGCGACCGACAAAGAGGAATGGATGTGGAGAACCAAACGCTCGATCTCCTTCGCGAGATGGACGCCTACAAAGCGGGCGAGCAGACCGGCAAGATCGAGCAGGGCTTCGCGAAATTCATCACCGACAGCGCGGTGTCTGCCTATCACGAGCGGCTGCGTCTGGGCATGGCCAAGGTTTTCAAAGATGCCGGTCAAGACGCCAAGTCCACGGAGACGCTCAAGTCGCTGGCCGCGCCATTCATCGGCTTCAAGCGCGCGGAAGCGATCATGGCGATTCTGGGCGACGAGGCCGAAACGCATGGCGTGCGTCCGCTGGTCATGGATGATTATGACAAATATGGCGACGCGGCAGCGGACCGCGACATCGTGGATGGCGTTCCGGTCGTCAAGACCAAGGATGCCCGCGCACGGTACGTGTACTTTGGCTTCACCACCAAGGGCAAAGCTGCGCTAACGCGGAAAAGTGTCCGCATCACCATGAAGTACCGCTGCGACTCCGCCCCCGTGCTCCACTACGACTCCGTGACTGCGCCTTATGCATCGGTGAAGCCGACCAAGATCGAGACCGTGAACGGCTGGAAAATCGCCACGTTCGATTGTCCGAACGCCCTGTTCGCCGGACGCCTGAACCTGCACGCCTCTCTGCGCGTCACCGCCAGTGATAGCGCCATCCTGATGATCGCTGACCTCAAAGCGGCGCCGACCGAGAATCCTTCCCACGCCGCACGGGAACAGGCCGCTTACGATCTGGTCATTTACGGCGGCACTCCGGCTGGAATCACGGCGGCCATCGCTGCTGCGCGCGAGGGAGCTTCGGTCGCCGTAATCGAGCCGAGCGCCCACATCGGTGGGATGGTGTCCGGCGGTCTTTCCAGCACGGACACGGGCGACCCAACAACAATCGGCGGCATCGCGCGCGAGTTTTTCACACGCGCTGACGCCAAATACAATGACCCGAAGAAAACCGCCACGCCATTCGAGTTCTGGAAAGTCGAGCCGCATGTCGCCGAGAAGACGTTCCACGAGATGATCGTTGAGGCCGGTGTCAAGGTCGTCATAAAACAGTCCATGCAATCGGTGACGGTCGAAAACCACCGGATCATGTCGCTCACCACCAAGGACGGCACGACCTATCGCGGCAAAATGTTCGTGGACGCGACCTATGAGGGCGATCTGATGGCTCGTGCCGGCGTCAAATACACGGTTGGCCGCGAAGGGCGCGATGAATATGGCGAGTCGCTCGCCGGCTTCCTTCCCGCGGCGCTGCGACCACGAACCCTGGAGTTCATGACCAAGCCGGGCACCGATTACATCCACGGCACCCCCTGCGAGTTGCCTGCGCGCGACGCGACAGGGAAACTTTATTGGGGAATCACCGACAAACCTTGGCCTGCGCTGGGCTCCGGAGACACACTTGTTCAAAGCTACAACTTCCGCGTCGTCATCACGCGTAACAAAGACAACATGGTGCCTTTTCCAAAGCCGAAGAACTATTACCCCGAGCGCTATGGTTTGCTGTTGGAACTCATCCGCCACTATCCCGGCATCAAGTTTCCGCGCATCGTCTATATCGGCTGGATTCCCGGCGGCAAGAGCGAGATCAACGCTTCCGGCCTGATCTTCAGCACCGACTATTGGGGCGGCAGCACGGATTATCCTGAAGGCGATGAAGCCACGCGCGCTCGGATCTGGCAGGATCATATTGACTACGTTCAGGGCCTGCTCTGGTTCCTCGGCCATGACGAACGCGTCCCGGAGCAACTGCGCAAGGAAACCAACGGCTGGGGACTCTGTCGCGACGAATTCGCCGACAACGGCCACTGGCCCTACGCGCTCTATGTACGCGAAGCACGCCGGATGATCGGCCGTTACGTCATGCGTCAACAGGATTGTCAGGAAGACCTCACCAAGTCCGATGCCATCGCCATGGGTTCGTTCATTCTCGACTCGCACGCCTATCAGCGTCTCGTCACGCCCGAAGGCAATGTCACCGACGAGGGCAACTTCGACGTGAAGAGCAAGCCGTACCAAATCCCGTACCGCTCGATCACGCCGCAGAGGGCGCAATGCGAGAACCTGCTGGTCCCAGTCTGCCTGTCCGCAACGCACGTAGCCTACGGCTCGATCCGTATGGAGCCGGTATACATGTCGCTCGGACACGCCTCCGGGATTGCCGCCGTCGCCGCCCTTCGCGCCGACGTTGCGGTGCAGGACATTGACGTGAAGACCCTGCTGTCTAGGCTACTGGCGACCAAGCAGGTGCTTTCGCTTCCGCCCCAAACCAAGGTGTCAGAAGCGCCTTGAAGGCCAAAGAGCAAACACAGCCATGAAATCCGCGCGCACACTCCTCGCCCCCCTGCTGCTGGCACCGCTGGCTGCGCTGTACGCTGCCGATGCGCCGAAGATCACGAAGCCGAACATTCTCGTGCTGCTCTCTGATGATCAAGGCTACTACGACTTGAGTTGCCAAGGCTGCCAGGACATCCAAACACCGCACATTGACTCGCTGGCAAAAAACGGCATCCGTTGCACCAGCGGTTATGTCTCGGCGGCCATGTGTTCGCCGTCGCGGGCCGGGTTGATCACCGGACGGTCGCAGTCGCGCTTCGGACATGAAATCAACTGGCCGGATGACGATCATACGGGTGTGTGCGGGTTACCGTTGACCGAGAAGACGCTCGCTGACCACCTCAAGGCCGCGGGTTATCGCACGGCCTGCATCGGCAAATGGCATCTTGGCGATGTGCCAATGTTTCATCCGAACCGGCGCGGCTTCGACGAATTCTTCGGCTTCATCAACGGGGGCCACGACTACTTCTGTGAGAAGTATGGCCCCGCCAAGGACGCTTTCCAAACCTACCAAACGCTTCTGGAGCGAAATGGGAAACCCGAGCCGTTAACCACGCCGGCCCTGCGACCTGTGGCGTCCGCGACGTGGCGGGAACTGATCAAGCGCGTCTGGGAGGTTGACCCGCTGATTTGTCCGCGTTGCGGCACCGAGATGGCGAAAATTGCAGTGCTCAAAGATCCGGTAGTCATAACGAAGATTCTCCGACATTTGGGACTCTGGGAAGAACCGCCGGCGCGCGGCCCGCCTCCCGGCGGCACGGTCTACGAACCGTGCTACGATCCTCCGCAGGAGGACGCGGAATCTAACGACCAAGCTTCCGCTGCGGATGAGCAGGCCTTCCCGGACTACGATCAACCCGACCCCGAACCCGTTTATGACTGAATGCTTGAAGCGGTGGCGTAGCGGTCTTGCCGCCCTGCCTCCAGCAACCGCCGCCTGTCCATGTTTGCGTCCGCTTTGCTCGAAAATGGGCCTTGACCTTCCGCTGCGCCGGATGAAAATGCGCACATGCTTTTTCAGGGCCATAGAGCGGTGACAACAGCGCGCGTCTGTGGCGGGCACGCCAAAGTAATTTCCTGTCAGGCTCCTGGCACACGGAGATTGGATCAGCGGCTCGTTGCCGGTGGCCTGAAAGTGAAATTCCTGGCCCTCGTGACCGTCATCGGCTTCACGCCCCTGCTTCCGGCGATGGCGCAATTCACGTTCACGCGCGTCGCCTCGACCGCCACTCCGGTACCGGGTGGGACGGGCAACTTCGATTTTATGGGCTACCCCGTCACCGATGGCCAGCGCGTGTATTTCAACGGCGCCGATGCCGATGGACACGTGGGTGTGTTTGGCGGCACCGGCGGCACCTTGGTGACGGTGGCCGACTGGAACACGCTCCTGCCGGGCACCAACGAAACGTTCACCTCCTTCGCCCGGCCGCACGTCTATCAGGGCGTCGTGGGCTTGGAGGGGCAGTCGGCCACGGTGCAGGGTCTCTATGAGGCCGGGAGCAGCCTGCTGCGCATTGCCGACACCACCATGCCGCTGCCCGGCGGCGGTGGCAACTTTCAAGTCTTCAACGAATTCAGTCTTAGCAGTTGGGGTATGGCGTTCCGGGCCAATGTGAGTTTGCCCGCCGAAGGTATCTACAAGTACACGGCCTCCGGGTTGGCGACTGTGGCGAACTTCGAGACTCCTGTGCCGGGCGGCAGCGGAACCACGTTCCAAGCGCTGGAATTTGCGGTCGCCAGCGCAGGCGGCGTGACCTTTACGGGCAACAACATGGTGGAGGGCGCTGGCCGGCGGCTTGGGATTTATCAGGCCAACGCTGCCGGCGAGTTGCGCGCGGTGTTGGACAACACCGACATTGACCCGGGCAGCGATACGCCCTATTCCGCTTTCGGCCAGCCCGAGGTCAATGACGCCGGACAAATGGCGGTGCTGGCCGAATCGGATCAAAACAGTTTCCAGTCCATTCGTTTTTGGGACGGCAGTCAATGGAGCACGGTGGCGAAGCAAGGCACGCCGGTGCCTGGACGCCCGGAGGCCCACTTCACGCTCATCCACCCGGGGCTTTCGCTCGACGAGAGCGGGGCCATCGCCTTCCGCGCCGATGACGACGCGAACAACAGCGGCATTTACCTTGCGCGGGGTCTGCAACTGCTCAAGGTGGCTGATTTGGACACCGTCATTGACGAAGGCAAGATACCGCTGCGCGACTCGCAGGCCCTCGGTTTGGCCGATAATCAGATGGCCAACGGCTTGCTATGCTTTCGCGCCGTCACCGGTCCCGGCGAGTTTGGCATCTATGTGACACAGGTGCCGGAACCGTCCTCTGCTGTGTTGGTTGGGCTGGGCTTGCTCCTCATGCGCTGCACTGCGGCCCGGAAGTGGCGGAGAGCGCGGTGATCAAAGTTTTGCCCCCATCTGCGGCCATACTTGACTTTGTCGTTGATCCGACAATGATGCGCCTATGTTTCCCATAATCCATTTCCGGTCGAAAAGCAGCACCCAACAAGAGCGCGGGACACTGCTCATAGACGGAGTGTTGCAAGAAAAGCGGGCATCACGAATATGAACCCCATCACACCCCATCCCATCCTCGGCGTGGCCTTCCATGCGGTCGGCGCGACGTTCGCGGCGACGTGTTACACGCCGGAAAAGCGCGTGCGTGGCTGGTCGTGGCAGAGCTACTGGCTGACGCAGGCCTCGTTCTGCTGGTTCCTGCTGCCGCTGCTCGGCGCGTGGCTGACCATCCCGGACCTCGTCGCCGTCCTGCGCGAGGCGCCGAAGGACGCGATGCTGCTCTCGTTCGGGCTTGGCGCAGCCTACGGCATCGGCGGCACCGCGTTCGGCATCTCCATCCGCTACATCGGCTTCTCGCTGACCTACGCGATCGCCGTCGGCCTCTCGAGCGTGCTCGGCACGCTGATCCCGCCGCTGGTCAAGGGCACGCTCGTGGCGACGCTCTCGAAGACCGGCGCGGAGTGGATCATCGCCGGCATCGTCGTCGGCGCGCTCGGCATCGCCGCCGCCGGGTGGGCCGGCCGCCTGAAGGAGCGCGACTTGAGCGCGCAGCAGGCGGGCGGCCAGTTCTCGCTGATGAAGGGCCTGCTGCTCTCGCTGCTCGCCGGCGTGCTTTCCGCCGTCTATGGCTTCGCGCTCGAGGCGGGCGAACCGATTGCCGATGTGGCCACCGCGCACGGCGCGGGCGTCTGGCGCGGCAACGTCGTTTACATCTTCTCCAACACCGGCGCGTTCCTGACGACGGCCATCTACTGCCTCTGGCTGCACGCGCGCCACCGCACGCTCGGTGAATTGATCGAGCTGCCCGCGGGCGCGGAAAAGGCCAGTCTGCCGGTCAATTGGGCGATGGCGCTGGTCACCGGCCTGTTCTGGTACGGGCAGTTCTTCTTCTACAACCTGGGCCACGTCCGCATGGGCACCTACAAATTCACGAGCTGGGCGATCCACATGATCATGCTCGTGCTGATCAGCAACCTCGTCGGCATCCTCCTGCGCGAATGGCGGCAGTGCCGCCGCCTGACGCACCGCACGATCGCCATCGCGCTGCTCGTGCTCATCGGCGCGGTGATCCTGTTGACCTGCGGAAATTACCTCGGCGGCCTGTAGCGCCGGACCGCGGAAAAGCCCGGCGGCGCAACGCGCCGCCCTCCAGCACGGGCGGGAGCGGGAGGGCGCGGCCTCGGCGGTGCTGTTTCCAATCCTTGGAAAACCACGGGGTGGTTTTTTCCAAGGATTGGAAACTTTCGCGGAAAATTTTCCGAGCCTTGGAAAACCGGCCCGGAGAAGAAAACAGGGAAGGCGCGAAGGCAGCAGTGTGGGACCCACAGCTTGCGCGGATGGACACGGATTTTTTGTTGCAGACGACTAGAGCAGGGCGAAGCGAACAAACACCAGAATCATTAGCTTCGCTACTTCCCGCCTTCGCTGTTCAAAAAAGATCTTCTGCTGGAGTGGTCTTGAGCGCTTGCGGCTTGACGGGCGCCGGAGCGGTCGGCTATGAGCGCTGCGCTGTTTGATTGCGAGCTGCGCCATGAAACATCTGCTGCTGGTCCTGCTGCTGCTGGCGGGGAGCGCCCCGGCCCGCGACGTAACATTCCTCTCCACCTCCGACAGCCATTACCGGCAGCCGGATCACAAGCTGGGGCACCACAACGAGCTGAACCGCGCCACGATCGAGCAGATGAACCGCATCACCACGGTCGCGTGGCCCGACAAGCTCGGCGGCGGGGCGATCGCCAAGCCGCGCGGCGTGGTCGCGCTGGGCGACCTGATTGACGACGGCGATCACGGTCTGCCGGGGCGCAAGATCAGCGCGGAGCAGTACAGGCTGTTCATGGCGGATTTCGGGCTCGATGGCACCGATGGCCTGCTGAAGTACCCAGTCTTCGAGGGCTGGGGCAACCACGATGGTCCGCCGGAGGGCCAGGAGAAGCAGGGTTTCAGTTCGCAGGGCCAGATCAGGCAGCGCAACCTGCTCCGCCAGCAAAAGGGCCTGATTTCCAACCTCTCCGCCAACGGCCTGCACTATTCGTGGGATTGGGACGATGTGCATTTCGTCCAGCTCAACCTCTATCCCGCCGACCGGCAGCGCACGGGCGTGAAGTATTCGCCGGTCTGGCACGATCCGCAGCTCGCGTTGAGTTTTCTCAAGCAGGACCTCGCGGCGCGGGTCGGCCGGAGCGGTCGGCCGGTGGTGCTGATGAGCCACTGCGGCTTCGACACCGATTGGTGGGTCAAGGAGGACTGGCAGGAGGTGTATGACGCCGCCAAGGCCTACAACATCATCCTCTACCTCTACGGCCACACCGGCACGGGTGTGCGCACGTGGGCGCCCGAGGGCGCCACGAAGCCGTGGGATTGCATCAACGACGGCCACACCGATATCGGCTTCTTCGTCATCCAGATCACCAGCGACCGGCTGCGTGCCGGCTACTACGCCAAGAACCTGAAGGAGACGCGGGGGCCCGACAAGAAGCTGCAACGCGCGTGGGATGGCACCTGGAGCTGGCGCTGCCCGCTGGAACGCAAATTCAAGTGAACAACAAGGAGCATCATGACCACCGGTTTTAACCTGCGTCCACCTGCCGGCCTGCTATGGCTGGGTGTGTTGCTGACCATGTGCGGCTGCGCCACGCAACGGCCCAACTACAACGTGACGTGGACTTCGCCGAGCACGAACTGCCACGGCTCGATGCCGCTGGGCAACGGCGATATCGGGTTGAACGTCTGGGCGCTGGGCGATGGCACGCTCCATCTGCTCATCAGCAAGACCGACGCGTGGGACGACAACGCGCGGCTGGTCAAGGTGGGCGAGGTCGTCATCCGCTTCGCGCCGGATACTTTCGCGAAAAATTTCCGGCAAAAGCTCGACTTGGAGACCGGCTCCGTTCTGCTTCAATCCGCAATCCACAATTCGCAATCCACCATTCGCGTCTGGGTGGACGCCAACCAGCCGGTCATCCACGTCACCACCGATCTGCCGGCGACGGCGGAGATCGCGCTGTGGCGGACCAACCGCGCGGAGCTCGCGCGCCTCGAATGCAGCGACGTGATGCTGAACCGCAAAAAGCCGGGACAAAAAGAGGAGCCGATGTTCGTCGAGCCAGACACGGTGCTGACCGGGCAGAAAAACCGCATCGGCTGGTTTCACCACAACCTCAAGTCCGTCGGGCCGGCAATCACGGCGAAGATTCAGGGCATGACCGGTTGGAAGCAAACCGATCCGCTGCTACACCGCACCTTCGGTGCGCTCGTCACGGCGGCACAGGGCGAGCAGTTGGATGATACGCATCTGAAGTCGGCGCGCGGGTTCGCCATCACCGTACTCACGCAGCATCCGGCGACGCCGGCGCAATGGCTCGCGGCCATTGAGCAGACGAGCCAGTGCGCGGGCGCGCCGGATTTCGCGGCGCACAAAAAGTGGTGGGCGGAGTTCTGGAACCGCAGTTGGATTTGCGCGACGAAAAACACCAACGCCGCGCCCGCCGCCGCCGAGAGTGTGGTGCCGCTCAACAAGCTGCCGCTCCTCGTCGGCAAGGACCAGCACGGCGGCAGCAAGTTCAAGGGCGAAATCCGCAACGTGCGGGTGCCGACCAATTTCACCGGCTGCTTCACCTTGGAGGCGGAGGTCAAACCGGCGGCGCGTGAGACCGGACGCATCTTCGACAAGATCACGCCGGGCGGCGCCGATGGCTTCCTGCTCGATGCCCACCCCGGAAATTCCCTGCGCCTGATTTCCGGCCATACGCAGCTCAACTTCAAAAACGCGCTGCCCGCGGGCCAGTGGGCGCACATCGTGGCTACGGCCGACGCCACCGGCTGGAAAATTTCCATCAACGGCAAACAGCTTGCCGACTCGACCGCGCCGGCGGTCGCCGACGAGGCCGCGCACGTCAGCCAGATGTACGCGCTCCAGCGGTTCATCTCCGCCTGCGCCGGGCGCGGCGCCTATCCGATCAAATTCAACGGCACGCTCTTCACCGTCGCGCCGGATGAGAAGAGCGACCACGACTATCGCCGTTGGGGCCCCGGCTATTGGTGGCAGAACACGCGGCTGCCCTACTTCCCGATGTGCGCGGCGGGCGATTTCGAGATGATGCAGCCGCTGTTCAAGATGTACGCCGAGGAACTCCTGCCGCTCTGCAAGTATCGGACGAGGCTCTACTGCGGCCACGCGGGCGCCTATTACCCGGAGTGCATCTACTTCTGGGGGCCGATGTTCAGCGAGACCTACGGCTGGACGCCGTTCGAACAGCGCGAGGACAAGCTTCAGGAGAGCCGTTATCACAAATGGGAGTGGGTCGGCGGCCTGGAGCTGTGCTGGTTCCTGCTCGACTACTGCGACCACACGCAGGATCGCGCGTTCCTCGAAAAAACCGCGCAGCCGTTCTGCCGCGAAATCCTGACCTTCTTCGACCAGCACTACCAGACCGGCAGCGACGGCAGGCTTTTCATGTATCCCTCCCAGGCGGTCGAGACGTGGTGGCAATGCACCAACGCGCTGCCGGAGGTCGCCGGCTGCATCGCCGTCAGCGAACGCCTGCTCGCCATGCCGGAGACGCCCGCGACCGAGCGCGCGTTCCTCGAAAAATTCCGCGCCAAACTCCCGGCGCTGCCGGTGCGCGAGGTGGAAGGCAAGCAGGCGCTCGCGCCCGCCACTACCTTTGGCATGAAACATAACTGCGAGAACCCCGAACTCTACGCCGTCTTCCCGTTCCGCTTGATCGCGCTCGGCAAGCCGAACATCGAGCGGGGCCTCGAGGCGCTGCGCCATCGCTGGGACAAGGGCGACCGCGGCTGGCGGCAGGACGATCTGTTCATGGCCTACCTCGGCCTGACCGACGAGGCGCGCCGCAATATCGTCAACCGCGCCAAGCGTCACGACCCGAAGGAGCGCTTCCCCGCGTTCTGGGGGCCGAACTACGACTGGACGCCCGACCAGGACCACGGCAGCGTGCTGCTCAAGGGCGTGCAGTCGCTGCTGCTGCAAACCGACGGCCGGAAAATTTACCTGCTGCCCGCGTGGCCACGCGACTGGGACTGCGACTTCAAGCTCCATGCGCCGCTGCAAACGGTCGTCACCGGCAAAGTCCGCAACGGGAAGCTCGCCAAGTGGAACGTGGAGCCTGCCGCACGCAAAGCCGACGTGATTCTGCCGGCCGCAGTCACCCAATGAGCCAGCTATTTTTCACAAGTTGGAAGACGCCGCGTGCGGTCACGCGGCCTACAGCCAGCCGCATAGAATCCGTTGGAATTATCTGTAGGCCGGGTCTCCGACCCGGCGGGATTGACGTTTATCCTTTCCAAGGATTGGAAAGTCACAGGGCCGATTTTTCCAAGGGTTGGAAAAAGTCAGCCGTGTTTTTTCCAAGGCTTGGAAAAATCGTCCCGAAATTTTCCAAGCCTTGGATTTCTCTCCTGTCCGAGGGCGCGTGCGCTCCCCGGATTCCGATCAAGGGCAACGGCCGTTCTCCGCGGTCCTGGAAAAGGCTGGTTGGCTACGGCCTCATTTTGCATTCGAGCTGGGCGGCGACGACGCGGCTCGCCAGCGAGGGCGCGGCGCTGCAGCCGGTCATCATCGCGACGAACGCCTCCGCCGCAACGCAGGTGGTGGCGGCGGAATTGGCGGATTATCTCGGCCGCATCAGCGGCGCGCAGTTCACGGTGCAGCCCGGCGATGGCTCGTGCGGGATCGTGCTCGGTTCGCTGGCGGAGTTCCCCGACCCGGCGCTGGCCAAGGCACTGGAAATCCGCAACACCTTTGATGGCCGCGAGGCGTTCATCATCCGCAGCGAGCGGCAGCGTTTGCGGTTGATCGGGGCGACGGACCTGGGTGCTTCACACGCGGCGTTCCGGCTGCTGGAGGAACTGGGCTGCCGCTGGTTTTTCCCGGCGCCGGAATGGACCGTGATCCCGGCGGAGAAAAATTTGCGCGTGTCGCTCGACGTCGCCGAGCGGCCGCGCATCCTCGCGCGGCGGATCTGGTATGGCTACGGCGCTTTTCATGACAAGGGCCACCCGCGCGGCGGGAGCGCGCAGCAGGACTATGAGGCGTGGGCGCGGCACAACCTGATGGCAAGTTCGTTTCGCGTCTATGCCGGGCACGCGTGGCAGGCGATCATCGCGGACAACAAGACGGCGTTCGCCGCGCATCCTGAATATCTGGCGCTGGTGAAGGGCCAGCGCGGAGGCGAGCAGTTGTGCGTGAGCAATCCAGACGTGCGGCGGCTGGCCGCCGGGTGGGCGTTGCGCTTCTTCGAGAAGTATCCCGACCGCGAAATGGTCTCGATGGAATGCTCCGATGGCGACGGCCAGTGCGAGTGCGCAGACTGCGCGAAGCTCGGCAGCGTGTCGGACCGCGTCTTCTCGCTGGTCAACAGCGTGGCGCGGGCGGTCGCGGAGCAACATCCGGGCAAGATGGTCGGCTGCCTCGCCTATAACCAGCACAGCGAGCCGCCGTCGTTCAAGCTGGAGCCGAACGTCTACGTGCAGCTCACGGCGGGCTTCATCCGCGGACGTTACACGCACGACGAGTTGCTGGAGCTGTGGCCCAAGGCCTGTGCGCGGCTGGGCTTCTACGAATATTTCTCGGTCTGGCTCTGGGACTTCGACCGGCTGCCCGGCGGCAACGGCGCGAACCTCACGCGGACGAAGCTGATGCTCGACCGCTACCTCAAGGCGGGCGCGACCAGTTTCGACGCCGAGAGCGGCAACAACTGGGGCGTCCACGGGCGCGGCTACTACATCGCGAACAAGCTGCTCTGGAACCCGGCGGCGGACGTGCCGGCGCTGCTCGCGGATTTCTATGACAAGGCCTTCGGTCCCGCCGCGCCCGCAGTGCGACGCTACTACGAGCGCGTCGCGCCGGATGGCGCGCCACTGGTCAGCCGCGGTTTCATTGGCGAAGCATTGCGCGACATCGGGGAGGCGACGCGGTTGGCGCAAGCCCGGCCCGACGTGCTCGCGCGGCTCGACCAGCTCAAGCATTACCTGCGCTACGTCCACCTGCGCTGGCTGCTTGATCACGAGAAGGACAAGGCGCGGCAGAAGCAGCTTACGGTGGACATTCTCACGCTGGCCTACCGCACACGCTATGAATACATGAACCACTGGGCCGCGATGCGTTCTTCGCTCGCCGGCGATGCCGCCAAGAAATTCGACGAGCCCGACTGGCTGCGCAACGACAAGACGCCCAAGCCGTGGCAGGTCGAGACGCCGGTGACGCGCGAGGAAACGGCGCAATGGTTCCGTGAGGGCTTGGAATACTTCCAGCCGACGCCGGCAGTGGAACAGAATTTTTCCAGCGACCTCGTGCCGGTCGCGTTCACCAACCAGAAGCCCGTCGTGAGCCTCCAGTCCTATCAGCGGGCGATGACCTACGCGCTGCACAGCCGCGCCGGCGAGGCCCTTGAGGCAGAGTTCACCACGGGTGTCATCGCGTGGTATCGCGACCGCGCGGCGGCGCGCTGGTGGCTGCGCGATGGCGGCAGCAACGTGGTGGCTTCGGGCACGCTGCCGCAGGATGGCGCGGCGCACAAACTGGTCATGCCGGTGCCGCGCGCCGGCACCTATTTCTTCGAGGGCAACGATTCTGGCGCGGGCTGGCGGTTCAAGGTCGAGCCGGGCCGCGCCGCGACGCTGCTGAACAAACGCGGCGGCCGGGTCATCTCGCTGGGCCAGATGCAGGCGATGTTTTTTTATGTGCCGAAGGGCACACGCGAGTTGCAGTATTTCTGGAACGGCGGGCCGCACAGCGTGCTCGGCCCGGATGGCAAGGTCATCGCCAAGGTGACGCAGGACGACGAGGTCGTGAGCATCGGCGTGCCTGCCGGCGCCGATGGGCAGGTATGGGGCTTCTCGCCGCGCGCGCACAGCCAGCTCTGGTTTTTCAACGCGCCCAACGTACTCGCTGCCGCGCCCGACGCGCTGTTGCTCCCGCGCGAGCTGGTGAAGAAGGACAAGCTGCCGTGCCGATGACTTTTCCAGCGCACCAGGGTTTCGTCGCGCCGTTGTGGCGGCGCTGGCCCGGGCACTTCGAGGTGGCGGCGCTGTGTGTGGGTGCGGCGCTGCCCGATCTCGTGGATGGCCTCATCGGAATTTGTCGCGGCCACTTCGGTCAGGGTCTCGGCCACTCGCTGCTGGGAGTCGCTCTGCTCGGCCTGCCGCTGGGCTTGCTGGTGCGTCATCTGGTCTGTCGGACCGCGCGGCGCTTGACGCCGGTGAAGAGCGGCGGTTTTCTCGCCACCGCTTGGAACAGCGGGGTGGCCGCTCTGGTGACGGCGGCTGGTTCGTGGCGCACCGTGGTGATGAGCCTGGCGGTGGGCGCACTGGCGCACCTGCTCTTCGATCTGGTGTCGCACGGGCATTTCCCTTGGCTGATTCCGTGGGTGCCCAAGGTCGCCATTTTCCCGGACTGGTGGTACGACGAATGGCTGCGCCTGCCGTTGCCGTGGAAACCGGAGGGCCGCAAGATCGGGCCGCACGCGACCATCTGGGTCCTGCTCTCCCTCTGGGGCGCGTGGCTGTTGCTGGCCCCGGCCTGGCGAGCTTGGCGCGCGGGGAAACAATAAGGCGTATGGCCAACCGTTTGGCGGCGTGAGTTCCAAGGTTTGGAAAAAGAGAGAGCAAAATTTCCAAGCCTTGGATGGCGCCGACAAAAGTCTGATTCGCCGGGTCGGAGACCCGGCCAACATTTGAAACAGCGGTCTTTTTTGTGGTTTTGTAGGCCGCGTGACCTCACGCGGCGTCTGCTGTGACTTTTGGCGGTGCCATCAAGCCTTGGAAAAGTTGGCGCGACGACTGGAATCAAAACGTGGTGACAATGAAAATTTACTTCGGATGGAAATCGGCCCTGGCCTTGTGCCTGCTGCTGGGTTGTGGACTGGCCGCGCAGTCGGCGCCGGCCGCCAAGCAGAAGAACGGCGGCGAGAACTATCTCCAGTACACGCACCCGACGATCCGCGAGCCGTTCCCGGATCTGCTCAACCTCGCCGTCCCGTCGGAACTGGCAAACCAGAAGCTGGCCGCGCTTGGCTACGTGGATGTGACCGCCGGTCCGTTCCGCGCCGACCCGACGGGCCAGCGCGACTCGACCAAGGCCATTCAAGCGGCCGTATTGTTCGCCCGTGATCACCAGATGGCTTCCTTTTTTCCGCCGGGCACCTATCTGTTCTCGGACACGTTGACCTGCGTGCAGCAGCTCTATCAGCGGACGAACGGCCGCACCTTCGGCGGCAATCGGTTTCCCATCATGCTCGTCGGTTCGCGCGCGGGCGCACAGCGGCCGCGCCTCGTGCTCGCGCCGCGCGCCGCCGGCTTCGGCGACCCGGCCAAGCCGAAAATCTTTGTCCACTTCTGGTCGCGCGGCTACCTGAACCCAACCACGGCGGATCGCGTCGGCGACGGCCTGCCGCCGGAGGTCGAGCAGCCCAACATCGGTATGAACCAGGTCTTGGCGAATCTGGATATTGTCATCGGCGAGGGCAACCCCGGCGCGGTCGCGCTGCGGCATCAGGCGGCGGAAGGCTCGGCCATCGAGGACTGCACGATTGATGCGACGCACGGCCTGACCGGCATCCAGGGCGGCATCGGCTCCGGCGGCAGCAGCGCGGGTGTGACGGTGGTCGGCGGCCGCGTCGGGCTCGACTTCACCGGCTATATGTCCGGCACGCAGCCCACGCCGGTGATCACCGGTTTCACGTTGCGCAGCCAGACCGAGGCCGCGATCCGCAGCACGAGCCGGCAGACGCTCGTCGCGGTCGGCCTGAAGATTTTTGCCGACCGCTGCGCCGGTCCGCTGATCCAGGTCGGCAAGGGCCTGCAGGCCAATCACGGCGCGCTGACGCTGGTGGATGGCGAGATCGAATTCGCCGGCGCGGCGCTGGCGCAGCCGGAACGCGTGGTCGTGGCGACGGATCGCGGCGCCTATCTCGACAACGTCTTTGTGCGCAACGCGACGAAAATTTTCGCCGACGCGGAACAGAAGCTGGAGCTGGCGGGGCATCCGCGGGGCTGGCTGCACGTGCGTCAGTTCGCCGCGCCGGGCAGGCCGCAGGAGAATCAGCAACGCGCCTATCGCTACCCGGTCTATGTGGAGGGCCAGCCCGTCGCGACGGTGTGTGTGACGAAGCCGGACGCAGCGCCGCCCGCCGGTTTGCAGGCGCAGCATCTGTGGTCGGTGCAGTTCCCCAGCTTCGAGGCGCGCGGCGCGGTGAACGTCAAGGACGCGCCCTTCCACGCGAAAGGCGACGGCCGCGCCGACGACACCGCCGCGCTCCAGCGCGCCGTGGACGCGCACGAAATCGTCTTCCTGCCCAAGGGTTGCTATCTGCTCTCGCGTACGCTGGAATTGAAGCCGCGGACGAAACTGATCGGCGTCGGGCAGACCATTTCGCTCCTGCTTCCGTCGCCAACCGGCGCCTTTGCCGACGCCGCGCATCCCGCGCCGCTCGTGCGCACCGCGGATGCGGCAAACGCCGAAACCGTGTTGGCTTTCCTGGGGCTCTACAATCCGCGCCAGGTGTTGGGCGCGCAGTCGCTGCACTGGCGTTGTGGCGGCCGCTCGATCTTCCGCAGCGTGGAAATCCATGGCACCGCTACCCTCCAACCCGCGCCGGTGCTCATCAGCGGCCACGGCGGCGGCAACTGGTACAACTTCCGCGACGCGGCCGCCCGGCCGCTGATCGAGCACACGCCGGGGCCACTGCGCTTCTATCAGTACAGCGTGCAGCAGGTGAGCAGCGAACTGCGCGGCGCGCAGCACGTCAGCTTCTTCGGCACCAAGTATGAGGGCAACAAGCCGATGCTCGCGATCAGCGACTGCGACCACATCCGCGTGTTTGGCCACGGCGGTAACGGCAAGGGGCGCGAGGGCGCCGCGCTGTTTGTATTCGAACGAACGCCGAATTTTCTTTTTGCCAACGGCGTGGACGGCCCGACAAAGATCGGCTCCAAGAGCTTGAGCCATTGGGAGGGCAGCACCGATCCGCGCCTGTGGCACATGCTGATCGAGCGCCCGACCGGCGGCGTGGAGTTCAAGTTCCCGCCGCTGGAGCGACCCGTGCTCTATCAGCGCGGCTCACCGGCTGAATAAAGGAGGACGACATGCAACGCTACGGATCCATCATCGGCGTCAAGCCGGAGAAGCTCGACGAATACAAACGCCTGCACGCCGCCGTCTGGCCCGGCGTGTTGAAGATGATCAGGCAGTGCCACATCCAGAACTACTCGATCTACCTGCGGAAAATGCCGGATGGGAATTTCTATCTGTTCAGCTACTTCGAGTACACCGGCAGCGACTTCGCCGGCGACATGACCAAGATGGCGGCCGATGCCGAAACGCAGCGCTGGTGGGCGGTCTGCAAGCCCTGCCAGCAGCCGTTGCCCGACTGCGCCGCCGGCGAGTGGTGGGCCAGCGCCGAGGAAGTCTTCCACTGCGAGTGAGGGTGCAGTGGAGTCGGCTCGACCGCCGGGAGAATTAAGAACGCTGGATCATGGATCGGCGGCGGAGGCCCGCCGCCCTCCAGAATAACACTGGAGGGCGCTGCGTCGCAGCGCCGCCAGGGTGTTGTCTCACGCCGGCTTGAGCCACGTGTGCTCGCGGGCGGCGCGCAGGAGCGTCTCCATCGTGCCGACGCAGGCGGCGGCCTCGCGCGCGGGGACCGCGCCGGGGCCGGCCTTGCCGCCGACGGCCTCGAGGAACTGGTCGAGCGGGCTCGGCAAACTCTCCGGTAGTTTCTTCCACGCGCGCATTCCATCGGCGCCCTCGACTTTGGCGCTCTTGAAGAAGAGCTGGCCGCGGTAAATCATCGCGTGCCCCTCGGTGCCGCTGATCAGCGTCGTCACCGGATTCTCCACGTCCACCCAGCCGGCGGCGAAGGTGGCGGTGACGCCGTTCTTGAACTTCAACAGCGCTTCGCCGCTCTCCTCGCAATCGGGCGCAAATTTGCCGGTGACGCTTTTGACATCGGCGGTGACGGAGTCGAGGTCGCCGAAGAACCACATCAACAGATCGAGCACGTGCGTGCCGAGGTCGGCGAACCCGCCGCCGCCCGCCTGCTGCGGGTCGGCCATCCAGCGGAACTCGCCATCGAAGAGGCCGGCGAGCGCGCCGTCGTGGCAGTTGGAGCAGCGGGCGCGCGTAATTTTGCCGAAGCTGCCCTTCGCGATCTGCTCCTTGAGGAAGCGGTGCGCCGCGACGCCGCGCTGATAATAACCGGTGGTGAAAAAAGCGCCGGATTTCTCGATGGCCTCGGCCATCGCGCCCGCGTCGGCGGTGGCGATGCCGAGCGGCTTCTCGACGAACATCGGCTTCTTCGCCGCCGCGGCCGCGGTCACCAGCTCGCGATGCCGGTTCGTCTCGGAGCAGATGATGACGCCGGCGACCTCGCGGTCACCCCAGATCTCGTCGAGGTTCTTGACGGCCTTTGCGCCGCAGCTTTCCGCGCGTTTGGCGGCGCGTGCCGCGTCGTGGTCCCAGACGCTCTTGAGCTTGAGGCCCGGCGTGGTCTTGATGTGCTCGAGGTAGCCGGGCGTATGGATGTGCGCGCCGCCGACCAGCGCGAGCGTGACCGCCGGTGCCGCCGCCTGCGCAAAGACCCGCGGCGCCACCGCCGCGCCGGCCGAGGCCAGCGCCGCCAGACGAACAAAATCCCGTCGTGTTGTGTTCATGGTTTTCCTTTCAGGTGAGGTTGGGGTTCAGGTTCGCGGGAGCTGTAGCTCCCGCCCACAAGAGTGTTGTCGGGCGGTGGGACACCGCCCCTCCCAGTCAATCAAACTTAGATGTTCGATGTTGGATGTTCGGTGTTCGATGTTCGCCGCCATCGGCCCCCCGCCGGCGTAAAGTTTTCCAAGCTTTGGATAGTGGAGCTGGCGCTTTTTCCAGGCATTGGAAAATTTCACCGCCAAGTTTTCCAAGGCTTGGAAATTTCCGCGCGGAATTTTCCAAGGCTTGGAAAATCTCACGGAAAATTTTCCAGGGCTTGGAACATGCGCGCGGGAGGGCGAGCGTACTAGCGAGCCGCTTGTTGTAGCGGCGGTCTATGACCGCCGTCGGCGACCACAGGTCGCCGCTACAGACGGCTCGCGGGTACGCTCGCCCTCCCGAACGGACATGGTTTTCGTTGGCGATCATTTTTCGGGCGCGTCCTCGATGAGCACGCGGAAGCCGACGTTGTGGACGCGCTGCCACGGCTGATAGGGCAGGCGGAAGCTGGAGGTGGCGTGGAACGGCCGGTCAGCCCACGAGCCGCCGCGTACGACCTTCTCGCCCTCGGCCACGGAGTGTTCGGGATACGGGCGATAAGCGGAAAGCGTCCACTCGGCGGCGTTGCCGTGCAGGTCGCACAGGCCCCAGGGATTCGGCGTGTACTTGCCGGCGGGCTCGGTGACGAAGCCGCCGTCGTTGCAGCGCGCATCCTGCGGGATCCAGTTGTCGAACTTGTTCGGGTTTTTGTGCGCGGCGGTGCGCCAGTCCTGCTGGTAGGGATTGCCGGAGAAGTTCGCGAGCATCGCGTCGCCGAGGTTGGCGCACTTGGCAAAGTCGGCGTCGAGCCCGCCGTACCACAGCGGCGTCGCGCTGCCGGCGCGGCACGCCCACTCCCACTGCGCCTCGGTCGGGAGCGTGACGCGCTTGCCGAGTTTCTGCGAGAGCCAGCGGCAGTAGGCGAGCGCCTCCGCTTGCGAGACGCGCACGACCGGTTGGTCCGGCTCGTCGAGCGGATAGCCGGTGATGCCGAACTGATAGCCGTGGCGGTCTTCCGCGCCGCTGCTGTGCTGCGGGTCGAATTGTTTGAACTGCTCGTTGGTGATCTCGCAGCGGGACATCCAGAAGCCCTTGGCGATTTTCTGCGCGTGGACCGGCCGTTCGTCGGCCTGGCCCTCGGCGCTGCCCATCAGGAATTCGCCGGCGGGAATCCATGCGACCGCGAGGTCGGAATTGCTCACCGGCACGCCGGTGGAAAGGATGACCTTCTCGCCGATGGTTTTGGGCGTGACACACTCCCAGACGACCTTGCGATTGGCATCCATGAGTTCGACCTTCGCCTCGGCCAGTCGCGCCACGCAGACGCCGGGCCGCGGCCAGAACACGAGCTTGTCGATGAGGCATTCATCGGCGAGTTCGACTTCCCACCACTCGTGCTCGCCGTTCTTTGTGTGCGTGGCGCGGCCGTGCGGATCGCCATCGAGGGCGTTCGAGGCCTCCCAGCCGGTGCCATACAGGCTCGACTGCTTCGCGGGCCGGCCGCGCGCGACGTTGCGGCCCGACGAGAAAATTTCCGCCTCGGCAATTTGGAGCCACTTGGCCGGGCCGGCCCAGACGCGGACGAACTTCGCCTTCACCGGCGGCGGGGGCGTGTCCACCGGTTTGACCAGCGGCAGCATGCGCAGCGGTTCGCCACCGCCGGGCGTGCTTTGCTTTTGCAGGCGCGCGGCTTCTTCGGCGCTGAAGGGCCAGCCTGAGAGTTTCAGGTTTCCAGTTTCAGGTTTCAGGTTTTCGTTCGGTTTGACCGGCGTCTGGTCGAACTTCGGCACCTCCGGCATGACTTCGGGATCCTCGTGCGGGCCCATCGGCGCGTACTTGCGGCGCAACTCCAGCAGGCGCTGGTTCATCGCGAGCATCGCGTTGGTGTTGATGCCGGGTACGTCGCTCCAGCGTCCGTGGAACGGCGCGTTCTCGTCGGCCCACGTCACGAGGCGGCTGTAGGCTTCGGCGTCGAGCTGCACGCCGTGGTGGCCTTTGCGCAGCAGTTGACCGAGTTCCGTCGTGCTGAAGTGGAATTCGAGCGGCGTGAACAGGCCGCGGTCGCCCTCGATACCCGGCCGGCGGACATAGCGCTGCAACTGCCAGTAGGCCAGCGTGAACTGGCCGCCGGAGCGCCAGTTGCCTGCCATCTGCGTGGACCAGCCGATCAGCGGCTTGTTGCCGGAGAAATCGAGCGCATGGTTTTCGTTGTGACAGCCGATGCAATACTTGTTGAGCACGGGCTGCACCTCGCGGACGAAGCTGAAGCCGCGCTCCGGGCCGTACCACGGCTTGATCTTTTCCGGCGCGGCCTGCGAGGCCTTGCTCGCGCGGCGCATCGGCGCGACGCCCGGATCCTCGTGGCAACCCGCGCACGAAATCGTCTCGCCCGGCATGCCGGTGATCCATGTCCGCATCAGTTGCAGCGCCTGGCCCTTTTCGTCGAGCGGCTGGAACATCAGCGGTGTGTTCGCCGGCATCTGGAATTTCACCGAGCCATCGGGTTGCACCGGCACGGTGCCGAGCACGCGGCGCATGTCCCACGGGCCGTCGCTGCCGATCGTGCCGTAGAGCCCGCCGTTGCCACGCCGCGAAAATTCATAGCCGACGATGCGCAGCGCCTTCACCACCCCGCGCGGCACACCTGCGAGGCCGGGGCCTTCGTGGAGGTCGTGGATGTGTACGGTCGCTTCGCTCTTGGTCAGGTCCACGCGCGACGGAATCACCGGCGGCCGCTCGGTGGCGCGCAGCGGAATCGGCTCGAAGAGCGCCTCGCCCGGCAGTTCCTTGATCAGCGTCATGTTGTCGAAGACGTCCACGAGATAGATGCCCCACGGCGCGACGGTGTCGGGTTTGCAGGACACCAGAAAGTACTTGTCGTTCAGGGGCTGCGGCATGAGGAACTGCGGGTAGCCGTGGATCAACTGGTCGCGCACGATCGGGTCCACCGCCTTGCCACGGCCGGGGATTTCCTGCTCGATGCCGTTGCCATCGGCGCGGCCTTCCGGCGTCTCGAAGATCATCAGCCGGCCGAGGCGCGCCACGCCATGGTGGCCGCTGGCGATGCCGACGACGCGGCCGGGATGGCCGGGCACGGCCTTCGCGTAGAAAAGCGAACCGGGGAACCACGAGCCGCTGCCGCGGTACATCCGCTGGTCGGTGCCGTCGGGATTCATGTGGAAGAGCATCCGCGAGTTCGAGTGCGAGGCGTCGGTGTATTCCCAGCGCGCATAGAGCACGCGCCCGTCCGGCAGCACATGCGGATGCCAGTCGTGCTCCTGCTCGAACGTCACCTGCCGGATCGCGCCGTTGGTTTCGAGGCGGTAGAGGTTCGCGATGTAGGAACTGCCGAACACGCACGGCACGCCGAGGAAGGTCGCGGTCGAGCTGAACAGCAGCGCGCCGTCGGGCAGATAGCAGGCGTTATAGTTGTCCACGTCCTTGTCTTCGTCCGGCGTCACCTGCCGCAGGCCCTGGCCATCCACGCCGATCTCGAACACCTGCCACGTGTTGTTGCTGGCGACGGAGGAGAACAGCAGCCGCTGCCCGTCCCAGTTCAGGTTCAGGTCGCCGACGAAGACATCGCGCGGCGGCGCGTAGAGCGTCGTCAATTTCCCGTCCGGCCGCACCGGCGAGAGCACCGCGATCTCGTCATCGAAGCCCTGCTTCGGCAGCGACGAATTGCCCTGCCAGTTCGCCGGCAGACCGAGCTGGCCGCGCGGCTTTTTCTTCTTCTTCGTCTTGTCGTCGGCGGCTTGGGGATGGGCTTGGCCGCGGCGGACGAGCAGCAGCTTGTCGAAATCCAGCAACGGATTGGCGAGCAGCGCCTCGCGCTGGAGCGCGGCGAATGCGGTCTCGTTGGTGGCGGCGCCCAATCGCTGTAAAAATTCCGCACCGCGCGTGTACTTCTCCGGAAAAGATTTCGAGAGGTCTTCGATCGCCAGCCGCAGCGCCGTGGTTTGCTCCGGCGTCGGCGCCGCGGCGTGCGAGGTGGCGGCGAGCAGCAGCGCGGTGAGAGTGGTTTTCCAAGCCTTGGAAAAAGACAGTGCTGCTTTTTCCAAGCCTTGGGGAAAATGAGGTGGTGGGTTTCCAATCCTTGGAATGCGAATCATGGTTTGATCTCCGTGTTCAAGAGGTGAGCCCAGCGGATACGCAGCGCGGCGAGGATTTGTTCCTGTTCGTCGCTGTAGTGGCCGAGGCGGTGAGCGTAGGTGTCGAGCCACGTCGCAAACCGCGCGCGGTCATCGGCGGTGAGCTTCACGTGGTGATGGCCGGCGGCGAGCATCTGCCACAGCTTGCTGTTGGCGGCGACGCACGCGCCGGCGATGGAGCGGTCGCGCTCGAAGGCGAGCTTGTGGAGGTTGCCGCCACTGCACGCGAGTAGCGTGTCGTAGGCCTTGGCCGGCGTGAGGTCGAGCTTGGCCGCCGCGCCGCCGGGCTGGTGACAGCGCACGCAACCGCGGTCGAGCGCCGGCTGCACGAGCTGATCGAAGCGCAGCGGCCACGAGCCGCTTGGGCCGGGCGTAATCTTCGAGGGCGGCCGCAGGGTGGCCAGCACGGGCTGGCCGGTGGCGGGCGCGAACTCGCGCTCCTCGTGGCAGCCGATGCACGCGAGCGTCTGGCCGGGCATCGAGTAGGTCAGCGAACGCATCGTCTGCACCGCGAGGCCCGCGCCGTCGAGCGCCTGGAAGAACAGCGGCACGCCGGAGGGCACGCGCACGAACACGGAGCCGTCGGCCTCGACCGGCACGGTGCCGAGGATGTACTTGCCGGGATCTTCCTTGGAGATGCCGAGCTTCGGCGAATTCATGTTGGGCTGGACCTTCGGTGGCATCGCGACGAGGCGCAGGCTCTTGATCGTGCCGCGCGGCACGCCGGCGAGGCCGCGATAGACATCCTGCACGAGGAAGCTGCCTTCCTGCGGGCCGTCCCACTTGGCGAGCGGCGCAACAACCGGCGGTCGCGCGCGCGCCGCGAGCGGCTGCGGATACATGCTCGTGATCGCGTCGTCGCGGTAGAGCAGTTCCTGGTTGCCGAAGGCGTCGAGCAGGTAGAGGCCCATCGCGTTCGGCGGATTGCGCGCGGAGTCGTCCACGCGGCAGTGCGGCGGCAGCTTGGCGGCGGACCACGCAGTCAGGAAATATTCCTCCGAGAGCGGCCACGGGTTCGCGTAGTAGTGCTCCGGCCAGCCGCCGGTTTCCGGCCAGCACACGTCGGGTGTCAGCGGCGTGAGCGGCGCGGCCTCCTCGGTGCCGCGGTTGCGGTCGAGCAGCGCCAGCGCGCCACCGGTGATCGAGTGATGCGCGCCGGCGGTGATGACGAGCTTCGACGAGCCGGGCACGCTGCGCGCCTCGAACTTAACCTGCGGCCGCACGGTGTAGTTGCCGTAGACGAGCTGCGGATTCGTGCCGTCGGGATTCGCCGACCAGAGGCTGAAGAAGTGGCCGTTGAAGCGGTCAATGTAGTCCCAGCGCGTATAGAGGATGCGCCCATCGCTGGCGACCGAGGGCGTCCACTCGAAATTCTCGAACGCAGAGAGCGGGCGGATGTTGCGGCCGTCGGCATCCATCGCGTGCAGCGTGAAGACCGGCACCGGCCGATAGGCATCGCCGCCGCAGCGCACATAGCTGTCCGGCAGATCGGCGGTCGTGCGCGTCGAGTCGGAATAGGCGGCGGTCACCTGTGGCGCGAGTCCCTTGCGCGTCGAGAGGAAGACGATGCCGCCATCCGGCAGCCAGCGCGCGTCGAAGTCCTCGTACTTGCCGTGCGTCAACTGGCGGCGGTCCGAGCCGTCGCGGTTCATCACGAAGACGTGGTAGAACGCGTCGGCCGGCACGTTGGCCTTGTCGCTCTTGCGCTTTTCGTCGGCGAGGGTGGGATGGTAGCGGCAGTAGGCGAACAGGATTTTCTTCCCATCGAACGAAAGTTCCGGCGTCGTGAAGCTGCCCTCCGGCATGTCGGCGGTCAAACGACGGACCTGCGGCACGCCGGTCTTGAAGCCAGAAACAACGCAGACGCCGCCACCGGGACGCGACCACCAGCCGTAATGCTGGTCGGACATGTGCGGGAAAATGCCCGGCGCGCGCTTCACGAACAGCAGCTCATCGAACTTCAGCAGCGGATTCGCCAGCGCCATTTCGCGCACGGTCCAACGGGCGCGGAAATACAAGGCGCGCCGCGCCTCCGCCGTCGTCGCGGTTTTCAATTCCTCCGCGACCTGGCGCAGCGCCGCGACTGGCTTGTCCACCGCCGCGCCCAGCCGCCGCTGGCTCTCCGCCAGTTTCAAGCCACGCTCGACCACCAGCGCGACCGGATAGGGTTGCGTTGCTGACACATGGTTGACCGACCATTGGCTCGTGCTGCTCTGTGTCGCCGGCTTATGGAGCGCGACGTTGTGCGCGTCGCCCGCCGGATAAATTTCCACCTCGTCGAGATGGAAATAACTTTGCCCGTGCAACGCCAGCCGGACAAAGCGCGCGGTGATGTCTTTGAGTTCCACCCCCAGCGGCTTGCCATCGGTAAAGCCGTAGAAAACCGTGCCGTTGTGTTGATAGACCTGTCGGAAAATTTTGCCGTCGTCGGAGACCAGCACGAGGATGTGCGCGTTGCGCGCGGCCAGGTCGCAGCGGTTGAAGAGGATGATCTTGCCTAGCTTCACCGGTTGCTGGAGATCCACCTGCCACCACGGGTCCGTTTCGTTCTCGGTGTGGAAGCCCCACTTGCCATCCTTGACGCCATCGACGCCACCCGCCGCGTCGGATTCCTTGGTCAGCGCCGGGACGGTGCGCTTCGCGTCCTGCCGCAGCCAGTCCGCCTCGACCTGCTCGCGCCACGAGGGCTCCGCGCCGCGCGCCCCGCCGACAAGCAGCGTGATCACCAGGGAGAACATCGAACATCGCAGGCCGGCGCTACGCGCCTCGCGGGAGGGCGAGCGTACTCGCGAGCCG
>CAISWQ010000121.1 GCA_903889245.1 uncultured Lentisphaerota bacterium | reverse complement strand
CAGATCATCAGGAAACGCCGGCCCAGTCTTGACCCTGCCATCGCCGTGTGGCGGCCGCTTGACCTCAGCGCTCTCCAGCATCAATACTGCCCGCGCTACGAACCCCGCCAGAGGGGTCACGATCTACCTGTCTCTCCCTAAGCAAGGTGCTATTTTGACCCCGGCATCTTGGATTTTCGGCAACGCGGCCAGCAGACACCTAACAACCGGCCCTGCCCGTCGGCAGCCCAAGCCAGAAAAAATACGGCGGAGTTTCTTCCAACCTTGGAATACCGCCGTGGGAGTTGCTATAAGCTGGCCGCGCTGGAACCGACAAAGGAACACCACATGAAAATATGGGCCTGGCTGATGGCGTTGGCGGCGGTTGGGATGGCGGCGGATGCGGCGGAATTGCGGCCGCCCTCGGTGCCGCTGGTGGCGTGCGATCCCTACTTCAGCATCTGGTCGCCGGGCGACAAGTTGACCGACGCCGACACGACGCACTGGACCGGCAAGCCGCACCGGCTGACCGCGCTCGTGCGCGTGGATGGCAAGGCTTACCGCGTCATGGGCGCCGAGCCGAAGGACCTGCCGGCGCTCGAACAGAAAAAGCTCACCATCCTGCCGACGCGCACGATCTACGAATTTGCCGGCGCGAGTGTGGTGCTCACGCTGACCTTCATGACGCCGGCGCTGCCGGATGATCTCGACGTGCTCTCGTGGCCGGCGACCTATGTGACGTGGGCTTTTCGCGCGACCGACGGGCAGGAGCACGCGGTGGCCTGTTACTTCGAGGCCGCGCCGGAGTTGGTGGTGAATGAGCCGAAGCAGCGCGTCGAATGGGAGCGCGCTGATGCGCACGGGCTGGCGGTACTCAAGATCGGCTCGGTGGATCAGCAGGTGCTCGCCAAGCGCGGCGATGATATCCGCATTGACTGGGGGTACCTCTATCTCGCCGCGCCGGAAGCGCAGGCCAAGGCGCAGGTCATCCCCGCGGACGCCGGTCGCACCGCGTTCGGCCAGGGCGGCGAACTACCCATGTTCAAAATGGTCATGCCGCAGCCAGCGGGCGAGGCGCCGGTCGCGCTGCTGACGTTCGACGGCCTCAAGGTCGGCGCGACGCCGGTATCGCGCTGGCTGCTGCTGGCCTACGATGATCTCTTTTCGATCCAATACATGAAGCAGAACCTGCGGCCCTACTGGCGGCGCAGCGGGCGCGAGGCGGCCGACCTGCTCAAGGAAGCTGCGCAACACTATGAAGCGCTTCAACAGCGTTGCGCCGCGTTCGATGCCGAGTTGATGGCGGACATGGAGCGGATCGGTGGGGCGCAGTACGCGCAGCTCTGCGCGCTCGCCTACCGCCAGTGCTTCGCCGCGGGCAAGTTCGTCGCCGACGCCAACGGCCAGCCGCTTTCCTTCTGCAAGGAGAACCACTCCAACGGCTGCATCGGCACCTCCGATGTCTTCTACCCGATGGCGCCGCAGTTCCTGCTCTTCGGCCCCTCGATCGCAAAATCATTCCTCGTCCCGTTCATGAACTACGCGGCGAGCGACCGCTGGACCTTCCCCTTCGCGCCGCACGACCTCGGACAGTATCCGAAGGCCAACGGCCAGGTCTATGGCGGCGGCGAGCGCACCGAGCACAACCAGATGCCGGTCGAGGAATCCGGCAACCTGCTGCTGCTGCTCGCGGCCGTCGCGCAGATGGAAGGCCACGCGGATTTCGCCGGCCGCTACTGGCCGCAGCTCGAACGCTGGGCCGCCTACCTCAAGGAGAAAGGCTTCGACCCGGAGAACCAGCTCTGCACCGACGACTTTGCCGGCCACCTCGCGCACAACGTCAACTTGAGCGTGAAGGCGATCTGCGGCCTCGGCGCGTTCGCGAAGCTGTGCGGGTTGCGCGGCAACGCGGCGAAGGCGGCCGAGTACCATGCGTTGGCCAAGGGCTTCGCGGAGCGCTGGGTCAAGGAGGCACGCGAGGGCGACCACTTCCGCCTCGCCTTCGACAAGCCCGGCACGTGGAGCCAGAAGTATAACCTCGTCTGGGACCGCCTCCTCGGGCTCGGCCTCTTTCCCGCCGAGGTCGCGCAGACCGAGCTGGCCTATTACCGGAAAATCCAAAACCAGTACGGCCTGCCGCTCGACAACCGGTCGGACTACACCAAGCTCGACTGGATTCTCTGGACCGCGACGCTGACGCGGGACCGCGGCGACTTCGCGGCACTCGTCGCGCCGGTGCTGCGCTTCCTGAACGAGACGCCCGACCGCGCGCCAATGACCGACTGGTACTTCACCAGCACCGCGCGCAAGCGCGGCTTCACGGCGCGGCCCGTGGTCGGCGGCGTCTTTTTGCAGGCGCTCTATGACCAGGCGCTGTGGCAGAAGTGGGCCGGGCGCGACCGCGTGCGGGCCGCCAACTGGGCGCCGCTGCCGAAGACCCCCGTCACACGGGTCCTCGTGCCGACCGCGCGCGAGGACCGCGCCGCGGCGTGGGACTACACCACGCGCAAGCCCGCCGCCGGCTGGAACAAACCCGGCTTTGCCACCGAGGGCTGGCAGCGCGGCATCGCCGGCTTCGGCATGCCCAAGACGCCCGGCGCTGTCGTGCGCACGCCGTGGAAGACCGCCGACATCTGGCTGCGGCGCGAGTTCGAGCTGCCCGCCGTGCCCGCCGCGCACCTCGTGCTGCTGATGCACCACGACGAGGATGCCGAGGTCTTCCTCAACGGCGTACCCGCCGCGCAAGCCACCGGCTACCTCTCCGACTACGAGGTCTTCGAGCTCGCGCCGGCCGCGCAGGCCGCGCTGAAGCCCGGCAAAAACCTCCTCGCCATCCATTGCCGCCAGACGATGGGCGGCCAGTACATTGATGCCGGCCTCGCCCACCTCGTGCCGCCGAAATAAAGCGCCGGCCTTTCCAGGCCTTGGAAAAAGATTGCGCGGTTTTTCCAAACCTTGGAAACTCCTGCGCGTTGTTTTCCAAGCCTTGGAAAAACGCCGCGTGAGGTCACGCGGCCTACAACTGTTGTAGGCCGGGTCACTGACCCGGCGTAGGAAGAGAGATCTGAACATGAGCCGTGAAAAAATCGTGGATGCGGTGCAGGCCGGGCGGATTTTGGTCTCCGACGGCGCGTGGGGGACGTTTCTCCAAAAGAAAGGTCTCCAGCCCGGCGAGTGCCCGGAGTTGTGGTGCGTGACGCACCGCGCCGACGTGCTCGACATCGCCAGGAGCTACATCGCCGCCGGCGCCGACATGATCGAGACCGATTCCTTCGGCGGCACGCGCTACAAGCTCCAGCACTACGGCCTCGCCGACCGCGTCGCCGAGATCGCGCACGCCGGCGCGGCGCTTTCCCGCGAGGCCGCCGGTCCGGACCGCTGGGTCATTGCGTCGGTGGGGCCCACCGGCCAGATGACGCTGATGGGCGACGTGACCGAGGAGGATTTACAGCACGCGTTCAAGGAGCAGACCGTCGCACTCGCCGCCGGCGGAGCCGATGGTATCTGCGTGGAGACGATGACCGCGCTCGACGAGGCCGCCGCCGCGGTCCGCGCCGCTCGTGAGCATACCGCATGCGAAGTTATCTGCACGTTCACGTTCGATCGCACCGTGACTGGTGACTATCGGACGATGATGGGCGTCTCGCCGACCGATGCCGCGAAGGTTGCGCTCGCAGCCGGCGCGCACATCATCGGCGCAAACTGCGGCAACGGCATGGAGCGGATGATCGAGATCGTCCGCGAGATGCGCGCGGCCGCGCCGCAGACGCCGATCTTGGTGCATGCGAACGCGGGTCTGCCGAAGAACGTCGGCGGCGTGGATGTGTTCCCGGAGACGCCGGAGGACATGGCCACGCGCGTGCCCGCGCTCGTCGCCGCCGGCGCCAACATCATCGGCGGCTGCTGCGGCACGACGCCCGCACACATCGCCGCCCTCCGCGCCGCGGTTGCGGCGCTGAAGAAGTAGGATTACGAGTTAAAAGAGCGGGAAAAATGAAGCTGATCGTGGCCACGCGGAACAAGCACAAACTAGAGGAGATCCACGCGATCCTCGCCGGGCTCGATGTCGAACTGCATAGCGCGCTGGATTTCCCGGAAATCCCCGACGTGGTGGAGGATGGCGACACCTTCGAGGCCAACGCGATCAAGAAGGCCGTCACGCTCGCGCACGCCACCGGCTGCTGGGCGCTGGCCGACGATTCCGGGCTGGAGGTGGACGCGCTCGGCGGCGCGCCCGGCGTTTTCTCCGCGCGTTACGCCGGCGAGCCGGTCAGCTACCCGGCCAACAACGCGAAACTTTTGCGCGAACTGGCCGGTCAGCAAAACCGCCGCGCGCGCTTCCGTTGTGTAATGGCGTTGAGCGATCCGACCGGTCGCGCCGAGACGGTGGATGGCCGCTGCGAGGGCCGCATCATCGAGGAACTGCGCGGCGCGGCGGGTTTTGGTTATGACCCGCTGTTCGTGCCGGAGGGCTTCACGCAGACCTTCGCCGAGATGCCCGCGGCCGAGAAAAACGCCATCAGCCACCGTGGCCGCGCGCTGCAGGCGGCCCGCCAAAAATGGGACCACATCCTGAAGAAATCATGAAGATTGCCACCTTCAACGCCAATAGTATCCGCTCGCGGATGGAAACCATCCTTGCGTGGTTGGCGCAGCATCAGCCGGACGCGCTCTGCATCCAGGAGACCAAAGTGCAGGATGTGGAGTTTCCGCGCGCGCCGCTGGAGGCCGCGGGCTGGCAGGTCGCGTTCCGCGGCGAGAAGGCCTATAACGGCGTCGCACTGATCAGCAAGCAGCCGGCGAATAACGTGCGCTTCGGCCTCGACGATGGCGGACAGGCCGACGAAACGCGCCTGCTCTGCGCCGAGCTAGGCGGGGTCACGATCATCAATACCTACGTGCCGCAGGGTCGCGAGCTGACGCACACGATGTTCGCCTACAAGCTGGACTGGTTCCGCCGCCTGCGCAGTTACTTCGACCGCCACTTCAAGCCGACGCAGCCGGTGCTCTGGTGCGGCGACCTGAACGTGGCGGCGACACCGCAGGATGTGCATGCACCCGAAAGCTACGAGGACCATGTCTGCTTTCACGCCGACGTGCGCCGCGAGTTCGCCGCGACCTGCGGGTGGGGCTTCGAGGATGTCTTCCGCAAATTCCACCCCGAGCCGGACCGCTACAGCTTCTTCGACTACCGCACGATCAACGCGGTGAAGCGGAATATCGGCTGGCGGCTGGACTATCTGCTGGCGAGTCCCGCGCTGGCGACCAAGGCCGTCGCGGCCGACATTGACCTCGGGCCGCGCCAGCAGCCGAAGGCCTCCGATCACACACCGGTCTGGGCCGAGTTCAAACTCTGATCAACCGAGTTGTTGCGCGGCGAAATCCCAGTTCGCAAGGTGATCCACAAACGCCTCGACGAAATCCTTACGGCGGTTCTGGTAGTCGAGATAGTAAGCGTGCTCCCAAACATCGCAGGTCAGCAGCGCTTTCTGGCCGTGGACCAAGGGCGTGTCGGCGTTGGCGGTCTTCACCACCTTGAGCGCGCCGCTCTCGCTGACGAGCCAGACCCAGCCGCTGCCGAACTGCGCGAGGCCGGCCTCGACAAACGCCTTTTTGAAACCGGCGAAGTCGCCAAAGGCCTTCTCGATCTGCTTGTGCAGGTTGCCGCCCGGCTGGCCGCCACCGCCGGCCTTCATGCTCCGCCAGAAAAACGTGTGATTCCAGACCTGTGCGGAGTTGTTGAACACCGAGGCCTTGCCGGCATCGGTCGCCGTTTCCTTGATAACCACCTCCAGCGGCAACTTTGCCAGCGGCGTGCCCGCGGTGAACTTGTTGAGGTTGTCCACGTAGGTCTTGTGATGTTTGCCGTAGTGGAACGAGAGCGTGCGGGCCGAAATGAACGGCTCCAGCGCGTTCTCCGCAAACGGCAGTGCCGGGAGCGCGAAAGCGCCCGGTGCCGTCGTTTCCACCGCCTGGGCCGCCGGTACAATTCCACCCGGCGCCAACAACACACCTGCCGAACCAGCCGCTGCCACCGTCAGGAACTCGCGTCGTTTCATATCATCTGCTCCTATGTTGGTGGCCACCTATCGCACCGGATAAGCCCCCGCGCAAGTACTGTGCCTTTTTTTTCACGGGCAGCCAAACGTCCCCGCACCGCTCCAGGCCCTGGAAAAACGCCGGAAAAAGGTGTCGGCGGATCAGGCGGTGTGTTCCGGCAGGAGATCGTGGCGCTTGAGGAGCTTGGCGCGGCCGCGCGGGCCGGCGCTGCCGTAGGCGTAGAGCTCCGGCTCGCGCAGGTTCTCCTCCAATTCGCGCAGCGCGCCATCGAGTACGTCCCACGAGGCGGCGAGTTCGTCGGCGCGGATGAAGAGCGACTTGTCGCCCTTGACCACGTCGAGCAGCAGCGATTCATAGGCTTCGGGGATGACGGTGTTGAACGCGGCCTTGTAGCGGAGGTTGAGCTCGGTGGGCGCGAACTTGGTCTCGAGGCCGGGCAGCTTGTTGTTGATGCGCAGGAAAATCGCCTCGTCGGGCTGGACGCGGATGACGATCTCGTTGGGCGGGAGGTGCGGGGCCTTCGCGCCGAAAATTTTTACCGCGTTATCGTGGAAGCGCAGGCGAATTTCCGCGATCTTGGAATCAAGCGCCTTGCCGCACTCGACGAAGAACGGGACGCCGCGCCAGCGGTCGTTGGCGATTTTCAGGACGGCGGCGGCATAGGTGTCGGTGCGCGAGTCGGGCGGGACGCCGTGCTCGGCGCGGTAGGCGGGGCGGCCGCCGGCGCCGTGCTCGGCGGCGGCATACTGGCCGACCGCGAGGTCCTCGAGCGTGACGGGCGCGATGTCCTTGAGTACGCGGACCTTCTCATCCCGGATGTGGTGCGCGTCAAGTTGTTGCGGCGGCTCCATCGCGGTGAGCGCGAGCATTTGCAGGAGGTGATTCTGCATCACGTCGCGGATGATGCCGAAGTCATCGAAATAGCCGGCGCGGCCGGCAATGCCGATATCCTCCTTCCACGTGATGCGCACGTCGCGGATGAAGTGGCGGTTCCAGAGCGGCTCGAAGACGTGGTTGGCGAAGCGCAACACGAGGAGATTCTGGATGATCTCTTTGCCGAGATAGTGGTCAATGCGGTAGGTCTGGTCGTCCGCAAAGACGTGACCGAGTTCGGTGACGAGTTCGTCGGACGAGGCGCGGTTGCGGCCGAAGGGTTTCTCGATGACGATGCGCGTCCAGCCGGCGCGGTTGTCGCAGGTGGTCAGGCCGGAGTTGCCGAGCGCGCGGGCGGCGGGGAGGAAGACCGAGGGCGGGATGGAAAAATAGAACAAGCGGTTGAAGTTGAGCTCACCGAGCTCGGCGCGCAGCGTGGCGGCGAGGTCGAGGTAGGCATCGGTTTCGCCGTACTCGCCGCCGACGTAGTGGCAGCGGGAGAGGAACTGCTCCATGAGCCGGGCGCACTCGTGGGCGTCGGGCGTGTAGCGGCAGGTGAGGTTGGCGGCGGTGCGCTCGCGGAACGCGGCGTCGGTCAGCGGCGTACGCGCGAAGCCGAAGACGCGCGTGTCGGCGGGCAGCAGCTTCTGCGCGTAGAGGGAGAAGAGTGCGGGCAGCAGCTTGCGCTGCGCGAGGTCGCCGGACGCGCCAAGGATGATCACCGCCAGCCGTTCTGTTGCCATACTGTGCTCCTGTCGCAAAAGCGGGCCATACCATACCAAGCGGCGGACGTTTGTCCAATGGGCCGGAAACAGATTGACTTGCCGGGGAAAGCAAAGAAAATGCCGCCGCTTTTCAACCGGGAGCAGTACATGAAGATGAAGCTGATGGCGGGCGTGGCGGTGAGCGTCGTGAGCGTGATGGCGGCGGGGACCGATTGGCCGCAATGGCACGGGCCGAACCGCGACAATCTTTCCACCGAGACCGGGCTGCTCAAGCAGTGGCCGGAGGGCGGACCGGCACTGGCGTGGAAGGCAACGGGGCTCGGCGGCGGCTTCTCCAGCGTGTCGGTGGCCGGTAAAATGGTTTTCACCATCGGCGATCTCGGCGAATCGACCTGCGTGCTGGCGCTCGACTTCGACTCCGGCAAGCTGCTGTGGAAGGCGAAGCTCGGCGCGACCGGCGGCGGCGGCGGTTATCCCGGTCCGCGCGCAACGCCAACCGTGGATGGCAACCTCGTTTATGCCATCGGTCAATTCGGTGATCTCATCTGCGTTCAGGCGGATGGTGGCCGCGAGGTCTGGCGCAAGAATCTCAACCGCGACTTCGGCGGCAAGATGATGTCGGGCTGGGGCAATTCGGAATCGCTGTTGGTGGACGGCAACAACCTGCTTTGCACACCCGGCGGCCAGGGCGGCACGGTGCTCGCGCTGAACAAGAAGACCGGCGCCACGGTCTGGCGCAGCAAGGAACTTACGGATAAAGCCACCTACTCCTCGCTGATCGCGGTGGACATCGGCGGCGTCCACCAAGTCATCGTTTTCACCGATGCGCACGTCGCCGGTCTCGCCGCCGCCAGCGGCAAGGTGCTGTGGCAGGCGCCGCGCGCCGGCAAGGTCGCGGTGATCCCGACGCCGATCTACAAGGATAACCAGGTCTTCGTCGCCTCCGGCTATGGCATCGGTTGCAACGCGTTCAGAATTTCCAGCACTGGTGGCAAGTTCAGCGCGGAGGAGGTGTATGCCAACACCGCGATGGTGAACCACCACGGCGGCGTGATCCTGCTGAGCGACAAGCTCTATGGCTACAGCGACAAGGGCGGCTGGACGTGCATGGATTTCAAGACCGGCGAGGTCGCGTGGCGCTCGCAAAAGCTCGGTAAGGGCACGCTTAGCTTCGCCGACGGCCGCTTCTATCTGCGCGATGAGGGTTCCGGCACGCTCGTGCTGATCGAGGCCTCGCCGGAAGGCTGGAAGGAATGCGGCCGCTTCAGTCAGCCCGAACGCAGCAAGGCCAAGGCGTGGCCGCATACCGTCATCTGCAACGGCAAGTGGTTCGTCCGCGACCAGGATCTGCTGTTCTGCTACGACCTCAAACAGAAATAAGGAGACCGCATCATGATCCGCACCGCACTCATGGGAATTCTCTTGTCCGCCGCCGTGGCCGCGCAGGCCGCCGACTGGCCCAACTGGCGCGGGCCGACCCGCGACGGCATCTCCACCGAGACCGGCTGGAAACTGACCGCGGGCGAGGCCAAAAAACTCTGGACCGCGCAGGTTGGCATGGGCTGCTCCGCCATCCACGTGGCCGCCGGCCGCGCCTACACGCAGGGTAACAAGAACGAGACCGACACGGTCTTCTGCTTCGACGCCATCACCGGCAAGGAACTGTGGAAGCACTCCTATCCCTCGCCGCTGATGCCGAACTACTGGGAGGGCGGCACGCTCGCCACGCCCACCGTGGATGGCGACCGCGTCTATGCTGTCGGCAAGAAGGGCGATCTCTTCTGCTTCGAGGCCGCGACCGGCAAGATCATCTGGCAGAAACATCTGGAGAAGGATTTTGGCGGCAAGATGCCCACGTGGGGTTACGCCGGCTCGCCGCTGATCCTTGGCGACAAGCTGCTGCTGGAAACCGGCGCGGACACCGGCTCGGTCGTCGCGCTCGAAAAAGCGACCGGCCGGCTCGTGTGGCGCGGCGGCAAGGGCCCGGCCGGCTACGGCACGATCCAGCCGTTCAGTTTCCAGGGCAAGGCCTACCTCGCCGTCTTCACCGGCGTCGCGCTCGCCATCCTCGAACAGAACGGCGGCAAGGTAGTCGCCAGCTATCCGTTCAAGACGAAGTACGATGTGAACGCCGTCACGCCCATCATCAGCGGCGACAAGATTTTCATCGCCGCCGGCTACAACCACGGCAGCGCGCTGGTCAAGTTCACCGGCCGCGCGCTCGAGCAGGTCTGGGAAAGCAAGAAGATGCGGAACCACTTCAACTCCTGCGTGCTGGTAAACGGCTGCCTCTATGGCTTCGACGAGAGCGAGCTGGCCTGCATGGAGCTGGCGACCGGCGCCATCAAGTGGAGCCAGACCGGCATCGGCAAAGCCTCGTTGATGCTCGCCGACGGCAAGTTCATCATCCTCGCCGAGAAGGGCGACCTGATCACCGCGGAGCCCTCGCCGGCGGCGTTCAAGGAACTCGCGCGCGCGAAGGTGCTCGGCGGCAAGTGCTGGTGCGTGCCCGTGCTCGCCAACGGCCGCATCTACTGCAAGAACAACAGCGGCGACCTCGTCTGCGTGGACGTTTCCGGCAAATAGGGCGCCGGTTTTCCAGGCCCTGAAACTTTTCGCGTGGTTTTTTCCAAGGCTTGGAAAAACAGGCAGTCCGCGCTTCCAATCCTTGGAAAACCCGCTAGAGTGCGGCGCGCCAAGATGTCTGTAACGCGTCATGATAAACGGGCCGCGGGTTTCACCCTGATCGAGTTGCTGGTGGTCATCGGCATCATCGCCATCTTGCTGGCGCTGCTGGTGCCCAGCGCCAGCGGCATCCTGGAGCGCGCGCGCGAGGCAACGTGTCAGTCCAATCTGCGGCAGATGGCGCTGGCCGCCATCAACATGGCCCAGGATTATGATGGCAATCTTCCTGAAAACTATAAATGGATTACCACGGATTACTCGACGACTGTTGATGCCATGATCACCAATGGCACCCTCTATCCGTATGTGAAGGATACCAGGCCCTATCGTTGCCCGAGTTATCTGCGCCTGTACAAGCCCAGCGCCAATTTCAAGCGCGCCACCTATTCGATGAACTTCCGTGTCGCGCCGAAGAGTGGCGGCTCCGATCCGGGCCCGTGGAACTCAACCACCATCGGCGGCATGTTGCGACCGGCGGCCTGTGTGTTTTTCTCCGAAGAAAGTCCGCCCCTGGCGCCCTGGTATCCCACGCTGATTAACGGCGTCCGCATGGGTATTGCCAATTTGAACGATGGCCGCTTGTGTTGGGGCTTCGGGGGCGAGACTTGGCAGGGGGCCAGCGTGCGGGATGCGCTGACGATCATCCATCGGGATGAAAGTTGTATGCAGGCCTCTTTTGACGCGCACGTCGGACGCATTAAAATGGATGAGAAGTTCCAATGGAAATATCACATGGAGCCCCTGGCGCCATGACGCCTGGCGTTGGCAGGTTACTGGTGGCGACGGCAGGCCTGGCCGGCCTGCTGGCGGGATGCGGTCCCAGCCGGCCGGCGGTGGCGACCTATCAGGCCAGCGTAACCAATGTTTCCGCCACTCAAGCCGAAGACGACCGGCACCGCATCGCGCAAGTGTTCGCGGACCTTGCGGGCCAACGCGGCCTCATCCGGGAAGCGCGTTTCCCGGCCAGCGAAGGCGCGGTTTATTTCCCCGGTCCCACGGGTTTGAACCTCTCGCTCTCCGTCCTCAAACTGGATGAGCGTGCGCTGGCCATCTCCGTAATTCCGGTGGCGCAGGGCCGGCAGGATCACGCCGCTTGCCGCGCGGTCATCGCCGCTGTGGATCAAGCGTTGCAGAAAACTTTTTCCAGCCGGTTGGTTAAATCACCTTGAGGTGTTTCGTGATGAAAACGGCCCGTGGCCGCGCAGCCTTCACCCTGATCGAGCTGCTGGTGGTGATCGGCATCATTGCCATCCTGCTGGCGCTGCTGGTGCCGTCGCTCTCGGGCATGCGCGACAAGGCCAACCGGCTGAAGTGCATGAGCAACGTCCGGCAACTGGCGCTGGCTGCCATCCACTACGCTGGTGATCACAGCGGAGCCCTGCCCTATCCCAACTGGAACAACGCCATCGGCACCCAGCCCGGCTGCCCGCCCGGCTGGGCTTTTGACGCGCACAATAAACTGACCGCCACCAACACCGATGGCGCCCTCTGGCCCTACCTCAAGGATCACCGCATCTATCATTGCCCCAATGACCGCTCGCCCTTCACGCCCACCGCCAGCGCCAATTTGAAATTCACCTCCTATGTCATGAATGGCGCGGTGGGCGGTTTTAGCACGACGATCATCACGAGCCTGGCCCCGTACTACGCCCTCAACTATTCCATGTTCAAACCCGGCGACGCGTTGTTTTGGGAGGGCTCCACCAGTTCCATGGCTTCCTCGGGCGACTTGAGCTCCCACCCCAGCGAAGGCATGACCTATCGCCACAACAGCGGTGCCACCTACGGTTGCATGGATGGACATGCCGAATGGATTTCGAGCAACGATTACGCCAAGGTCATCGGGTATAGCGGTCGGAACGCCTTCTGGTGCAATCCCAAGACCGACAATGGCCATTGACGGTTTCAGCGGGGCGTTTCGAGCCGGTAGAGCGCTTGGTCGGTCCGCAGGAAGAGCGCGTGGCCGCTGACCGCGGGGCTGGCCATGAGGCGCTCGCCCATCTCGCACTCGCCGAGCTTCCGGCACTCGCGGCCGGGCGCGAACACGCTCACGTGACCTTCCTCGCTAAAGCAGTAGATGCGCCCCGGCGCGGCCAGGGGCGACGTGGAAAAATTTCCGGCGAGTTTCTCTTCCCAGTTTTTCTTGCCGGTACGGGCCTCGAAGCAGGTGAGGAAACCGGTGTCGCCGATCGTGTAAAGCTCGTCGCCGACCAGCGCGGGCGAGGGTTTCAGCGGGTTGTGCCGCGCCTCGCGCCAAGCCATATGGGTCGAGGTCGCCTCGCCCTTGGCGCCGAGGCGGATCGCCAGCAACTCCGGCTTGGCGAAACCGGTGCAGACGAAGACCAGGCCGTGGCCCACCACCGGGCGCGGCACCACCGAGAAGCCCTTGTAGTTCACGCGCCAGATTTCCTTGCCGGTCAGCGGCTCATAGCCATAGACCCAGTCGGCGCCGGGGCTGATGAGCTGGTCGTGGCCCTCCACCGCGGTGACGAGCGGGGTGCAGAAGGATTTTTTCACGTCGGGATTCGCGCGCAACTGGCCGGAGCGCGGCGTCTTCCACACCAGCTTGCCGGTCAGCTTGTCGAGCGCGGCCATATACTGCACATCCGCGCCATCGCACGTAAGAATAAGCAGGTCCCGGTAGAGCACCGGCGAACTGCCGGGGCCGACGAGGTGATCAAGCTGGCACTCTGTCGAACGCCACAGGATTTTCCCGGTTTCGGTGTCGAGGCACGCCGTGCCGGTGGTGCCGAAGTTCACCCACACGCGGCCGGCCTCGATCACCGGCGTCGGCGAGGCGTGGCTGTTCTTGTTCTGGATCGCCATCGCCTTGTCGCGGCGGAACAGCTCCACGTCGTGCAGCAGTTTGCCACTGGTCTTCGCGACGCAGAGCGCGTGGAACGAGAGCCCGTCCTCCAGCGCCGCCGTCATCCAGACCTGCTCGCCCCAGATCACGGGCGAGGAGAAGCCCTTGCCGGGCAGCTCCGTCCGCCAGGTCACGTTTTGTGTTTTGCTCCACGTGAGCGGCAGGTGCGCCGCGTCGGTATGCCCCTGGCCCTCCGGCCCGCGGAACTGCGGCCAGTTATCCGCGCCGCGGGCGACGCAGGAGAGGGCGAGCATGAGGGGGAGGATTTTTTTCATGGCTGTTTCCAGGGGTTGGAAAGGGGGAGCATGGTTTTTTCCAAGGCTTGGAAAATCAGGGCTTCGGTTTTTCCAAGCCCTGGACATCCGCCACCTTTTTCTGGCTGACTTCTGCCTTCTGACCTCTGACCTCTGTCTTCGCCGGCGGCCGCGGCTTCAGGTAGAGCGTGGCCAGCGGCGGCAGGTTGAGCACGACGGAGTGCGCCTGGCTCTGCCACGGCTTGGCCTCCGGCACGAGCTGCGCGGGCAGCGGGCTGTTGCTGCCGCCGAATTTTTCCGCGTCGGTGTTGAGCACGACCTCGAGCGGCGCGGCGCCGGGCACGCCGATGCGGTAGCCGGTGCGCGGGACGGGCGTGCAGTTGCAGATGCAGACGAGGTCGTCGGCCGCCGTCTTGCCGCGGCGGATGAAGCTGATGACGCTCTGCTGCGAGTCGTGCAGGTCAATCCACTGGAAACCTTCCCAGGTGAAATCCACGCTATGCAGCGCGGGCAGCGCGGCGCTCAAGCGGTTGAGCTCGGTGACGAGCGCGCGCATCCCGGCGTGGCGCGGGAAGTCGAGCAGGTGCCAGTCGAGGCTCTGCTGGTAGTTCCACTCCACGCCCTGCCCGAATTCGCAGCCCATGAAGAGCAGCTTCTTGCCGGGGTGCGCGTACATGAACGCGTAGAGCGTGCGCAGGTTGGCGAACTTGCGCCAGTCGTCGCCGGGCATCTTGCCGAGCAGCGAGCCTTTGCCGTGGACCACCTCGTCGTGCGAGAACGGCAGGATGAAGTTTTCCGTGAACGCGTAGATCAGCGAGAAGGTCAGGTCGTGGTGGTGATATTTCCGGTGGACGGGATCCTTGCTGAAGTACTGGAGCACGTCGTGCATCCAGCCCATGTTCCACTTGAAGTCGAAGCCGAGGCCGCCGAGGTAGACCGGGCGCGAGACCATCGGCCACGCGGTGGATTCCTCGGCGAAGGTCAGGAAGCCGGGATATTCCTTGTGGACCACCTCGTTGAATTTTTTCAGAAAGTCCACCGCCTCGAGGTTCTCGCGGCCGCCGTGCTTGTTCGGGATCCACTCGCCCGCCTTGCGCGAGTAGTCGAGGTAGAGCATGCTCGCGACCGCATCCACGCGCAGGCCGTCGATATGGAAGACGTCGGCCCAGTAGAGCGCGTTGGAGAGCAGGAACGCGCGCACCTCGTTGCGGCCGTAGTTGAAGATCAGCGTGCCCCAGTCCTTGTGCTCGCCCAGGCGCGGATCGGCGTGCTCATAGAGGTGCGTGCCATCGAAGAAGGCGAGACCATGGCCGTCGCGCGGGAAATGCGCGGGCACCCAGTCCAGGATCACACCGAGGCCGTGCTGGTGGCACTGGTCCACGAAGTACGCGAAGTCGTCCGGCGTGCCGAAGCGCGAGGTCGGCGCAAAGTAGCCGATCGTCTGGTAGCCCCACGAGCCGTCGAACGGATGCTCCGAGACCGGCAGCAGCTCGAGGTGCGTGAACCCCAATTCCTTGACGTACGGAATGAGCTGCGCCGCCAGCTCGCGGTAGGTCAGCCAGCGGTTCTTTTCGTCCGGCACGCGCCGCCATGAACCCAGGTGTACTTCATAGACGTTGATCGGCTGCGCGTGCCACGGCGTCTGCTTGCGCTGCTGCATCCACGCGTCGTCCTGCCACTGGTAGCCGCGCATGTTCCAGACGCGCGACGCCGTCTGCGGCCGGACCTCCGCGGCGAACGCGTAGGGATCGGCCTTGGCCGCGATGAAGTTGCCGCGGCCCTTGATTTCAAATTTATAGAGGTCGCCCTGCTGCAGTCCGGGGATGAACAGCTCCCACAGCCCGCCGTTGCCGCACCGGTGCAGCGGGTGACAACGGCCATCCCACCGGTTGAACTCGCCGACGACGCTGACACGCTGCGCGTTCGGCGCCCACACCGCAAAGTGGACGCCCTTCACACCCGACAGCGTCAGCACGTGCGCGCCCATCTTCTCGTAGGTACGGTAGTGCGTGCCCTCGCCGAAGAGGTGCAGGTCGAAGTCGGTGATGATCCTGGGGAAGCGGTAGGGGTCATCCAGTTCCCAGGTGTGACCCTTGGCGTCGGTCATGCGCAGGCGATAGCCGAACACGGCGCGCCCCGGCAGAAACAGCTCGAACAGGCCCTCCGGGTGCAAGCGTTCCATCGCGTGGGTCGCGCCGCCTTCGGTTTCCACCACCTCGACGCGCTGCGCGTGCGGCTGCAGCGTGCGGATGACCACGCCCAGCCGGTCGGCGCCGGTCACGTGCGGGCCAAGCACCTCGAGGGGCGCGCCATGTTCACCCCGGACGAGAGCGCGAATATTTTGTTGGTCAAGCATCGCGGTCACTATAGCCGCGTCCTGCCGCCCGGTCACGGAAAGAAATTTCCCCGCGCGCTTTACGGCGCGGCGAGATCAAAGCATTGCAGCAGGTCGTTGTGTCGCAGGTAAAGCTTCTTCTCGAAGATGACCGGGTGCGCCCAGGCGGGGCCGTCGGACAGGGCGGGCGTGAACCGGCCTTTCACGAGGAAGCCCTTGGGCGTGGCCTCGGCCAGCACGACGAGGCCGCGGTCATAGCGGAAAAGCAGGTGGCCGTCGGCATAGAGCACGGCGGCCGAGCCGCCGGCCGGCGCCTTGGCTTTCCAGACGATCTCGCCGGTAAAGAAGTTGATGCACGTGGGGTCGCCCTTGTTCAGGCCGCTGCCGCCATACACATAATCGCCCACCATGACGAGGCCGCCGTGGTGATTCTCGAACTGCTTCGCGGGCAGGTTATAGGCTTCCGCCGCCTGGCAACCGTCGCCGGCCCGGCCGATCTTCAGCAAGCTGGTGCCCGTGCCATAGCTGTTGCTGACGAAGACAAAGTCGCCGCGCGACAGCGGGTGCGTGATGTTGGCGACGCCGCTCGCCAGCCGGTTATAGCCCCACAGGAATTTCCCGGTGTCGGCGGCGAGGCCGATCACGCCGCGCCCGAGCACCTGCACATATTGGCGCGCACCGGCAAGTTTGTGAACGGTCACGGAGGAATAGGCCGCGCCGTCCTTGCCCGCCTTGCCCAAGTCCGGCACGGCGCAGGTCCAGAGCACGGCGCCGGTATCCTTGTCGAGGGCGACCACAGCGGCCGCGTTCGCGCCCGGCGAGCAGAGCAGGCGCCGGCCGTCGAGCAGCGGCGACTCGCTGCATTTCCAGCCGTTCATCATCTTCCCGCCGAAGTCCTTCGTCATGCTCTTCTGCCAGCGCACCGCGCCGGAGGCGGCGTCCACGCAAAAGACTTCGCTCTCGGTGCTGGTCACGTAGACCGCTCCGCCGGCGATGGTCGGCGTGCAGAGCGCGCCAAATTCCTTGTAGGGCGCACCGAGCCGCGTGGCCCACAGTTCCTGGCGCGTGGCGAGGTCCAGGCAGATCAAGTACTGGCCCTCGCCCTGGCGGTCGCCGGTGGTGAAAATCTTGCCCTGTGCGATGGCGACCGTGGACATGCCGCGGCCAACGCAGTCCAGTTTCCAGAGCAGCCGCGGACCGCCTTCCGGCCACGACTGCAGCAGGCCGGTCTCGGGGCAGAGCGAGTCGCGGCGCGGGCCGTGGAATTCCGCCCAGTCGCCAGTCGGCGCGGGAAGCGGCACCGCCGGTACATCCTTCGCGGTCGGCGGCGCCGCCTTCGGCACGCCCGCGCCGGCGTCCGCCGCATATTTGGCGATGATGCGCTCGACCATGCCGCGCACGCGCGGATCCTTGTCCTCGGAAAATTTTTGCACGGCGGGCAGGACCTGGTCGCGCTCGGCCTCGACGATCCACAGCGCCGTGGCGGCGCGGCCGCGGACCAGCGGCTGGCCGCGCTCCATCTGGTCGAGCAGCGCCGGGACGGCGGCGGCGCCGATCTGTTGGATGGCGGCGTACATCGCGGTATCAATCCACGCCTGGTCGGTCGTGCCCGCCTCCAGCAGGGCTGGCACCGCGTCCTTGGCCACCGCGCCCATTTTGCCCAGCGCATCCGCCGCCGCGATGCGCACCTGTGGCGCGTCATTTTTCAAATCGGTAATCAATCCGGCCAGGGTCACCCCGGCCGCGGCGGAACACAGCATGGCGCCAGCCAGCCCCAGGACGAGCCCTCCCCACCAACGAAAGTTTCCTGCGTAGGTCATAAGGTTCCTTTCCCAATCCGAGCGCGGGCGGTTCTTACCCAGCCCTTGCGTTTGCATCAAGCGCATTCCTGTCGGGGGGGGACACCGGCACGTGTTATTCCACGAGACGCAATTGACCCAGTTTATACCGGTGCTGGCCGTCGTCGTTGGGCAGCGGGAGGGCGAGGCGTGGGGTGCCGTCGCGCTGGCCCACGGAGACGAACACAGCATAGACGCCGGCCTTGGTCGGCGGCTTGAACGTGCCGCGCGGATCGGCGTGACGGAACGCGACGGTGCACTTCGTCACCAGCTTCTTCTCCGGCGCCAGGCCGACCAAGCCCACCTGCAACTGGCACACGTCAAAGCTTTCATCACTGTGCAGGGAAACGATGCCGCCCTTGTCATCCTTGAGCGTGAAGGCGATGAATCCGCCGCCATGGCACGGTGCGACGCCGGCGTTCGCCCACGTGTTGCTGATCGAGAAGGGCTCACCAAGCCGGACCTCGGCGGGCCAGCCTGCCTCGCGCAGTTGGAGGCGGTAACCGAGGCGGCGGTTGATGCGCTCGATGATCTCGCGGTTGTCGGCCAGCAGTTCGCGCGGCCACCAATGAATGCTCATGTAACTGGCGTGATAGTCCTCGACCGACTTGATCAGCAGGTCGCCGCGCCACGCGCCGCGCAGCTTGGAGCTGCCGTAGTGCTCGTGTTCCAGAATCACCGGCCAGCGCGGCCAGAATTCCTGCGCCATCTCGGCGTGGAACCATGAGCGCGGCGGCGGCTGGACGAGGATGGAGTCGTCGCGCAGCGTCACGTTGTTGGAGAGGGCATAGTCCATCGCCGGGAAATGCCGGCCCGGCGCATCGTGCCAGGCCACATCATCGCTGATGACGAGCTGCGTGTGTTTGAATAGTTTTGCGTGCAGATCGATGTGGCGTTTGACCGTGGCAAGCGTTTGCTCCGCGTTCAGCCGGCTGCCGAAGCCGGTATGGCCCTCGCCCCACATGCCGAACGAGCCGACATCCACGAACGCGACGTTCGGATTGCCGTCGTAACGGCGCGCGAGCGCCGTGAGAAAGTTCTCGAGTTTCTGGAGGAAGACCGGGTCGGTGTAGTTCGGTTCCCAGAGCGGTCCGCCGGGACGCGGCCCCTTGCCAAACTCAAAATCCACGCCTTTCGCGCCGGCGTCCTGCACCCACTTGGGGGTCGCGTAGCGCAGCCAGCTTTCGCAGCAGCTCACGCGGATGGCGATCTGCCGGCCCTTCGCGATCCAGCGCTGCGCGGGCGCATCGAACAGCGCCCAGTTGAACTCGCCCTCGCGCGGCTCGAGGAACGACCACGGCACGCGCAGGTAAATTGTGGAGAGCCCCGGCCAGTCGTCGAGCGTGTCGGAGGGCGCGAGCTTCGAGCCGTAGTTGGCGATGAGGTTCGAGTAGAAGTGCAGCGTCCAGCCCATGCCCGGGTTGATGAGCGCGCCGCCCTCGTCCTGCGGCCGGACCACCACACGCCCGGCGTCTGCCGCCGACGCCCCACCCGCCAGCATCACGGCCAGCGCCGCGCTCCGCCAAACGGACCCTCTGGACGTGGCCGGCATATCTATTTCTTCTTTCCGGTCAGGTCGAGGCAGACGAGCTTCGTCATGTCGCGGGCGAGCAGCCGGCCGGTGACCAGCGCCAGCGGGCCCCACGAATCGTGCCCGTGCAGAATCTGCGCGCGCGCCAGCGGCTGCCAGCCCTCCACGCTGGCGGCGGCGAGCGTCAGCAGGCCGTCGTCGTTCATCGCAATCAGCTTGCCGTCGGCGATCATGAAAGGGCCGAGTCCGAACTTCGCCGCCGGCCCGCTGGCCCAGCGCACCTTGCCGTTGAGGTCGAGGCACGTCATCTGGCCGTCCGGGCGCACGCCAAAAATTTTCCCCTGATAGAGAATCGGCGTCTGCTGCGTCGCGCCGAAATCGCCGGGCTTCAGTCGGAACAAGGAGGACACGGCGAGTTTGCCGCCCTCCTGCTGGAGCTGGAGCATCAGGCTGCCGGCGTTGTAGCCGCCGGAGAGGAAAATCTTTCCGTCGCCCACCGGCAGCGGCGAGGGCACGGTGGCCATCGAGATCACCCAGTCGGTGGTGTCCCACAAAAGCTTCCCGTCGTCGGCCGCGACGCCGGCGACGCCGCCGCTGCCGCAATAGACGTACATTTTCTTCCCGCCGAACTCCACGGGCACCACGGAGGCGTGCGTCATCTTCCACTCGCGCGGGTTCGGCGACTTCCACACCACCTTGCCCGTCGCCAGTTCCACCGCGATCAGCAGCGCCTCGCCGCCGACCGCGAGGATGACGCGGTCGCCCTCCACCAGCGGGCACTGGCCCGCGTACCACTGCGGCACCTCGGCGCCGAACTCCTGCACGAGGTCGAGGCCCCAGACGAATTTGCCGGTCTCCGCCTCACAGCACGCGACGTGGCACTTCGGCCCGAGCGACACCACATATTTATCCGCCAGTGTCGGGATCGTGCGCGAGATGCCGTGATAGCGCTTGATCTTCACGGGGTAGGTGAAGCGCCAGATTTCCCGGCCGTCCTCAAGCGAGAGGCAGCGCAGCGCGTCGGCCTGCTTCGCCATGTCGTAATCAATGAGGTAAACGCAGCCACCGCGCACCGCCGCGCCCGCGAAGCCCTCGCCAAGCTCGACCTCCCACAGCTTCGCCGGCTGGCCCGCGGCCCATGCGTTCGCCAGCGGGATGCGCGCGTCGGAGATGTTGTCGCCATGCGGCCCGCGCCAGCGCGGCCACTCGCCCGCGATATCCGCCGGCTGGCCCGGCCCCGCGAGGGTCTGGCCGTGCTTGAGCGGCGACTCGCCCGCCGCACCGCCGGTTTTCGCGCCCTTGTCCATGCCGGGCTGGCGCGGCGTGATGTGTTGCAGCGGCAGGCGGTGCTGGTGCCAGAGGGCGAAGAGGACGCCGCCGCCGAGCAGCAGCAGGGCCGCGGCCAGACCCCACACCAGCGGATGCGGATTCCGCGGCGCGGGTGTTTCCGGCGTGGCCTCGGTCGTCATGGCCGCGCACCATAGCACAATCCGCCGCGCCGCCGCCACTGCTCCCGCCAAGGCTGTCGCCTGTTTCCAAGGCCTGGAAAAGTTCAGGCCGACTTTTTCCAAGGCCGCGGGCGCAAGGACCAAGTGCACCACTTGGGGGGTCGGGTGGATGGTTGGAAGAGGGTGGTCATGTCACAGGGTG
>CAISWQ010000120.1 GCA_903889245.1 uncultured Lentisphaerota bacterium | reverse complement strand
CGTCCCGACTTCAGCAGCAACTCGACAGCCTGCCGCTTGAAGTCCGCGTCGTATCTTCGCGTTGTCTTGCTCTGCGTTTCTGTGTTCATGCGGGGTCCTTTTATCATCCCCCGCGAGTCCGTCAAACTGGGGCAAGCTCAGTCTTCCCGCCTTCGCTGTTCGTCCCCTCTTCTTTTTCTGTCTCCTGTTTTTCTGTCCACTTTCATGCCCTGGCCCCGCTGCATCACCCTCCCGCATGCACCTTCGATGTTCGATGTTGGATGTTCTTCTGGAAGCGCGCCTTGGAAAAGCCGGGCGGCTGCGCTACAACTCCGGCGCGAGGTGACCATGAAACGTTACTGGCTGGCGATGCTGATGGCGGCGGGGTTGGCGCAAAGCGTCCGTGCTGCGGATGGCGCGACGGCGCTGATGGAGTGCACCTTCAAGCTGTTCGCCCGCGAGTCCACCGCGACCTGCTTCCTGCTCCACCCCGATGAGTCGCCGACCAACATCTTCCTCGTGACCGCGTCGCACGTGTTCACGAAGATGACCAACGATGAGGCGCTGCTCGTCCTGCGCGTCGCCGGCACCAACGACTCCTTCAGCCGCAAGGATTATCCGCTCAAGGTCAAGGTGGGGCGGCAGCCGGCGTGGGTGAAGCATCCCCACGAGGACATCGCCGTGCTGAAGCTGCCGGCCGACCCGAAGCAGAAATTCCCGTCGCTACCGCTCTCGTGCCTCGCTGACGAGCAGCAGGTGAAGAAGCTCGATCTGCACATTTGCAGCGCGGTTTCCATCTTCGGCTATCCGACGCGCTTCGAGGCCAACAACGCCGGCTTCCCCATCGGCCGCCACGGCTCCATCGCCAGCCATCCACTGACGCCGGTCAGCATCAACAAAACCTTCCTCGTGGACTTCACCACCTTCGAGGGCGATAGCGGCGGGCCGGTCTTCATCATTGAGCGCGGCCAGCCGGTGGTCCTCGGCATCGTTCTCGCGCAGTTCCGCCACGACGAGCGCGTCAAGACGTTGTACGCGGAAAACATCATCCACCACCCGCTGAACATCTCGAAGGTGATCCACGCCGCCTATATCCGCGAGACCGTGCTCGCCGCGGCGAAAGCTGCCGGACCGGGAAAGTAGTCAGAGGTCAGAAGTCAGAGGGCAGCGGTCAGAAGTCTGTTGTTGGGCAGATGGAATGGTCGCAAAATCATGGCCAGACGGACGTCCCGACCTTTCTGACATGATTGCTCTGTCCTCGGGCGGGGTTGGCGGCCACGACAGAGCGTGGCCCTCCATTTCTTGGCCGCTGCTGTAGCGGCGCGCTATGCGCGCCGTCGGCGGGCATAGCCCGCCGCTACAGGAGGACAGCGAAGACGGGAGGATGCGAAGAAGCTTCTGGAGACAGAGGAATGCGGAGCATGGCTGGCTCATTCCTTTGCCTACCGGACTGTCGTTGACGGCCCACGGCGGGCATAGCCCGCCGCAACAGGGGAACCGAGCAGGTTTCTTCGCGCCTTCCCGCCTTCGCTGTTCCGCTTCTCTTTTTTTTCTGTCTCCCATTTTTCTGTCCACTTCTTTCCGGCGGGAGGCATGATTTTGAACATCCTGTAATTCTGGTGGGGCTGGGCGAGCCGCTGCTGTAGCGGCGACCTGTGGTCGCCGTCGGCGGGCAAGATTTCCAAGGCTTGGAAATTTTGGGGCGGATTTTTCCAAGGCTTGGAATATTTTCCGTGAAACTGTCCAAGGCTTGGAAAAAACGGCGCGCACCTTTTCCAATCCTTGGAAACCCCAGAGGGCCTATGGCGCGGCGATTTGGGATGCCGCGCGAAAAGATTTTTGTAACAATCCGGCGGCTGGCGCGGGGAACAGGGCAAAGCGGACACGGGCAGATGTCGAGCGACTACACGCAACGAGCGGAGGCGGAGCTGCTGGCGGAGTTTACGAGCCAGCGGTCGGAGCCGGCCTTCGCCGAGCTGGTGCGGCGTCATGCGCCGCTGGTGCTGGGCGTGTGCCGGCGCGTACTCGATGACGAGCACGCGGCGCAGGATGTGGCGCAGGCGGTCTTCCTGGCGCTGGCGCGCAAGGCGCACCGGCTCTCTGGAGAGCGCGCGCTGGGCGGCTGGTTGCACCACTGCGCGCTCTGTGCCGCCCGCAACGAACGCACCGCCCGGGCGCGGCGGTTGCGCCGGGAACAGGAGGCTCTGGCCATGCACAACGATGATGCCGCCGGCGAACTGACGCCGGCCACGACCGGGGCCCTGCGGGAGTGGCTGGACCGCGAACTCGATGCGCTGCCGGCCAAGTACCGCCAGCCGCTGGTGCTGGTCTATTTGGAAGGCCGCACACCCGAAGAGGCCGCGGCGGCGCTGCGCTGCAAGGATGGCACGCTGCGCGTCTGGCTGAACCGCGCGAAAGAAAAAATCCGCAGCCGCCTCGCGCGGCGCGGCATCGCCATCAGCGTGCCCGCGCTGCTGGCGTGGCTGGCCGCGACGGGCCAGGCGGCGGCCACCCTGCCGCCCGACTGGAGCGCGGCCGTGGCGAAGAACGCGGCGTTATGGATTTCCGGCGGCGTGGTCGCCGCCGGGCTGGCCCCCAACCTGATTGCAGTTGCGAAAGGAGCGTTACACACCATGTTCATCGGCAAACTCAAAACCGCCGCGGCGATCACCGCCGCCGCCGCCGTGGTCACCACGGCCTCCGCCATCAGTTGGCAAAAAGTCTATGAGGCGCGCGACAAGGGCCTGCCCAAGACCGCCATCGAGGAGCTCAAGCCGATCCTCGTGGACGCGCTGCAGAACCAGAAATATGCGGAGGCGATCAAGGCGCTCTGCATGAAGATTGCGATGGAAGGCGAGGTCGAGGGCCACAAGCCGGAGGAGAAGATCGTCCGGCTGCAAAACGAAATCGCCAAAGCCCCCGCCGAGATGCGGCCGATGCTGGAGGCGATCTTGGCTCACTGGTACTGGCAGTATTTCCAGCAGAACCGCTGGCGCTTCCACCAGCGCACGCAGACGGCCGCCGCGCCGGGCGCGGACATCCAGACGTGGGACCTCGCGCGCATCCTCGCCGAGATTGACAAGCATTACAGCGCCGCGCTCGCCGGCGAGCAGATGCTCAAGGCGACGCCCATCGCGCAGTTCAATGACCTGCTCGACAAGGGCACCGTGCCCGATGCCTACCGGCCGACCGTGTTCGATTTCCTCGCGCACGAGGCGCTCACCTTCTACCAGGCCGGCGAGCACGGCGTGACGCGCGCCGAGGACGAGTTCGAGCTCGACGCCGTCAGCCCGATCTTCGGCGACGTCGCCGAGTTCATGCGCTGGTCCGCGCCCGCCGTGGCGGAGGCCAACGCGGTCCGGCTCTTTCAGAACCTGCTGCTGTTCCACCAGCACGACGCTGACCGCTCCGCGTTTCTCGATGCCGATCTCGCCCGGCTCACTTACGGGCACAACCAGGCCGTCGGCGAGAGCAAGGGCGAGCGCTATCGCGCCGCGCTGCAGCGGTTCATGGACGAGAATCGTCAGCATGAAATTTTCGCCCGTGCCTGCGCCGCGCTGGCCCAGCAACTCAACGAGGAGCGGGAGCCGGGGCAGGCTCACGCCCTCGCCCGGCGCGGTCTGGAGGCCTTCTCGCAGTCGGCGGGCGCGGCGCTGTGCTTCAACCTGATCCAGCATATCGAGGCGAAATCGGCCAGCCTCGATACCGAGCGTGTCTGGAACGCGCCGTGGCCGACGCTGGAGGTCACCTATCGCAATGTGACCAAGGTTCATTTCCGCGCCATCGCCGCCGACTTTGCCAATTACGTGACGCAGGCCCGCTGGAATTTCGGCGGGCTCGATGACAAGCAGCGGAAGAAGCTGCTCGCCACGGCGCCGGCGTGGGAATGGAGCGCCGACCTGCCGCCGAACAAGGACTTCAAGGAGCGCACGGAGAAACTGCCCGCGCCGACGCAGCTCAAGCCGGGTTTCTATTTCATCTTCGCCAGCCACAACCCGGCGTTCAGCGAGCAGGAGAACCAGATTAGCGTCGCGCAGGTCTGGGTCAGCGACCTCGCGCTGGTGCTGCAACTGCGCAACGACGGCCAGCCGCACACCGGCTTCGTGCTACAGGCGAACAGCGGCGAGCCGGTCGCCGGCGCGCAGGTCCGCCTGTGGCAGCGCGACCGCGAGGGCTGGTTCAAGCCGCTCGCGCCGGCGACGAGCGACGAGCACGGCCGTTTCAGTTTCGCGATCAAGAACAACAATGTCGTGCTGCTCGCCGAGCACGCGGGCCACGCAGTTTCCAGCAGCCGCGAGTATTGGGGCCAGGGCAATAGCGAGCCGGAGAAGACAGGCTCGAAGACGATTTTCTTCACCGACCGCTCGCTCTACCGGCCCGGCCAGACGATCCACTATAAGGGCATTGCGGTCCGCTTTGACCAGCCGCAGCAAAATTACTCGCCGCTGGCCGGCCATGAATTGACCGTGGTGTTCAACGATCCCAACGGCAAGGAGATCGCCCGCGCCGCGCACCAGTGCAACGATCAAGGTTCCTTCAGCGGCAGCTTCGTCGCGCCGCGCGACCGCGTCATGGGCCGCATGCGCATCGCCGTGCAAGGCCGGCCCAGTTCCACCTGGATTCGCGTCGAGGAATATAAACGCCCGAAATTCCAGGTGGAGGTGGCCGCGCCCGCCGAGGCCGCGCGGCTCGGTTCGCCGGTGGCGATGAAGGGCAAGGCGACGGCCTACACCGGCGCGGCCATCGGCGATGCGAAGGTGAAGTGGCGCGTCCAGCGCACCGTGCGGTTTCCGTTCTGGTGCTGGTGGTGGCAGGCGCCCGAGGTCAAGGCGATCGCCCACGGCACCGCCACGACCGCGGCCGACGGCTCCTTCAACATCAGTTTTGTCGCCGAGCCGGACCGCGCGATTCCGGTCAAGACCGAGCCGGTCTTCGAGTTCACGATCAACGCCGACGTGACCGACAGCACCGGCGAGACGCGCTCCGCCGAGCGCATCATCCGCGCCGGCTACACCGCACTGCAGGCGACGCTCGCCGCCGAGGACTGGCAGACGCCGGACCAGCCGGCCAAACTGACGGTCGAGACCAAGTCGCTCGATGGCGATCCGCAGGCGGTGGAGGGCAAGGTGATCTTCTACGCGCTCAAGCAGCCGGACAAAGTCGAGCGCGCGGCGCTGAAGCGCGAGCATCACTGGTGGCCTATGCGCACTGCGGAGCCGCCGAAGGACCCGGCCAATCCCGACTCGTGGGAGAACGGGCCGGTGGTTGCCGAGAAAACCTTCCAGACCGACACCAAGGGCAAGGCGGAAATCAGCGCGGCACTCAAAGCGGGTATCTATCGCGCGGCGCTGGAGACCCAGGACCGCTTCGGCAAGCCGGTGACCGCGCGCCTGACCGTGCAGGTGGTGGACCCGCGCGCGGAACGCTTCGGCCTCAAGCTCGCGAACCGCTTCGCGGCGCAGAAGTGGACGGTCGAGCCGGGCGAAAAACTCACCGCGCTCTGGGGCACCGGCTATGACACCGGCCGCGCGTTCGTCGAGGTGGAGTGCGGCGGCAAGCTGCTGAAGAGCTACTGGACCGCGCCCGGCCGTACGCAGAACCTGATCGAGCAGGCCATCGGCGAGGAGATGCGCGGTGGCGTCACCCTGCGCGTCACCTACATCCGCGAGAACCGCGCCTACCTCAACGAGCGCATCGTCGAGGTGCCGTGGTCGAACAAGAAGCTGACCGTGAAGTGGGAGACGTTCCGCTCCAAGCTCCTGCCCGGCCAGAAGGAACTGTGGACCGCGCTCGTCAGCGGCCCCGATGCGCAGCGCGCCGCCGCCGAGATGGTCGCCGCGCTCTACGATGCCTCGCTTGACCAGTTCGCGCCGCACGACTGGCCCAAGACCTTCGACGTGTTCCGGCGCGAGCGCGACCGGCTCCAGGCCGATTTCCAGAATCTCCAGCAGGGCTTCCAGCACATCATCGGTCACTATGAGATTCCCTCGCGCACCGTGGAGTGGAAATACCGCGCCTTCCCGCAGGACATCCTGGGCCGCTTCATGCACATGGGCTATCGCATGCGGGGGCTGGCGTTCGGCGGCCCGCCGAACCGGCGGGCAGAAGCCGGTATGGCGATGGAAATGGATGCCGTCGCCGCGATGGCGCCCGCGGCCATGCCGGTCGCCAAGTCGGCCGCCATGGTCGGTGACGAATTCCAGATGGATAAGAAACAGGCTTTGCGTCAGGAGAAATCGGGTGGCGGCGGCGGCGCAGCGCCCGACCTGGCCGCCGTCACGGCGCGCAAGAACCTCGCCGAGACGGCGTTCTTCCTCCCGCACCTCGTCGCGGGCGCCGATGGCGTGGTACGCATGGAATTCTCCATGCCGGAGGCGCTGACGGAGTGGAAGTTCCTCGGCTTCGCCCACGACGCCCAACTCCGCGCCGGTTACCTGACCGACAAGACCATCACCGCGAAGGATTTGATGGTCGAGCCGAACCCGCCGCGCTTCATCCGCGAAGGTGACGTGGTGGAGTTCACCGTCAAGGTCAGCAATCAATCCGACAAGCCGCAGAGCGGCAAGGTCAGGCTGACCTTCGCCGACGCGGCGACGCTCAAGCCCGTGGACGACGCGCTCGACAATCGCGCCACCGAGCAAAGCTTTGACGTGCCCGCGAAGCAGTCGCGCAGTTTCTCGTGGCGCATCGCGATTCCTGACGGCATGGGCTTCCTCACCTACAAGGCGGTCGGCGCGTGCGCGACCGCGAGCGACGGCGAGGAAGGTTTCCTGCCGGTGTTGAGCCGCCGCATCCTCGTCACCGAATCGCTGCCCCTGCCGATCCGCGGCCCAGCGACGAAGCAGTTCGAGTTCAAGAAACTGCTCGCCTCCGGCCAGTCCGACACGCTGCGCAGCCAGTCGCTGACCGTGCAGATGGTGTCGCAGCCGGCGTGGTACGCGGTGATGGCCCTGCCCTACCTGATGGAATATCCGCACGAATGCAGCGAGCAAATCTTCAACCGCTTCTACGCGAACACGCTCGCCCGCCACATCGCGGGCAGCGACCCGAAGATCCGCCGCATCTTCGATCTCTGGAAAAACACGCCCGCGCTCGATAGCCCCTTAGAGAAAAACCAGGACCTCAAGTCGGTGATGCTGGAGGAAACGCCGTGGCTGCGCCAAGCCGTGAAGGAAAGCACGGCGCGCAAGAACGTCGGCATGCTCTTTGACGCGAACCGGCTCGAGAGCGAGCGAGCGCGGATGCTGCGCAAACTCGCCGAGCAGCAGTTGAGCGAGGGCCTGTGGCCATGGTTCCCCGGCGGCCGGCCGAGCGAATACATCAGCCTCTACATCGTCACCGGCTTCGGCCGCCTGCGCCACCTCGGCGCGGAGCGCGAGGTCGCCCCGGCGGTCAAGGCGCTCAACGCGCTCGATGCGTGGATGACCGAGCGTCACCGCCAGATCCTCAAGGGGAAGCAGCCGGAGGACTACGTACCCACCAGCACCGACGCGCTCTATCTCTATGGCCGCAGCTTCTTCCTCAAGGACCGGCCGGTGGCCAAGCAGCACCGCGAGGCCGTGGACTTCTTCCTGCGCCAAGCGCGTAAACTCTGGCTCAAGGTGGATTGCCGCCAGAGCAAAGCGCATCTCGCCATCGCGCTGCTGCGCTTCGATCCCAACGCGAAGGTCGCTGGGCAAAGCGACCCGACGCCGCTGGACATCATGAAGTCCATCAAGGAGCACAGCGTCAGCAACGAGGAGCTTGGTATGTTCTGGCGCGACCTCGAATTCAGTTGGTGGTGGTATCGCGCGCCCATCGAGACGCAGGCGCTGATGGTCGAGGCCTTTGCCGAGATCATGAACGACGCGCAGGCCGTCGAGGACTGCCAGGTCTGGCTGCTCAAGCAGAAGCAGACGCAGGACTGGAAGACCACCAAGGCCACCGCCGACGCCGTCTATGCGCTGCTCCTGCGCGGCTCCAACAAACTCGCCAGCGACGCGCTGGTCGAGGTCGCGCTCGCCGGCGAGCCGCTCAAGCCGGAGCAGGTCGAGGCCGGCACCGGCTTCTATGAGCAGCGCTTCGTCCGCGGCGAGATCAAGCCGGAGCAGGGCGCGATCACCGTGAAGAAGAGCGACGAGGGTGTCAGTTGGGGCAGCGTCCACTGGCAGTATCTGGAGGACATGCGCAAGGTCACGGCGCACACCGCGACGCCGCTCAAGCTCAAGAAGACCCTGTGGCGCCGCGAGACCACCAAGCAGGGCCGCGTGTTGCAGCCCGTCACCGGCGCGCTCGCCGTCGGCGACGAGGTCGTCGTCCGCCTCGAGTTGCGCACCGACCGTGACATGGAATATATCCACCTCAAGGACCAGCGCGGCAGCGGCACCGAGCCGGTGAACGTGTTGAGCAAGTACCGGTTCCAGGACGGCCTCGCCTACTACGAGAGCACGCGCGACACCGCAAGCCACTTCTTCGTGGATTACCTGCCCAAGGGCGTCTACGTCTTCGAGTATCCCGTGCGCATCCAGCTCAAGGGCCGCTACCAGACCGGCCTCGCGGACATCCAGTGCATGTACGCGCCGGAGTTCAACAGCCACAGCGAAAGCTTCACGCTCGACGTCCGCTGAACTGATACGGCGATAATTGCAGAGTTGTACAACTCTGCAATTATCTTTCTCGGATGCAGAGCGCGGTCGCCTCGGCGCAGGCCGTCAGCTATTCGGTGGCGATAGCGCGAACCAAGAGTACGCCGAGTTCCGGCGGGAAGCCGCGGATGTTCAAGCGCCACGGCGGGTCGGCGACCAGCGGCACGACGGCCTGCTCCGGCGCGAAGCCGAGGTCGGCGGCGCGGCAGACGTACCAGCGCGGTCCATCGGTCGTGACGGCCAGCGGCGCGGCCTTGGCTCCCACGCGCAGGGTCATCATCCTGCCGACCGCCTCGGGTGCAGTCAAAAAGAGGAACAGTTGGCCTGTTGCGCTGCGCGGCGGGGGCAGCACGAATGAGGCCGCAGGCAGCGTCCAACGGGCGCGCAGCGGCTCCAGTTTTTTCTGCCGTAATTTTTCGGCGGGCCCATCCGCCGCCAGCGCCTGGAACGTTCCCTCACGGTGCAGCCATACTTCGGTGAGCAGGGCGTCCGCCCCACCCTTCACCCGGAGTTCCTGCGCCACGCGCAACGACGCCCCCTGCAAAGTCAGCGCCCACCACTGCCCGCCCAAGGACAGCCACTTCGTCGCCAGCACCCCTTCCACACCGGCGCTGACGCGCGGTGGCGTGTTGGAGGCCAACAGCCCGTTGAAAATGAGCACCAGTTCATCGCCGGGCCGTGCGGCGGCAGCGCCCGCCAGCGGAACCGTGGTCTCCGCGCCGGCCAGTGGCCAGCCACGCACAGTCCATGTTTCCGTCCGCTGATTCGCGAAGCCGGTCAAGCCGAGGTTGCTACCATCGGGCGCGAAAGTTTGTGGAGCAGTTTCCGCCGACCCCTCCGGCGCACGCAGACCAACGCGGTAGAGCGAGAGCGTCAACTCGTCAGCCACGATCTGCCGTGGCAACTGGCCAAGCTCGCGCCGCAGCACGCGCCCGCGGTAGGTCTCGCGTTGCACCGGTGTGAAGGTGAGCAGCGCACTACGCGGCACACCAAACGGCGTCACAAAAAAAACGGCGCGTTGCGGATGGGCTTTCAGCAAGCCAGCCCAGATGTTTTCCGCGTGCGGCGCGCTGGCGGCGTGGTAGTCGCTATCGAGGGCGAGCGTCGGAAGGCCAAACTGGTGCTCGAAGGGCGCGGCCGTCTGCGAGTATTCGGCGAACAACCAGCCGTTCTCCTTGTGGATCGTCGCGGCGAGCTTGACGAAAATCCGGTGCAGGCCGGCGGCGTCGGTATGCGTCGCCAGGTGCGTGCGGCCACGCCAGATCACGGCGAGCAGGGCGCAACACAACGCCAGGGCGGCCGGGCGCGCCCAGCGGGCATGGCGGTCCCAGACCCACAGCACCAGCGCAGTCAGGCAGAGTGCCATGAACGGCGCGGGGAACAGCAACATGCGGCGCGTCTCCATCATGTAATTGTTCATCCAGCCCGTCAGCAGCAGACCCGGCAGCAGCGCAGCCGCGAACCAGAGCCGCACATCCCGATGCGCACCGCGCCGCCAAAGCCACGCGCCCCATCCCGCCAGCGCCGCCAGCAAGGCGAGGCGCGAAACCAGCACGCCCAAGCCCTTCAGGTTGGTCAGGCTGACGTAGATCGCCAGCCAGCGCGGCAGAAAAGGCAGATGGCCCAGTTCATCGCGTGTCAACCAGGTGGCCGCCCCGGCGAGCAACAACAGCACCCAGAGCGCGAGCGCCCAACCGCGCAGGGCGCGCGCGGTCGGCGCCACCGGGCGCGCGCGGCGGCCAAGCACGAACAAAGCGCCCGTCACGGCCGCGGCCGCGCCGCCGATCGTCAGGGGCTGACACAGCCACGCCGGCAGGCGATCCAGCAGGAAATAACAGTCGGTGACGTATCGCAGTTGCGCCACAAAGGCGAGCGCCCCCAGCAGTGCGAGGGGCATCACGAGCAGGAAGATGCGCCGGCCACGCGCCGCCTGCACCAGGAGGACCAGCAGCACCGGCAACACGCCAAACCAGGCGGTGATGTGGAAAAAGGGCGCCACGCACAGGCACGCCGAGCCGAGCAGGAGATCGGCGCGCCCCCGGCCGCCGGGCGCGCGCCATGCGCGCGCCAGCAGCGCCAGCGCCAGCCAGAAGAACAGGACCGCGCCCCACTCCGCGCGCGGGCTGCGTCCGTTCCACAGCACCACCGGCAGCAGCAGCAAGAACAGCCACGCCAGCCAGCCGGCTCGACGCCGCCCGAAGAGCTGCACCGCGAACGCGGCGAGCGCCAGCGCGGCGAGCAACGCCAGCAGCGGCGCGCCATAAAGCGCGCACCAACCCGGCAGCAGTTTCAGCGGCCCGCTCAAGAGCACGGCGTAGGCTGGCTGAAACCACGGGCCGACTGCGGCGGTCTTCAGGTCTTTGAGCCAGAGGCACGCGTCCTTGGTCTGGAGAAACTGCTCGTGCCCATAGAGAAAGTTGGAGCGCACGTCCACCGGCACCTGCGCGAGCAGAGGATCGGTGTGACGCCACTGGCCGGTGCGCGCGAAGGTCGCCGCCGAGTTGAGGTAGGCGCCGGGATCCTCGCCGCCGAGCACTTCCTCGTGCGGTCGGAAATAGAGGGGCGCCGCCACGACGCAAAGCGCGAGCGCGGCCCAGAGCGTGCGGCGCGAACGGGACACCAGGCTGCCGCGTAGCGCGCGCCAGAGCGACGCCAGCAGCAAGCACCACAAGCCCGCGCTGAAAAACCAGACCATGTCGAATGCTCCGCCGCGAGAGTAGCGGGTTTTCCATGGCTTGGAAAAACAAAACCTGTTTTTTCCAAGCCTTGGAAAACATCACTTGCGGGCGGCAAGCTGGAAGGCGGTATACACCATGAGCGCGTCCGGTTCAGCCGCCAGGTCGGCAAAGTCCTGCTGCATCGCACGGACGAGCGCGGGCGGGACGCGGCCGCGCCGCACGAGTTCCGCCGTGCCACTGGAAAAAATCGCGCAGAAATAGGCCGCCATCGCCTGGCGCTCCGCGGGCGTCAGCCGGCCATCGAGGTGCGGCGCGATGTCGCGCAACTCGACCTCGCGCAGGCCGGCGGCCACCGCGAGGTTGGCCAGGTGCAGGCCCACATCGGGATGCCCGCCGAACTCCCGCTGGAGCGCGTTGAAGGCGCGCCAGTACTCCTGCAACGCGGGTCGTGGAGGATCGCAATGGACACCCGTGTTGAAAACCTCCGAGGCGAAGAGCCGCCCGCCGGGTTGGAGCACCCGCGCGGCCTCGCGCAGGGCGGCCAGCGGCTGGTCGAGATGTTCAAACACCCAGCAAAAGAAGAGCCCCTCAAAAGCACCAGCGGGAAACGGCAGCGCATAGGCCGACCCTTGCGCGAGTTCCACGCGGCCGGACGCAAGTTCAGCGCCCAGCAAAGTCCGGGCGCGCGCCAGTTGCTCCGGCGCGGCATCGAGGCCGGTGAAGCGCACCGCGGGAAAGCGGCGCGCGAGGATGCGCATTTGCGCGCCAACGCCGCAGCCGACTTCCAGGACGCGGCGGCAGCCGGCGAAGTCCACCTGCCGGTGAACCCACGGGACCAGGAATTCCGCCTGCTCCACCAGGCGCTGCTGCTCCGCCGGGGCGAAGCTGTGGATATAACCGGTGCTCATGAGCCGCGCGGAGTCTAGGAGGAAGCGCCGTGGCTGCGCAATGGAATTTCCACGGCTGAAAATTTTGGTTTATTCCCGCACGGGGCCGCCGTATCGTCCGCCGCGTGAAACGCCTCGTCTGGTGCCTCGTGCTTCTGGCGGTGCTCTTCCGCCTCGGCTTCTTCGCCTTTGCGCTGAAGGTCGTCCCCTTTTCCTCCGACGAGGCGTGGCCGGGCCTGATGGCCATGCACATCCTCCGGGGCGAAGTCCCCATCGTCTATTGGGGCCAGTCCTACATGGGCACGCAGGAATCGTTCTTCCAGGCGGGCACCATCGCGCTCTTTGGCCCCACGGTTTTTGCCGTCCGCCTCTACGCGTTGCTGATGTGCTTCCTCTTCCTGCTCGCCAGTTGGCAGCTCGCGCGGCGCATCGGCGGCACATCGGCCGGCGTCACCTTGCTCGCGCTGCTCGCCATTCCCCCGCCCTACCTCGCGATGAACGGCGCGTTGATTCCACCTGATAATTATCTCGCCTGCATCACGCTCGGCTCATTCGCGCTCGTGCTGGTTCACGACCTCGCCTTCCGAACCGAGGAACCGCGCCGGATGGCGAAATTCGTCGCGCTGGGTTTCCTGCTCGGCTTCGCCTTCTGGCTCCATATCCTCGTCGTCAGCTATATCGGCGTCGCCGGGCTGATGCTTTTTCTGCGCGATAAGCTGCTCTTCCTCCGCCGCGAAGCGTGGGCGGGCGCCGCCGCGTTCATCCTCGGCGCGTTGCCCTTGCTGCTCTATAACATCATCCATCACGGCGCGACGTTCCGTGATGTCGGGCAGACAACTTCATGGCATCGCTCGTTTGAACTCTTGCGCGGCGCGTTCGAGGTCACGCTCCAGTTCCTCATCGGCACCAAGGCGATGCTCTACGGCGATAACGACCACTTCGCGCCGCTGCCGGTCGTGCTCGCGGTGCTGGTGGCCGTGATCTGGATCAGCGCCGTTCTGTGGGCGCTCGCGAGCCGCTGGAAAATGTTCGCCCGCCTGCCGCTGTTTTCCCTGAAGCACAGCGATGGCGTCATCCTGCTGGCGGTCATCGCGGGCGCAGCCTTGTTCACCTTCTGCCGCAGTTCGCGTTCCGGCTGGAAGGATGTCCGTTATCTTTTGCCGATCATGTCCGCGCTGCCGGTCCTGCTCGCGCTCGGCCTCGATCAAATCCGCGCCAAGTCCCGCTGGCTATTCGGCGTCCTGCTCGCCATTCTTGTTCTCGCCCAAGGCTGGGGCGTGGCCCTGCTGGCCAAGCACTGGCTCGACCCCAAGGTGATGGCCGTGGATTTGGAACTGCCCGACTCCCGCCCGCTGCATCAATGGATGCAAACCCACCAGCTCGACCGCGCCTACGCCCATTACTGGATCGCCTACCGCTGCACCTACGAGGCCGCCGAGAAAATCATCTACGCCGAACCCTATAACGAACGCTTCCCCCGCCGCGCCAACGACGTGAAGTTCAAGGATGTCCTCGACGCCGCCACCAACCTCGCCTACATCGCCCACCCCACCCTGCGTTTCTTCTCCGGCGACTTCGATGCCGCCCTGAAAAACATCGGCGCGACGTTCCAGAAAGAACAGGTCGGCGATTTTATGATCTACCACGACTTTGTCCCGCCCTACGGCCGCATCGCTTGGCGGGAACTACCGCGCAACAACTGGCGGGTTTCCGCCAGCCTCAAACCGGAGGAAGCCGCCAAAGTCCTCGACGGCAAAACCGATACGTTTTGGACCAGCGGTGTTTCGCAAGCCAGCAACATGACCTTCGCCGTGGACTTCGGAACGCCGCAAAGCCTCTGCCTCCTGCGTTGCGACCTCGGCGCGAAATTCACCGACGCCCCCGCCGCGTTCCGCGTGGAAAGCTCTGACGATGGCGCAACCTGGAAGACCGTGCAGGACTCCACCGCACAAGGCACGATGCTGTTTTGGGAGAACGGCCAGCCGCGCTTTAATGTTTATGGCGACCATTTCACCGTCGCCTTTGCACCAGTGACCGCCCGCCACCTGCGCCTGATCCTGACCGGGGCCAACCCACGCGCCTGGTGGAGCCTCGCCGAATTGCGCGCCTTTGCGCCGCACTAGCTTTTCCAGACCCCCGCATGCACATAATAAGTGCACCACCGAAAGCGGACGGGTACACCTAACGGTTGTTGGACCTAACAACCCCCGCAAGGAGACCCGTCCATGAAGCGAGAGTACACGCAGTTGACTGAAAAAGAACGCCAGG
>CAISWQ010000119.1 GCA_903889245.1 uncultured Lentisphaerota bacterium | reverse complement strand
GCAGCGGAGTGGAACAGAAGGTAACAAAGCAACGAAGCAGAGTTGGGACGCAGATGAACGCCGATTTTCTCGATTTGAAATCTGCGGTATCTGCGTCCATCCGCGTCTCTGCGGTGCCGTTTTCCGGGGCTTGGAAAACGATCAGCGGGCGGAGGAAGAGTGGGCGACAGAGGACTCCGAGGCCGCTGGCAGTGCGAACGTAACTTGTGGCTGATGGCTGCGACGGCGCGAGGCCCACCCCGCACCTTGCACGGGAGGGCGAGCGTACTCGCGAGCCGGAGCGGGGCGTGCCCAAGCGGGCCTCACTCCCCGGTTGAGCCGCCGCGGTTTTCCCGCTACAGTCCCGCGCCACGTGCAACGCAGAGTCCAGATCACCATCACCGGCCGCGTACAGGGCGTCGGCTTCCGGCCGACGGTCTATCGCTATGCGTCTGCGGCGAAGCTGGCGGGGTTCGTCAAGAACACGCCGGAGGGTGTGTTCATCGAGGCCGAGGGCGAGGCCGCCGCTGTCGCCGGTTTTGTAGAGCAGTTGCGGGCGCAGCCGCCGGTACAGGCGCGGGTGGATTTGTTCGAGGTCGCCGAACGGCCGCCCAGCGGTGGCGCACGGTTCGAAATCGCGCAGAGCCAGTCGTCGGGCGATCTGCTGATCGGCATCCCGCCGGACCTGGCGACCTGCGCCGACTGCGCCCGTGACATCCGCGACACCACCAATCGCCGCCACGGCTACGCCTTCACCAACTGCACGTGCTGCGGGCCGCGTTACACGATCGTCCGCGCCCTGCCCTATGACCGCGCCCAGACCTCGATGTCCGGCTTCAAGATGTGCGCCGACTGCCGGGCGGAATACACGTTTCCCGCCGACCGCCGTTTCGACGCGCAGCCGAACGCCTGCGCTGTCTGCGGCCCGGCGCTGCGGCTGCTCAACGCCGAAAGCGAGCCGGTGCCGGGCGTCGGCGATCCGCTCGCCGCGGCCGTCGCGTTGCTGCGCGAGGGCCACGTACTGGCGCTCAAGAGCCTCGGCGGTTATCACCTGTGCTGCGACGCGACCAACGTCGCCGCCCTTCAACGGTTGCGCGCGCGCAAGCACCGCCCGACGAAACCGTTCGCGGTGATGTTCGCCTCGCTGGCGCACATCCGCCAGCACGGCGAGGTGAGCGCGGCCGAGGAGCAAGAGCTGCTTTCGCCGGCGGCGCCGATCGTCATTGTGCGCAAACGCGCGGACTCCACGCTGCCGCCGGACATCTCGCCGGATACGCACGACGTGGGCGCGTTCCTGCCCTACACGCCGCTGCATCATCTGCTGCTCGCCGCGATCAGCCCGCTGGTGATGACCAGCGGCAACCAGTCGGAGGAACCGCTGGCGATGGACGAGTCGGAGGTGGCGCTGCTGCTCGGCAGCTTCGCCGACTACGCGCTCACCCACAACCGCCCGATCCTCCGGCGCTGCGATGACTCGGTGCTGAAGCTCGCCGGCGACCGGCGCATCCTGATCCGGCGCGCGCGCGGGTTCGTGCCCGGCGCGATCAAGCTGCCGATGAACGGCCCGCCGGTGCTCGCGGTCGGCGGCGACCTGAAGAACGTCTTCGCCCTGACGCGCCACCAGCAGGCGATTCTCTCGCCGCATATCGGCAACCTGGAGGAGTTCGCCAGCTTCACTTTCCTCAAGGCCGCGGTCGAGGACCTCGCGCGCCTGCTGGAGATCAAGCCGGAGCTGGTCGCGCACGACCTGCATCCCGATTATGCGGCGACGCATTTCGCGCGCGAGTTCCCGGCGCACGCGCATATCGCCGTGCAGCACCACCACGCGCACGTCGCCGCCTGCATGGTCGAGCATAACCTGCGCGGACCGGTGATCGGCCTCGCGCTCGACGGCATGGGCTATGGCAGCGACGAGACCATCTGGGGCGGCGAGGTGCTGCTGGCCGACCTGCGGATTTTCCACCGCGTCGCGCACCTCGCGCCGTTCCGCCTGCCGGGTGGCGACGAGGCCACGCGGAATCCCATCCGCACCGCGTGGAGTCTGCTGCTGGGCGAGTTGGGCGCGGAGGCCGAGGGCGTCGCGGCGGACCTGCTGCCCGCGCTCGCGGAGGCCGACCGCGCGACGCTCTCCAAGATGATCGCGCGCGGCATCCGCGCGCCGGTGACGACGAGCGCCGGCCGGCTCTTCGATGGCGTCGCCGCGCTCCTCGGCTTCCAGCATCCGATCAGCTTTGAAGGCGAAGCCGCGATCCATTTGCAGACGCTCGCCGAAACCGCACCGCTGCCGCCCTACCCTTTCGCCATCGAGAAACAGCGCGAGCCGTGGATCATCGGGTTCGGCCCGACGTTGCGCGGCATCGTGCAGGATCTGCGCGCCGGCAAGGCACGCGGCGAAGTCGCCGGGCGTTTCCACCGCACCGTGGCCGCCGCGCTGGTCGAGGTCTGCGCCGCGCTGCGCACCCGCCATGCGCGCCAGGACGTCGTGTTGACCGGCGGCGTGATGCAGAACGATTTTCTGCTGCGGCTGCTCGTGGAAGGCTTGCAGGCTAGGGGATTCAAGGTACATTCCCACGCGCTCGTGCCGCCCAACGATGGTGGCCTCGCGCTCGGCCAGGCCGCGGTGGCGCTGGCGCAATTTCTGGCATAAGGAAAACGAACATGTGTCTGGCGATTCCCGCGAAGGTGCTCACGGTCAACGGTCAGGAGGCGCTCATCACGGTGCAGGGCGTCCAGCGCACCGCCAACCTGATGCTGCTCGAGGAGACCGTCGCGCCCGGCGACTACGTGTTGCTGCACGCCGGCTTCGCCATCCGCAAATGGACCGCCGCCGAGGCGCAGGAGCAGGAGCTGCTGCTGGCCGAGGTCGGCTACACACATCGCGACTGACCATGCCCGCGCACTTTTCCAAGGCCCGGAACTTTTTCGTAGACTTTTTCCAAGGCTTTGAAAAATATGCGCGAGATTTTCCAATGCCTGGAAAAACCGGTGGTTTCACTTTCCAATCCCTGGAAAACCCATGAGCGCCAAACTGCAAGAGATCCAGAACCTGCTCGCACAAATCGGCCGCCCGGTGCAACTGATGGAGGTCTGCGGCACGCATACGATGGCGATTTTTCGCACCGGCCTGCGCAGCCTGATGCCGCCGAGCCTGCGCCTGCTCTCCGGCCCCGGCTGCCCGGTTTGCGTAACGCACGACAGCTTCCTCGAACACGCGCTCGCCATTGCCACGCAGCCCAACACGCTGGTCGCGACGTTCGGCGACATGCTGCGCGTCCCCGGCCGCAGCGGCTCGCTGGAGGCGGCGCGCGCCAAGGGCGCGAACGTGCAGGTGGTCTATTCGCCGCTCGATGCGCTGGCGATGGCGCGGCAGCATCCCGACCTGCGCGTGGTCTTCCTCGGCATCGGCTTCGAGACCACCGCGCCGACCACGGCGGGCGCGCTGGTCGCCGCCGCGCGCGACGGCGTGAAGAATTTTTCCGTGTTGAGCGCGCACAAGACCATGCCCAACGCGCTCTCCGCGCTGCTGACCAGCGGCGAGGTGAAGATTGACGGCTTCCTGATGCCCGGCCACGTCAGCGTCATCACCGGCACCAGCATCTATGAACCGGTCGCACGCATCTTCAAACGGCCCGCGGTCGTCACCGGCTTCGAGGCCGGGGAAATTCTTGCCGGCGTGGAAATGACGCTGCGCATGATCGCCGAGGGCCGCGCCGAGGTCGGCAATGCCTACGCACATACCGTCACCGCGGAAGGCAACGTCAAGGCGCGCGCGCTGCTGGCCGAGGTTTTCGAGCCGTGCGACGACGCGTGGCGCGGGCTGGGTGTGATCCCCGGCAGCGGCCTGAAAATCCGCGCGGCGTTCGCCGCGCACGATGCGGCACGGCACTTCCCCGCGCCCAAGGTGGACGTGCCTGAAACCAGCCGCGGCTGCCGCTGCGGCGACGTATTGCGCGGCGCGATCACACCGCCGCAGTGTCCGCTCTTCCGCAACGTCTGCACGCCGTGGTCGCCGCAGGGCGCGTGCATGGTCTCCGGCGAGGGCACGTGCGCCGCCTATTTCCGTTTTTCGTGAGGAGCTGGCATGGCGAAACCCAGCGACGACATCATCCTGATGAGCCACGGCGGCGGTGGCCGCCGCACGCACCAGTTGCTCCGCGATCACATTCTGCCGCCGCTCGATAATCCGCTGCTGCGCCAGATGGATGACGCCGCGTGCCTCGACCTCGCGGGCGCGGAACTGGCGTTCACCACCGACTCCTACGTCATCCGCCCACTGTTTTTTCCCGGCGGCGACATCGGGCGCATCGCGGTTTGCGGCACGGTCAACGATCTCGCGATGCAGGGCGCCAAGCCGCTTTATCTGACGCTCGGCCTGATTCTGGAGGAAGGGCTGCGCATCAGCGACCTCGACAAGATTATGCAGTCCATGGCGGCGGCGGCGCGCGAAGCCGGCGTGCAGATCGTCGCCGGCGACACGAAGGTCGTCGAGCGCGGCGCGGGCAGCGGCATTTTCATCAACACCAGCGGCCTCGGCCTGCGGCGGCCGGGCATCAATACGCACGTCAGCCATGCCCAGGTGGGCGACGTGGTGCTGATCACCGGCACCATCGGCGATCACGGCATGGCGGTGTTGAGCCAACGCGAGGGGTTGCAATTTCAGACCACGCTGGTCAGCGACGTGGCCCCGCTCAACGGTCTGGTCGCGGCGCTGCTGGAGGCCGTGCCGGGCGTACATGTGCTGCGCGATCCCACGCGCGGCGGCGTCGCCGCCGCGGCGCACGATGTGGCAACATCGGCCAAGGTTTGCGTCAAGCTCGCCGAAACCGCGCTGCCCGTCCGCGACGAGGTGCGCGGCGCGTGCGGTATCCTCGGCCTCGATCCTCTGACTGTGGCGAACGAGGGCAAGGCGCTGGTGATCTGCGCTGCGGCCGACGAGGCGCGCGCGCTGGCGGCGTTGCGTTCGCATCCGCTGGGCCGCGACGCCTGCCGCATCGGCGAAATTTGCGCCGCGCCGGCCGGCCGCGTCCTGTTGCGCACTCGCATCGGCGGTGAGCGCCTGGTGGAACTGCCGCTGGGCGACGACCTCCCGCGCATCTGTTGAACCTTGCTTGTATTTGAAGTCCCGCTTGAGCAGGTCTCTGCTTGGAGCGCTAAAGCCGTGTTCTGTGTCGGGCACCAAGCCGCGAAATGTAACCGCAGAGGCACGCCGATCAACACAGATAGCAAAGCCGGCCACCAGCGGCGTCCATCTGCGGTTTCCTTTTTCCCGGCTTTTTGGCGTGAGCCCTTTGCTGGTTGTATTTGGGCTTTTCCGGGGGCAGGGTGCGGGCTAGACTCCGCGGCCATGAAAAACGCTTTCTTCATCATCCTCGCGCTGATGGTCGGCCTGCTCACAGGCTATATGAGCCTCAAGGGCGATCTGCGCAAGGCCAACGAGGAAATCACCACGCTCCAAAGCCAGCTTAAATCGCAGGGCCGGCGGCAGGGGAATTTCCAGAACGTCGCCTCGATGCTGCGGATGCCCGCGCCGCCGCCCGCGATCCCCAAGCGCCCCGCCAAGCGCTTCGGCCCCCACGCCGAGTCCGATCTGGCCGCCGACGAGCTGCCGCCCGAGAAGCGCGACCTGAAGGCCGAGAAGAAGTCGTTCGATGAGCAGCTCCAGAAGGCGCTGGAGCTTTGGAAGACGCGCTCCGACCTGGCGCGCAATAATTTCATCAGCAATACCGGCGCGAATCCACAGCAGACGCAGGCCTTCGACGCCGCCGTCCAACAGATGAACGACGAGCTGGGCAAGAAGATCAAGGACTGGGCCGAGAAGCTGAAGGATCCGAACGCCGGCTCGCCGGAGATGGGATTGCGGATGATGCACGACCTCGGCTACTCGCTGATCTCCGCCTATGACGACCTCGACCGCAGCCAGCCGGCGGATTGGCGCGGCAAGGCGGGCGAGAAATTCCAGATGTTCGATTTCATCAATCCCGAAGTCGCGCGGCCGCTCGCCGATGTGAAGGATGTCTTCGAGGGTATGCGTCGCAAGAAATGAACCGCGCGCTTTCCACCCTCGGCATCGTCGCCGGCAACGAGCTCTCCGACTCCATCCGCAGCCGGCGCGTGATCGTGATGTTCCTGCTCTACCTCGCCGGCGCCATGGGCGCGACCGCCCTCTTCATCACCTTCCTCCACAGCATCGAGGGCGAACTCGTCAAAACCCTGGGACTCGACGCGCCCAAGGATGCCGGGAGCGTGACGGCGACGCTGTGGAAATCGCGTCCGTTCCGCGACATGCTCACCGGCCTGATCGGCGAGAAGAAGCTCGCCGAGACCCTGCTCGATGTCCCGCCGCTGGCGTTGTTCTACGGCTGGCTCTCCTGCGCCTTCACGCCCATGCTCGTCATGTTGACCGCCTCGGCGCGCGTCTCCGAGGAAATCGCCAGCGGCTCGATCCGCTACCTCATGTTTCGCGGCGGCCGCGCACCGTGGCTGCTTGGCAAGTTCGCCGGGCAGGCGGCGCAGATGTTCATCGCGTTACTCTTGAGCGCGCTCGGGGCGTGGGTCATCGGCTGGTTCCGCATGACGGGCTACGACGGCTGGCCCACCGCCTACCACATGCTCTGGTTTGCCGTGAAGGCATGGCTGTATGCGTTGCCCTTCCTCGGCCTCGCGCTCGGCATCTCGCAACTGTGCGCGCTGCCAAATCTCGCGCTCGCGTTCGGCTTCATGTCGCTCGTTGCGGCCTCGGTGCTGACGAGTCTTTCCAACTGGCTGGCGGGCGAGGGCTGGCGGCGCATCTGGGACCTGGTTAACGTCCTGACGCCCGGCGCGCACCGTCATGCGCTTTGGTGGAACGATGCGGAGCACCTATTGCCGGCCATCGTTTTCCTGGTGACCTTGGCGGCGCTCTATCTGTTCGCCGGTTATGCCCGGTTCGCCCGGAGGGATCTGTGAGCAGCGCGCTCCGTTTTCAGGGCGTCGTGAAAAACTACGGCCGCCTGCGCGCGCTCGATGGCCTCGATCTGGATGTCCCGCAAGGCTCGATCTTTGGTTTGGTCGGCAGCAACGGCGCGGGCAAAACCACGGCGATGGCGATTGCGCTCGGCCTGTTGCGGCCCGGCACCGGCACGCTTGATATTCTCGGCGTTGGCCCGTTCACGCCGGAGCAACACGCCGGCCGCGTGGCCTTGTTGCCGCAGGATTCGCAATTCCCGCCGCATGCCCGCATCGAGGAATTGCTGCGCTTCTATGGCCGCCTCCAGGGCGTGACGCCGGAGGCCATCGCCCCGAACATTTCGGAACTACTCAACTGGGTGCATCTCGCTGACCGCCGGCGCTCGCCGGTGCGCACGCTGTCGCACGGCATGAAGCGGCGGCTCTCCATTGCGCAGGCGTTTCTTGGACACCCTGACCTCGTGCTGCTCGATGAACCACTCAATGGCCTCGACCCGAAAGAGGCCGCGCGCGTCCGCGACCTGATCCGCGAACGCCGTGGCCGCCAGACCATTGTCATCAGCTCGCACCAGCTCACCGACATCGAGGCGCTGTGCGACCACGTCGCGTTCATCGAGAAGGGCAAGCTCGTCCGGCAGGATACGCTCGATAAGATCGTCCGCCGCAGCCACCGCGTCACCTATCACATCAGCAGCGGCACGCTCCCGCTCGCGCAGCTTCAGGCCGCGCTGCCGGACGTGGAATGGGAGCAGCACGGCAACCGCGTTATCGCCGGCTTCCCGACCCGCTACACCACCGAGGAACTCAACACGGCGGTCCTGCGGATTCTCCTTGAGGCCCGCGTCGGCGTTTTGGAAATCCGCCGCGGCTCCGATCTGGAAAGCGAATATCTGCGCCTTGCCGCCGAGCCGCCCCCGCTCCTTCCGCCGAAATAGCCACCTCCCCTTCCGTGTTCGGTGTTGGATGTTCGTTGCTCGATGTTCTTTCCTCTCTTCGTAGCCGCGCTCGTAAGCGCGCGGCCAGCGTGGACAGAAAAACGGAAGACAGAAAAACCTCGTTCGCCCTATTCGTCCAAAAATTGAAACATAGATGGAGGACGTTGGCCCCCCCCCACTCTTTTCGCTGCTGTAGCGGCGCGCTATGCGCGCCGACGGCGGCCATAGGCCGCCGCTACAGTTTCCAGGGATTGGAACCCGCCCCACCCTGTTTTTCCAAGGATTGGAAAATCTCGCAGAAATTTTTCCAAGGCTTGGAAACTTTCGCCGGAATCTTTCCGGGCGTTGGAAAATATTTTCGTCACTTTTCCAAGCCTTGGAAAACCGCGCCTCGCTCGTAGCCGCGGTCGTGAGACTGCGGCCAACGGCAGCCGCCTGCTGACAAACGCAGCTACAAAGCCGCCATTGACGAATTTTTCCCCTGCGATTTTCCGCGCGCTGCGCTACAGTCCGCCGCTCCATGATTGAATTTCGTCAAGTCAGCAAGCGCTACGGCGGACAGATTGTCCTGAACGCGGTCAATTTCCGCGTCAATGCCGGCGAGCGCGCGGGTTTCGTCGGGCCGAACGGCGCGGGCAAGAGCACGATCTTCGCGCTGGTCTCCGCCGAGATGGAGCCCGATGGCGGCGATGTGGCGCTGGCGCGCGATACGCGGCTGGGCTATCTGCGGCAGCAGATTCTGACCGACGATACCGCGACGCCGCTGCGCGCCTATGTGGAACGCGCCGCGCCCGATCTGGAAACCATTCACGCCGAAATTCATCACCTGGAGGAGGAGTTGCGGCAGGAGCCGGACTCGGCGGCGCGCGTGCGGACCATGCGCCGCGTCGGCGAGCTGCAAACCATCTTCGAGCATCGCGGCGGTTACGACATCCACGCGCGCGCGGCCGCGGCGTTGTGCGGGTTGGGTTTCCCGGCGGCGGAATTGGATCGGCCGCTCGGCGAGTTTTCCGGCGGCTGGCAGATGCGCGCGGAGCTGGCGCGGTCGCTGATCGCCGATCCCGATCTGCTGCTGCTCGACGAGCCCTCGAACTACCTCGACCTGCCGGCGGTGGAATGGCTGAAGAGTTTCCTGACGGAATACCGCGGCACGCTCGCGCTGATTTCGCACGACCGCTATCTGCTCAACGCGCTGACCGAGGTGATCTATGAGGTCAACGGCGGCGCGGTGACGCGCTACAACGGGAATTATGCGTGGTATCAGCAGGAGCGCGTCACGCGGCGCGACCAGGTACTGGCGATCCAGCGCAACCAGCAGGTGAAGCGCGAGAAGATCGAGCGGTTCATCGAGCGCTTCCACGCCAAGAACACGAAGGCGACGCAGGTGCAGAGCCGCGTGAAGATGCTCGAGCGCATGGAGGCGAAGGCCGTCAAGCTGCCGGAGATCGCGCGCGGCATGGGCCAGATCCGGCTCGCGCCGCCGCCGCCCTGCGGCGCGGAAGTGCTGCGGCTGGAGCGCGTCGGCTTTCGTTATGACACGGCCGGTCACTGGGTGCTGCGTGCGCTCGACCTCGTGATCAACCAGGGCGAGAAACTCGCGATCGTCGGTTCCAACGGCATGGGCAAGACGACGCTGCTGCGTCTGCTCGCCGGGCAACTGCTGCCGGAGGAGGGCAAACGCATCCTTGGCTACAAGGTGGTCGCCGGCTACCAGTCGCAGGAATTCGCCGAGACGATGGACTCCGGTTGCACGGCGCTGGAAACCATTCGCGGCGTCGCGCCCGACGCGGGCGAACGCGAGGTCCGTTCGCTGCTCGGCGGTTTTGGTTTCTCCGGCGAGGCCGCGGAGAAATTCGTCAGCGTCTTGAGCGGCGGCGAAAAAATCCGGCTCGCGTTCGCCCGCTTGTTGATCCGCCCGCCCAACCTGCTGCTGCTCGACGAGCCCACGACGCATCTCGACATCGAGTCGCGCGAGGCGCTGCAGGACGCGCTCAAGGAATATCCCGGCACCGTGCTGCTCGTCAGCCACGACGTGGAATTCGTCCGCGCCGTCGCCGGCGGCGTGCTGGCGATGACGCCGCCGGGCGTCACGCGCTATGCCGGCGGCTATGATTATGATAAGGAGAAGCTCGCCGAGCAGCAGGCGCGGCTGGGGGCGGTGGCCGCGCCGGTCGCGGAAGAGAAGAAGGTCAGCGATTCCAAGGCGGCGCGGCGCGAGCGTGCACAGCAACGGCAGGCGCGTCGCGACCTGACCAAGGAACTTGACCGCCGCATCAACAAGGCCGAGAAGAAAATCGCCGAGATCGAAACCGATCGCGCCAAGCTGTTCGCGCAGCTTGCCGCCGCGGAAACCTCCGCCGAGGACCGCGCCGCCGCCGGCCGGCGCCTGAAGGGCGTCGAATTTGAACTCGGCCAGGTGATGCACGGCTGGGAGGAAGACTCGCTCCAGCGCGAGGAACTGCTGCAAGCGTTCCAAGCCGAGGAAGCCGCGGAGTGATCGCACCCGCCGCCGGAAATGCTTCTTGACTCGTTACAGTGCGCCGCGACAATGCGCGCATGAAAAATCAAACGCTACGCACCTCAATCCTCCGGTGTCTGTTCGCCCTCGCCCTCGCGCCTGTCTTCGGCCAAACCCCGAAGGACAATGGGCAGCTTATCTTCGAGGATGATTTTCAGCGCAGCGAATCGCAGGAAAAGACCGACGAACCCGGCAACGGTTGGGGCACCAACAGCAAAAGCCGCGCGAAAGGCCACAAGCAGGTGGACCTGCGCGAGGGCGCGCTGTTCATCTACCTTCATAAGGAGGCCGACCATGCGGTCTCCGTGACGCACCCGGCAGAGTTTTGCGACGGCGCGGTGGCGCTCCGCTTCCGGCTCGATGATGCCAAGGACAGCCTGGGCTTGGACTTCGCCGATCTTGGTTGCAAAGAAGTCCATGCCGGGCATCTTTTTCTAGCCCAGATCAATCCCAAGCAGGTAAGCCTGCGCGACTACAAGACGGGCAGTATGTTTCTGCCCCTCTATGAGGCGCGCAAAGCCAAGAAGTTGACCAAAGAACAGCAAGCGATGCTCAAGGGGAAAGAAAAAGTCTTCCCCTGCCCGGTCGAAGCCGGCAAATGGCACGACCTGCTGGTGAAGATCGAGGACGATGAACTTTCCGTCAGCGTGGATGGCAAGTTGGTCGGCAGCTTCAAGTCCGAAGGCATTGCGCACCCCACCAAGCGCATGCTCCGGTTATCCGTGCCGCACAACGCCGTGGTGGATGACGTGAAGATCTGGCGCAAGAAATGAACACATAGAGATCCGCCTCCCCCGCTCCCCCAACACTCGCCCTGCTCCGAACTGGCGTGCCTGGCTGGAGTTGAACCAGCAACCTTTGGCTTCGGAGGCCAACACTCTATCCAGTTGAGCTACAGGCACACAAAAGACGCGGGCGGATGTTGCATGGACACCGTCGGGTGGTCAATGGAAAACATCCGCCCGAAGATCAACCGTTCTTCTGCTCGAAGTCCTTCATGAAGGCGATGAGCGTCTCCACGCCGGCGACCGGGAACGCATTGTAGATCGAGGCGCGGATACCGCCGACCGAGCGGTGTCCCTTGAGTTGCTTCATGCCCTTGGCCGAGGCGTCCTTGACGAACTGCTCCTCCAGCGCCTCGGTGGGCAGCCGGAAGGTGATGTTCATGTCGGAGCGGTCGGCCTTGACGGCAGTCGCCTTGTAGAACTTGGAGGCGTCGAGCGCCGCATAGAGCTTGCCCGCCTTGTCGCGGTTGATCCTGGCGATGCCATCCACGCCGCCGAGCTTGAGCAGCCAGCGCGTGCAGAGCGTGAGCATGTAGATCGCGAAACACGGTGGCGTGTTGTGCAGCGAGTTTTCATCAAGGTGCGTCTTGTAACGGAAGAAGCCCGGGCACTTCTCGTTGGCCTTCTCGGCGAGGTCCTTGCGGATGATGACCAGTGTCACGCCGGAGGGGCCGAGGTTTTTCTGCGCGCCGGCGTAGATCAGGCCGAACTGCGTCACATCAATCGGGCGCGAGAGGATGTCGGAGGACATGTCGCACACCAGCGGCACCGCCGTCTGCGGAAACGCCTTCATCTGCGTGCCGGCGATCGTCTCGTTCGAAGTACAGTGGACATAGGCCGCGCCGGGCGTGTACTTGAGCGTGGCGAGGTCCGGCATGCGCGTCGGGATGTCCTTCTCGGTGTTGGCGATGACGTTGATCGCGCCGACCTGCTTGCCTTCCTTGGCGGCCTTGCTGCCCCACGAGCCGGCAACGATATAGTCCGCGCCCTGGCCCGGACCGAGCAGGTTCATCGGGACGAGGGTGAATTGCGCCGTCGCACCGCCGGTCATGAAGATCACACCGTAATTTTCCGGCAACTTGAGCAGCTTGCGGATGTTCTCGACGGCCTCGTTGTGGATCGCGTCATATTCCTTGCCGCGGTGGCTCATCTCCATCACGGACATGCCGCTACCCTTGTAATCCACGAGGTCGCGTTGTGCCTCCTCGAGGACGTCCACCGGCATCGCCGCCGGACCCGCGCAAAAGTTATAGACTCGGCTCATAGTGCTTCTCCTGTTGGGTTGTGTAAAAGCGCGCGCAGCCTACTGACCCGCCGGAACCTTGGCAAGTTTGTTTAGCGGTCTGTTCAGCAGTCTTGCGTCATGCCGGACATTCCCCTACCCTGCGCCGCACATGAGCGCGCACCCAGCACGCACGCCAGTACCAGAGCCGGAACATCTGCCGGTCCGCGAAGAAGCCGAAGCCTTGGGCGACATTCCTGCGGCCACCACCACCACCGCGCCAGCGCCCGATGCGCCGGTTGAAGTGCGCGACGCGTGGTGGCGCGCCCACATCTACCGCGCCGACCGCGAACCGCAGTTGACCGTGCGCGCGGTGCTGGTCGGCGGCGCCATCGGTGTGCTCTCGTGCGCGGCCAGCCTCTATTCCTGCCTCAAGCTCGGCTGGGTCTTTGGACTGGGCTTGACCATCTGCATGGTCTCCTTCGTCGTCTTCAACGGCCTGCGCGCGCTCTCGCGCGGCCGCCTGCGCGCGCTCGGTCTGCTGGAAAACGCCGCGATGTCGTCGGTGGCCACGGTCGCAGGCTCGACGACGGGCAACACTGTGGTCGGCGCGTTCGGCGGCCTGATGCTGCTCAACGGCGCCATGGTGCCGTGGTATCACCTCGCCCCCATGGTGTTCTTCGCGGCGCTGATGGGCACGCTGATCGCGATCCCCCTGAAGCGGAGCATCATCAACGAGCAGCAGTTACGGTTCCCCTCCTCCATCGCCGCCGCCGAGACACTGCGCAGCCTCTATTCCTCCGGCGTCGAGGCGACGCGCCGCGCGACGGTGCTGCTGACGGCGATGGGCGCGGCCGCTCTCTTGAGCGTCTGCCGCAACCTGGAAATGATGGCCGATAATTTCAAGGGCATCGGCCGGCCGCAGGGCTGGCTGGCCTCGCTCTCCAACGTGTTGACGCCGCCGGGCGAGTTCCCGCTGGGTGGCGTGTTGAATCCGCTGTCGTGGCACGGAATTCAGGGGCGCGTGATGGGTGTCTCGCTAGAGCCGGGCGTGTTGTTCGTCGGCGCCGGCATGATCATGGGCCTGCGCGTCGCGCTCTCGATGCTGGCGGGCTCACTGCTGCTGTGCTTCGTCATCGCGCCGTGGCTGATCCTCCAGGACCAGGCGCACGCGCTCGACCCCAACTGGATCAAGACGATGAAACAGGTGACCGTGGATGGCCACCTGGTCTGGAATCCCGTCAGCAACTGGGGCATCTGGTGCGGTACCTCGATCATGGTGATGAGCAGCCTGACGGTGGTCGCGCTGCAATGGCGGACGCTCGGCCGCGCGTTCAGCGGCGTCTTCGCGCGTGGCGGCAAATCCGCGCAGCGCGATGTCATCGCCGATGTCGAGCCGCCCATTCGCTGGTTGGTAATCGGTATCGTGCCCGTGGGCCTCGGCGTCATCCTCACACTCTGGCTCGCGTTCAATCTCTCGCCGTGGCTCGGCCTCTTCGCGGTCATCCTCTCCTTCGCCATCGGCTTCATCTGCGCGCGCTCCTGCGGCGAGGCCGACATGAATCCCATCGGCGCGATGGGCAAGGTGACGCAACTGCTCTACGCCGGCCTCGCTCCCGGCCAAGGCGGCATCAACCTGCTCTCCGCCGGCGTCACGTCCTCGGCCGGCGGCGCGTGCGGCGATCTGCTCTCTGACATGAAATGCGGCTACCTGCTCGGCCAGAGCCCGCGCCAGCAGTTCCTCGGTCAGGTCATCGGCATCGGCCTCGGCACCTGCATCGTCGTGCCGCTCTGGTATCTGCTGGTCCCCGACCTCAAAACGCTGGAGACCTACAATCCGCCGACCGCGACGATGTGGAAGACCGTCGCCGTGCTGCTGACCGCACCCAAGCGGATGCTCGCCGATAGCGCGATCATTGGCATGGTCTGCGGTTCGTTCCTCGGCATCGCGCTGCCGCTGCTGGAAAAGTTCCTGCCCAAGTGGCGGCCCTACCTGCCCTCCGCCATCGGCTTCGGCCTCGCGTTCGTGCTGCCCAACAGCTTCCAGAACGCGTTCGCGTTCGCCTTCGGTGCCATCCTGATGTGGGTCTGGTCGAAGTACCGCGCGGCCAGCGCCGACCGCTTCGCCGTACCGCTCGCCTCTGGCCTGATCGCCGGCGAGGCCACCGCGATGGCGCTCTGCTCCATTTTCGGCACCGCGCTGCTGATGCTCCACGACGCCGGACTGATTTAGTGAAAGAAGAAAATCCTGATGAAAAATTCACTACGTATTCGTTGGCTCTTCCCGGCCTGCGGTCTGCTCGCCCTCTGCACGCTGCTCGCCTCCGCCGACCGCGACGAAGGCAAACACAAGAAATCTGGCGGCGGCACGCTTCCACCCGCCGCGACCAGACAGGTCAGCTACACCAACGACGTGAAGCCGCTCTTCGCGGACAACTGCTTCGGCTGTCACGCCGACGGCGAACACAAGGGTGGCTACCGCATGGACACGCAGGCCCAGATCCTCAAACTCGTCAGCAAGGGCAACAGCGCCAAGAGCAAACTCATCCGCATGACCGCCGGCCTGGTCGAGCGCGACGAAATCATGCCGCCGAAAACCGGCCTCAAGCCCGCAGAGGTCGGCATCTTGCGCGCGTGGATTGATCAGGGCGCAAAGTTCGACGACAAGCCCGCGACGAAGCCGGCGAAGTAAGCCCGCGCATTTTCCAGGCATTGGAAACGGAAACCAGCGGTTTTTCCAAGGCTTGGAAAGACCGCGCGGGGAAGCTCCGAGATGGCGGATCACTCGTCGGTACGTTGCAGGCAGACTTCCCAGAGGTTCATCAACCCGAATTTGCGACCGCCGACGGGCTTCACAAACAACTCCTGCGCGCCGGCCGCCAGTTGCATACGCCCGACATACAGTGTCTGGGGCGTAGACCAACCCTCGGTGCCAGGCAGTTTCTTGTAGAAGAGCCGGGCCGGGCCGCAGGTGATTTCAAAATCGCGCCCGCTGTGCGTCGGCGGCACCGCATACCGGATGCTGACCTCATAGGTGCCCGCCTGCGGGATGCTCAACGACCACGACACATAGTCCATGGGCGAATTCCACCAGCCGATGTTGGTTACGCTGTTGGACGTTTCCTTGCGCAGCCCCATGCCGTGCAGGCGGGCCTCGGTGGCTGACAGCGTGACCACGCGCGGCGGCAGCGGCGCGACGGCCATCGCCGCCTGCGACGTGGCGCCGGCCGTCCGTGCAACCGGCACAGCGCCCCGCGTGGCTGCCGGCGGCTTCCGCTGATGCAACAGAAAGACCACGGCCGCCCCAACCAGCAAAATTGCCGCGACGAAGAAGAAGATCGCCGCCAGCCAGATGGTGCGCCGCTGCCGCGAATCGGCGGCGCGCGCAGGCTTGCCCTGCATCTGCGCCGGCGTCGGCATCGGCGAGACCACCGGCGCGGCCTGCAAGACCTGATGCCGGCCCACCTGGATGCGGACGCGGTTGCCGGCCTGGACGCGAATCTTGGTGGTCGCCACTTTCGGCACGCGAATCGCGTGCTCACGTTTCTCCGGTGGCGCCTCGCCCACGCGTTCCTTCAGGAACCACGGCACGCCCAACTGCGGCTGCTGTTGCAGGTCGGCCGCCAGCGCCTGTAGATCAAAGGCCACCCGGCGGAATTCCAACTGCCGCGTGGCGTCATCAAAGAGACAGTAACTCGCCGTCACGCTCCCATCGCGCGGCTCGCCGACCGAACCGACGTTGACCAGGTAGCGCATGCCGCTGTCCAGCGTCAGGACGGTTGGCTGCGTCTGCGTGATGCGGCCGTCCGCGAGCAGCGTATAGACCTCCGGGAAATGCGTATGGCCGACGAAGGTCAGGCGCTTGTCGGACGCCTTGAAACACGTCTGCGCGTCCGCCGTACTCTCCACATAGCCCCACTCCTCCGGCGCGACCGGCTCGGCATGGACAAACAAAATCTGCTCGGCCTCCAGCACCATCGGCAGCTCGCCGAGGAATTTCTGGCTGTCGGCATTGAGCTGCGTCGCCGTCCATTCCGCCGCCTTACGCGCTTCGGGATTGAAAATGTCTAGGTCGAGTTGGCCGACTGCCGCCGCCTCGTGGTTGCCCATCAGGAGGTTGTCGCAGCACGCCCGCACATCATCAAGCACGCGCTGCGGGCAGGGTCCGTAACCCACCACGTCGCCGAGACAGACCACGACCTCCGCCTTTTGCGCGCGGAGATCATCGCGCACGGCCGACCAAGCCTGCCAGTTCGCGTGGATATCCGAGACGATCGCGTAACGCATGGCGCGACTCTACCGTTTCCAAGCCTTGGAAAAAAGCGGCAAAACCTTTCCAAGGCCGGGAAAAACACCTACTCATTTTCCCAAGCCTTGGAAAAGAGCGCGGCAGTTGTTATGGTGCGCGCCATGTTTTGGCGGCGGAATTTTTTGGGGCTTGTTGTGCTCGCCGGCCTGACGGCGCGGGCGGCGGACGAGCGCGGCGACTCGGCCGCGCTGGGCGCGGCGGTCAGCAACCTGACAGCGCACTATGGCGCGCGCTATCCGCAGGGCGCGGACTTTCTCCGTCAGCTTGCCGCGCTGCCAACCGGCGACGCGGCCGCTCTGGCGAAGCTGCGGCGCGAGGCGCTTGCCGCGCATCCGCTGCTGGCGGAACATCCGCTGCTGTTCGTGGTGCGGCCGGCCTTCGCCAAGGATCACCACAACACAGAGACGATGTTCCAGACGGGCGAGATCAATACGCGCAGCTACCGACCCGGCGGCCCGCTGAAGTTGCTCGACGTGCGCACCGGCGCGACGCGCGTGCTGGTGGATCCCGGCAAGGACGGGCTCGCGCGCGATCCGGACGTGAGCTTTGATGGACAGCGCGTGGTCTTCTCCATGCGCAAAAACAGCGCTGATGACTATCACCTTTATGAAGTCGCGGCGACCGGCGGCGCACCGCGGCAACTGACGAGCGCGCCGGGCGTGTTTGACATTGATCCGTTCTATCTCGCGGATGGGCGCATCGCGTTCACGTCGTCGCGCGAGCCGAAGTACTGCGGCTGCAACGTCCACATCATGGGCAACCTGTTCCGCATGGAGGCCGATGGCGCAAACATCGTGCAGCTCGGCCGCAACAACCTCTTCGAGGGCCACGGCGCGCTGCTCGACGATGGCCGGATCATCTACGACCGCTGGGAATATGTGGACCGCAACTTTGGCGACGCGCAGGGGCTGTGGGTCGCCAATCCCGACGGCACAGCGCACGCGATCTGGTACGGCAACAACACGCCCTCGCCCGGCGGTGTGATCGAGCCGCGGCCGGTGCCGGGCACGCCGCTGGTGCTCTGCATCTTCGGCTCGTGTCACGATCGGCCGTGGGGCGCGCTGACGCTGCTCGACCGCCGTAATGGCGTGGATGGCCGCGCGCCGGTCGTGCGCATCTGGCCCGCCGGGGCGCTGAACCTGATCCGCGAACCGGGCGCGACGCAAAATGCGTGGGACCTGTTCCGGGCGGCGCAGCCACGCTACTGCGACCCGTTCCCGCTCGACGCGAATTTCTTCCTGTGCGCGCGGCAGACCGGCAAGGGTGAGGAGATGGGCCTCTATCTGGTGGACATGTTCGGCAACGAGGTCTGCCTGTACGCGGAGGCGCCGGGCTGCTACGACCCGATGCCGTTGATGGCGCGCAAGCCGCCGCCGGTGCTGCCGGAGCATCGCGAGTATGATGCGCGGCCCGGCCAGTTCTCGGTCGCCAACGTCTATGAAGGCACGCACATGGCGGGCGTCGAGCGCGGCGCGGTCAAATGGCTGCGCGTGATCGAGGCGCCGGAGAAACGCTTCTGGACGCATCCGGCGTGGGGCGGCCAGGGTGTCCACCGGCCGGCGATGAACTGGTCGAGCTTCGAGAACAAGCGCATCCTCGGCACCGTGCCGGTCGAGAGCGATGGCTCCGCGTTCTTCACCGCGCCCGCGGAGCGCTTCCTCTATTTCCAGTTGCTCGACAAGGACGGGATGATGATCCAGTCCATGCGCAGCGGCGCGTTCGTGCAGCCGGGCGAGCGCGCGAACTGCGTCGGCTGCCACGAGCACCGGCTGGCCACGCCACCGCCGGGCGACAAGCTGCCGCTCGCGCTGCGCCGCGCGCCAAGCGAGCTGAACGGCTGGCACGGTGGAGCGCGGCTGTTCAATTACCGCACCGAGGTGCAGCCGGTCTTCGACGCGCACTGCATCCTGTGCCACGACTACGGCAAACGCGCCGGCGAAAAGCTCCTGCTCGCCGGCGACCGCACGGCGGCCTTCACCGTCTCCTATGTTGATTTGTATCTGAAGAAAATGCTGAAGGTGGTCGGCGGCGGGCCGGCGGAAATCCAGCCGGCGAATTCCTGGGGCGCGCGCCAAAGCAAGCTCGTGCAGAACATGATTAAGAACCGCGAGCGCTACAAACTCACCGATGAAGAGCTGGACCGCGTCATCACCTGGGTGGATTTAAACACGCCCTATTATCCGAGCTATGCAACCGCGTGGCCGGATGGACTCTATGGGCGTTGCCCGCTGACCGGCGAGGAAACAAAGCGCCTCAAGCAACTGGGAATTGACCTGAACGACCGGCCGACCATGACGCGCGTCAGCTTCGACCGGCCGGAGGCCAGTCCGGCGCTCGCCAAGCTCGGCGCTGCCGAGCGGAAGGAAGCGCTGGAGATTTTGCGCAACGGCGCGGCGCGCTTCGCGAGGCAGCCGAATCCTGATGCGCCGAATTTCGTCGCGTGCGAAACCGATCTGCGGCGCGAGGCGAAGTTCGCGCAGCGCGAAGCGATTGAGGCCGCCAACCGCGAGGCCATCCGCTCCGGCGCGCGCCGCTACGACACCTCGCCCGTGCCGGCGACCGGCGCGGCGATCAAGGGCCCGGCGTGGTGAAGACGTTCTTGGAAATGGCATGGTTGGAAACGTGGCACAGCCGTCCCGGCTGTGCAGCACAGGCCGGAGGCCTGTGCCACCTTCAGGCAGCGTTTCCAAGCAATGAAGCAGGCTTGGTGGGCGGGGTTTTCAACCCCGCGAGCGAGTTTCTGTTGGGTTGGTTTCGCGGGGTTGAAAACCCCGCCCACAAAAGAAAAACATGGCTGCGTTGTAGATGGCCGGGGCTCTGACGGGGCGCAAACAGAACGAATACCGAACATCCAACATCGAACATCGAAGTGGAAAGGCCATGTTGTGTCGTGGCTGATTGAAGGGGAAATCATGAAACTACATCTGACTCTGGCCTCGCTATTGCTTGCGCTGCCGCTGCGCGCGGCAGAGGGGCACACCTTGGCCTGCGCGGATTACACGGGCGGAAAAATTTTCCTCGTGGACGCGGCGGGCAAGGTGACGTGGGAACATCCGGCGAGCCACTGCAACGACTTCTGGGTGCTGGCCAACGGCAACCTGCTGTTCACCACCGGCCACGGCGTGCTGGAAGTGACGCGCGAGAAGAAGGTCGTGTTCAAGTATGAATCGAAGAGCGAAATCTACGCCTGTCAGCGGCTGCCGGGCGGCAACACGTTCGTTGGCGAGTGCAACGCCGGTCGCCTGTTGGAAGTGAATCCCGCCGGCAAGGTGGTGCGCGAAATCCGCCTGCTGCCGGAGGGCAAGGATGGCGGGCACTCCTACATGCGCAACGCCCGCCAGCTCGATAACGGCAACTTTCTGGTGACGCACTACGGCGAACAGGTGGTGCGGGAATATGACCCGCGCGGCAAGACGGTGCGCGAGTTCAAGGCGCCGAGTGCGCCGCACAGCGCGGTGCGGCTGCCGAATGGCAACACGCTGATCACGCTGGCCGACCGGCTCAAGCAGCCGGGCCTGATCGAATATGACGCCGCCGGCAAGGTGGTCTGGCAGCTTGCCAACCAGGACCTGCAAGGCGCGCCGCTGAAGTTCGTCGCCGGTGTGCATCGCCTCGCCAACGGCAACACGGTGCTGTGCAACTGGCTCGGTCACGGACAGCTCGGCAAGGCGCCGCACCTGCTCGAAGTCACGCCGGAGAAAAAAGTCGTCTGGATCTACGCCAACCACACGGACATGAAGACCATCGCCTCGGTCATCATCCTCGACCGGCCCGCCGACCCGCTCAAGGGCGAGGTGTTGCACTGAACCATCGCACCGGCGACAATACGCACCACGCACCGCCGTTATCAACCCGATGAAAAAATCACTGTCCCCCACCCTTGCCATCAACTTTTCCAAGCCTTGGAAAAAACACCGCCCTGCTTTTCCAATCCTTGGAAAACTTCTGCTGGCGGCCGTGTTGCTGATGGCCGGCCTGACGGGGGCGAAGGAAAAACCCGTCAAACCACGCGCGGGTTCCTCGGCCTACAGCTATGTGGAGGCCCCGGCGAACTACGAGAAGCGCGAGACATGGGCCGCGACGATGCTCGCCACGCGCGAGGCGCTGCTCAAGGCCAACGCCGGGCGCGACGCCGCCGCCAAGGTCTGGGAAAAACTGGAGCGCGACTTCCCGCTGGAAAGCGACTGGATGCTGCAGGACTTGAGTACCAATCGCGTGGAATGGTTCAACCTTGAGGGTGCACGCATCGTCGAGCAGGAACTGTTCAAAGAGGCGCTGGAGGAACTAGGGAACTCGTCGCCGCTACGCAAGGAGGTCGAGGCGCTGTTCACGAAGAATCCGCCGCGCAACGACCCGCAGTGGCTGGAACTCTATATCAAGGTCTGCGAGCAGCGTCGCGCGGCGCGTATCAAGACGGTGCTCCGGCAGGCGCCGCGCATCGTCTTCACCAAGCACTTCAACATGGGCGGTTCGCACTATGCCTACACCGAGGGCCAAAGCGACGCGCAACACGAGCGCAACTTTTTCCCCGGCGCCGAGCTGTGCCTGCTGGAGTGCAAGGGCGGCCGCGCTGTGGTGACAACCTTGATCGAGGATGATGACGGCGTCATCCGCGATCCGAACGTCTCGTGGGATGGCCAGAGGATTCTGTTCGCCTGGAAGAAATCGAACTGGCTCGACGACTACCACCTCTACGAAATGGACGTGGCGACGCGCGCGGTGCGGCAGCTCACGTTTGGGCTGGGTTGCGCGGATTACGAGGGCGCGTATCTGCCGGACGGCGATATCGTCTTCACCTCGACGCGCCCGGTGCAGACGGTGGACTGCTTCAACACCGAGGTCAGCAACCTCTACACCTGCGACCCGCTCGGCCGCTATCTGCGGCGGCTCTGCTTCGACCAGGTTCACGTGAACTATCCGCAGGTGCTCGACGATGGCCGCGTGACCTACACGCGCTGGGAATATCAGGACCGCGGCCAGGTGTTCGTGCAGAGCCTGTTCCAGATGAATCCCGACGGCACCGGGCAGACGGAATTCTACGGCAACAACTCATGGTTCCCGACGAGCCTGCTCCACGCGCGCGGTATCCCCGGCACGCGCAAGGTCGCCGCGATCGCGTCGGGCCATCACAGTTCGCAGGCGGGCAAGCTGGTGATCGTGGACCCGGACAAGGGGCGGCAGGAAAATTCCGGCGTGCAACTGATCGCGCCGGTGCGCGAGACCGCCGCCGTCAAGGTGGATGCCTACGGCCAAAGCGGGCCGCTGTGGATGTATCCCTATCCGCTGAACGAGCAGGAATTTCTCGTCACGTATGCGCCGCAGGGCCGCGCCCAGCCGCACGACCGCTTTACGGGCCACTTTGGCATCTTCTGGATGGACGCCGACGGCCGCCGCGAATTGCTGGCCGATGATCCCGGCATCTCGTGCTCGCAAGCGGTGCCGCTCATCGCGCGTACGCCGCCGCGCCTGCGGCCGAGCATGGTGGATTATCGGAAAGCCACCGGCACCTATTACATGCAGAACGTCTATGAAGGCCCCGGTCTCGCGGGCGTGCCGCCGGGCGCGGCCAAGGCGCTGCGCGTTGTCGCGATTGACTTCCGCGCCGCGATCATCGGCGAAAATCACAACGGCGGCGAGGCCGGCGGCGCGCTGATTTCCACGCCGCCTTCCATCGGCAACGGCGCGTGGGATCCCAAGCGCGTGCTGGGCACCGCGCCGATCCATCCCGACGGCTCCGCGATGTTCGCCGTGCCCGCACGCACGCCGGTTTATTTTCAAGTGCTCGACGCCAGCAACCATGTCATCCAGACCATGCGCTCGTGGTCCACGCTGCAGCCGGGCGAAACCTTTGCGTGCGTCGGCTGCCACGAGAACAAGAACGCCGCGCCGCCCGCCGGCTGGAACAAGTCCGCCGCCTACGCCGCCGGCGCGCAGCCGCTCCAGAGTTTCCAAGGCTTGGAAACGCGCGGCTTCAGTTTCCCCAAGGACGTGCAGCCGATCCTCGACGCGCACTGCATCAAGTGCCACGATGGCGGCGCGACCGGGCGCGGGGAAAAGCTGCCCGACCTCACTGGCCAGCCGGTCGTGGACACCTTCGCCAAGCGCACGTGGACGGCCTCCTATATCACGCTGACCCACGCCAAGCTGGAAGAGCGCAACAAGCAACCGGGCCCGCCCTACCGCGGCTACACCAATGCGCTGGTCAACTGGGTCCACGCGCAGTCGGCGCCGCCGATGCTGCCGCCGTATGCGTGCGGCTCCGCGCAAAGCGGCCTGCTCGGCCTACTCGAACGCGGCCACGGTCAGACCAAGTTGAGCCGCGCCGAGCTTGACCGCCTCGCCTGCTGGATGGACCTCGCCGTGCCATTCTGTGGCGACTACACCGAGGCTCATGCTTGGACCGAGGCCGAGCAGGCGCGTTACGCCCACTTCATGGCCAAGCGAAGCGCGCTCGCCGCCGTGGATGCCCGCAACATCGGCGCCTTCCTCGCCGCAAAAAAAACTCCGTTGCGTGTGGGACTTCCCGATCCTGCGCCTAGCCTCGTTGGAGGGCCACGCTCCGTCGTGGCCGCTTCACCCGCTGGCGGAAACGCGGGGTTGGAAACCCCGCCCACCATTTCCATTGTGTTGCTCGACGCCGGTGGCAAAAAACTCGCTGCGCAAACCGGCGCTGCAACCGCTTCGCAACCGCTCACGCTCGAGGTGAAACGCGAGTTTCAACCGGGTGATCGCATCCGCATCACCGCCGGCACCCCCCCCCCCCTGTTCGCGGTCAATCTCGATCCCGCGCTCGGCGAGGCCATCCTCTGCATCACCAACGGCGTCTTTGAATTCGCCATCCCTGACCCGAAGCGCCGTGTCTATCCGCCCGCGGCCTTCACCGGCAGCGCGCGCAAATTCTCCGTGCGTCCACTCGCGCCGGCCGAGCTTGATGGCTATCGCAACCTCGCGCGCAACCCCTATGACCTGCATGACGCAACCGCCGCCTTCCCGCACGCGACCTCGACGAACGAATATCACCACATGGCCCAATTCGAGGCGCGCTGCGCGATTGATGGCTTCTGCGACAACCGCAAACATGGGCTGTGGCCCTTCCAATCGTGGGGGCCGGAGAAGACCGGCGACATGACCTGGCGGCTGGACTTCGGCCGCGTGGTGCAGTTGGATAAAGTTGTCATCACCCTGCGCGCGGACTTCCCGCACGACCACGTCTGGACCAAGGGCGAACTCGTCTTTAGTGACGGCCACAAAGTGCGCGTGGACTTCCAGCATACCGCCGAACCCCAGACCTTCCATCTGCCGCGACACGTGAAGACCGACAGCATCCGCCTGGAAAAACTCAAACAGGACGATCCGCCCGGATGGTGCGCGATCACCGAATTTGAAGCGTGGGGTCGCGACCCGCTGCCCATCCCCGCCGGTGCCGCCGCGCCGTGAGTGAGTATGCGCGCGGAGTTGCATAACCTCTTCCGCGGACCGCGGCCATTACGGTTTCAGAAACTTCACATTCCGCCGGAGTTGCGCGTCGCCGTGCTGGCACCGCACCCCGATGACTTCGATGCCATCGCCGTGACGTTGCGGTTCCTGCACGACAACGGCAACCGGATTGACGTGGCCGTCGCGACCGGCGGCGCGAGCGGCGTCGAGGATGGTTTCCGTGGCGCGACCACCGACGCCGCCAAGGTCGCGTTGCGCGAAGAAGAACAGCGGGCGAGTTGCCGGCTGTTTGGTCTGCCGGATGAGCGGCTGGTCTTTCTCCGGCTGGCCGAGGGCACCGACGGCCATACGCTGGTGAACGAGGAAAATTTCCAGGCCGTGCGCGCGTGGCTCGTGGCCCAGCAACCCGATCTCGTCTTCCTGCCGCACGGCAACGATACCAATGCCGACCACCGGCGCTGCTACGACCTCTTCCGTCGCACGACGTTCGAGGAGAAATTGACGCTCGTCGCCTGCCTGAACCGCGATCCGAAGACCATCGCGATGCGCGACGATCTCATCACGCCGTTTGGCACCGCCGACGCCGCTTGGAAAGCCAGGCTGCTCCTCTGCCACCAGTCGCAGCACCAGCGTAACCTGCACACGCGCGGCCACGGCTTCGATGACCGCATCCTGAACGTCAACCGCAGGTTCGCCGCCGTACTGCGCTGCGGCGCGGAGTTCGCCGAGTCCTTTGAACTGGAAAGCTTCGGCGCCGCCATTGCTCGCGGCAAACCGGGAAGTCGTCCAGCCGATTAATGTTTTCCAAGGCTTGGAAAGCGCGGGGGTGGTTTTCCCAAGGCTTGGAAAAACGGAGGGCCGCCGTTCCCAACCTTGGAAAACTCCGACGCGCCGACTACTATCCGCGCCGCACATGAGCCGGCATTACCATCTCTGGAGCATCGGCTGTCAGATGAACGCGGCCGACGCGCGCACACTCGCCGCGCGGCTGGAAGCACTCGGCTACACGCCGTGCCAAAAACCGGACCAGGCCGACGTGCTCGTGCTCAACACCTGCGTCATCCGCCAGCAGGCCGAGGACAAAATCCACAGCCAGCTCATCCGGATGGCGCCGCATAGGCAGCGGCGTCCGGAGGTGACGCTCGCGGTGATGGGTTGCATGGTCGGCAAGCGCGAACGGGCGCAACTGCAAACAACGTATCCGTTCGTGGACCTGTTCCTGCCGCCCTCGGAACCGGACGCGCTCCTCGAACTGCTCCAGCGCCGCGAGCTCGATGCCGCCGCCGGTGCGGCCACCAAGCTGCGCACGGCCGACGATGAGTGGCCGGTACTGCCGGCCTCCGCGCTCGGCCGCGCTGTCACCGCACACGTGCCAGTCGTGCTCGGCTGTTCGCACGCCTGTAGTTACTGCGTCATCCCGTCGCGTCGCGGCGGCGAACGCAGCCGCCCGCGCGCGGCCATCCTGACCGAGACTCGCCGCCTCGCGGCCGAGGGTGTCCGCGAGATTACGCTGCTCGGCCAGATCGTGGATCGCTACGGCCTCGACCTCGACGACGGCTCTGACCTTGCGGGCCTGCTGACCGAGGTCGCCGCGCTCCCCGCCTTGCTGCGCGTCAGGTTCCTGACGAGTCATCCGAACTGGGTCAGCGACCGGTTGCTCGACAACGTCGCCGCCAGCCAGAAGATTTGCCCCTATTTCGAGCTGCCGGTGCAGGCGGGCAACGACGAGGTGCTGGGGCGCATGCGGCGCGGTTACACGGCACAGCAATATCGCGAGCTGGTCGGCCGCATCCGCGCACGACTGCCGGGTGCGGGGATCAACACCGATGTCATCGTCGGTTTTCCCGGCGAGACCGAGGCGCAGTTTCTGGACACCTACCGCCTGCTGGAGGAGCTGCGCCTGGACGCAATACATAATGCGCAATATTCCGAGCGGCCCGGCACGCCCGCGGCGCGCAAGCTGCCCGACGACGTGCCCGCTGCCGAGAAGGAGCGGCGCTGGCAACTGATTGAGGCGCTCGGCAAACGCATCCTTGCCGAAAAGCACGCCGCACTGCGCGGCCAGGTGGTCGAAGTGCTCGTCGAGGGCCGCGACGCCAAACGCGACCGCTGGTTTGGGCGCACGCCGGAAAACAAACTCGTCTATTTCTCCAGTCCGCGCGACCAGTTGGGACAGCTCGTCAAAGTGGCGGTTGAGTGGACCGGCCCGTTCACGCTCATCGGCAAACCGGCGGAGACGATATGATCGAGAAGCTCGTACCGAAGCGGCTGCAGCCGGAGGATAAGCGCATCATCGCGCTCACGGTTTCCGCCTTCGTCTGTCCCGGCGCGGGCCAGTGCTTGGCCGGGCGTTGGCTGCTCGGTCTGGCCTTCGCCATCGGCTTCGTCTCCTCGTTCTGCGCATTCATCATCTTGTTGATATGGCCGCCGCTGACACGCGCGCGGGCCTGGCTGGAGGAGTTGATCACCGGCGCAGCCCCATCGGCAACCCTGCCATTCCAATGGAAATGGATCCTGATCAGTCTGGCTTGCACCTGCCTGCTGTACGGCTGGAACCTCCTCGACGCCTGGTGGCAAGTGCGCCGCAAACTGAAGAACTAGTTTTCACTTTCTTTTCAGCCGTCAGCCCCTATCTTCCGCCATGCCCTCAACCGTGGGACACAGCCTGATTGGCCTGACGCTTGGCGTCGCGTGCCTCGTTCCGCGCGGCCTGCCGACGCACTGGCGCGACTGGCTGCGCGCCAACCGTGGCACGCTACTGGCCACGTTCATTGCCGCGAATGCGTGCGACCTTGATTATGTGCCGGGGTTGCTGATCGGCGCACCGAATTATCTGCATCGCTGGCTCGGTCACACGGTACTCTGGGCAGCGCTGGCGGGATTTGTCGTCTGGCTGCTCTGGCGGCGTAGCGCGGGCCGGTTGCCGCGCTGGGCGCTGCCGGTGCTGCTGGCCGCCGCCGTGAGCCATATCCTGGCCGACTATTCCGACGAGGACACGCGCGCGCCGTTTGGCATCCTCGCGCTCTGGCCCTTTTCCAACGAGTTCATGGTATCGGCGCAGCCGCTCTTCTGGAGTTTGGACAAGTCCTCTCTTGCCGCGGTTTTTTCCTGGCACAATATCCGCACCGTGGCCCATGAGATACTGCTGACCCTGCCGCCCTTCCTCGCCGTTCTGTTTTACAAACTGCGCCCGATGCGGCATGATGCCGCCCCGACAAACTGATCATGAAATCGGATGTTCCAGAGAAACTCGGCATCATCGCCGGCAAAGGTAGTTATCCGCTGCTGCTGGCGGAGTCGGCACGCCGGCAGGGCGTGCGCGAAATCTTCGCGCTCGCGTTTCGCGGCGAGACCGAGCGGCAGATCGAGAAGCTCGCCGACCGCGTCACGTGGATCCACCTCGGCCAGCTCGGTGCGGCCTACGCCGCGCTGCAGGCCAGCGGCGTGCCGCAGTTCGTCATGGCGGGCCAGATCACGCCGACCTCGCTCTTCCACATGCGCATGGATGGCGAGTTGCTCGCGCTGCTGGGCCGCCTGCGCGAACGTAACGCGCACTCCATCTTTGGCGCGTTGACCGATGAACTCGGTCAGCGCGGCATCACCATGCTGCCCGCCAGCCGGTTCATGGAAGCCCACATGGCCGAGCCCGGTGTGCTCACTTCGCGCCAACCGACACCGGAACAGCAGACCGATATTGAACTAGGCTTGCAGGTTGCGAAGACCACCAGCGGCCTGGAGATCGGCCAGACGGTCGTGTTGAAAAACGGGACGATCCTCGCCGTCGAGGCGTTTGAGGGCACCGATGCCACCATCCTGCGCGCTGGCGAACTCGGCGGACCGGGCGCGGTCGTCGTCAAGGTTTCCAAGCGCGGCCACGACGTGCGCTTCGATCTGCCGGTGATCGGCGAGCGCACGCTCAAGTCGTTGCGCAAAGCCAAGGCCGCCGTGCTCGCGGTTGAGGCGCGCCGCACCATCCTGCTCGACCGCGCCACCGTCATGGCACAGGCTGACCGCCAGGAACTTTGTATCGTCGCCATCGAAACCATGGAGAACTGAACGTGCTCTTCGGAAGTGCCAAAACTGTTCCCACCACACCACCAGCCAACCGCGTCAAGGTCGGCGTCATTGGCGTCGGTGCGCTCGGCCAGCATCACGCACGTATCTATTCCGAACTGCCAGAGGCGCAGTTGATGGGCGTCTACGACGTGGATGCCGCCCGCGCGGCGGGCATCGCCAAAAAACACGGGGTCGCGGTTTTCCCAACCTTGGAAAGCCTCGTCGGCCAGTGCGAGGCCGCCAGCGTCGTCGTACCCACCGACCGCCATCGCGAGGTCGCGGGCCTCCTGCTCAAGCACGGGCTGCACTTGCTTGTGGAGAAGCCGATCGCCGCCACAACGACCGAGGCCGAGCAGCTCGTGGAACTGGCCGGTGAAAAAAATCTGATCCTGCAAGTGGGTCACGTCGAGCGCTTCAATCCGGTGCTGGGTTTTCTGGATGGCCTCCAAAAGCCGCCGCGCTTCATCGAGGCGCACCGGCTGGCCCCCTATCCCCCGCAGCGCGAAGGGCTCCACCCGCGTGGCACCGAGGTCAGCGTCGTGCTCGACCTGATGATCCACGACCTTGAAGTGATCCTGCACCTTGTTCGCTCGCCGGTGAAGGCGATCCACGCGGTCGGCATCCCGGTCTTGAGCCCGACCGAGGACATCGCGAACGTCCGGCTTGTTTTCGAGAATGGCTGTGTCGCGAACGTCACCGCCAGCCGCATCAGCCCGGAGCGGCTGCGCAAAATCCGCACGTTCTTTCCCGATTGCTACGTCTCGCTCGACTACCAGGACCAGAGCGGCGAAATCTACCGCAAGGATGGCCCCGTCATCACGCGCGAGCAGATCGCGATCGAGCGCGGCGATGCGCTCACCAACGAACTGCGCGCGTTTTTGCGCTGCGTGCTGCATCGCGACCAGCCGAAGGTCAGTGGCGCGCGGGCGGCCGAGGCGCTCAAGCTCGCGGTCGCCATCGTCCACCGCATTCGCGAGGGCGCGTCGTGAGCCGCACCGTGCTGGTGATAGCCGGCGAAGTTTCCGGCGACCAGCGCGCCGCCGAGGTGATCCGCGCCGTCCGCGCCCGCCGGCCCGAGGTGACCTTCTGGGGCATCGGCGGCCCGGAGATGCGCGCCGCCGGCGTCGAAACGCTCCACGACATCCGCGAGATGGCCGTCATGGGCCTCGTTGAGGTGTTGCGCCGCTACTTTTTTTTCCGCCGCGTCTTCGACGGGATGCTCGCCGCCGCCGCCGTCCGCAAGCCGGACGCCGTGCTGCTCGTGGATTATCCCGGCTTCAATCTGCGCTTCGCCGCCGCCATGAAAAAGCGCGGGGTCAAAGTCATCTATTACATTTGCCCGCAGGTTTGGGCGTGGCACCGCTCGCGCATCCCGCAGATGGCGCAGATCGTGGACCGCCTGCTCGCCATCTTCCCGTTCGAGCCCAAGGTGTTTGAAGGCACGCCGCTCAAGGTGGACTTCGTCGGTCATCCGCTGGTGGACGTGGCGCAAGCCGCGCGCAACGCGCCGCCGCAAACGCTGCCGTGGCGCGGCGAGCCGCGCATCGCGCTGCTGCCCGGCAGCCGCCGCCAGGAAATCGAGCGCATCCTGCCGCCGCTCTGGCAGGCCGCCGGGCTCATCCAGCAAAAAATCCCTGGTGCGGGTTTCATCCTTGCCGCGCCGTCGGAATCCGTCGCCCATTTGATTCGACACAAGCTCGCCGGACTCGACGGCGGCCCGCAACAGTGCGAACTCGTCGTGGATCAAACCCGCGAGGTGCTGCGGCAGGCGCGCGCCGCGCTCGTCGCCTCCGGCACGGCAACGCTCGAAACCGCGCTGATGCACTGCCCGATGCTCGTCGTCTATAAAACCTCGCTGCCGACCTACCTGCTCGGCCGCCAGCTCATCCGCGTCAGCCACATCGGCATGGTCAACCTGATCGCCGGCCGCACCGTCTGCCCGGAATTCATCCAGCACGACGCGACACCAGAAAAGCTTGCCACCGGTCTGCTGCCGCTGCTCGGCGACACTCCCGAACGCGCCGCGCAGCTCGCCGGCCTCGCCGAGGCCGCCGCCCAGCTCGGTACGCCCGGCGCCGCCAGCCGCGCCGCTGAACGGCTGCTCGGTGAACTGGACGCTTGAGCTTTTCACAAAACCTTGCCAGCCCTTCTGCTCTTGCCGCAAAAACCCATCAAGAAATCTGCTCGCGCGCTGGCGCGGCTTGCGTTACAAGAGGCGGCGTTTGCGCGTGGCCCTTGTGCCGCCGGCGCATGTGGTTTGTGTGTGATGCGAGACCAGAATAAAGGACCAGACGCATGAATACTGTGGAACCAGCGACCCTGACCCAGCAGCCCGACGTGGAGCAGGCCCAAATGCTCGTCGAGGCCTATCAGAAAGTCACCAAGGAGCTGGCCAATCTCATCGTCGGCCAGCAGGAGGTGATCGAACAATTGCTGATCGCCATCCTCGCGCGCGGCCACTGCCTGCTGGAGGGCGTGCCCGGCCTCGCCAAAACGCTGATGGTGCGCGGGCTCTCGCAGGTCATGGACCTCTCGTTCCGCCGCGTCCAGTTCACACCCGACCTGATGCCGGCCGACATCATGGGCACCGAGGTCATCAACGAGGACCCCGCGAGCGGGCGCCGCACGATGAACTTCCTGCCCGGTCCGCTCTTCGCCCAGATGATCCTCGCCGACGAGATCAACCGCACGCCGCCCAAGACGCAGTCGGCGCTGCTCGAGGCGATGCAAGAGCACTCGGTGACCATCGGCGGCAAGACCTACCCGCTGCCGGAGCCGTTCTTCGTGCTCGCCACGCAGAACCCGATCGAGCAGGAAGGCACCTATCCGCTGCCCGAGGCACAACGCGACCGCTTCCTGTTCCACGTCAAGGTCGCCTACCCGCAGCGCGACCAGGAACGCGAGATCGTCGCGCGCACCACGAGCGCGTTCGAGGCCACCGCCAAGCCGGTCATCACCGGCCCGGAGATCATCGCGTGCCAGACACTCGTGCGCAAAGTGCCGGTGCCGGACCATGTGATGGATTTCGTCCTCGACCTCGTCCGCTGCACGCGCCCGCACGAGGCCGACGCGCTCTCGTTCATCAAGGAACTCGTCGAGTGGGGCGCGGGGCCGCGCGCGAGCCAGTACCTCGTGCTCGCCGGCAAGGTACGCGCCGTGCTCCAGGGCCGTTTCCACGTGACCATTGACGACATCGAGGCCGTGGCGCTCCCGATCCTGCGGCACCGCATCATCCCGACGTTCAACGCCGAGGCCGAAGGCGTCAACGCCGACGCCATCATCAAGCGCATCCTCGCCGCCGTCCCGCGCGACACGCCAGAAAAAGTGCTCTAAGGAACGCGATGGCCGACGTGGCCCAGATGCTGACGCCCGCCGATCTGCGGAAGATCGCCAATCTCCAGGTGCTCGCGCGCCTCGTGGTCGAGGGCTTTTGCTCCGGCCTGCACACCTCGCCACACAAGGGCTTCAGCGTCGAGTTCCGCGAGCACCGCCAGTACGTGCAAGGCGACGAAATCCGCCGGCTCGACTGGAAGGTGTTCGGCAAGACCGACCGCCTCTACATCCGCGAGTACGAGGAGGAGACGAACCTGCGCGCGACGCTGCTCGTGGATGTCAGCGGCTCGATGAACTACGCCGGCAGCGGCGTCAGCAAGTACACCTATGCAATCCACCTCGCCGCCTGCCTCGCCTACCTGATGCTGCGCCAGCAGGACAGCGTGGGCCTCGTGACCTTTGACCAGAAGCTGCGCCAGCATATCCCGCCGCGCTCACGGCCGAGCCACCTGCAAGTGCTGCTGGATGCGCTCCAAGGCACGCAGCCCGGCGGCGAGACCGAGATCGCGAGTGTGTTCCACCAGTTGGTCCCGAAGATTCACCGGCGCGGCCTGCTCATCATCTTTTCCGACTGCTTCGGCGATGTCTCCGAACTGCTCACCGCGCTGGCGCACTTCCGCCACGCGCACCACGAGATCATCATCTTCCAGATCTGGGACCCCGACGAACTGGAGTTCCCCTTCCAGCAGTGGACGCGCTTCGATTCGCTGGAGCACGAGACGCAGCAGCGCCTGATTGACCCGGTGCAGTTGCGCTCGATCTACATGGAAAACCTCGCCCGCTTCCGCAAGGAACTGAAGGACGGCTGCCATCGCCACCGCATTGACCTGGTGCCGATGCTGACCAACCAGCCTTACGCCGAGGCGCTGGCCTATTACCTCGCCCGCCGGACGAAGACGGTATGAAGAAGAGCAGATCATGGAGTGATGGAGTATTGGGGTGCTGGAGTAAACCGGCGACGGCGACATGGTTCGCCGGGTCGGAGACCCGGCCTACATCCGCTTTCTTTGTGGGCGGGGTTTCCAACCCCGCGAACCCCACCCCAGCGCGAGCCGCAGCCGCGCACCCGAACAGCACGTATTTCATCCGGCAGTGGGCGCAGCCAGACTGCGCCCCTACCACTGATCTTCCCTCACTCCATTTCTTCAGTACTCCACCACTCCATTTCTTCTCCCCCGCATGACCTTCCTCAATGCCATACTGCTCTTCGGCCTCGCGGCGGCGGCAATCCCGCTGATCATTCACCTGCTGCACCGCAGCCGGTTCCGCGTGGTCAAATGGGCGGCGATGCAATTCCTGGAAATCCACCAGCGCACGCAGCGCCGCCGTATCCGCATCGAGCAGTTGCTGCTGCTGCTCATCCGCTGCCTGATCCCCGCCGTGCTCGCGCTGCTGATGGCGCGGCCAGTCCTCACCGGCCTGCGCGCGCTGCTCGGCGCCGCCAAGACCTCGACCGTCGTGCTGCTCGATAACAGCTACTCGATGGACATCGGCACCAAGAACCGCAACACCTTCACCGAGGCGCGCGACGCCGCGGGGCAGCTCATCCGCCACCTCGGCCGCGGCTCGGAGGTGTCCGTCGTGCTCATGGGCGGCGTGCCCGCGCCGCTGCTCGATGAGCCGACGTTCAACACCGACCGCGCCGCGCGCGAGCTGGCGGCGCTCCAGACCGGCTATGGCTCCGCCAACGTGCCCGCCGCGCTCGACCTCGGCCTCGGCATCCTCGGCAAAATGCACGAGGTGCAGCGCGAACTCATCCTCGTCTCCGATTTCCAGAAGATCAGTTGGCGCGAACGCGATGATGTCGAACGCGCCCGGCTCGCCGGCCTGCTCAAGAAGCTGCCGATCAATCCCACGGTCACGTTCATGCACGTCGGCCGCGAGGACCGCAACAACGTCAGCGTCCAGTCGCTCGATTTCTCGCGGATGCTGCTCGGCGTCGGCCAGAAATTCCAGGTGCGCGCCAACCTCAAGAACCACGGCGACGCCGCCTATGGCGACCTGCGCGTCTACTTCCGCGTGGACGGCACCGAGCGCGCCGCCGCCCAGCTCGCGCTCGGCCCGAACGAGGCCGGGCAGGTGCTCTTTACCCACACGTTCGAGACCGCCGGCTCGCACGTCATCGAGGTCAACGCCGACGCGCCCGACGCGCTCAAGAGCGACAACAGCCTGCTCGCCAGCGTGCCCGTGCTGGAGAAGCTGCCCGTGCTCATCATCAACGGCAAGCCCGGCCGCGAACCGCTCGAGGGCGAGACCGACTTCCTGGAAATCGCGCTGCGCCCGTTCCAGAACGCCAAGGGCAACCTGACCGACCTGATCACCACGCGCGTCATCGAGCCGCACCAGATGGACGCCAGCGTATTCAAGGACGTGCGCGTCGCCGTGCTCGCCAACGTCGCGCAGTTGCAGGAGCACCAGCTCAAGGCACTGGAGGCGTTCGTCAAGGCCGGCGGTGGTCTGCTGATCTTCCCCGGCAGCCGCGTGGACACGGCGTGGTGGAACCGCGCGTTCGCCGCCGAGGGCCGCGGCCTGCTCCCCTGCCCGCTCGCCGCGCTCGAGGGCGGCCTCGAGGACAACGCCGCGCACAGCACGGTCCTGATGCAGCACTTCGAGCATCCCGCGCTGCAAATCTTCAACGACCCGCGCAACGGCGACCTCTCCACCGCCAACATCCGCCTCTGGTACAAGCTGAACACCGCCGCTTTCCAAGCCTTGGAAAAACAGACCGGTTCCATTTCCAATGCCTGGAAAAACTCCGCCTCCAACGCCGTGCCGTTCGTCCTCGCGCGCTTGAGCACCGGCGATCCGTTCCTCGTCGAGCGCGGCTACGGCGAGGGCAGTGTGGTCCTCTGCGGCGTTCCCTGCTCCGCCGAGTGGTCGAACCTGCCGATGCGCCCGTGCTACCTGCCGTTGCTGCAGCAGCTCGTCACCTACCTCGCCGCCAAGTTCGACCCGCCGCGCAACGTCGAGATCGGCCGCCCACTGGTCGCCGTGTTGCCCGCCGCGCTCGGCGGCAAGCAGGTCGAGTTGAGCGACCCCGCCGGCCGCAAGGTGAAGCTCGACGTGACCGCCGGCGGCGGCCGCGCGCTCGCCCACTTCGCGGACACGCGCCGGCCCGGCCTCTATATCCTCGCCCTGCCAGACCAGACGCTGCTGCACTTCGTCGTCAACGCCGCGCGCGCCGAATCCGACCTCGCGCAGCTCTCTAGCGACGAAATTGCCGGCGTCGCCAAACCGTTTGACGCCACGGTAGTCAGGTCGTGGGACGAGTACCGCCAACTGGAGCAGCGCCGCCGCTACGGCCGCGACTTCTGGCGCCCGCTGCTCTGGACGCTGCTCGGCCTGATCTTCGCCGAGCTCTGGCTCCAGCAGCGCATCGGGAGGATCAAGCGATGAGCGAACTCACTCCCATTTTGCCGCCGCCGCTGCCTGCTGTTGCTAGCGCGCCGGCGAAGCCGCGCGTCTGGCCGGCGTTCGTCGCGTTTGTCGCGCTGCTGTTCCTGGAGGTCATCGCGGCGGCGGTGGTCGTGATCGCGCTGGCCGTGATCCAGTACGGGCCGCAGGTCAACGCCGCCAAGGTGCTCGCCATCGCGGAGTCGGCGCCCGGCCTGCTCATCAGCTTCGTCTTCACGATGGCGCTGGCCGCCGGCCTCGCGCTCGTCGGCGGCTGGCTCTCGCCGCAATTCTGGCGCGATCGCCTGCGCCTGCGCCGGGTCCCGCTCAAGGGCGGTATCCTGCTGATGGGCACGCTTGGCGTGATGAGCGTCGGCATGATCCTCTCCTCGTGCATGGAACTGCACTGGCTGCCGCGCTCGCACGCGCTCGACGTGCTCGACCGCATGATGAAGAGCCTCTCGCCCGGCGGCGCGATCGTGGCGGTCACGCTGCTCGGCCTGCTGCCGGGGCTGGTCGAGGAGCTGCTGTTCCGCGGTTATATCCAGACGCGCCTCGTCGCGCGCTGGGGCGCCACGTGGGGCATCTTCTGGACCGCGCTGCTGTTCGGCATCTCGCATCTCGATCCGATGCAGGGCCTGTTCGCCGTCATCGTCGGCTGCATCCTCGGTTTTGTCGCCTATCGCTCCGGCAGCATCATCCCGGCGATGATCTGCCACGCGGTCAACAACCTCGCCTCCGGCCTGATCGCCGTCACCGCCGGCGACCTCACGGACCGCGCCGCCAACCTGGCGATGCTGTTCTGCGGCGTGGTCATCCTGCCGCTGGCGATTTCCTATCTGCGCGTCCGGCTGCCGCCGGTCAACACCAGTTCCACCGCATGAACCAGAGCACGACCAATCTATTGTTCCTCGGCGACACGGGCCTGTGGCTCGCGCTGCTGCTGGCGCTCGCGCTGGCGTTCGTGACGTGGCTCTATTACCGCCGCGAGGTCCGCGAGCGCAGCGACCGGAACCGCTGGCTGCTGCCGGGCCTGCGCTCGGCCGCGGTCGGCCTGCTCGTGCTGATGCTCGCCGGCCCGGTGCTCCACCACCGCCGCACCATCGGCGAACTCGCGCGCATCCTCGTCTTCGTGGATAACACCAAGAGCATGGGTGTCAACGATGACTTCATGGACCTGCCGCGCAAGCTCGCGCTGGCGCGCACCTACGGCTGGCTCGCCGCGGGCGATGCGCCCACCAACCGCCCGCCCGCCGAGCTGATGAGCAACGCGACCGTGCGCGCCGCGGTGGACCGCTTCGATGGCCATACGCGCTGGCAGCGCGTCGAGAGCCTGCTGCTCGACCAGAAGGAGGGCCTGCTGCCGCAGTTGACCGGCAAGCACAACGTGGAACTCTGGACGCTCGGCGATGGCGACCCGCAGCGGCTCTGGCTCGCGGAGCAGGCGCTGCCGCTGCCGACCGCGCTGCCGGGCAAGCCGGAAGGACAGATCACCGACCTCGGCGCGGCGCCCGGCGCGCGCATCGCGCAGAAGCAGGACGCGCGCTGTGCCATCGTGCTCATCAGCGATGGCCAGCACAACAGCGGCGGCTCGCCGATCGAGGTCGCGAAGATCGCCGGCGGCCGCAACATCCCGCTCTTCACGCTCGGCATCGGCGCGGCCGAGCGGCCCGGCGATCTCGCCGTGCTCGGCATCACCGCGCCGGACTCCGTCTTCTTCGAGGACCGCATCAAGGGCGAGATTCTGCTGAAGGACGATATGCCGCCCGGCCAGCCGTTCACCGTCCGCATCGAGGAGGGCGGCAAGACGCTCTTCGAGCAGACGCTCGTCACCGAGCGTAATCACCGCCGCAGCGTCGAATATGATTTCCCGGTCAAGGAACTCGTCGAGGCGCGCAAGACCGATGCGCAGGGTTTCGAGCACATCAGCCTGCCGCTGACGATGCGCGTTGCCGTGCCCGCGCTCGAGGGCGAGAAGGACAAGGGCAACAACGAGACGGTGCTGCGCACGCGCGCCGTCACGCAGCGCCGCAAGCTGCTCCTGCTCGAGGGCCGCCCGCGCTGGGAATGCCGCTACCTCCGCAACACCTTCGAGCGCGACCCGCAGTGGGAGGTCAACACGCTCATCGCCGGCACCGAGGTCACCGACCTCTGGCAGCGCGGCACCGGCGCGGGCAAATTCCCCGCCGACCGCGAGGGTCTCTTCGCCTACGACCTGATCGTCTTCGGCGAGGTGCCGCAGAAATTGTTCAACGATCACGACCTTGAACTGCTGACCGAGTTCGTCGGCACGCGCGGCGGCGGCCTGGTCTTCATTGACGGCCAGCGCGACCTCCTCCGCGAATACGCGAAGACCCCGCTCGGCCCGCTGTTCCCCGTCGAGTGGCTCGGCGGCGCCAGGACGCAACCCGCCGCGCTGCAACTGACCGACCGCGGCGCAACCTTCGCGCCGTTGCGCCTGACCGCCGACGCCGCCGCCAACACCGCGCTCTGGCGCGGCCTGCCGCCGCCGCACTGGGTCGCCGCCACGCGCGCCCTGCCCGGCGCCGAGACGCTGCTGGAGGCGCTGGCCGGCGAGCAGAAGCTGCCCGCGCTCGTGCTGCGGCAGTTCGGCGCGGGCAAGGTGCTCTACCTTGGCCTCGACGAGGCGTGGCGCTGGCGCTTCAACGTCGCCGATAAATATCACGAGCCGTTCTGGCACCAGGTCGCCAACGCGATCATGGAGCCGCCCTACGCCGTGCTCGATAAGCAGGCCGCGCTCGACGCCGGCGCCGCCAACTACCGCGACGGCGACGCCGCCCTCATCCGCGCCCGCTTCCGCGACGTGCTCGGCCGCGCCATCACCACCGGCCATCCACTCGCCCTGCTCTACCGCGATGGCCAGAAGGTCGCCGCCATCCCGCTGGCCGCCGACGAGCAGAACAGCGGCGTCTTCCGCGGCAAGACGCCGCCGCTGACGCCGGGCCGCTACGAGGTGCGACTCGATCCGCAGGGCGTGATCACGGCGGCCGCCGAGTTGAGCGAGGAATTTTTCGTGCAGGGCCGCGGCCAGACCTCGGTGCTCGAACTCGCCGAGCTCAACTGCCACGAGGAACTGCTCCAGCAGATCGCGCGCGCCAGTGGCGGCGAGTATTTCCGCGAGGAAACCGCCGCGCAACTGCGCGACAAGCTGGAGCCGTTGAGCAAGGGCCGGATCGAGGAATCGGAGACCGTGCTCTGGCAGAGCTGGTGGTGGTTCGGCGCGGTCCTCCTCCTGCTGACGGCCGAGTGGCTGCTGCGCAAGCGCGCGGGGTTGATCTGATGAAGAAGAGGAAGACAGGGAGTGCTGGAGTGGTGGAGCGCTGGAGCACAGCCTCCGGCTCGCCTCTCGTCCTCGAAACCCTTTCCGGGAGGGCGAGCGTACCCGCGAGCCGTTTCCCCGCGATGCGGCTCGCGGGTACGCTCGCCCTCCCCTGCCGCGTTTCCAAGCCTTGGAAAATTTCCACGGGATTTTTCCAAGCCTCGGAAAAAACACCGGTTCCGGCTTCCAAGCCTTGGAAAACACTTGGGAACGCCGAACAGCGAAGCACAGCTCTCCGGCCTTCGATGTTCGATGTGGGGTGTTCGGTGTTCGCTGTTCGATCTGGCTGCTGTAGCGGCGGCCTATGGCCGCCGACGGCGGGCACAGCCCGCCGCTACAGTCGGACACCTTTCTGCCTTCGACATTCGATATACGCTAGTCTGCGGTTCACTCCGTTGGGCTTTGGCACAGGAGAAGTACAGCCATGATAACGCTTGATCCGATCATCCTGGAAAAGCTGGAGCAATTCGCCCGGCGGCGGAAGCGGCTGATCGTGGCGCGCGGCGGCGCGGCGACGCTCGCGGTCTGGCTGCTGACAATGACGGCCGTCGCGCTCTGCGACCGCGCGCTGCTGATCGAGGACGGCTGGCGCTGGGCGATGAGCGCGCTTGCCTACGCGATCACCGGGTTCACCTTCTGGCGCGCGTGCGTGCGCCACCTCGCCCACCTGCCCGGCCCGCGCGACCTCGCGCGCCTGATCGAGCTGGCGCAGCCGAGCCTGCGCGAGGAACTGCTCTCCGCAATCGAGTTGGCCGACCAGAAGGCGGAGGCGACGTGGGACAGCGCCGAGTTCCGCACCGCGCTCCAGCACGCGGTCGCCTCGCGCATGAAGGACGTCCACGTGGCGGCGCTGCTTTCGCCGAAGCTGATCCGGCGGGTGCTGGCGGGCGCCGGCGCGGTGTTCGTGTTCTTCGCGCTGCTGGTGGCGCTGCCGGGCCTGCGCTTTTCGCAGTTCTTCGCGCGCGCCGCGCTGCCGACGGCGAACCTCGCGCGGCCCTCGCACATCCAGATCAGCATCGTCGCGCCCACGCCGCCCGACCAGGTCGTGCCGGAGGGCGAGAGCATCCCGGTCGCCGTCACCATCGGCGGCGGCGAGGTCGGGCAGGTCGTGCTGGAGACGTTCCCGATGCGCGCGGCGCGCGAGCGGACGGCGATGACGCTGGGCACGCGCCGCGAGTACGCGGCGGCGGTGCAGGTGGACCGCCTGCCGGTCCATTACCGCATCCGCGCCGGCGACGCGCTGACGGAAAAATTCCTGCTGCGCCCGCAGGCGCGCCCGCAGGCGGTCCAGTTCCGCAAGAGCTACCAGCCGCCCGCCTACACGCACCAGGCGACGCGCACGGTGACGGAGGAAAACGGCGACCTCGAGGCGCTGGAAGGCTCGGCGGTGGACCTCGAAATCCACGCCAACCAGCCGATCAAGGAGGCCGCGCTGCTGCTGGAGTTCGGCAACCAGAAGCAGACGCTGCCGCTGCAGGCCGCGGGTGCGCGCAAGTTCGCCACGCGGCTGCCGCTGACGCAGTCGGGCGTGTACCGCGTGCGGCTCGTCGCGGCGGAGACCGGCTTCGAGAACAAGTATGCGCCGCAGTACGAGATTCGCGTGAAGCCCGACCTGCGGCCCTCGGCCAAGTTCGAGAAGCCGGAGGTGGAGCAGCAGACACTGCCGCCGGACGCGCTCCTCCAGCTCGTCGGCAGCGCGGCGGATGATCTTGCGCTGGTGTCGCTGGGGCAGCAGGTCCAGATCAACCGCGGGCCGTGGCTTTCCGGCGTGCAACTCGCGGCGACCGGCGCGACGGCGCGGCTGGAGCGCGCGTGGGACCTGTTCGCGCTCGGCGTCCATCCGGGCGACCGCGTGACGACGAAGCTGGTCGCGACCGACCTCAAGGGCCAGCGCGGCGAGTCGGCGCCGTTGCGCATCATGATCGCCGCGGTCGGCTTCGAGCCGCAGCGGTTGCAGCGCATCCAGCGGCGGCAGGCGCTCGATAAGACCATGCAGCAATTCCGCGAGCAGGCCGACCAGCTTGAGCGCAAGGTCAACGAGGCGCGCGACGCGCAGCACAAGCCGGACGCCGACGCGCTCCAGAAAAAACAGGCGCTGCTGGCGGCGCGGACGGCGGCGGAGGCCGCGGCCCAGAAGGCCGCCGACGCGCAGCGCGAAATCCAGGAGGCGCTGCGCCACGCCGCCAGCGCGCGCGAGGCCAGCGACCTGGCGAACCTCGGCGGCGCGGTCAGCCGCTCGCAGCGCGCCGGCACCGAGCAGATTCAGGCCGCGCTGCAACGCGCGACGGAACAGGCGCAGCGCGGCGATACGCAGGCGGTGAAGAACGAACTGCAGCGGCTGCACGAGCCGGTCGGGCAGGCGGTCAACAACGCGCGGATGGCGAACGATGCGCATCACCAGATGCTCGCCGCCGAGGAGAGCCGGATGATCGCGCGCGACCTCGAGCAGGTGCGGGCCGAGCAGAAGCATATGGCCGAGCAACTGCGCGCGCTGCCCAACGACCCGCTGCAGGCCGAGCGGACCACGCGGCGGTTGAGCGTCGCGGCCGACGAGCTCAAGCAGGTCGAGAAACAGATGAAGCAGTTGGGCGAGGATACGTGGGGCTGGCCGGCGGAGTCGGCCAAGGCGCAGGAGCGCGAGCTGAAGCGCAACCGCGAGAACCTGGAGAACGCGCTCGCCGCCACGCCGAATCTCGAGACGCTCAAGCCCCAGGCCGACCGGTTGCAGGAGCAGGTGGCGCGTACCGCCAGCGCGATGCACAACGCGGCGCGCGAGCTGGAGCAGCGCGCGGAGAACGCGCGCAAGTGGCTCCAGAGCACCGGCGATCAGGCCGCCGAGGCGGTCGCCATGCTCAAGCGGCAGATCGAGCGCCGCGACCAGCCGACGCAACCGGAGGCGTGGAAGGCGGCGGTCAACGAGCTCAAGGACCGCGCCGCGATCGAGGAACACAAGCCGCAGGCCGACGCGCAGTTCGCCAGCGACGCCGCGCGCGCGGCCGACGCGCTCGACGCGCTGCGCGCCGTGCACGACCAGCAGCCGACAAACGCGCTCGACGCGGTGCGCGGACTGGAAAAGGCCCTCCGCAAACTCGATACCGGCCACAAGGTGGCGCAGACCGAGCCGGCGTTGCGCGAGCTCTCCGCGCAGGAGCGCTGGGACAAGGCGAAGACGCCCGCCGCCAGCCAGCAGCGCGAGCAGGAATGGAAGTGGACCAAACAGCAGATGGAGGCGCTGCCGGAGAAAATGGTGGGCGCGCAACTGCCGCCGCCGCTAACGCAGGAGGTGCAGAAGCTGCCGCACAGTGATCCGGCCCACAAGGTCAATGATGCGCTGCACGACCGGGTGAACAATCCGGCGAGTACGCGGAACGCGGCCGAGCCGCTGAACCGGCTGGCCAACGATGTCGCGCAGATCAAGCAGCAGCTCAAGCCGGAGATGGAGGCTGCGCGGGCCGAGCTCGAGAAGCTCGCGCCGCCGATCAGCGCGCAACTCGCCGCGGCGGCAAAGCACGCCAAGCAGATGAAGGACGCGACCGGCGCGCAGGCCAAGGAGGCGGCGCAGCCGGATAACGCCGCGAAGGTCCGCGACGAGGCCGCGCAACTGGCCAACGGCCAGCAGCAGCTCGACCAGCGCGTGGACGACGTGCGCGCGGCGCTGCGGCGCGACGCGAACAAGCAGGACCTCGCCAAGGAGGAGGGCCGCGAGCGGGCGCGCGACGCCGATGACGCCAGCGCGATGCTGCGCCAGCCGACGCCCAGCGCGAACGACCTGCTCCAGAAGGCGGCGAACACGATGCAGCCGCAGGGGCAAAAGGACGCGCTCAAGGGTGCGGAGGAGCAGCAGCACAAGCTGGCCAACACGCTCGCCGCGCTCGCCGAGCACTACAAGAATCTCGAAGACGGCCAGCCCGATAAAACGCGCGAGGCGCTGCGCGCCATGGAGAAGGACGCCGGGCTGAAGGCGACCCTCGACGGCGAATACCAGAAGGCGCAGACGCTCGCGGCCCTCGGTCAGATGTCGCCGGAGCAGCAGCTCAAGGCGCTGGAGCAGGCGCTGCCGGAGAGCAAGCCGATGCAGCACGAGTTGAGCGACATCGCCAAGGACACGATGAGCGAGGCCGCCGCCAACCTGCAGAAGAACGCCGCGCGCGAGCAGCAGATGGCGCAGCAGCTCGGCTCGCCCGCCGAGCAGGCGCAGCGGATCGCCGCCGAGGCCAAACGGATCGCACAGCAGGAAGTGCCGGCGATTGCGCAGCAGGCAGGCCAGCAAGCCGCGCCCAGTAAGCCCGACCTCGACAACGCCGGGCAGAAGCTGAACGCGGTGGCGCAAAACGTCCCGCAGGATTTCTCCAAGCCACCGGAGCAGCTCGCGCAGCAGATGGCCGACCAGGTCGCGCCATTACAGCAGGCGGCGAAGGCGTTGCAGGAGGCGGGGCAAAAGCTGGGGCAGCAGCCGCAGCAGAACGGCGACCCGAAGGCCGCGCAGCAGCACGCCAACCAGGCCGGCCAGCAGGCGCAACAACTGGCGCAGCAGGCGGGCAGCCTCGCGCAGCAGTTGATGCAGGCGCGCGCACAGACGCAGAACGCCGCGGCGCAGCAACCGGAAATCCAACAGTCGGTGCAGCAGACCGGTAACGAGTTGGAGCGCGCCGGCCGCCACGAGGAACGGCTTGGCCAGAACGATGCCGGCCAGCAGATGCAACAGCTTGGCCAGCAACTGGAGCAGCAGACCGCGGCGCAAATCGGGCAGGCGCAGCAGGCGATGGCCCAATCGCCCGCGCCGGCGCAGTCCGCCGCGGCGGCGCAGGGCGCGCACGACGCGATCCAGCAGCCGCTCGATAAACTCAACGCGATGATGCAGCAGCCCCCCGCGCCGGCGAGTCCCGCCGCGCCGGCCGCGCCCAGTCCGCTGGCGGGTGCCTCGCCGGAGACGGCGCAGTGGATGGCGCGAACGCTCGATAGCCTCGATGCCGCGCTGCACCCACCGCCCGGCAGCGCGCAGCCCAGCCCCGGCGAGGCCGCGCAAGGTCAGCCCGGTCAGCCCACGCCCGCGCAGAGCGCCGCCGCGCAGGCGATGGCCGCGGCCGCGCAGGCGCAAGCGCAAAGCATGGCCAGCGCGCGCAGCGAGAACCTGACGCCGGGCCAGCAGCCGCTTTCGCAGGCCGAGAGCAAGGGTGGCGGCGCGGCGCTGGTCGGCGGCAACCTCGAGGCCGGTAAGCTGCCGGATGCGGCGACGCGGCTCAACGGCGTCTGGGGCAAGCTGCCGCCGAAGCTCGCGCGCGACCTGCTCGAGGCGCGGCGCGAGGGCGCGGGCGGCGAGTACCGCGAGATGGTCGAGGTCTATTTCCGCGCCGTCGCGGATAAAGCGCGGGAGAAGCAGCCATGAAGCAGGCCGGAAACATCGAACACCCAACAGCCAACATCCAACATCGAAGGAGTGTGGTGCGGCGTGCGATGTTCATAGGCTCCTTGGGGAGGGCGAGCCTACCGGCGAGCCGTCCGCTCGGTTTCCGGCTCGCGAGTACGCTCGCCCTCCCGTGGCGCGTTTCCAAGCCTTGGAAAATTTCCACGGGATTTTTCCAAGGCTTGGAAAAAACAGCGGTGCCGGTTTCCCATCCTTGGAAGATTCCGGCGCGCATGGGAGATCAACGGCCGGGGGGTCGGCGTTCGATGTTCAAAGCCGTCGCCTTTGTTTTTTTGACAGTGTGCCTGCTTTCCGCCCGCGCCGCGGGGCCGGGCCTCAACGCGACCTCGGCGGTGGACCGCGCCGTGGCGCGTGGCATCAACTTTCTGTTGACGCGACAGGATGACGATGGCGCGATCGGCAAGATAGACCGGAAGAGCAAGGACAACGCGACCGTGATGACCGGCCTGGCGCTGCTCGCACTGGCCTCGGTCGGGCATCAGGCGACCGACGACACCGCGGAAGGCCGCGCGCTGCGCAAGGGCTTGGACTACATCCTCGCGCCGGAGCGGCAGGACGCGACCGGCTACTTCGGGAAATATGACGGCTCGCGCATGTACGGCCACGGCATCGTCACGCTCATGCTCGCGGAATTGCTCGGCATGGGCGTGGATAGCCGGCAGGACGCGCTGATCCGCGACCGCTGCCAGAAGGCGATTGACCTGATCGTGCGCTCGCAAAAGGTCCGCAAGCACAATCCGAAGTACGAGGGCGGCTGGCGCTATACGCCCGACGCGAACGACGCCGACCTCTCCGTCACCGTCTGGCAGGTGATGGCGCTGCGCGCGGCCAAAAATTCCGGGCTGAACGTGCCGAAGGACACGATTGACGCCGCGATCGCTTACATCAAGCGCAGCTACCACGGCGGCAACCGCAGGAGCGGCCGCCTCACCAACCTCAAGAGCGCCTTCGCCTACGAACCCGACCACGGCCCGACCTTCTCCACCGCGTCGGAAGGCCTGCTCGCGCTGCAAGTCTGCGGCGACTATAGCGCCGAGGAACTCACTGGCACGGTCGCGTGGCTGCACGAGCAACCGCTCAAGCGCGAGACGCGCTTCTTCTTCTACGGGACCTACTATTATGCGCAGGGCATGTACCAACGCGGCGGCGAGGACGCAGAGAAGGCACGCGAGGCCGTCGAGAAGATCATGCTCGAAATGCAGCAGGACGACGGCTCGTGGGTCGGCCGCGACCAGGAAACCGTCTCCAAGGTTTACAGCACCTCGCTCGCGCTCCTCTCGCTCTCGGTCCGCTACCACTTCATGCCGATCTATCAGCGGTGAGGGACGAGGGACTTGGAAAATCGGCGTTGCTTTTTTCCAAGGTTTGGAAAATAAGAGACGCCACATGACGCCCAACACGGCTTCAATGCGTAAGATCGCGATAACAGGAGAGCCAGCATGAATATTTCTGCGTGCCAGAAAAATAAAACCAGCGGCGCGGCGTTCTCACAGGCAAGGAAAATCGAGATGAAACAGACTCTGGCGTGTGCGGCGGCGGCAATGGCCTTGGCGGGCCTCCCGGTGGGCGCGGGTTGGTTCGGTTTGGGCGCGCCCCAATATCTCTCCCCCACCCTCGTGCTGCCCGCCGGTGCGCCGAACGCCGTGTTCGTCACCGAGTTCACCGCCAACCGCGTCGTCGAGGTGGATCTTGCCGCCGGCAAAGTGCTGCGCACGTTCAAAACGCCCGTCGCGCCGACCGGCCTGGCGCGCGACGCCAAGAACAATCTCCTCTTCGTCACCACCGATGGGCCCGACGCCCAGGTGCTGGCCTTCAACCTCACCAGCGGCCGCCAGGCCTTCGAACTGCCCGCCGGTCACACGCCGATGGCGCCGGTGCTCACCTCCGACGGCCAGACGCTGTTCGTCTGCTACCGCTTCAACAATGCCGTCGTGGCCTTCGACCTCGCCGCCAAGAAGGAAGTCGCCCGTATCGCCGTCCCGCGCGAACCGGTCGCCGCCGCGCTGACGCCCGACGGCCGCCTGCTCGTGGTCGCCAATCATCTGCCGGCGATGGCGGCCAGTGGCGATTATGTGGCCGCGCAAGTCAGCCTGCTTGATCCCGCCGCCCGCAAAGTCGTCGCGAACATCACGTTGCCCAACGGCTCGGCCAGCTTGCGCGGCGTTTGTATCTCGCCCGACGGCCGGTTCGCCTACGTAACGCACAACCTCTCCCGCTATCAACTGCCGACCACCCAGCTCGAACGCGGCTGGATGAACACCTCCGGCCTCTCGATCATTGACCTGACGGCGAAGAAATTCCTGACCACGGTGCTGCTCGACGACGTGGACCTCGGCGCGGCGAATCCGTGGGGCATCGCCCTCACCGCCGACGGCCGCTGGCTGTGCGTGGCGCACGCCGGCACGCACGAGGTCAGCGTGCTCGACCGCGCCGGCGTGCACGCGAAGATCGAGGCCATCGCCGCCGGCAAGAAGGTCTCGAACGTTTCGTCCACGCTCGACGATATCCCGAACGACTTGAGCTTCCTCGTGGACCTGCGGCGGCGCATCAAGCTCGGCGGCAACGGCCCGCGCGGGCTGGCGGTCGTGGGCAACGAGGCGGTGGTCGCGCAATATTTCACCGACGATCTCGCCGTGGTGAAGCTGGACCCGGCGGTGGCGCACCCGGCGCGCGTCGTGGAACTTGGCGCGCGCGCGGCGCAGACCAAGGCGCGCAAGGGCGAGATGCATTTCAACGACGCGCACTTCTGCTTCCAGCAGTGGCAAAGCTGCACCACGTGCCATCCCGATGACCGCGCCGACGCGCTCAATTGGGACCTGCTCAACGACGGCATCGGGAACCCGAAGAACACCAAGAACATGCTGCTGACCCACGCCACGCCGCCCTCGATGAGCCTCGGCGTGCGCGAGGGCGCGGAGGCCGCGGTGCGCGCCGGCCTCAAGTTCATCCAGTTCGCCGTGCGCCCGGACGAGGACGCGCAGGCGATTGACGACTATCTCAAGACGATGAAGCCGGTCCCCAGCCCCTTCCTCGTCAACGGCAAGCTCGGCCCGGCGGCGAAACGCGGCGAGAAAATTTTCAAGAGCGCCGGCTGCGCCAAGTGCCATCCCGGCCCGCTGTTCACCGACTTGCAGGAATATGACCTCGGCCTCGCCAAGGGCCTCGACGCGGGCAAGCCGTTCGACACGCCCTCGCTCATCGAGTGCTGGCGCACCGCGCCCTATCTCTTTGACGGCCGCGCCTACACCATGAAGGACGTGCTGACCACCTGCAATCCGCAGGACAAGCACGGCGTCACCTCCAAACTGACGCCCGCCGAACTGGACGACCTGATCGCCTACATCCTCTCCCTATGAAGATCATCCGGCAGCACGCCCCCGATGGCGATGTTGTGACCCTCGAACGCGGCGGGGGACTGGTACGCTATATCACCGGCCGCCATGATGGCACCGATCCGCTTTCCATCTTCGACGATTTCCCGCCCGCCTCCGGCAACGTCGCCGCGCAGCTCGTCTTCGGCGGCTGCGGCTTCCACGACGCCGCCAGGGCCAAGATGGCCGCGGGTTGGCCGCTGCTCTGGGTCCAGGGCGATGTCTGCTCCGGGAGCCACGTCGCCGGCATCCAAGCCTTCCTGCTCGATGGCGTGCCCGTCAAGCGCATCCACCTGGAAAACGGCGTCGTCGGCAGCACCTGGTCCGATGCCGACGCCGACTACTGCCTGCTCGCCGGCATCCTGCCGCTCGATCTCAAGGCCGACCGCTACGCGCAGACCCGCTCCTGCTTCGAGCGCCTCGAGGCCGGCGTGCAGAAGGCCGGCATGAATTTCCTGCACGTCGTCCGCACCTGGTTCTTCCTCGACAAGCTGCTGGACTGGTACGACGTGTTCAACAAGGGCCGCACCGACTTCTTCAACGAGCGCGGCGTCTTTGAGCACCTCGTGCCTGCGAGTACCGGCATCGGCGCGAGCAACCCGGCGGGCGCGGCGCTCGCCGCCGGCGCGCTGGCGATCAAACCGCGGCACAACCAGGTGAGCATCCAAGAGGTCCAATCGCCCTTGCAGTGCCCCGCGACCAACTATCGCAGTTCCTTCGCCCGCGCGGTGGAACTCGGCTTCCCCGACCGCCGCGACCTCATCATCTCCGGCACCGCCAGCATTGAGCCCGGCGGCCAGACCCTTTATCAAGACGACGTGATCAAGCAGATCCACCTCACGCTCGACGTGGTCGAGGCCATCCTCAAATCGCGCGGCATGGGCTGGGCCGACACCGTCCGCGCCGTCGGCTACTTCCACAACATCGCCGATCTGCCGCAGTTCAACGCCTGCCTGCGCGCCCGCGGCATCGCCGAGTTCCCGATGGCCCCGGCGCACGCCACCGTCTGCCGCGACGACCTGCTCTTCGAGCTCGAGCTCGACGCCATCGTCCCCGCCTGATGTTCCAAGGCTTGGAAAACCGATGGAGCGCATATGAAACTAAAACTTGGGCTGGTGCTGTTGGCGCTCGGCGCGATGCTCGCGCGCGCGGAGACGAACGATGTCCTTCAGCTCTGGCCCGGCCTCGCGCCCGGCGCGGAAAAATGGCAGCAACTGAAGGTCACCGATGAAACGCTCATCCGCCCCACCCTGACGCTGTTCCTGCCGCCGAAGGAGCAGGCCAACGGCAGCGGCGTGCTCGTCTGCCCCGGCGGCGGCTACCTGAACTGCATGTACACCTACGAGGGCTATGACATCGCGCGCTGGTTCAACGCGCGCGGCGTCGCCGCGTTCGTGCTGCGCTACCGCCGGCCGGTCATGGGCCAGCAACGCCTCTATGACCACACCGCGCCCTCGGCCGATGCCAGCCGCGCGCTGCGCCTGATCCGCGCGCGCGCCGGCGAGTGGGGCGTCAATCCACAGAAGCTCGGCATCATCGGCTTCTCCGCCGGCGGCCACCTCGCCGCGACCATGACCGTACACTTCGATGCCGGCCAGCCCGACGCCGCCGATCCCATCGCGCGCCAGAGCTCGCGCCCGGATTTCTCCGTGCCGGTCTATGCCGTGATCAACATGAACGACACCAATCTGTGCCACGGCGGTTCGCAGAGAAACCTGATCGGCGATCCCGTGGACCCCAAGCTGGCCGCCTACTATTCCTGCGAATTGCAGGTGCCGACGAACGCGCCCCCGACCTTCCTCGTCACCGGCGCCAACGACAAGACCGTGAAGGCCGAGAACAGCGTGCGGATGTACCTGGCGCTGAAGAAAGCCGGCGTGCCGGCGGAGTTGCATATCTTCGAGGACGGCCCGCACGGTTTCGGCATGAAGGATCGCAAGCTGCCGGTCACCGATCACTGGCCCACGCTGCTCGAAGCGTGGCTGCGCCAGCACGGCTTCATCGCGAAGTGATCCGGTCGTAGCCGCGTTCGTCAGAACGCGGCCCGCAATACCCAAACCGCAAACTCTCCCGCAACGGCGGCGCGACGCGCCGCCCTCCAGCTCTCGCCAGCCAAACGGAAGATGGAGGGCGCAGCGTCGCTGCGCCTTTACTGTGGATGCTCCGAGGATTTCTGTAGCGGCGGCCTATGGTCGCCGACGGCGACCACAGGTCGCCGCTACAGCCGGCCCACCTCACCCCAGCTTCGCCGCGCTGCCGATGGTTCCGCCGAGCGTGGCCTCGGCCAGCGAGCGACCGTTGGAAAGCGCGGGCGTGGCGGGCCGCGTAAGCCACTGGCGGCGGCGCGCGCGCGCGATCAGCATGAAGCCGCGCGTGCAGCACAGCAGCCGGTCAAGCTGGACCGCGAGCCAGAAGAACGGGAACAGCAGGCGGTAGAGCTTCAGGGACTTTTCCATCCGCTGGAAATCCGCTGCGGTCAGCAGCGTCCCCTTGACCGCATCGTGACTCGCGCCCTTGCGCTCGCTGACGAACCGGATGGCCGTGTCCAGTAACTGGATGAAGAACCGCGAGTAGGTTCGCGCCTGTTCGACATCGAACCCATTCTTCAGCACGCCAAAGAGCTGGCCCTCGGTGTAGCCGGGCCGCACGTGGCCGTGGCGCGCATCGCTCAACCCGAGCAGCCGCCGCAGGCCAAAAATCAGCGAGCGTTTGACGTGCGGCGTGTTGAGGATGAGCACGCCCTCGGGCTTGAGCACGCGGTGGCACTCGGCAATGAAGGTGTCGTCGGCGATCACGTGTTCGAGGTAGTCAATCACTACCACGCGATCGAACTGGCCATCGGGCAGCGGCAGGCGCGCGCCCTCGAGCATACAGACCGGCCCGCCCACCAGCTGCCGGATGGCGTCCACCGCCGCCGCGCTGCCGTCGGCGCTGGTCCACGTGCCGCCGCGCTGCCGCAGCAGCAGGCTGATGACGCCGTTATCGCCGCCGATGTCGAGGCAGGTCAGCCCTGCGGTCGGGCCGAGCAGCTCGCAGAGCACGCGGAATTTCTCCTGCTTCAGGAGCGAGAGCTTGAAGAGCCGCAGCGGCCACTCGGCCTGGGATGGAACGGGCGCGTTCATCGCGGCGCATTTAACCCGCTTTGCCTGCGCCGCGCAAGCCGGCGCAGCGCGTCTCCGAAAAGGTGGAACGCGACCTCCGGGCGCGTTCACAGCGTACCCGGCGGTCACGCTCCACCCTGCACTTTCCAAGGCTTGGAAATTTCGCACAGATTTTTTCAAGGCTTGGAAAATTTCACGCTCCACGTTTCCAAGGCCTGGAAAATCATCTGCTGGCGGGGTGCGCAAAGCAGTGTATATTCGCGCCGCGTTTTCCGGGCGAACATGATTGGCATCTCAAAACTCTATCTGGGCACGGTGGAGGCGTCGGACCCGCTGCGCTACGGGCGACAGGCAAAACGCCTGCCGAGCCACCTGCTCCAGTTCTCCGCCGACAAGAAGCCGGTCGTGGTCTGGAACGTGACGCCGGCCTGCAACCTCTCGTGCCGGCACTGCTACGCCGCGACCGACAACGCCGCGAGCGGCGCGCTCGACCACGCGGCCGGGCTGCGGCTGATTGATGACCTCGCCGACTTCGGCTGCCCGGTGCTGCTGTTCTCCGGCGGCGAGCCGCTGCTGCGGCCCGACCTGCCTGCCCTGATCACGCACGCGGTCAGCCGCCAGATGCGCGCGGTGATTTCCACCAACGGGATGCTGCTGACGCCGGAACTGGCGCAGCGCTGCAAGGAACTCGGCCTCTCCTACGTGGGCATCAGCCTCGACGGCCTGCGCGCGACGCACGACCGTTTCCGCCGCCAGCGCGGCGCGTTCGACGAAGCCCTCGCGGCGGTGCGGCTCTGCCGCAGCATCGGGCTGAAGGTCGGGTTGCGCTTCACCATCTTCAAGGAAAACGCGCCGGACATCCCCGGCATCTTCCAGTTGATGCGCGACGAGGGCGTGCCGCGGATTTGCTTCTATCATCTGGTGTATAGCGGGCGCGGCTCGGAGCTGGCGAGCGAGGACCTCGACCACGCGCAGACGCGCGCCGTGGTGGACCAGATCATCGAGGGCGCGGTGGAACTGCACCGGCAGGGCCTGCCCGCCGAGGTGCTGACCGTGGACAACCACTGCGACGGTCCCTACCTCTACCTGCGGATGTTGCGCGAAAATAATCCGCGCGCCGCGGACGTGATGAAACTGCTCAAGATGAACGGCGGCAACAGCACGGGCGTCGGCATCGGCTGCATCAGTTGGGATGGCACCGTCTATCCCGACCAGTTCTGGCGCAACCAACCGCTGGGCAACGTCCGCGAAAAACCGTTCAGCCAGATCTGGAGCGACCGCACGCATCCGCTGCTCGGCAAGCTGAAGGAGAAGAAGAAATACGTCACCGGCCGTTGCGCGCAGTGCAAATTCCTCGACGTTTGCGGCGGAAATTTCCGGGCGCGCGCCGAGGCCGCGACCGGCGACCTCTGGGCGCCGGACCCGGCGTGCTACCTGACCGATGAGGAGATCGGCCTTGCATGAGCAACCCTTGAGCGTGCTGGCGTGGGAGACCACCCGCCGCTGCCCGTTGAAATGCCAGCACTGCCGCGGCGCGGCGCGCAATGTCCCCTACTCCGGCGAGCTCTCCACCGACGAAGGCAAGCGCCTGCTCGCCTCAATTGCCACGCGCGCCAAACCCATTTTGATTTTCACCGGCGGCGAGCCGATGGCGCGCGAGGACATCTATGAACTCGCCCGCACCGCGACGGACCTGGGTCTGCGCGCCGTGATGTCGCCCTGCGGCCCGCTGCTGACGCCGGAGACGGTCCAGCGGTTGCGTGAGTCCGGCATCAAGCGCATCAGCATCAGCCTCGACGGCGCGACGGCCCAGACGCACGACGCCTTCCGCGGCGTGCCGGGGATTTTCGATGACGCGTTGCGCGGGCTGGGCCATGCGATCGCCGGCGGGCTGGAATTCCAGATCAACTGCACCGTGACCAAGCTCAACGTCGGCGAGCTGCCGCAGATCGCCGAGTTGGCGAAGCAGCTCGGCGCGGCGGCGCTGGACTTTTTCTTCCTCGTGCCCACCGGCCGCGGCTCGGAATTGCGCAGCGTGGAAATTTCGCCGCAGGAATATGAGGCCGCGCTGGAGTGGATCGCGCGCGCCGCGGCCAAGTCGCCGATGCGCATCAAGACGACCTGTGCGCCGCACTATGTCCGCGTCGCGCGCCGCGTCTGGAAAGAGACCGGCGCGCCGCCGACGCGGCCGGGGATGCCGCCGCCGGCCAACGGCTGCATGGCCGCGCGCGGGTTCGTTTTCGTCTCGCACGTCGGCGAACTCCAGCCGTGCGGTTTCTTCGACCGGCCCTGCGGCAACCTGCGCGACCACGGCCTGGACTTCTGGAAAATCTACGACACCTCGCCCATCTTCAGCGACCTGCGCGAGCCGGACGACTATCACGGCAAGTGCGGCGCGTGCGAATATCGCTTCTCCTGCGGCGGTTGCCGCGCCCGCGCGCTGGCGGAGACCGGCGACTACCTTGACCCCGAACCCGGTTGCGCCTATGTGCCGGGCCAGGACCCGCCGATGCCGAAACCCGCGGCGGGTCATCCCCACACTCGACCGCACCCATGACCACCGCCGAGAAACAACTGCTCTTCCTGCTGCAAAAGGGCCTGCCGCTTGTCCCGCGCCCGTTTGCCGAACTCGGCGCGGCGGTCGGCCTGACCGAGGAACAGGTGCTGGCCTTCGTGCGCGGCTTGTTCCGCGACGGCGTCGCGCGACGGCTGGGCGCGGTGTTCGACTCGCGCTACCTCGGCTACCGCAGCGCGCTCTGCGCGGCATACATCCCGGACCACACCGCGTTGGAAGCCGCCGCGCGCGCCATCGCGCCGCTGACCGGCGTGACGCACTGCTATGAGCGCGGCTGGCCACAGGACTTGCCTGCTACACACCCCGCCGCGCCGCCACCTGATGAGCAGTGGCCCAATCTCTGGTTCACGCTGGCAGAGTTGACCGACCGCTTCGAGGCACAGGTCGGCCAGATTCGCCGCGCGCTCGCTCCAGCCGTGCTCCGCGTACTGCCGGCAAAGACGCGTTTCAAGATCGAGGTGGTCTTCGACACCGCGCGCTTCTCCGCGCACGTCGAGAAATTTCCCGACGCGGCCGTACGCCCTGAACTGCCACCGCCCCCGCCGCTGGACGCGCGCCAACGCCAGATCGTCCAGCGGCTCGAAGGCCAGCTTGAGCCCGCCGCTGATTTTTTCGCCGCGCCTGCCTCGGCACTCGGTTTGAGCACGGCGTCCCTGCTGGAGCAACTGCGGGTATGGCAGGGCGGCGGAGTCTTGCGGCGTATCGCGATCATCCTGCGCCATCGCGAGGTGGGCTTGCGCGCGAACGCGATGTGCGTCTGGCACGCCACGTCCGAGGTTGTCGCCACCGCCGGCCGCCGGCTGGCCGAACAGCCGAGCGTCACCCATTGCTACGAGCGGATTGCCTTTGACGGATTTCCCTATAATCTTTACGCCATGACGCACGCGCGACAGTGGCCGGACGTGCTCGCCGAGTTCGAGCGCTTGAGCGCGGTCGGCGGGTTGACCAGAGGCCGGCTGCTCTGTTCGCTGCGCGAATTCAAGAAGACGAGCATGAAGTATTTTGCGGAAAGCACATGACGAAGCGCGATCCAACGCCGGAAGCGGTTTTCCCCGTCGGCCTGTTGCTGGATGGGCGCTCCTGCCTTGTCGTCGGCGGCGGCAAGATCGCCACGCGCAAGGTGCGCGCCCTGCTCGATGCCGGCGCGCGCGTCACCGTGGTCAGCCCGGAGGTCCAGACCGAGCTGGCCGAACTGGCCGCGAGCGGAAAGATCACGCATTACGTCCGCGACTTCGCGCCCGCCGACGTGACCGGGCAATTCCTTGTCTTCGCCGCCACGAGCTTCGAGCCGGTCAACCGGCGGGTGCTCGAGGAATGCATGCATCACAATGTGCTGGCCTGCTCGGTGGACGCGAGCTGGCGGCACGGCCGCTTCCTGACGCCGGCGACGTTCCGCAATCGCAGCGTCGCGGTCTCCGTGACCACCGGCGGCCGCTCCTGCCGGCAGGCGCGCATCATCAAGGACAACCTCGCGCGGCACATGGACCTGGTGGAGTCGGCGCAGTTGCTCGTGCTCGGCACCAGTCACGAGCAGTTGAGCGTCACCGAGCGCGAGCGCTACCATCTGGTCGGCGGCGCCTTCGCCGGGACCGGCGCGATGCTGCGGCAGGTCTGGGGGCTGAACGAGTTCATCCTGCTCAACACCTGCAACCGCGTGGAATTGATCGCGCTGGCCGCCAACCAGCCGGGCCTGCAGGAACTGCTGCGCCGCGTGCTGCGCTTCGATCTGCTGCCGGCGCACGCGCACTATTGCAAGACCGGCTGGGCCGCCTTCGAGCATCTGGGCCTGCTCACCGCCGGTCTGCTCTCGCAGTCACCCGGCGAGAATCACATTGTGGCGCAGCTCAAGGAAGCGCTGCGCGTGGCGACCGAGGCCGGCTGGGCCGGCAGTTTCATGGAGAGTTGGTTGAGCGCCGCGCTGCACATCTCCAAGCATATCCGCGAGGCTGGCGGGCCGCAGCTCGGCGGCGTGGAGATCGAGGACCTCGCGCTGCAATTTCTGCTGGCCGAACTGCCCAGGCTGCGCGGCAAACGCCTGCTCATCCTCGGCGGCGGCAAGATCGGCGAGGGCCTGATCCGCCGCTGCGCCGCCGCCGGCTTGGCCTGCACCTGGTGCTATCACGTCAATAAGCCGGCCGTGCCCGCCGGCCTGGAAAAGCAGGTGCGTTTGATCTCGTTCAACGGCTTGCGCGACGCGCTCGGCGAGGCCGACGTGATTCTCTGCGCGCTCTCCAGTAACGCGCACGTGCTGCACCAGGGCCACGCGCCGTTCTTCAACCAGGAGCAGCCGGTGCTGGTGCTCGACCTCGGCGTGCCGCGCAACGTCGCGCCGGAGTTGCAGGGTCTGAACGACAACGTGCGCGTCGTGGACCTCGACGGCCTCAAGGCGTGGCAGCGGCACGGCAACGGCGAGCTGGCCCGCCTGCAGGAAACCGGCCGCGCCAGCGTGGCCGATCACCGGGAAATGTATGACAAACTCGTTGGCGACCTTCAGGGTGGGAACGCGGAATAGCCGGCTCGCCCAACTGCAAACCCGTTCCGTGCTCGACCGCCTTGCAGCGTGGCTGCCGGGCTGGCGCTGGGAGGCCGTGCCGATGCAGACGCTCGGCGACCGCGACCGCGCCACCGACCTGCGCGACAGCCCGCCGGATTTCTTCACGCGCGATCTCGATGAGGGCCTCCGCTCCGGCCGGCTCGACTGCGCCATCCACAGCGCCAAGGACCTGCCCGATCCCGTGCCCGAGGGCCTCGACTGGTGCTGGCTGCCGTGGCGCGAGGACGCGCGCGATGCGCTGATCCTGCCCACCGGCCGAAATTGGGAGGCGCTGCCCGCCGACCCGCGCATCGGCATCAGCAGCGCGCGCCGCGAGACCTATTGCCTCCAGCGCTTCCCCAGCGCCAGGCTGTTGCCGATCCGCGGCAACATCGAGGAGCGGCTCGCGCAGCTCGACGACGGAAAATACGATCTGCTGCTGATGGCTGGCGCGGCCCTGCTCCGGCTGGGTCTGGAAAAACGCATCAGCGAATGGCTACCGCTGGACGCTCTCGAAACGCCGGAAGGCCAGGGCTCGCTTGCCATGACATTCCGCGCGGGCGATCCGCTCTTCCTGCGACTGCGCAGTCTGTTCGTGAAGTCGGTGATTTTCGTCGGCGGCGGCGCCGGCCCCGAGACCCTCACGCTCGCCGGCCTGCGGGCTCTGCGACAAGCCGAGGTCTGCCTCTTTGACCTGCTGATGGATCAGCAGATTCTGGCCGAGCTGCCGCCGACCGCACGCTGCGTTGATGTTGGCAAACGCTGCGGCCAGCACCGCGCCGAGCAGGGACAGATCAATGCGCTGCTCGCCCGCTACGCGCGCCAGGGCCTGCGCGTAGTCCGTCTCAAGGGCGGCGACCCCGGCATCTTCGGACGGCTCGCCGAGGAAATCGAAACGCTCGACGCGCTCCACCTTCCCTACCGCGTGCTGCCCGGCATCAGCAGCCTGCAAGCCGCGACCACCGGCACTGGCCTGTTGCTGACCCGGCGCGGCGTGTCACGTGGCTTCTGCGTCATGACGCCGCGCGCCAAGGGCGGCGCGACCGGGCCGATCAACCGCCAGGCGCGCGCGGAATTGCCAATGGTCTTCTTTATGGGCGCGGAGATCGTCGCGCAGACCGCGCGCGAACTGCTCGCCGACGGCACGTCCCCGGAAACAGCGGCGGCACTGGTTTTCGATGCTGGCGGCGAAGACGAGAGGATCATCCGTCAATCGTTGCAGGAATTTGCGGACTCTGATCAAACGCCCTCCACCATCAGCCATTCCTCCTCATCGCCCGGCCTGTTCATCGTCGGCGAGGTCACGCGCCACGGCTACGACTTTTCGCACGGCGCCTTGCAAGGCCAGCGTGTGCTGCTCACCTGCAGCGAGGCCTTGCAGGAGAAGTCCGCCGCCCTCGTGCGCGACTTCGGCGGCCGGCCGGTCCAGCGCCCGTTGATCCGGCTCGTGCCCGACCCGGCGGCGGAAAAAGAATTGCGCCAACTGTCGCGGTACGGCTGGCTCGTGGTCACCTCGCCCTCATCGGTCCGCTGCCTCGCCGACCTGCTGCGCGCCATGCGGCACGATCTGCGGCAATTGCCCAAACTCATGGTCAGCGGCCCCGGCACGGCGGCGGCCGTCGCGCAAGAGCTGGGTATCATTCCCGATTTGCAACCACCGGCGGATTTTGGCGCGGCCGGCGTCGAGCAGTTCGCCTCTGCGCTGACCGGCACCGGCAAACCCATTTTGCGCATCCGTTCCGACAAAGCCGGCACCGACCTGACCGATACCCTGAAGAAGCTGGGGTTGGATGTTCACGACTTGCTGATCTACAAAAACGAGTTCATCCGCTATCCTGCGCTGCCGGTCTTCGACGCCGTGTTCTTCGCCAGCGCATCGGCCGTCGAGGCTTTTGTGGCGCAGTGGGGCGTTGGAGCGCTGGCCGGCCGTACCATCGTGGCCATCGGGAAACCGACCGAGGTCGCACTGCAGCAGGCCGGCTTGCGCGCCGACGTGCTGGGCTTCACGGCCACAGTCGAGGGCGCGCTCACGGCGCTGGCGGCCCATAACGTGAATGCGGTTTTGCGGGAACACATCATGGAGCGACAGACATGAACGGATTTCCAGCGGTACGCCTGCGGCGCCTGCGCGCAACGGAAGCGCTGCGCCGGATGACCGGTCTCGCCTTGCCCGGCCCGGAAAAATTCGTGTGGCCGGTTTTCGTCGTTTCCGGCCGGAAACGGCGCGAGGAAATTTCCGCCATGCCCGGCCAGTACCGCTTGAGCGGCGATGAACTCCTCCGCGAACTCGCCCCGGTCGTGAAGCAAGGCATCGGCGGCGTTCTCCTCTTCGGCGTGCCCGATGGCGGTAAGGACGCGCGCGGCAGCGCCGCCTTCCATCCGAAAGCCGCCGTGCAGCAGGCCCTCCGCAGCATCCGTCGCGAGTTCCCCGAGCTTGTCGTCATCAGCGATGTCTGTCTCTGCGCCTATACGAATCACGGCCACTGCGGTGTACTGACCAAGGCCGGCGAGGTGGATAACGACGCCACCCTGAAGCTGCTCGCCAAGACCGCGCTCTCGCACGCCGAGGCCGGCGCGCACATCGTCGCCCCCAGCGCGATGATGGATGGACAGGTCGCCGCCATCCGCGGCGCGCTCGACGGTGCCGGATTCACCGCGACCGGACTGATGAGCTACTCGACCAAGTTCGCCTCCGCCATGTACGGCCCGTTCCGCGAGGCCGAACAATCCGCGCCCAAGTCCGGCGACCGTCGCGGCTACCAGGCCTCCGCCGCCGACCTGCGCACCGCCCTGCGCGAGTCCGCGCTCGACGAAGCCGAGGGCGCCGACATCCTGATGGTCAAGCCCGCCCTCTTCTACCTCGACGTCATCACGCGCCTGCGCCAGCAGACCAAGCTGCCCATCGCCGCCTACAACGTCAGCGGCGAATACGCCATGCTCCACGCCACCGCCGCGCGCGGCTGGGGCGACCTCAGCGCCATGGTCCGCGAAGCCACCCTCGCCCTCGCCCGCGCCGGAACCGACATCTTCATTTCGTATTGGGCTAATCGATACGAGGAACTACTGAAACCATGACCTCAAGAGAGTTATTCGCTCGCGCACAAAAAATGATCCCTGGTGGAGTGAATAGCCCCGTTCGCGCATTCCGTTCTGTGGGAGGCGAACCTGTGTTTTTTGGGCGTGGTATGGGCTGTAAAGCGCTTACAGCCGAGGGCCGGGAGCTGACCGATTACTGCGGCTCTTGGGGGCCGTTGATTCTTGGTCACGCACGGGCCGAAGTCGTCGCTGCGGTTCAGCAGGCGGCGGCCGATGGCATGACGTTCGGTGCATGCACGGAACGCGAGGTCGAATTTGCCGAGTTGCTGCAGCAATGTGTGCCCTATCTCGGGAAAGTCCGCCTGGTCAGCTCCGGCACCGAGGCCGTGATGTCGGCGCTGCGCGTGGCGCGCGGCTACACCGGCCGTAACAAGGTCCTCAAATTCGAGGGCTGCTATCACGGCCACAGCGACTGCCTGCTCGTCGCCGCCGGCAGCGGCCTGCTGACGGGTGGCGTTGCCTCCTCGGCCGGCGTCACGCCGGGCGCGGCGGCGGATACGTTCGTCCTGCCTTACAACGATCTCGAGGCCGTCCGCGCGCTCGTCGCCAAGTCCGGCGGCGAACTCGCGGCGATTCTCGTCGAGCCGGTCGCCGGCAACATGGGCTTGGTTCCGCCGCTGCCGGGCTACCTCGCCGGCCTGCGCGAATTCGCAACCGCGTGCGGCGCGGTGCTGATCTTCGACGAAGTCATCACCGGTTTCCGCCTTGGCCCGACCACCTACGGCAAAATCTGCGGCGTCACGCCCGACCTCACCTGCCTCGGCAAGATCATCGGCGGCGGGTTGCCGATGGGCGCGTTCGGCGGCCGCGCCGGGATCATGGACCTGCTCGCGCCGCTCGGTCGCGTCTATCAGGCCGGCACGCTCTCCGGCAACCCGGTCGCCGTCGCCGCCGGCCTGACCACGTTGCAGATTTTGCGGAGCGAAAATCCGTATCCGAAAATCGAGAAGCTCGCCGCGCAGCTCGCCGCCGGTTTCAATGCCGCCGCGAAGCAGCACGGCATCAAGGCGCACTGCGCACAGCTCGGCAGCCTGTTCACGCCCTTCTTCACCACCGCGCCGATTTGCAACATGAGCGACGCCAAGCGCTGCGACACCGCCGCCTTTGCGAAGTTTTTCCACGCGATGCTGGACCATGGAATTTATCTGCCGCCGGCGCAGTTCGAGGCCGCGTTCATCTCCGCCGCCCACACCACCGCCGACATCAAAGCCTTCAGCGCCGCCGCCGCCCGCGCCCTTGCTACCCGCTGACTGCTGTCCAAGCTGGAACACAGCGGCATGTTTTTCTTCCAAGGCCCGGAAAAGATTTGTCTGGTTTTTCCAAGGCCTGGAAAAACTCGTGGCGCAAGTTTCCAATGTCGGGAAAAATCGCCCCCAGCTTTTCCAACCCCTGGAAGCTTCAGCGCGACAAAGCGGGGCAGCCGCTGACGCGCCAGGCGTGCGGAAAGTCGCGGCACTGCCGCGGGCGCGCGGAATAGACGCGGCACCGGTTGTCCGCCTCCAGAAAACAGCACGCGCCGCCGGGTTGGTCCAGCAAGGTGAGCTGCGCGCGGTTCGCCGCCAGGGTCGTATGGCGCTGGATGAACTCGTCCTCGGTCAGGCCGAGATGCCGCGCTAGAGCGGTGAGGTCCGCTTCCGTCAGCAGGACGTGCCCGCTCCAGCGGCAGCACGTCCCGCACGCCTGGCACGCGAATGTTTCCACGGTCAGGTCGGCTCTTCGCCGCGCGCCATGACGACCTTGCCGGTGCGGCACAGCTCGACGACCTTGAATTTTTTCAGCAGCTTGAGCATGGCCTCGATCTTCTCGCTATCGCCGACGGCCATGATGATCATCGAGGTCTCGGTCATATCCACGCTCTCGGCCTTGAAGTGGTCGGCGATCTGGAGCACCTCGGTGCGCGCGGCGACGCCGGCGTGGACCTTGACCAGCGCCATCTCCTTGACGACCACGTCCTCGCCGGTGTGGTCGGTGCAATGGATCACGTCCACGAGCTTCTTCACCTGCTCGATGATCTGCTGGAGGTTGGCGGGATCGCCGAGCGCGGTGATGGTCATGCGCGAGACGTTCCCCTCCATCGAGGAGGAGACGACGAGCGAATCAATGTTGAAGCCGCGCCGCGCGAAAACGTGCGCGATCCGCGCCAGCACGCCGGGTTTGTTGGCGACGACGACGCTCAAGGTATGGCTGGCAATGGCACTAGTTTGCATGGCAGTTTCCTTTTGATGTTGTCCGGGTGGCCGTTATTTCTTGCGCGCCGGCGGCCGCCCGCGGCGCGGACGCGGCTCGATGATCATGTCTTCGAGCGCCTTGCCCGCGGGCACCATCGGGAACACGTTCTGTTCCTTGTGGACGTGGACATCCACGACGCACGGGCCCTTGTCATATTCGAGCGCGCGGGTCAGCACCTTGCGCACGTCGGCGGCGCGCTTGATGCGCAGGCCGAGCGCGCCGTAGGACTCGGCGAACTTCGCGAAGTCGGGGTTGCCCAGCAGGTCCACGCCGCTCTTGCGGTCGTCATAGAACAGTTCCTGCCACTGGCGCACCATCCCCAGGTAGCTGTTGTTGAGCACGATCGCCTTGATCGGCAGCTTGTGGTTGCACGCGGTGGCGAGGTCCGCCATCGTCATCTGGAAGCCGCCGTCGCCGGAGAACGAAATGACCAGGTCCTTCGGCCGCCCGAATTGCGCGCCGATGGCCGCCGGCAGGCCGAAGCCCATCGTGCCCGCGCCGCCGGAGCTCAACCAGTTGTTCCGCTGATCCACCTTCCAATATTGCGCCGTCCACATCTGATGCTGGCCCACGTCCGTCGCGACGATGGCCTTGCCGCCGGTCAGCGTGAACAACTCCTCGATCACGTGCTGCATCTTCAGCCCGCCGGTCCGGCGGTAGTGCAGCGGGAATTCCTTCTTATAGGCGTTGATCCGCTTGAGCCAGTCGGCCGTGTCGCCCTTGCCGACGGCCTTGAGCAGCGCCTCCGCCACCATGCGCGCATCACCGACGCAGGCGATGTCGGGCTGGATCATCTTCCCGATCTCGGCCGGGTCAATATCCACATGGATCTTCACGGCGTCGCGCCCGAACCGCGCCGGGATGCCTAGGATGCGGTCGTCGAAACGCGAGCCGAAGTTCAGGATGAGATCGGCCTCGACCATCGCCTTGTTGGCGTAAGCCGTGCCGTGCATGCCCAGCATGCCCAGCGAGAGCGGATGCGTCTCCGGGAAACTGCCCTTGCCCAGCAGCGTGTTCGTCACCGGCGCATGCAGCTTTTCCGCCAGCGCGCGGATGGCGGCGCAGGCATCGGCGATGATCGCGCCGTGACCGAGCAGGAGGAGCGGCTTGCGCGCCTTCTGGAGCGCGCCGGCGATCGCCTGGATCAGGCGCGGATCGGGCGCGGCCGGCGTGGGATCGTAGCCCGGCAGATCCATCGCGGCCTCCGGGTCGCCGGCAAACGGCGCGACGCTGACATTCTTCGGGACATCAATCAGGACCGGCCCTGGCCGCCCGGTCGTGGCGATGTGGTAGGCCTCGCGCACGATCCGCGGGATGTGATTCGTGTCGTGAATCAGGTAGCTGTGCTTGATGATCGGCATCGTCATGCCGTAGATGTCGGCCTCCTGAAAGGCGTCCTTGCCCAGCATGTGCGCCGCCGCCTGGCCGGAGAGCACGATCATCGGGACCGAATCCATGTGCGCGGTCAGGATGCCGGTTACCGTGTTGGTGGCGCCCGGCCCGCTGGTGACGAGCACCACCGCCGGCTTGCCGGTCGCGCGGGCATAGCCATCGGCCATGTGCGTCGCCGCTTGCTCATGCCGCGTCAGCACGAACTTGATCTTCGTCCCTGTCGTCACCAGCGCATCGAAGATGGGGATCGTCGCCCCGCCCGGAATGCCGAACATGCATTCGACGCCTTCCTTTTCGAGGCTTTTGACCAGCATCTGCGCGCCATCCCAGTTACTGCTTGTCTTTGTCATCATGCACCTGCTTTATTCTTTCCGCTTTCAACGCTATCAACCGTCATTTGTCTGGCATTGCTGCTCCATAACGCAACGAGCGGGCGGATACTATACGATTATTCGCTAAACACAAGCGTTGTGTTGAAAATATTTTTGCCAGTTTAAGCGATAACGTCTGATTGATCCGAAATAGTGGCCGCGCTAAAGAGAACATGCGTGAATAAGACGAGAGGATGGCGGCCATTGAGCCGGGAACTGGCGGTGTCTCTTGAATCCCGTGCGAACCGCCGTACTGGGGCCAGAGTGAACCAAATCCCGACCGCGCAGGCGCGTCGGGCCTCACCGCTTCGGCTGGCGCAAGCTGACCGTCGCTGGGGTCGGGCCGCTAGCCATTCGCGGTCCGGCTACGCCGGGTTCACTCCGCGCGCACCCGTCACGCCATCCCGATGAAGCATCGGGATGTCATGCCGGTTGCTGTGCGCTCCGTTCACGGGATGAGGTAGAAACATGCCCGCAAGCGCCGGAAAGGAAGTGGGGCGCTGGCGAGCATGCTTCGGTTTCCATTTAGGCCAGTTTTGACCGATTTCCACTGGCTTCCTTGGACATCGTCTGCTACGGTGCATCCCGTTTTCAACCCATGTGCTGGGCGAATCCGGCGCGGAGTCAGAAACGGAAATGACGATGCAACAAGAACGCTGGCTATCAGTTGAGGAGATCGCCGCACATCTCGGCGTGAACCCAGACACGGTCTACAAGTGGATCGAACGCAAAAAACTTCCTGCTCACAAGGTCGGCCGTCTCTGGAAATTCAAGGCCACCGAGGTTGACGCGTGGGTTCAGGCTGGCAAAGCGGCGGAGGATGCTGGATAGCGACGACTTTCAAGGGCTAAATGACACCACCACTTTCCACGTCTGGCATCCGCGACAATCACCATCGCGGCATCGTTGCGGAATTTCTGCGGGAGAAGATCCAATCAGGCTCGCGGCTCTCGGTGGTTTCGGCTTACTTCACGATTTACGCTTACGACGCTCTTCGTGAGCATCTCGACCAGGTTGACCATCTCGATTTCCTGTTTGGTGAGCCGCGCTTCATCAAGTCTCTCGATCCCGACAAGACCGCAACGAAGGCGTTCGTTCTCGATAGCCATGGCCTGCAACTGACAAACAAGTTGGAGCAGAAACGGGTGGCTCGCGATTGTGCCGATTGGATTCGGCAGAAAGTGGACATCCGCTCTGTGCGCCACGCCCAACTCCTGCACGGGAAGATGTACCATATCGCCAATGCCGGCGTAGAGGAGGCCATCCTTGGCAGTTCAAATTTCACCATGCACGGCCTGGGTCTCGCCACAGGCAACAGCAACATCGAGTTGAATCTGGTGGTTGACAGCAACCGCGATCGTCAGGACTTGAAACAGTGGTTTGACGAACTTTGGAACGATCCCGCGCTCGTCGAGGATGTGAGACAGGAAGTTCTGCAGTACCTCGACCAACTCTACGCAAACCAGCCGCCGCAGTTCATCTACTACCTGACGCTGTTTCACCTGTTTCGCGATTACCTCGACGGCACTCGCGATCTCGACGAGAACCTCCGGCAAGTTGCTCTCCCAGATACCCGGATTTGGCGAACGCTGTTCTCCTTCCAGAAGGACGGTGCGAAAGCGGCCATCAACAAAATTCTCGGTTACAACGGCTGTATCCTGGCCGACAGCGTGGGGCTGGGTAAGACCTACACCGCTTTGGCCGTGATTAAGTATTTCGAGTTGCGCAACGAACGAGTCTTGGTGCTCTGCCCGAAGAAACTCAGCCGCAACTGGACCATCTTCCGCTATCCGGGTTCCCTCAATCCCTTTTCGGACGATAAGTTCCGTTACGATGTGCTCCACCATACCGACCTCTCCCGGGAATCCGGCACAGTCAACGGGGTACACCTCGAAGCTCTCAACTGGGGCGCGTACGACCTGGTCGTGATTGATGAGTCCCACAACTTCCGCAACAACAAGCTCGCGACCCAGCGTCCCGGCGACACGACAGCGCGCCGTAGCCGATATCAGCGCCTGATTGAAGACATCATCTCTTCCGGCGTCCGGACGAAGGTTTTGTTGTTGTCCGCGACACCGGTGAACAATCAATTGGCCGATCTCCGCAACCAGATTTCGTTTATCGCCGGAGGCGACGTGGCGCGTGACGGCAAGGCAGATGCGGCCTTTGTCGAGAAACTCAATATCGAATCGGTGAAGGAAACATCCCGGCAGGCGCAGGCTCAATTCACCACCTGGGCGAAGATGCCCCCCGGCAAGCGCAAGACCCGCGATCTTCTCGCTGCCATTGGCGGGGACTTCTTCAAGTTGCTCGACGGCCTCAGCATCGCCCGCTCACGCCGGCAGGTCGCCGCGTACTACGCCAAGGAGATGGAGCATCTCGGCGGCTTCCCGCGGCGCCCGCCTCCCAAAGCCATTCACGCCCAGATAGACCTCCAGCAACGCTTCCTTTCTTTCGAGCAACTGGACAAGGAAATCAGCGCTCTCCGGCTCGCGCTGTATCATCCCACCAGTTTCCTCCGCGACGACCTGCCCGCGAACGTCCGAGCCGGCTACGAAGACAAGATTCTCGGCGGGTTTACGCAGGAAGGCCGCGAACGCATCCTGATTGCGATGATGAAGGTCAACTTCCTCAAGCGCCTCGAAAGTTCCGTGGACTCCTTTCGGCTGACGCTGCAACGAACCGTCGCCAAGATTGACCAACTCGAAGAACGGATCACCGTTTTCGAGAAGCATCTTGATGACAACCCCGACGTGGACTACGACTCACTGACCCCGGACCAGCTCGAAGACCCCGATTTCGACGAAGACGAGTTCACCATCGGCGGTCGGCGGCGCATTCACCTCGCACACCTGAAGTTGCCGGAATGGCTCAAGGCCGTTCGCAACGACCGCACGCAACTCCAATTCCTGCTCGAAAAGACGCAGGCTGTCACGGCCAAACGCGATGGAAAACTCGCCGAACTAAAGGAGTTTATCGAGTCGAAGGTTCACAAACCCAGCGTCAACCGCGACGGCCAGCCCAACCGAAAGGTCCTCGTCTTTACGGCCTTTGCCGACACCGCCCGGTATCTCCACGAGAACCTCGAACCGTGGGCACGCAAGGAACTCAAGATCCACGTCGGGCTGGTATGCGGGGATGGCGGCAACGCTGCTTCGCTGGGGCGCACGGATTATGACGACATCCTCACCAATTTTTCACCCCGTGCCAAGCGCCGCGCCGACCAGGCGCCGCGGTTCCCGAACCAGCGCGAGGAAATTGACCTGCTCATCGCCACGGACTGCATTTCCGAGGGACAGAACCTTCAGGATTGCGACCTGCTCATCAACTACGACATCCACTGGAACCCCGTCCGTATCATCCAGCGATTTGGCCGCATAGACCGCATCGGATCGCGCAACGATTCCGTCCAACTCGTCAATTTCTGGCCTGTGGCCGATCTGGACCACTACCTCGGAGTCAAACTCCGCGTCGAAGCGCGCATGGCATTGGTGGATTTGGCGGCGACCCAGACCGACAACCTACTCGATCCCGGCCAACTCGAAGACCTGATCAAGGAAGACCTTTTGTTCCGCGACCGGCAACTCAAACGGCTCAAAGACGAGATTCTGGACCTCGAAGACCTCGATGATGCGGTCTCGCTCACCGACTTTTCGTTGGACGAGTTCCGCCTCGACCTACTGCGCTACTTGGAAGCCAACCGCGCCGCGCTCGAAGAAGCTGGTGAAGGTCTGTATGCCGTCGTGCCACCCAGGGCTGACCTGCCGGCGGCCCAGCCGGGCGTGTTATTCTGCCTACGCCATCGGGAAGCCGCCAAGACAAAGGACGCGGACAAACCGGCCGACACGACCAAGCTGAATCCACTCATCCCTTACTACCTCGTTTACGTCCACGACGACGGCACGGTGCGATTCAGTTTTGCCCAACCGAAGGAATCCATGCTCCTGCTTCGTGATCTGGCGGCTGGCGAACCGGCAGCATTCGAGGAACTCTGCAACCTGTTCGACAAGCACACAAAAGACGGCACAGACATGAGCCACTACGATGGTCTGCTCAAGAGGGCGCTGGCCTCCATCGAGCATACCTTCCGAAAACGCGCCGCGTCTGCACTCCAGGCGGGTCGCCATGCCGTCCTTCCGACCGCTGCCGAAACACCCACATCCGCCGGCGACGACTTTGATCTTGTCACCTGGCTCGTCATCAAAGCCCCGGAGAAATCCTGACCATGCCCGAAATCACACCCAGCCCTGAAACACGCATTGCGCTGTTCCACCGCAAAGAAATCCGCCGCGCCATCCATAACAAAGAATGGTGGTTCGTCATCACCGATGTGGTGGCCGCCTTGACCGACTCGGTTGATCCGTCGCAGTACCTCAAGCGGATCCGTCAGCGCGATCCGTCGTTGGACGAGGCCTTCAAGGGGGGGGTACAAATTGTACCCCCCCTTGCCCTGGCGTTTGCCACGGCCGGCGGCCCTCAGAAGATTCAATGCTGGAACACCGAAGGCATTTTTCGACTGATCCAGTCCATCCCCAGCCCCAAGGCCGAGCCGTTCAAGCGGTGGCTCGCCAAGGTCGGGTATGAGCGCATCCAGGAAATCGAAGACCCCGAACTCGCCACCAAGCGCACCCGCGCCCTCTATAAGGCCAAGGGCTACTCCGATGACTGGATCGAGAAGCGGATGCGCTCCATCGCGATCCGCGACGAACTCACGGACGAATGGAAAAAACGCGGCGTCAAGGAACGCCTCGAATATGCCATCCTCACCGCCGAAATCTCGAAAGCCGCCTTCGGCCTCACGCCATCCGAATACGCCGAACTCAAGGGGCTGACCCGCCAGAACCTCCGCGACCACATGACCGATCTGGAGCTGATCTTCTCCATGCTCGGCGAAGCCGCCACCACCGAAATTACCCGCACCCGCGACGCCCAGGGTTTCCCGGAGAGCGAGACCGCCGCGCGCGATGGCGGCACGGTCGCCGGCAACGCCCGCCGCGAATTGGAAAAGAAAAGCGGCCGCAAGGTCATCACCTCGGAAAACTATCTGGCCCTCTCGCAAAGCACAAAGAAGGCGCGGCAGTTGATCGGAAAATCCCCACGGAAAAAGAAGCTCTGACCATGCCCGACGCCCTCGACACCAGGCACGCCATCGTAAATGCCCTTGCCGGGTTCGGAGCAAAACCGTTGCCCGAAGCCGCCTTGGACTTGCTCGCAACACTCGGTTATCGCTCGGAGCGCACGGTCAATCTTTCCACGCCCGCCGAGTTTCTGTCGCTCCTTGATCAGGAGAAGAAAACCACCGACAAAGATCGCGAGGCGCTTTCCGCGATCTCGGAACTCCGCCTGCTTTTCCAACTCACCGACGCGGAGTTGATATTGCAGCGCGAGCTGCTGGACGACCCCGGCGCCGTCCAGACCACCAAGATCGAATCCTACCTCTTTTTCGCCGCCGAGCTCCCGCCGGGCCACTACACCCGCACGGCGCTTTCCACCCTTGTCCGCGCGATCAATAAGCCGTTGCCCATGCCGGCCCTCGTCCTGTTCCGGCATGGCGAAGCCATCTCCCTCGGCATCATCCATCGCCGCCTCCACAAGCGCGACCAGGCGAAGGACGTCCTCGAAAAGGTCACCCTCATCAAGGACATCGCCTGCGCCGACCCCATTCGCGCTCACGTCGAGATCCTCAACGACTTTGCACTCGCCAATCTCACCAGCGACTATGGCGTCCACAGCTTCGTTTCCCTCCACGAGGCATGGCGGAAGCGCCTCGATTCCTATGCCCTGTCCAATCAATTCTACCGCGAGATTGCCGACTGGTATTTCTGGGCCCACCACCAGGTGGACGACGGCACCATCCGCCTGCCGCAACACTGCGACACGGAACAAGAGAAATCCCTCTTCCTCATCCGCCTGCTCACCCGCGTCATCTTCTGCTGGTTCCTCGTCGAGAAACGCCTCATCCCCAACGACCTCTTTCGCGAGCATCGCCTGAAAGCGCTGCTAAAGGATTTCTCACCTTCCCGCGACCCGCGCCAGCCCGACACCTCGCCGGCCTACTACCGCGCCGTGCTCCAGAATCTCTTTTTCGGCACCCTCAACATGCCGCCGGAAAACCGCGCCTTCCGCGAGAAAAAGAAAGAGGGGCAGCGCTACGACCAGAACTACGGCATCACCAACCTCTGGCGCTACGCGACCACCTTCCGCGACCGCGCCGACTGGGAAGCCCTCGCCGCCCGCATCCCCTTCCTGAACGGCGGCCTCTTTGACTGCCTCGACGACAAGTCCGGCAAGAAGAAGGACAACTTCATCCTCGACGGCTTTTCCGACCGCGAGGACTTCGGCTGCCACCTGCCCAACGACCTCTTCTTCGGCCCCGAGCGCACCGTGGACCTCTCCCACGACTACGGCGAGGAGGACAAACGCACCGCCCGCTCGAAAAAAGCCAAAGTGCGCGGACTGATTGAAATCCTCTCCCGCTACAAGTTCACCATCGAGGAGAACACCCCGCTCGAGGAGGAAATCGCCCTCGACCCCGAGCTGCTGGGCAAGGTCTTTGAAAACCTGCTCGCCTCCTACAACGAGGACACCCGCACGACCGCCCGCAAAGCCCTCGGCGCTTTCTACACCCCGCGCGAAATTGTCCGATACATGGTGGACGAGGCCCTCAAATCGTACCTGTCCACCCAGGTGCCCCGTTGCAAGGGCGCACTGGAAGACTTGTTCTCCAACAAGGCCACGCTCAAGGAAATCAAGCCCGACACCCGCGACGCCCTCATCGCCGCCATCGGCCGGGTGAAGATCCTCGACCCCGCCTGTGGCTCCGGCGCCTTCCCCATGGGCGCGCTCCACCGCCTCGTGGACCTGCTCCAGAAGCTCGACCCCAACAACGAATCCTGGAAACGCGACCGCCTCGCCGAGGCCCGCCGCTACCGCGAGCTGCTCCGGGAAGCCGGCGCGGCCAAGGACGAACTCGCCGCCTGCGACACGCGGATGGCAGACATTGGAAAATCCTTCGACACGCGCTACCACGCCCTCGATTTTGCCCGAAAACTCTACCTCATCGAGAACTGCATCTACGGCGTGGACATCCAGCCCATCGCCACCCAGATCGCCAAGCTCCGCTTCTTCATCTCCCTGATCGTCGAGCAACGGGCACGGGATGGCGAGGCCGACTCAGTCCGCAATCCGCAATCCGCAATCTACAATCGTGGGGTCCGCCCGCTGCCCAACCTCGAGACCCGCCTCGTCGCCGCCGACACGCTCATCCCCATCGAGAAGACCGAGAGCGACCTCTTCTCTGGCGACCTCGACCGGCTCCGCGCCGAGCTGGCCGACATCCGCCACCAGCACTTCAACGCCCGCAGCCCCGCCGCCAAACGCAAATGGCGCGAAGCCGACGAAGCCAAGCGCGCCGACCTCGCCGCCGCGCTGGAAAAGAGCCATGCCCTATCGAAGGAAACCGCCCGCAAGCTCGCCGCCTGGGATCCTTACGACCAGAACGCATTCGCGCCTTTCTTCGACTCCGAGTGGATGTTCGGCCTACCGGTGGGAAAGGTCCGCCTGCAAGGCCGCACCCCCGCGACCCTTCTTGGCAACCTTGCCCTCATCAACGAAGCCGGTGGTCAGACCGAACTCTCCGCGTCATCATCGCAGGAAATCGAAAGCGGCTTCGACATTGTCATCGGCAACCCGCCCTATGTGCGGATGGAGGAGATCAAGCACTACAAAGATATATTCCGCGATCACTACGTCTGCTTCACCGGACGGGCTGATCTCTTCGTCTATTTCTATGAAAGTGCGCTTCGATTGCTCCGCAGCGGAGGCGTCATCTCCTTCATCACGTCCAACAAATATTTCCGCGCCGCGTATGGCGACACGCTCAGGCGACTGCTCGCCACCACCACGCACATCCAGCATCTTATCGACTTTGGCGATGCATCCGTCTTCACCGCGATCGCCTACCCCAGCATCATCATCGCTCAGAAGCTTCCAGAAGGGAGAAAGCCCGACAGCTCCGCCACCGTTCGTGCGCTGCTCTGGGAGCCAGGACCCGATGTCGAACGATTCGCTGAAATCCTTGCCTCCAAGAGCATCCGGCTGCCGCAGTCCGGATTGGTAAGCGATGCTTGGCGAATCACCGACGGAGCAGTCTCATCTCTGATTGAGCGAATCCGCAACGTCGGCACAGCCCTGCGAGAAGTCTCCAATGACCGAATCTACCGCGGTGTGGTTACTGGACTGAACGACGCGTTTATCATCGATTCTGCAACCCGCAGGCGTCTTGTCTCCGAGGACAAACGAGCAGCGGAGATCATCAAACCCTTCCTACGAGGCCGGGACCTGAAGCGCTGGTCAGCCGAGTCGAACGAACAATGGTTGATTTACACCCGGAAGGGAATCGACATCGCGCGTTATCCGTCAGTCGCCGCCTACATGCGGCCATTCAAGAAAGCGCTGGAGGAACGTGTGACGAAACAGGAGTGGTATGAACTCCAGCAGCCGCAATACGCCTACTCATCCGCGTTCGAGTCGCCAAAAATCATCTACCCTGACATCTACGAACATCAGTCCTTCGCCCTCGACCTCACCGGGTCCTACCTTGCGAACACCTGCTATTTCCTTCCCGTCGCCGACAAGTGGCTATGCGCGGTTCTGAATAGTTCGGTTGTCGAGTGGTTTTATTCGCATATCTCGAACTCCGTCCGCGGCGGTTACCTTCGCGCTTTCACGGACTACGTTCGTCAGATTCCAATCCCAGAGGCGACTAAGGCACAGCGTGCTGTGCTCGACAGATTGGTCGATGTGCTAACCTTCGTTACCCGCCACCTCGCCGACCACCCCGACACGGCGAGCACGCGGGACCCGTTGATGGTGGCGTATTGGGAGCGGGTGTTGAACGGGCTGGTGTATGAGCTGTATTTCCCGGAGGAAGTGCATGGGGCGGGCCTGCGCCTCTTCGACCTGGTGGAGGCCGCCCGGCTCCCCGACGTGACCGCCCTGCCCGAAGCGGACCGCCTCCCGCGCCTGCGCCAGAAGTTCGAGGAACTCCACGACGGCGCCCACCCCCTCCGCATCGCCCTCGAGAAACTCCAAACCCTCGACACCGTCCGCATCATCGAAGGCAAAGCATGAGTTCCGGTCACCAGACCGATCTCTTTGGTGACGAGGATGAGCAAGCCGCCCGCTCGTTACTCGATCAACTGCTGGAAGACTCGAAGCTTTACAAGACGAGCAAGGATTACTTCGAGCTGCTGGAGTTCACGAAGCGGCTTCGTAATTTCGCGCCCTTTAACGCCATGCTGCTGCACGTGCAGAAGCCCGGACTCACCTACGCGGCTTCAGCCCACGACTGGCTGGTCCGGTTCGGTCGCAAACCGAAGGAAAATGCCCGCCCCTTGCTGATACTCTGGCCGTTCGGTCCGGTTGCGCTCGTTTATGACGTGCAAGATACCGAGGGGAAAGAACTGCCGCAGGACGTGGACACCTTCTTTGCCCGTGGAGCCATCACGGCTGAACAGATCCCCGGGTTTATCGAAAAGATGCAGCGCCGGAATATTACCTGCGCAAACTTCGATGGCGGCGTCGCGAAGGCCGGCTCCATCTGTGTGGTGAAAGCGGCTACGCCAAAGGAGGGTGGCTGCTATTCGATGCAGGTGAACCGAAACCACGGCGCAGCGGTCCAGTTCGTCACGATCGCCCACGAGCTCGCTCACCTTTTCCTCGGCCATCTCGGGCCGGACAAAATGCTGAACATCCCCGCGCGTCCGCGCCCTGACCACGCGCAGGAGGAACTGGAAGCCGAGTCTGTCGCGTATCTCGTGTGCGCCCGTAACGGCGTCGAATCCAAATCAAAGACCTACCTGACCGATTTTGTGAAGGCAAATACGACCATCGGGAATTTCGACCTCTACCAAATCATGCGCGCCGCCGGACAGATCGAGACACTGCTAGGCCTCACATCGCACACGACTTATCAGAAACGCCAATCCGTGAAACGATGAACGCGACACGTTCCATGAGCACGTGGTCTGGAAGGCCCTCGACCTCCTCGCCAAAGCGGAGAAAGGTCTGGCGTGAATGGGAAGTCTGAAGGCGGACAAGCGGCTACGCCGCTTGTGGTGATAGGTTCTGCGCGCGCCCCCGAAAACGCAGACGAGAAGACGGGCGGCCCGCCAGAAGCGGGCAAGCAAGAACCGGGCGGAGTGTGAGCGCCGCGAGGTACCGGCGTTGCCTTGGCGGAAGGGGTGGGATTCGAACCCACGGAGGACTTGCGCCCTCTCCGGTTTTCAAGACCGGTGCAATAAACCACTCTGCCACCCTTCCCTGCGGGCTGGCGAACGCGCGCAGGCTAAAGACCACCCCCACCCTGTTCAAGCCAATTCCTTGTCAACACGCAACACGGCGCCGCCATGTGGAAGATGAGCCATGGCCCAGCCGTAAACCCGGTTGCTTCCCAGACGCAGAAAAAAGAAGGCGCAGAGGGGACTCTGCGCCTTGTGCCGAACCCGGTGTTGACTTAGCGGCTCTTGAGGGCCTGCGTCAGCGCGGGGACGATCGTGAACAGATCGCCGACGATGCCGATATCGGCGATCTCGAAGATCGGCGCGGCGGCGTCCTTGTTGATCGCGATGATGAAATCGCTCGCGCCCATGCCGGCAAGGTGCTGGATCGCGCCGCTGATGCCGCAGGCGATGTAGAGCTTCGGCTTCACGGTCTTGCCGGTCTGGCCGACCTGGTGCACGGAGGAAATCCAGCCGGCATCCACGGCGGCGCGCGAGGCGCCGACCGCGCCCTTGAGCTCGCTGGCCAAATCCTGAATGAAGCCGAACTTGTCCGGGCCGCCGATGCCGCGGCCGCCGGAGACGATGATATCGGCGTCGGCGAGGTTGACGACGTTGCCGGTGTCGCGGACGGTCTCGATGATCTGCGTCTTCACGTCGCCGGTGGCGGCGGGCACCTCGACGAGCTGGCCGGTGCGGCCGGCGACGGGCGCGCCCTTCTTGAACGCCTTCGGGCGGACGCTGGCCATCTGCGGGCGGTGTTCGGGGCACTCGATGGTGGCGATGACGTTGCCGGCGTAGGCCGGGCGCTGCGCCTGCAGGAGGCCGTTGGCATCCAGTTCGAGGCCGGTGCAGTCGGAGGCGAGGCCGGTATCCACGCGGATGGCGACGCGCGGCAGGAACGAGCGGCCGGCGATCGTGCTGGCGCCGAGCAGAATCTCCGGCTTGTGCTGCTGCACGAGCGCGGCAAGCTGCGCGGTATAGGCATCGCTGTTGAAGGTGGCGAGCGCGGGGGCGTCGGCGTAGTAAACGATGTCGGCGCCGTGCGCGAAGAGGTCGGCGGTCTTGTCCTTGAGGCCCTGGCCGAAGAGGACGGCGGCGAGCTTGGCGCCGCGCTTGTCGGCGAGCTCGCGGCCCTTGGCCAACAGCTCGAAGGTCACATCCTGAAGCGCGCCGTTGCGGAACTCGGCCACCACCCAGACGCCGGAACATTGTGCTTTATCTATCATGGTTGCCTCGCACTGATGGGTTCAATTTATGATTTTCGATTTACGATTTATGATTGGATGAACTTTAGCATTTCATCAAACCAGCTTCATCTCGCGCAGTTTGTCCACGACCAGCTTCGCGGCGACGGCGGGATCGCTGCCATCCACCTTGATGCCGCCGGACTTGCGGGGGACAGGCGCCATCCTGGCGAGGCGCGTGCGGCTGCCCTTGGCGCCGACGGTTTCCGGCGCGAGGCCGAGTGCGGCGGCGGTGACAGGCGCGAGCTGCGCCTTCTTCGCGGCCATGCGGCCCTTGAGCGAGGCCATGCGCGGTGTGTTGATTTCCTTGCCGACCGTCAGGACGGCGGGCAGCGCAAGCGTGAGCTTTTCGAAACCTTCCTCGTAGATGCGCTCGAGTTTCAGGCTCGCGCCATCGGACTCGATCTTGCGGACGAAGGCGACGCACGGCCAGCCGAGGAATTCGGCAATGCCGGGACCGACCTGCGCGGTATCGCCATCGAAGGTCTGCTTGCCGCAAATGACAAGGTTGACATCACCGAGCTTCTGGACGGCGGCGGCGAGAATCTTGCTCGTGGCCCACGCGTCGGAACCCTCGAAGGCAGCATCGCTCAAGAGCTGCGCGGCATCGGCGCCGCGGCCGAGCGCTTCGCGCAGGACCTCGGCCGTCTGGGCGGAGCCGACCGTCAGGACGGTCACCTTTGCCTTGAGGCTGTCCTTGAGCGCGAGCGCGGCTTCGAGCGCGTTCTCGTCGAAGGGATTGATCAGATAATCGCTGCCGGTACAGGTCAGCGCCTGGGTCGCGGCGTCCACCTTGACGGCGATGGCGCTCGGGACCTGTTTGATGCAGACAACGATGTGCATGGTCACCTCTTTATGGGAAATGGTTGATGGCGGATGGCAGATGGTTCATGGCTGATGGTGGAGGGCGGAGTCGGAACAGCCACCCTCAACCATGCGCCCTTCCTCATTTCATCGAGGCATATTCCTTGATCAGCGCGGCGCCGATGACGTTGCGCTGAATCTGGTTCGTGCCCTCGTAGATCTGGAGAATCTTGGCGTCGCGCATCATCTTCTCGACGGGATATTCGCGCATGTAGCCGTAACCGCCGAGAATCTGGACGGCGTCGGTGGTCACGGCCATGGAGACATCGGTCGCGAAGAGCTTGCTCATGGCGGAAATCTTGGAGACGTCCTTCTCGCCGGCGTCAATCGTGCGGGCGGCGGCGTAGGTGATCGCGCGCGCGGCCTCGGTCTGCGTGGCCATGTTGGCGAGCATGTGCTGGACGGCCTGGTTCGCGATGATCGGCTTGCCGAACTGCTCGCGGGTGCGGGCGTAGGTGACGGCCTCATCCACGGCGCCCTGCGCGAGGCCGACGCCCTGCGCGGCGATGCCGGGGCGCGAGGTATCGAGCGTCTTCATCGCGACGATGAAGCCCATGCCCTCGCGGGCGAGGATGTTCTCCTTCGGCACTTCGCAGTCCTGGAAGACGAGTTCGCGCGTCGCGCTGCAGCGGATGCCGAGCTTCTTTTCCTTCTTGCCGAAGCTAAAGCCGGGCATGCCCTTCTCGACGATGAACGCGGAGGCGCCGCGCGCGCCCTTGTTCCGGTCGGTGATGGCGATGACGGTGTAGGTATCGGCCTCGCCGCCGTTGGTGATCCACTGCTTGGTGCCGTTGAGGATGTACTTATCGCCCTTGAGCACGGCGGTGGTCTGGATGCCGCCCGCGTCGGAGCCGGCGTTGGCCTCGGTCAGGCCGAACGCGCAATACTTCTCGCCCTTCGCGATCGGGGGCATGTACTTCTTGAGCTGGGCGTCGTTGCCAAACAGGAGGATCGGGTAGCTACCGAGCGCGTTCGCGGCGTAGGAGACGCTGACGCCGATGCAGATGCGGCTCAACTCCTCGATGGCGAGGCAGAAGTCCAGCGAGCCGCCGCCGAAACCGCTCAACTCCGAGGGGATGTAAAGGCCCATCAGGTCCATCTTGCCGAGTTCCTGCAACAGCGCGTGCGGAAACTCTTCCTTCTCATCGAGTTCGGCGCGGACCGGAATCACGCGTTCCTTCGCAAATTCCCGCATCGCGTTCTGGATCTCGATCTGTTGTTCGGTCAAACCATAATTCACGGCCATGATGGATTCTCCTGTGGTTTTGGCGGCGCGGACAATAGCGACCGCCCTACCCCGCGTCAAGCGTCCAGCGCAGGATTTTCGGGGGCGGCTGGTGCGGGTGAAACGGCGGCACCCGGTCAGCAAACCACCCTACACTTCGCTGCGATGATCCTTGCGGAAGTTGCCGTGGCCGCCGACCGGCTGGCGCAGCGGCGTGAACGGCGCGGTGGTTTTCCAAGGCTTGGAAACATGCAGGCTTGTTTTTTCCAATCCTTGGAAAAAATGCGGGTTCGCTTTTCCAACCCTGGGACCGCCCGGCCCCGCGAGATGCCCGAGCAAGGTTTTCATGATCGCTCCTTGCCGGCCAACCCCGGCCGGCAAGAAAATTTCCGCCCGTGCGGACCTGATTTCAAGCGGCCACGACGGAGCGTGGCCCTCCACGTCTCGAATAATGCCAAGGGTTGTTTCTTTCCGCGCTGTAGCGGCGGCCTATGGCCGCCGAAAGAAAGCCAGAATCGGCGCGCATAGCGCGCCGCTACAGTGAACGTGCAGCAGGGACGAGCTCTGTCGCGTCCGGCGTTATTGGCCGGCCTTGAGCCAGTCGAGGATCGGCTGCTCCTCGATGAACAGGTTTTCCAGCACGGCGCGCGCGCCCAGCACGCGGACGGTGACGTGGCAGCTCCGGTTCGTGCCGCGGTTGTGCTCGCGGTACGCGGTTTCGGCGGCGGGGGCCTTCTTTTCGGTCATGTAATAGCGATCGAGGCCCGGCCAACTGATATGCACATGGCCATTCGTATCGGACCAGCGCGTGCGCACCGGCACGGCGGCTTCGCCCCGCGGCCGCTCGCGCTCGAGTCGCGTCGCCACCGCAAAGCCGTTGCTGTCGGTGCCGAGCACGGCGAAGGCTTTCTGGTTATAGAGCCACTGCTGGGCGTTCGGCATCTTGACCTTGTCCGGTTCGAGGCCGAGCCAGACGTAGCGGCCACGGAAGGCGTCGGCGGGATCAATCGGTCGCGTCTTGAACTTGAAGACCTGGCCCTCGCGCAACGTCCACTCGCGCTCGATGATCAGCCACGCGGGCACGGCGAGCTGGGCGGCGACGACGACCGCGAAGCCGAGCAGCAGGAAATTACGCTTGTTCATGTTTCGCTCCTTTCCGGCGTAGCATGACAATATTCGCCACCAGGAAGGCGACACCGAGCGCGATGAAAATCAAGCCGCGCAGCAGGAAGCTCAAGTCGGTGTCGAAAAAGCGCGCGATGATCAGTGCGGTGATCGCCAGCAGGCCGACGTTCATCTGGCCCTGCCTGCCAAGCCTGATGCCGGTGACCAGCAGCCAGAGGCCCATGACCAGCAGATAGAGGTCGAACAGGCCGGCGGCAGGCGCGTAGGTTTCGGAGAGACTGCACAGGCTGTAACCGGCGGTGGCGAGAATCGGCGCAAGCCCAAAGAGCAGGCCAAGCGGCGTCTTGCGGCGGATGGTCATGACGAGCAGCAGCAGCGCGGCGATGGGCACGACGCTGCCGAGCACGCCATCGGTGATGGCGTGCCAGCCGGCCTTCTGGAAACGGTCCCAATACCAGTAGTGCCAGCCGATTTCCTTCCACGGCCACTCGAAGGTGAACAGGAACGTCAGCACCAAGACGCCAGCCGCGCCGAAGTGCCGGAGCGGACGCGACCAGAAACCTTCGGCCGCGCTGAACCAGAACTCGCCGGCGAGGAACATCAGCGCGAACAGGCCGGCGTAGAGCATGATCCACAGGCCGGGCAGCACGCGCTCGATCGTCACGCCCGCGGCGACCGTGACGCTGACGCACAGCGCCCAGAACAGCAGCGTCAGCCGCGGCTGGAACCGGTCGGCGCGCAGCCAACTGACGATCAGCGGCAGCAGCAGCGCGGCCAGCAGCCAGTAGGCACCCGCCCAGCCATCGTCCCAGCGGATGTGGCACGCCCATTCAGTGATGCCCCAGAGGTAGAGCAGCGCCGGGACGACCGCGTTGAGCAGGTAGATCAGCGGCAGCCCCAGCAGCGACCACGTGAGGATGAAGCGCGGCAGGTCGCCGGAGATGTTGTAGGTCTGCGCGACCAGCGAGATGCTCGCGCCGATCATCAGGAAGAGCAGGCCGCCGACGCCCTCGCGCCACGCCAGACTCTGTGGGCGGTTGAACATGACCCACGCCGCCAGCCCCTGCGCCAGCACCAACGGCAGGAACGAGAGCCCCGCGCGCACCGGCCGCGAGAGCTCGTCCCAGTTGTGCGCCAGCACCAGGATGAGGCCCGCGCCGATCAGCAGCGCGCCCAGCACACCGAAGATGATCACCGCCAGCCGCGCCGGTCGCGCCGGTTCCATCGGGCCGTAGTGCGCGCGCAGTTTGGCGTCGGTGTCGGGCGTCAGGATCCCCTGCGCCACCAGCCTCGGCAGCTCACCGTAGAGCCATTGGATTGCTTTTTTGCTCATATCTGCCTCCGTGCTTGTTCCTAATCGTAATCGTACTCCTGCTCATAACCAGTCCGTTAGTTGCTTTTTCCCCCGCTCCGCAGCAAGGGAATGAAGAGCAAGTCCAGCTTCTTGCCGCCATCCTTGTCGCGCTCGTAGCGGAAGAACCGCCAGAGCCAGGAGAACTTCTTGAAGCCATCGTTCTTGCGGTCAAAGGTGAAGCCGGGGAAGACATCCACGCTGACCTCGCCGTTGAGCCGCTCATAGTGCCAGAGCCGCCAGAGGACGCGGGCGCGGGTGTAGTCGTTGGCGCCGGCCGCAGCCTGGGCGGGCGGTTGCACTGCGCGGGTATAGTCATAGAGCCAGAGCAGGAGGGAGCCATCCACGTTCGCGCGGTGCGCGCCCTCCTGCTCCATACTCGAATAGCTCCACAGCGGGAAGCAACCGTGGCTGTATTTGTTCTCTCGCACCAGCGGCAACTGCGGCGGTGGGGTTTTGTTCTTGCGCGCGGCATAGGTCTGCCGGATTTCCTCCTGCGACGGGCGCACAAAGGTTTCGTTCTTATACCAGCAGATCGGCAGGCAGAAGAAATCCTTGCCGAAATGCGCCCACCGCTGATGCGCCTTGGGCGCGCCGTCGCGCGGGCCGAAGTTGTGATAGCCGAAGAGCGGGAACATCACCGAGCGGCTGACGCCGTTGCGCTCCCAGTGGTTGGCCCAGAGATACCAGTCGTCCACCTCGTCGGTTCGCGTGTCGCGCTTGTGCGAGTAGAGCGGGAAGCACCAGCTCCCGGCCTGCTGGCCCTCGCGCTGGCCCACCAGCGGCGTGGCAAAGTAGGTGAAGTCGTCCGGCTTGCGGCCATAGATCAGGGAATAGAACGCGCGCGTCTGCGGATCGTGATAGTAGAACGGAAGCAGGTGCGACGCGCCGGGCTGCTCGCCCCAACTGAACTTGCCGAGGCCGAACAGCAGCCAGAAGTCGTTGCGCTTTTCCGCCTCGGTCATCCACGAGAGCGTGAACGGCAGGCAGGTGTTCGTGCCGCCGCCGGAGGCCGGCCACCGCGCCCAGAGCGGCGAGAGAAACGTCTGGTCCGCGCGATCATGGTAGAAGAACGGGATGAGCCACTGCGCGCCGGGCCGCGCCCCCGAACTGAAATTACCGAGGCAGAGGCCCAAGTGGAAATCGCTGCGCTCCGGCTGCGTATCCATCCAGGAGAGTAAGGGCGGGATGACGGTCTTGCGGCTGCTGTCGCCACCCCATTGCGCGAACACCGGCGAAAGGAACGTCTGCTGTTTCCGATCATGGAAAAAGACCGGCAGCAGCCATTGCGAACCGGACTGCGGGCCCCAACAGAACTTGCCCAGGCCGAGCGCGACGAAGAGGTCGCTGCTCCCGGCGTCCGTCGAGAGCCATGACAACAACGGGGGTACCACTGAGTTCGTGCAGCCCTCGCCAGTCCATCGCGCCCAAGCGGGCGAAAGGAACGTGCGCGTGGCGCTGTTATGGTAGTAGAACGGGAACGCGTGGCTGACCGCGTTGCTCGCGTTCCAGTCGGCGTGGATCAGCGGGGCGAGCGCCCAGAACTCGCCGCCATCGGCGCGCGGCGTGCCCCAGCTCAAGAGCGGGTAGATCATCCATGACTGCTGGCCGTCGGCGGTGCGCATTCCGCCCAGCGGCGTCGCCCAGAATTTGTCCGCGCCCTCCTGCCGCGCGTAATAGAGCGGCAGCAGGCACTGCCAGGTGGCGTTGCTGCTGGCACCTTGCGACCACAAGGGCGTGAGCAACAGGTCCGCATTCGTGCTGCTACTGTGGAAGAACACCGGCAACAACGCCTGCCATGATTTCTGCTGTGGATCGGCGGCCGAATGCGCCAGCCAGAGCGGCGAGAGGGTCGTGCTGCCTTCCGCCCCGTGGCCGTAATACAGCAGCGGCAGCAGCGCCGCCCAGCCGCCCTCCGCCGGATTGGCCGCCTGGCTTTGCAGCCAGAGCGGCGAGAGCGTCAGCGAACCCGTTGTGTTGGTGCGGTGATAGCCCAGCAGCGGCAGGATGAACTGCCAGCGCGTGTCGCCGGCCTGTCCGCCCGACCACGGCAGGGAATAAAAACTCCAAGCGTCCTGCTGCCGCTCGAAAAAATAGAGCGGCAGCACCAGCGAACCGTGCCGATCCTGCCGCTCATTGCCCCATTGGTCAGCGAGGAACGCCGCCTGAAAGCGGAAGTACTTGTTGCCGTCGCCATAACTGCCGGCGACCGGGAAGACATGCCAGCCCGACTTCTGGCCCTCGTGCATCACGCGCACCAACGGCCACGGGCAATAGAAGCTCGACGAGTTCGTGCCGTATCGGCTCAAGCTCCAGAATGGAAACAGCGCATCAAGTCCGCCCACCTCGTCCGCCAGCGGATGGCCGCGATGCCAGTAGAGTGGGAAGACCGCGCGATAATCTTCGGTCGGCCGCAAGCCGCCGCCCCAGAAGACCGGGAAGATGCGGTAGTCCTTCGTCTGCCGGTCAAACTGCGCGAGCGGCCAGAGTACGTTGTACTGCTGGTTCGAGCGGTCGGTGCCATAGACCGAGTAAATGGGGCGCACGGCCAGGTGCGTGTCGGTGTGCTCGAAGATCGGCCACAGCACGGAGAGCGCCGGGTTGCGGTAGTAGAACAGCGGCCAGGCGTTCACGCGCTCTTCCGCCGGCCCGACGCGCCTGGCATATTCGCCGGTGTAGAACGGCGTGCCCTTCATCTCCGGCGTCGCGCAGCCGGTGGCGAGCACGATCAACAGCAAGCCAAACCACGCCGCCCACCTGCCAGCCTCACCGCTTGGTCCGGCCGCGGCGCGCACGGCTTCGACCCTGCGAACGGGAAGCCCACGGCGGCCACGACGGAGCGTGGCCCTCCAATCAAAGGGTACAATGCTCGCGCCGGGTCGGAGACCCGGCCTACACCCCTTCGAGGTTGGATGTTCGCTTCCTGTAGGCCGGGTCTCCGACCCGGCGCACAACAACCCCACACCAGTCCGCAGCGTTTTCCAGGGATTGGAAAGAGGCGAGTGTGATTTTTCCAAGGGTTGGAAAGTTTCGCCGTGAAATGTTCCGAGGCCTGGAAAACTTGCGCCGTTTTTTTCCAAGGCTTGGAAAATCGTCTTCATGATCCGTCTCCTTTTCGTTCCAGCGGTGGTGTGGTGGCGCTGGTGGGCGCGCCCGCTAGCTGCGGCTTTTGCAGAAAAATTTCCCGCGCCAGCCGCGCGCCGGTCTTGGGTTCGTGGACCACACGCTTGAGCACGAAATCGAAGAGCAGCGGATTGCGCTGATAAATTTCCTTGAGCGGCGCGCGGTCGGCAGCGTCGAGCACGCCGAGCTTCGTGAGCGCGCGCAGCGAAATCGTGCAGTTGATCGCCGGCATCGGATAATCGCTGCCATTGACCAGCCGCGCCTGCAGGTCCGGCCGTTGCAACACGGTCAGCAGCGGCTTCGGCAGCCGGTTCCACTGCGCCATCGCGGAGATGTCGGCGAAAAGCTGCCCACGGTAGCGCGGCTCATCCATCATCCGCAGGAACAGCTCGAAGTTGTCGGCCTGCGCGCCGGGCCGGTCGAGGTCCGCACTCTGGCCGCGGCTCGCGCAGTGCGCCATGATCACCGTCACACCCGCCTCTAGCGCGCGCCGCAGCCGCAGCGGATTGCCCAGCTCCTGCGCGCCGGCGGCCTCCACCGCGCCCTCCGCGCCGACGTGCGCCAGCAGCACCATTTGCCGCTCGCGCAGCTTGCGATAGAACGCGTCGTGGCGCGGATTCGCCGGGTCAATGTTCTGCGCGTTCGGCAGCCACTTGATGTTCCGTACGCCCTGCGCCGCCCACTTGTCCAGTTCCGCCAGCGCGTCGGGCCGGTGTGGATGCACGGAGATCACCGGCACGAACAGCCCGGGATACTGCCGCGCCACCGCCACCACGCGCTCGTTCGGCATATAGAAATCGGTCTTCTCCGTGTTGATCGTGCCATCGTCGTTGTAGTTGTGGTCGAGCGCGAGCAGATGGATTTTGAGCGGACGCGGGAAGCCGCGCGCGAGCTGGACGAAGCGCGCCAGGTAGTCGGCATCGAAGTGGTCCTCCTTTTGCACACCGGAGGCCGAGAGGAAGACGCGCGCCTTGGTGCTTTCAATCGGATGCCACCAACTGGTCTTCGCGCCGTTGATCGCCGCGCCGGTCCCATCCGCGCCGGTGCCGACGAGGTGCGCGTGATAGTCCACCAGCGGCGCGTCGCCCAGATCCGCGAACGCGCGCGCCACGAGCGCGCTCGCCGCCGGGCTCAACGCCTCTGCCGGCCCGCCACGGAAATCACCGCCGAGCCAGTCGGTCAATCCAGCATGCGAGGATGATGCCACCCCAAGGAGGCAAAGAAAGGTCAGAGCGATGAGACATAAATTGCGGATTGTGGATTGCGGATTGTGGATTATGAAAGCGCCTTTCGTTTTCACAGGCAGCAGAGTTTTCCAAGGATTGGAAAAGGAACACGGTGGTTTTTCCAAGCCTTGGAAAAGCGCGCGGAAATTTTTCCAAGCCTTGGAAAAGGACACAGCCGTTCTGGTTGTGGAGGTGCGGCCAAGTTCAGGTTCGCCGGGTCGGAGACCCGGCCTACAATTTTGAGCTCGTGT
>CAISWQ010000118.1 GCA_903889245.1 uncultured Lentisphaerota bacterium | reverse complement strand
GGCTGCCAACGGGGGCGGGGGCGCCGCCGGGGCCGGCGCGGGCGCGCCGCGTTCGAGCAGGATCGCGCCCATGCGGATGCCGCCGATTTCAACCGTGTCGCCATGCTTGAGCGGCACCGTGCCTTGAATCCGCAGGCCGTTGACCAGCGTGCCGTTCGCGCTATCGAGATCGGTGATGATCCAGTTGCCGCCCTGCGGCGCGATCAGCGCGTGCTTGGAGGAGACGACGGGATTGGGGATTTGCAGGTCGCATTCGTCCTTGCGGCCGATGAGAAAGTCCCCGGCGGGCAGGTCCACGTCCTGGCCGGCCAGCGGCCCGGATTGGAAGATCAATTTTGCCATGATGGTTGCTCCTTTATGTTCGTTACTTGGGTTCGGGTAAGTGCAGTTCGCCCAGGTCCTTCACGCTATCCACGACGCGCAGGCTGCCGAGTTTGTCGGGCGCATAGTAGTGGGGCAGGAGGCCCTTGCGTTCCTTGCCGGCGATTTCCTGCCGGAGCAGTTCGCGCGTGACCAGCAGTTGCCAGGCGGGGCCGACGTTCTCGAAGCGCGCGAGCTTGAGGGTGCGGATCTGGATGTCGGACCGCACCTCGGCGCTTTGCAGGGTGACGGGCCGCGCGCGCAGTTGCTGGAAGACCGCCTGCGCCCAGCCGGCCTCGCCGGCGATGCCATCGAGGCGCTCGATGCGCTTGATCTCGTAGAACGGCTCCGACTTGTTGAGGATGGCGAGGATGCTTTTCCACTCGTTGGTCTTCAGGTTGCCGGCGCTGCGGTTGAGCGTGAAGCCCTCGTAGTACATGTCCGGGAACACGAGCAGCAGGTCATACTTGGCGGTCGGCAGGTTGTTGAACTCGAAGGCGCGGCCGTCCTTGGAGATGGTCGCCATGTAGCAGCGCGCGAGCTCACTGTTGGGAACGGCGAAGGCGGCGACCAGCGGGTCGGGCGGGAAGGCGATGCGGCCGCGCAGTCCGCCGGAGTCGCTGGCGTCGGGCGCGGTGTAGAGCCGGGAGGATTGCTTGGTGCCGGTGTGCCCTTCCTTTTTTTCCGCGGCCTGCGCGAGGCCCAGCGCGGTGACGAGGGCGGCCAGCACCAGCCAACGTGTGCTCATTGGTAATCCTCCAGGCGCAGCCCCGGCGTGGCCGAGCGGCGGCCTTGCGCGATGTCCAGTTCGGTCTGCATCTCCGCCGCCGCCGGGTGGCCGGGGAAACGCTTGATGAGTTCGGCAGCGAGCGTCTTGAATTCCTCCATGCGCCGGAGCGCGTGCAGGCAGCGGCTTTCAAGGGCCATCGCCTGTGGCAAATAGTTGGAAATCTCCACGTTCTTGCGGTAGGCGGAAAGCACGCGCAGCGCGCGGGTATAGTCGCCGATCGAGGTGTAGAACTCGCCCTCGCCAATGGGATAATCGCCGGCGAGCTTGCTCAACGGGAACTCCAGCTCCCATTGCGCGAGTGTCTTGCGCGCCTCCTCGATGTCGTGCGCCTTGAGCTGTGAGTGCAGGGTCTCGTAATAGGCGGCCTCGCGCACCGCCTGCTTGCGCCAGTCATCCACCGAGGGCGCGATGGCGAACATGCGCTCGCCCTTGCCGCCGCCGCGCTGCCGCCACGCGAAGCCTTTATCTTCCTTCGTCGGTTTACCCTTCTGCGCCGGGTTGCCGATCAGGCCGGTCGTGGCCACCGTGCCCGCCTTCTTGCCGAGGATGTCCTGCGCGCCGCTGTAGAACTTGGCGGCTTCCTCGGCCTGGCCGGCGAAGCGCTCGACGTCGCCCTGCCGGATCATCACGCGGGCGATGTCATTGGAGAGCGTGGCCTGGCCCTTGAGCGCGGCGGCGAGCTTGCGCGCCTCGTCGGGCTGGTTCAACTCGTTGAGCGTGAAATCCACCTTGGTCATCTGCCACATCAGCCGGCGCTCGCGGTTGGTGCCGTCGGCGCTCTCGAACTTCGGCAGCCAGCCCTCGGCGAGCTTCTTGTCGCTGTAGCGCATCAACTCGAAATAGATGTCTTCCATGCGGTAGCGTTCCGCGGGCGGCCGCTTCTGCACGTCGCTCCACGAACGCTCGAAGACCTCGGTCATCACCGCCAGGCCGGCGAGCGGCTCGATGGTGTCGTGGAAGATCGTCCAGAGCTCGTCATCCCACGTGGCGCAGGGCCGCTGGCCGGCGGGCACCGCCTGGCAGCGCGCGAGCAGCGCCTTGCGGTACTCGACGCGGTCGGTGGGCGAGTTGATCGTGGCGCGCGCCGGCGCCCGCGCAAAATAGACCGTGCGCGCGCTCTTGCTGACGTTCTTACCCTGCGTCACGGTCAGGCCCACGTGGTGCTCGCCTTGGCCGGCGAACAGCCAGTTGAGTTCGGCGCCGTTGACCTTGAAGCCCGGCTCCGGCTCCCACGTGAAGACCGTGTTGGTCGGCACGTTCTCGGTATTGAGCGCGCGCAGGGAGAAATTGCACCACGGCCACGTGCGCAGCCAGAGATAGCTCGAACAGGTCCAGCGGAGCGCGGCGGGCTGCGACCCATCGGCCAGCTCGCACTTGAACGGCCGCGCCTGGCCGGAGTGGAAATAGTCCTTCGCGCTGATCGTGCGCGGCAGCTTGTCGGTCGGCAGCTTCCAGCAGAAGTTGGCCTCGGCGCCCTCGTTTTCTTTTTTGAAATAGAAATATTCCATGCGGTGCGGGCCGGCGGCGAGCTCGACCCACGAGCCGAACTTGCCGCTGCCGCCCTCGGTGCGCTTGTGGATGCCCGGCCAGTTGGCGACGCTCTTGCCATCCACGAACGCCTGCGAACCATCGCTGGAGATCGTGCAGAAATAGACCTTGGTTTTCTGCGGCATCCGCAGCCAGCCGGTGTAATAGCAACTGAAATCCTCGTTCGGGCCGAGCTGGTTTTCGCGCTGCCCGATGTAGGGCACGAACCCGAACCGTGCCGAGCCGCCGATGGCTTCCGTCGCCAGCGACAGCGCGGTCGCCATCGTCGCGCGGCCGGTCCGGCCGTAGAGCAGCAGGCCCGGCTTGAACTGCGAGGTCGGCTTGTTGCCCACCCGCGAGAAGGTGCTCGAAGGTTTGAAGTAGATCGTGGCGACGCCCTGCGACGGCTGCTCGAAGACCACCGCGATACCGTCGCGCGGGTTATACCAGAGCACCTCGCTCTTCAGCGTCTTGCCGCTCCGGTCCACCACGGTCGGGTCCGGCGCGGAGCGCGGCAGCAGCCCGCCATCGGGGATGATCGCGATGACGCCCGCCTCCGGCTCGTTCGGCGAGCCCGCCATCTGCACCTCGAAGCGGATCGTCGCGCCCTCGACCGCCCAGTCGCCCGCCGCCTGCGTCGCCGGCAACAGCAACGCCAGCGCCGCCGCAGCGGCGGCGAAGAGAAACTTGAAACTTGAAACCTGAAACTTGAAACCGGAGAGAGGCGAGCGGCGAACATCGAACATCGAATAAGCGCCACCCGTCACCCGCCCCTCGACCCTCGACACTGCTTCCAGAGATTGGAAAAGGGAACCGGTGTTTTTTCCAAGCATTGGAAGCTTTCGGCGCGCGGTTTTCCAAGGCTTGGAAAACAGCGCACGAATATTTCCGAGGCCTGGAAAACAGCGCGGCAATTTTTCCAAGGCTTGGAAGCCGGAAGGGTGGGGGACGGTGAGCATCAGGGTTGCGGGGCCTCGCTCAAGGACTTGAAGTATTCGGACACCAGATCGCGGTAGGCGGGCGGCGAATCGTCGGCGGCCGCGGCCATCTGGTCGCCGGTGTTCTGCTGGCTGCCGCCGGTGTGAAGCTGGGTGGCGTTGCCGGCCTGCAACTCGGCCTGCGTGCGCTTGAGCGCGGCGACGGCCTTGCGCTGGAACTCGCGGACTTCGCGGATGGGCAGGCCCTTCTGGATGGCGACCTCGGCCTCGCGCATGTAGCGGGCGGCCTCGTCGAGCGAGCCGGTGCGCAGGTGGCTCAAGGAGGCCTTGGCGAAGAGCGCGTCGGCGTTGCGGCGCAGCATCGCCTGCCAGCCGGCGTCGCCGCCCTGGTTGACGGCGGCGTCGCGGCGCGGGCCGGTGCCGGCCATGCCGAGCTCGTCGCTGTAGCCGCCCATCTTGCCGCCGCCGGTGGCCTTGGCCTCCGCGTGGCCTTCCTCCTGGACCTGGCCGCTCTGCATCGAGTCCTGGGTCATGCGCTTCTCGATGTTCTCATCGCCCTCGTTGATCTTGCCGGAGCCGGCGGCGGTCTCGCCGTTGGACATGCCCTGGCGGCCGACGAGCGATTTGCCGTCCTGCTCCTTGTGGTCGGGGCGCTCGTTGCCGGACTTGCCCTGCGCGGCATAGTTGACGTATTCGCCCTCGGCGATGCCCCAGCCGTTGAGGTTGTTCTGCGCGCTGCCCTGGTTGGTCGCGGAGTCGTCGGCCTTCTCCTCTTCCTTCTTCTCCTGGTCGAGCAGGTCGCCGATGATATCGTTGAATTCGCTCGGCAGGGTAATCAGCGGAATCTGCGGCAGTTCCTGCTTGTCGAACGCCTCGGTGTCGCGCTTCGTGTTGTCGGGCTGACTCATCAGCCACATTTCGAGATCGTCGGCGCGCTTGCCGGCGGCTTCGAGCAGGCCGAGTACGAAGTCCTCTTTTTGCAGGCCCAGCTCGGTCGTCGGGTTGGACTCGCTGCCGGCGACCTGCTGGATTTCCTCGTAGATCTGGTTGACGTCGGAGACGAGCTCGTTGCTGACGGGCAGTTCGGGGAAGATCTGGAGGTCCTTGGCGATCTGGAGCGCGGCCTCCGCCATATTGGCCTTGACGTCCATCACGTCCTGGAGCAGCTCGTCCACCTTCTTATCGGACTTGTCGGGTTGCTGGAGCGTCTGGCGGATGTTCTTGACGATTTCTTTTTGCAGCTCGGCCATCTTCTTCAGTTCGGCGGCGACCTTATCCACGGTCTGCTGCAGCTCGGCCATCTTCTCCTTGGCGTCGGCGGTGCGCCACTCGTTGAGGACCTTCTGGTAGTCCTTGAGCTTGGTGAGCGCGGTAGTCTGGAGCGGCTGCGCGTCGGCGGCTTTGTTCTGTTCGAGCTGCTCCGCGGCCTTGAGCATGATGGCGGCGACCTTGTCATCCTTCTCGCCGAGGTCGGCGATCTTGGTGAGGATGCCGGAGAACTCCTTGTCGTTCTGCGCGAGCTTGGTGGACTCGGTGCGGCACTGCTTGAAGAACTCGGTCGTGTCCTGCGAGAGGCGGTCCTGCTTGTCCACGAGCGTCGGGGCAATCTTCTCGGACTTGCGCAGGCTGACGCCGGTGAGGTCGAGCGTCTGCTGCTGGCCGATGACGAGCGCCTCGATCAGCGCGAGCAGGCCGGTGATCTCGCGGTTCTGCTCCACCTTGCTGATGCTCTCGCTGGTCATGGTGAGCACCCGCAGAATCTGGCGTTCGAGGCCCAGCGCCTTCTGGGCGAGGTCCGGCTTGCCGGCGGCCGGGCTTTGCTGGAAGCGTTGCAGCGTGACGACCGCCGTGTTCATCGGGCCGCCGTGCAGGTCGCGCATCATCAGCGTCATCCCGCCGAGCGGCTTGCGTGGATCGGAGAGCAGCGCGCCGGCGAGGCGGCGGATGTCGCTCTGCACATCGAAGATGGCGCCCCAGAGCTTCGGGTCGGTGTATTGCTTTTCCGCGTCGAGCCGCGTCGTGCGCTCGACGTTGGCCGCCTGCAGCTCGACCAGCTTGTGCAGGTTGTGGGCGACCTCGCTCACGGAGCGTTGCTCCCCCTGGGTCGCCGCCGCGGCCGCGGAGAGCAGCTCGAAGACGATGGCGGAGGACCGCGCCGTGTGTTGCTTGAGGCCCGGCGCCACGCGGTCGGTCGCGACGAGGCGGTAGGTGACCGTGTTCGCACCGGCGGGGAAGGTGAAATTCTCCGCCACCCAGCTCTTGGCGAATTTCTTGCCGCCCTCCTGCGGGAAGTCGGCGACCGGCTCGGCCTTGGCCTCGCGGCCCTCGGTGACGATGCGTTCGAGCGTGACGCGGTCGAGCGCGTAATCGTCGTTCACCTCGAACTCGATGCGCGGCGTGCCGTTGAGGCCGAGCAGCGCCTTGCCGGCGGGCTGGATGACGCGGATGTCCGGCGACTTGTCGCGGAGGATTTCGAGGTTGAGCAGCGACTCGGCGTGGCCGCCGTAGCTATCATCGCCGACCAGCCGCAGGCTTTCGCCCTCGGTCAGGGTCAGCGTGCCGCCGAGCGCCTCGCCGACCTTCTCGACCAGCTTGATTTCGTTGGTGCCGTTCAGCAGCACGGCGCTCTTCATCGCGCGGTTGGCCTCGACGATGACGCGCATCTGCGAGCCTTCCGGCACGATCACCGGCGCGGCGAGCGCGGCGAACTGGCGCACCGGCAGCTTGGTGAACGCCGGCGGCGTGATGGTCACATCCACCTTCTTGAACGCGAGCGGCGTCACCGCCTTGATGTCGAACTTGTCGCTCTCGGCGTCGCCGGCGCGGAAGCGGTACTTGAGGCCGGTGGTGACGCGGGGCAGGGTGTAGGCGAATTCCTGCTCGCCGCCGCGCAGCTTGCCGAGTTGGAGGGAGCTCTTCTTGTCGTCCTGCGGCCAGAGGTCGAGGAAGACCTTCTGGCCCGACTTGCCATCGGTCTTGAGGTTGAGCGTCAGCGGCGCGCCGATCATCACGTAGCCATCGCCGGGCTTGACCTCGATGATGCGGGCGAAGGTCGCCGGCGGGCGCGCGGAGAACGGATTGAGGATGCGCGCGGCGGCGTTGAACCAGCCGGGGCCGGACCAGGCCGCCGTGCCGGCGACGATGAGCGCGACGACGCCGAAGGCCGCCCAGCAACGCTGCCAGAGCTTGCGGTCCTGCCACTTTTTGCCGTCAATCGCGCCCCACGCGGGAATGTCGTTGGCGAGATAGGCGGAGATCATCGCGTCGCGCGTCTCGCCGGAGCGGCTGAACTGGAGGTAGTTGATCAGGTGGTTATCGAGTTCCGGGAACATGCGCTCGACGCTGACGGCGACGGCCTCGCGCGTCCGCCGCTTGCCCAGGGCCTTGCTGATCAGCCAGACCGCCGCGCCGAGGGCCGCGAACAGCAACACGCCGCCGATGACGCGCCCGATGCGCTGGAAATGCAGCAGCATATCGGACATCGCCAGCAGCCAGAGGAGCGCGAGCGCCGCGGCGCCCGCGATGGCCAGGCGGATGCCCGCCTGCCGCAGGCCGATCTTCTGACCGACCTCGTCCAACCGCCGATAGATTTCCTGCGCTGTCATAGTCGTTCTCCGCTCACGCGAAACGTCCGGCCTTCACTGCACTTTTTCAATCCGCAAATCCCGCACCAACAGGTCGCCGGGGCTGCCCCCGATGGCCACCAGGTGGATGGAGAGGAACTCGACCGAGTTCCACTTTTCCTCGCCGATGGAAATTTTACGGCCGGTCATATCGCTGGTGGTCGTCGCCTTCCACTTGCTCCGGTCGGGGAAGATCACGGTGGCCTGTTTCCACTCGCGCTTGACGCCGCCGAAATCGCCGCCGCCGATCTGCGTGGAATATTGCGCCGGCCCCTCGCGCCAGAGCTTGGCCGCGGAGAAATAGAGCTGCACGCTGTGATAGCACTCGCGCAGTTCCGGCAGGATGGGCTTGGGGTGGGGCTTGATGCCGGGCTTCCACTTGTAGCCATAGGCGAGGATGCGGCAGTCCGGGCCGGTGGTCTTGGCCCAGCACGAGAGCTTGAACTTGTCGGTGGACTTGACCGGGATCGGGAAGGCATCCACCTTGACGCCCTGGCCCGGCACCTGCAGTTCCTTGTGCGTGCCGGAAAGCTTGAGCATCGTCTGGCGCGTGGTCTCGTCGGTGATCACCTGGACGTGGTTGTGGTTGTTGGTGTACCAGCTCTCGCCATCGAGGTCATACTTGTAGCGCCAGCCATCGAGCCCGTTGGAGAAGCTGCCGTTGAAGAGCAGGTTTCCGCCCTCGTAATACTTATAGGTAAAGGGCGGCTCCTTGAAACCGGCGGAGTGTTCCGGCGAGTAACCGGCGACCGCGACCGGGCGCGGCACGATCTTGATCGGCAGCATTACCAGCCCGACGGCGGCCACGGCATGTTGCTCGATCTGCTTGCTGGGCTGCTGCGCTTCGCGCTTCGGTAGAAAACCGTTGCGGGCATCGGCCATGGTGTCGAACAGCGGATCAATGAAGAGCGACTTGACCGGATAATGGGTGGCGGCGTTGGCCAGGCCGACGATGCCGACCACGTTGCCGTTCTTATCCAGCAGCGGCCCGCCATACTGTCCGCCCTGTACCGCCACGTTCACGGCGAGGAAACGCGGGTCGTCGCGGGGGCCGGTCAGTCCCTTGAGCGTCCCGGCGGCAAAACCCGGCGCGGCGCCGGTGCTGGCGAGGGTGGGGAAGCCCGCCGCGTAGATCGCGTCGCCGACGACCAGATTCTGCGGGTCCTCGATGGGCAGGCAGGCGAACGGCCCGCCCTCGGCCTTGAGCACGGCGACATCGGACTCGACATCGAAGGCCGCCACCTTCGCGTTCACGACGCGGCCCGCGTACTGGATGGCGAGTTCCTCCGCGTTCTTGATGACGCGGCAGCAGGTGACGAAGTAGCCGTTGGAGGTGATGAAGAAGCCGCTGCCCATCGGCGCGTAGGCCGGCGCGGGTTTGGCCGGGGCGGCCGGCGGCGGCTGTTGCGCGGCGACCGGCGCGAGCAGCAACGCGGCCAGCAGACTGCCGGCCAACGCCAGCCCTTGGTTCTGTTTTATGCTTTGCATAGGCAATCACACACGGCTGAAATCAAGCCAGGTTCCGCCAGCGTCGCAAGGCCCACTCTACCACAAGCAAACTCACCAGCGCAGCGAGAATTACCCAGTTATTCCAGAGCGTCTGGTAGATCACGCGTTGCTCCTCCTGCTGCGCAAACTTCAGGCTGGAGAGGAGGTTGTTCAGCTCGGTGGGCTCGCAGAATTTGCCGCCGCTGCTGCGCGCCAGTGTCTGCAGCGCGACGATGTCCGCCGCCTTCGGCATCGTCTCCGGCGTGTAGGGGCGGACGTACACGGGGTAGGGCGCCGACTCCACCTTGGTGCCGGTGATCTCCGTCCGCGCCACCACCTGGTACAGTCCCGGTTCCTCGGCGCGCATTTCGGTCATATAGCCCGGCAGTTGCTTGCCCGCGCTGGTGGTGATGTTTTGCGCCTTCATCGTGAACGGCAGTTTGCGGCCGGCCGGCGTCGTGATCTCGCAGGTCATCGGCAGGTCGCCCACGGTCTCGTTGCCGCGCGCGAGCAGGCGCGCGCTGAACTGGAGCGCGTCGCCGAGATAGGGATGGTCGGTGTTGGCATAGAGCTCGATCGAGAAACGATCCAGCTCCTGCTGCTCCGGCACGAGCGCCTGGATGAGCTGGCTCCAGAAGCGCGTGTAGGATTTGCTCATCAGCGGATTCGGGTCAAGCTGCCAGCGCCAGAGCGAGTCGGAGAGCACGACGACCACGCGGCCCTGTCCGTAGCGCTGCTGGATCACCAGCGGCAGCACGCCCTCCGGCGTCGCCGCTGTCACCAGCACCTGCGCGCCCGCGGTCGGCTTGCTGCCGGGATAGACCGAGAGCACCGGCGGCATGATGAACTCGCCCTCCTCCTTCCGCTGGAAGGCCGGATGCACGAGGCCGTCGGGTGTGATCGTGACGCGGAACTTGCCCTCGATGATCGGCCGGTGGCCCGCGCGGCTGATCGGCATGATCTTCTTCAGCGGGCTGGCGTCGAAACCCTTCGTGCCCCACGCGCGCTCGCCGCCCATCAGCACCAGGCTGCCGCCGGCCTCGACGTATTGCACCAGCGCCTCATATTGCGCGACCGGCAGCATGTGTTCCTCAAGGTCGCCGAGGATGATGATCTTGTAGGTCGAGAGCGGCAGTTGCGTCCAGTCGGTCGTGTTTGCCTGCTCGCGGCCGAAGGTGATCCACCGCTTGCCGATGCGGTTGAACGAGAGCGACGAGACGTTCTGGTTGTCCGCCAGCACGCGGTTGAGGAATTTCGCCTCGTTGCGCGGCACGTCCTCCAGGAAGAGCAGGCGGTTCTTCGCGTCGTTGACCTGCACGGTGATCTTCTGGGTGTTGTCGTTGGTGTGGCTCTCGCCCTTGAGGTGGGGGACGCGCACCTCGTAGTTGAAGATGCCGATCAGGGGATGCTTGAGCGTGAATTTCACCTCGCGTCGGCCGCCCTCGTCCGGCAGTTGCGTCGGCACCTCCTCGAGCAGCCCGCCGTTCTCATAGAGCTGGACCCGCACCGGCTGCCCGGCGGCCTGGCCATCAATCACCGCCTTCAGCTCCGAATCCCACCCCACGACCACGCGCCGCGGCGTATCAATCAAATCCACCCGCACGTCCGGCTCCGCCTTCCACACGCCCGCCGGCTCCAGCCGCACCGTATAAATCGGACACGGCCACGTCGCCGCCGCCCACTCCGACCGCGCCTCACGCGTGTCGAGCCCGTCGGAAAGCAGCAGCAGCCCGCCGACCGGTTGGCCGCGGTAGCGATCCGCCAGCCCGCGCAGCGCCTCGCGCACGAGCGACGACGTGCCGGTTGGCGCTGACACCCCCAGCGCCGCCGCCACGGTCTCCGGCTGGCCGAGCTCGGTGGCGAACGGATAGACCTCGATGTCGCACTGCTTCTCGACCTCGGTGACCCACGGTTGCGCCAGCGTTTCGCGCGCCGTCTTCCAGCGCGTCGGCACGCTGGCGTTCGGGCTCAAGCCCATGCTGCCTGAGGTGTCCAAGGCGATCAGGAAGCGCGAGCGGATGACTTCCGTCAGCGCCTTCTTCTGCGTCGGCATCAGCAGGCACCAGCCGAGCAGGAGGAAGAAGAAGGCGCGGATCGGCCAGAGATAGAAGGCGGCCATTTCGCCGGGGAGGAACTTCCAGAAAAAAAGGACGCCCAGCGCGAGGATGATGCCGATGGACGCGAGAATCGCGCTGATCGGCGCCGCATGTTCATAGATGATTTCCGTCGGCATCGTGAGCCTGAAAAGTGGGCACGAGAGGTACACGATTCTCCCCCTAAAGAAAAGCCCAAACCCCGGTCAGGTCCGGAACCGACCGCGCGAAATACTGCATCCGCCAGAGACTTGGCGGATGGACACGGCGGGGGGCGGGCGGCTATGATGCCGGCGCAACAGGAGCAACCATGAAAGATGTCACACAACATATTCTGGCGGTGTTCGTGGACTTCGAGAACCTCGCGCTCGGCTTCAAGGACCGGCGCGGCCGGTTCGAGATTGGCCGCGTGCTCGCGCGGCTGGTGGAGAAGGGCAACATCGTCGTCAAGCGCGCCTACGCCGACTGGAAACGCTACAGCGAGTTCACCGCCGAGCTGCACGAGGCCGGCATCGAGCTGATCGAAATCCCCGCGCGCCGGCTGACCGGCAAAAACTCCGCCGACATGCGGCTATGCGTGGACGCGATGGACATGAGTTATTCCAAGCCGCACATAGACACCTTCGTCGTCGTCTCTGGCGATAGCGACTTCTCGCCGCTCGTCGCCAAGCTGCGCGAGAACAACAAGCAGGTGATCGGCCTTGGCATGAAGGAGTCCACCTCCGCCCTGCTGCGCGACAACTGCGACGAGTTCATCTTCTACGAGGACCTCGAGGCCGAGTCCGCCGAGGAAGCGCCCGTCCACGCCGCCGACGACAAGCAGCGCGAGGCGTTCCGGCTGCTGCTCGAATCCTTGCAGGCGCTGCGCCGCGAGAACCGCGACGTGCTCTGGTCGAGCCTGATCAAGACCACCATCAAGCGCAAGCGCCCGTCGTTCAACGAGGCCGCCTATGGGTACAAGAGCTTCAGCCGCCTGCTCGAGGATGCCGAGCGCGCGGGCCTGATCGAGCTCGGCCGCGACGCGGCCGACCGGACCTACATCGTCGCCAAGTTCGGCTCCGAGCTCGGCGCGACGCGAAAGCGGGCGCGGTGAGTTTCCAAGGCTTGGAAAAAAGCAGGCTGACTTTTCCAAGGCTTGGAAAAAATTCCACGGGCTTTTCCAATCCCTGGAAAAAGCATGCTTGAGCGTTTCCCATCCTTGGAAAAGTTTTCGAGATGAGCAAGCGATTACAGCGCAGGAACCGGCGGGAGACGCCGGAGGAACTGGCCGCGCAGGAAGTCGAGCGGCTGCTGGCGAGGCTGCCGCCGGACCTGCGCGAGCAGGCGCGCGCGATCCCGGTGACGTTCGAGAGCGAGCCCACGCCGGCGATGGTCGCGGACGGTATCGCTCCGGACACGCTCGGCCTGTTCGTGGGCGACGACTACGCGCACGGCTGGTCGGGCGGCGACGCGCTACCGACGCAGATCATTTTGTTCATCGGCAATCTCTGGGACTTCGCGGAGGCCGACGCGGAGGTTTTCCGCCGCGAGGTGCGCAAGACGGTGTTGCACGAACTGGGGCATTTTCTCGGCCTGAACGAGTCGGAGTTGGAGGCGCGACGCCTTGATTAAGGCCGCTGTTCAGCGTGGTTGCGCTGCCGCCGCCAGCGGATACAATATTCCCGCCGCCGCTTCGTTATCACGCACGGATGGAGCGAGCGGCCATGTCAGCATGGACCATCCGGAACGTAAGTGGATTGCGGAGTACCGCAAAGGAAAGGTGGAGTCGCTCGCCCACCTTGTGGAGCATTTCCGCCGTCCGCTCTACGGGTTCATTGTCAGGATGACGGAGTCGTCGGCGGACGCGGAGGACGTGTTCCAGGAAGTCTGGCTGCGCGCGATCCGGCACATAGACAGCTATCACGAGAAGAATTTCTTGAGCTGGCTGTTCCGCATCGCGCACAACCTGGTGATTGACCGCGTGCGCCGGCAGAAGCCGGTGGTGCATTTCCCGCAGACGCCGTTCACGACGACGGCGACGCGCTGGGAAGACCGGATCCCGGACACGACCAGCGCCGCGCCGGACCGTCAGATTGCGATGCGCGACGTGGGGCCGCGGATCAAGGCGGCGGTCGCCAAGCTCCCGGTCGAGCAGCGCGAGGTGTTCTTGATGCGGATGGAGGGTGATCTGCCCTTCAAGGAAATCGCCCGCATCCAGAAGGTTTCGATCAACACCGCGCTGGCGCGGATGCAGTACGCGCTGAACAAATTGAGACAGGACTTGAAAAGCGATTACGCGGATTTATCGGGGATACGAACATGAAGTGCGAACAGGCCAAACTGAAGATTCTGCGCGCCGACGCCGGTGAACTGGGTTCCTGGCAGACGCGCGTGCTCGAACGGCATCTGGGCGCGTGCGCCGCTTGCCGTCACTATCGCGCCGACCTGCGGCAACTGGCCGAGGCGACGCGCATGGAACCGCAGCCGGCGGTGGACGCGTTTGCCATGCGGATGCTGCTGGGCGAAGCGCAGCGCGTCAGCGCGCAGCGCGGAGTTCCCAGCCTGGGCACGCGGCTTTTCGATTTTTTCCAAACCTTGGAAATCCCGGCGCTGCGTCCCGCGCTCGCCACGGCGGCGGTCGTCGCCGTGCTGGTGGGTGGCGCGCTGCTCGTCCGCCAGCCCAGCATGCTGACCGCCTGGAATGATGACGTGGACCAGCAGATTGAGCGTTTGCAGGATTCTCTCGCGGCGCTCTCCGCCGATGACCTGCCGCACGCCAATGCGAACGATCTGGAGAACATCGCGTGCGAGTTGCTGGAGGTTGAGGGCTGATCCATGCGTGCGCCGCAACGGCTGCTCGTGGTGCTACTGATGCTGGGCGTGTGCCGGGCGGCCGAGTCCCAGCTTGAATTGCCCGCCAGCAAGACCGCCGTCACACCCGCGGCCAGCGGGAAGGTGCTGGTGGAGGCCCAGCACTTGGGCGGGCCGGTTTCCAACCAGGCCAGCGCGGTGGAAGCCTGGCTGAAGCGCATGCAGGAGCGTAATCCCGAAGAGTTCGAGCGGATGAGCCGGCTGCGCACGGAAAACCCGGAGCAGTTCCAGAAGGTACTCAAGGAACGGCTGGCCAAGGCGCGCGAGGGCAAGCTGGAAGACCTGCCGCACGTCAAGGCGTTCCTGGAGAAACTGCCCACCGAGGAACGCGAGCAGTTGCTCAAGCGCCTGCGCGAGGGCGGCGGCAAGGTGCGCGAAGAGTGGACCCGGCACAACACCAATCTTTCCAAGGCGGAGCAGGAGATCCGCAAGCTGGTCGCCGCCTATAAGAAAGCCGCGCCCGAGGAGCAGAAGAAGTTGCGCGGCGTCCTGAAGAAGAACGTCAGCGAAACCTTCGAGTTGCGCGAGAAGGCGCGGCAGGAAAATATCCAGCGCATGGAAGGCCAGTTGACCAAGCTCAAGAAGGATGCCGAGAAGCGCAAGACCGAGCGCGAGGCGATCATCGAAAGCCGGATGAAGGAACTGCTCGCCGAGGCCCCGCCGCCGAAGTGACTGGCCGGCGGGGCTAGGCCGCTATTTCAAGGTGGTGGAGGCGGCGGGAATTGAACCCGCGTCCGAACATGAGTCTCCGATGCTTCTACGCGCGTGTTTCACCATTAAATCTCATCCGGCGGACTGTCGGTGAACGGGCCATCCGCCGGACCAGCGGCCACGAAATTTTCTCGCTCCTTCTCCCGGCCACCCGGAGTCGGAACCAGCCTGCTGCATCGTTCCCTCCACCTAGCAGGTGTCAGCGGCGGAACGTCACGGCCTTAGGCCGCGAGGGCCAGCTCTTCGTTGGCTTTTATGTTTGTTCCCGGATGTTTAACGAGGCCAACCGGGGTCCTCGGCGCGCCACATCGGCTCCAACATGCCCGTCGAAACCGGTGCGCCCCCATAAATTGGCAAAGAACAGCGCGGCGAACATAGGGCGTCACGGCGGGAAAAGCAAACGGAGAAATGGCGGCTAAGTCCCCAGCCCCCGCCATAGCTTCTTGAACTGCCGCACGCCGTTGACGCGGCGGTGGCGCAGCTCGCGGACCAACGCGGCGGGTGGACGCAGACGCGCCTCATGCAAAAACTCCAGCAGCACATCGGCATCGTGCGTCCGGCCGAGTGCGTTCTGCAAGGCGCGATAATCCCCGGCTAGAAGCTGCCACGCCTGGCGGTTCTTCTTGCCCTCGACAGCAAGCGCCAGGAACTCCGCCAGGTAACGGACGCGGCGGCAGGCGATGCGTAGCTTGTGCGCCGGCTCGACCTTGGCGAGCTGGCGGTTGCGCGCGAGTTTGGCGGCGCGTGCGCTGGCTTGTTTCCAAGCGCGTTGCAGTTCACTCGTGATTTGTTTTTCCCCCGCCTTGATAAGCGCGGCAGGCAGTTGCCTGGCCAGCAGCGCCTTTGTCGCGCGCTTCAGACGCGACCACGCTGGCAACCGTAAGACCGCTGCCGGCCGGCCGCGCTCCCGTCGCAGGCGCGTGTGGACACGATGGCGGAACGCGGGTGTCACACCCGGTAACTCGCGCAGCAGGCCGCGCCAGACGTCGGCATCGCGCAACGGGCTCAAGTCGTCGGCGAAACTTTGCCAGCGGCGCTCGATCTCTTCGGCCCCGGTATGCTCCAACAAGCCGGCCAAGGCGCGTAACAAGACGCGCAGACGGCGCAACGCGACGCGCAGATCATGCAGGGCCTCGACCTTGCCGGTGGCGGTGGCTTTTTCCAAGCCTTGGATCAGCGCAAACTGCCGTTGCAGTTCGGCGCGGCAACGGGCGGCGGGGTTGGCCAACTGGAACCGCGCCTTCATGGCTGGGCGTCGGATTTGGCCGGGCGTACCGGCTCAAAGACCACTTCCTGCTGGCGAGCGCTGGTCGCCCTGGCGGCGTCGCGGGCCTGCTTATAGAAAAGTTCCTGCGCATGCACTGCCTTGCGTTTGGCGGCCGGTGCGTTGCGTTCCCATGTACCATCGGCTTGCAGACGGCGCCCTTGCACCGTATCGGCGAGGCACGTCTCCAGGATGTGCACCAGCCGCGCGATGGCCGCCGGTTCCTCCACCGGTGTCAGCAGTTCGACGCGCCGGTCAAGGTTGCGCGGCATCCAGTCGGCGCTGGAGATGAAGACCAGCGGCTCGCCGCCGTTCTCGAAGAACAGGATGCGTGCGTGTTCCAGATAGCGGTCAATGATGCTGACGACCGAGATGTTCTCGCTCAAGCCGGGCACGCCGGGCCGCAGGCAGCAGATGCCGCGGATGTTGAGTTGCACCTGCACGCCGGCCTGCGACGCTTCATAAAGCGCATCTATCATCGCCACGTCCACCAGCGAGTTGAGCTTCACGATGATCCGTGACTTCTGGCCCTGCCGGCTGCGCTCGGTCTCGTTCTGAATCAGTTCGAACAGCCGGTCACGCAGCGTCAACGGCGCAGCCTCGAGTTTGCGGTAGGGCGTTGGCTGCGCATAGCCGGTGATCGTGTTGAACAACGCGGAGGCATCGGCGCCGAAATCCTCGTTGCACGTCAGCAGGCTCACATCGGAATAGAGGCGCGCGGTCTTCTCGTTGTAGTTGCCGGTACCGAAGTGGACGTAGCGGCGCAGGCCCGTCGCCTCGCGGCGCACGACGAGGCAGGCCTTGGCATGGACCTTCAGCCCGCGCAGCCCGTAGATCACCTGCGCACCGGCGCGCTCGAGGCTCTGGGCCCAGCCGATGTTGCGCGCCTCGTCGAAGCGCGCCTTGAGTTCCACGAGCACGGTCACGTGCTTGTCGTGCTCCGCCGCGCGCGCGAGCGCGGCGACGATCTGGCTGTTCTCGCTCGCGCGGTAGAGAATCTGCTTGATCGCGAGCACGTTCGGATCGTCGGCGGCCTCGGTCACCAACCGGACAACCGGATCGAAACATTCGTAAGGATGGAACAGCAGGATGTCCTGCCGCGCGATGGCGTCAAAGAGGGCTTCGCCGGGCAGCAGCGCGGGCGGGGGTTGTGGCGGCCACTCCTCCTCCTGTAACGTCGGAAAATTCGGCGTCGAGGCGATGCGGAAGAACGCGGCGAGACCCAGCGGGCCGGGCACGGCATAGACATCGCGGTCGGCCACGTCCAGCGCGCCCTTGAGATAGGTGAGCAGCTTGGCGCTCGCGTTTGCGCTGACCTCCAGCCGGATGCAGTCGCTCTGCCGCCGCTCGGTCAGGATTTCCTTCATGTCCTCAAGCAGGTCGCCGGCGAGGTCCTCGCGCAGCGTCAGGTCGGCATTGCGCGTCAGGCGCAGCGCCGCGCTGTCCAGGATCGTTTCGCCGGCGAACAACTTTGGCAGAAACTGCGCGACGATGTCCTCCAGCAGCAGATAGTGATAGCCGCGTCCGGTGTCGGGCACGGTGAAGAAGCGGGGCACGGAACGCGGCAACGCGACCACCGCGAACCGCTCGCCGGTCCGGGCTTTTTTGTCGGGCGCGAGCCGCACGAGCAGGTTGACCGTCAGGCCCGGCAGCAGCGGGAAATCCGTATCCGGCTCCAGCGCCATCGGCGTGACCACCGGATAGATTTCGTGATCGAAGAGCCGCTCGATGTAAAGCATCTGCTCGGGCGAAAGCTCCGCGCAGGTCCGGCGCCGGATGCCGGCCTCGGCCAGCCCCGGCTCCAGGTCCTTGAGCAGAAGCTCGTATTGCGTGGCGACGAGCGCGTGCGCGACCTCGCTGATACGCGCGAGCTGCTCGGCCGGCGTCAGCCCGGCGGGATCGGGCTCGGCGTTGGCCGGCTGCCCTTGCAGGCCGCCGACGCGCACCATCATGAACTCATCAAGGTTCGAGCCGGTGATGGCGATGAACTTCAGGCGCGTCAGCAGCGGGCGCTCCGCATTGGCGGCCTCGTCGAGCACGCGTTGGTTGAACGCCAGCCAGCTCAACTCGCGATTGAAATAGTTGGATGATTTTTTGCTCATGGGAGGCAAGCTGGAGTGTTGGAGTGATGGAGTATTGGAGTGTTGGGAAAGCCATGGAACAACGCCAGGCGGGCGGGTGGGCGCAAGCCCACAGGTGTGCTGGAGGTGGAGATTCTTTGAGCGCGAGCGTGGGGCAGCACTCCATTCCTCCACCACTCCATCACTCCACGCCCTGTCACGCCGGGGCCTCCGCGGTGGTGGCGCGCCCCTCGCGCAGCACGATGGTCATGCCGAACATCTCCTCGAACAGGTTTCCTTTCTCGCGGACGGCGAGGCGTTCCAGCGTCAGGTCCTCGGCCTGCGGCACGGTCAACACGAACCGGCCCGGCTCGCGGGCACAGGTGAAGTCGCGCACCTGCTGGATGTGCCCGCGGTCGAGCGCGTCGGCGACGCGCAGCAGCGCAGCCATCTTGGAGACGGCGATGCGGCTGTCGCGGTCGAGCGCGGCGTATTCCAGGTGCGTGGCGCTGGGCACGGCGCGCCGGTGATAGCGCGCGACCAGCGCGATGATCGCGAGGTCTTCGCGCGTCAGGCCAAAGAGGTCGCTGTTCGCGATCAGATACATCGAATGCTTGTGATGGCTGCGGTTGCTGACGTAGCCGCCGACCTCGTGCATGATCGCCGCGGCCTGCAACAGGAAGAAGTGCCGGCGGCCCATGCGGTGTTCCGGCTGCAGTTCGTTGAACAGCTTGGCGCACAGCTCGGCGACATGCTTGGCGTGATCTTCCTCGATCTGGTAGCGCCGGGCCAGCAGCCAGGCGGCGTGCAGGACCTGCTCGCCGAACGCGCCGCTCCAGATGTCGCGTGTGGCCATCTCGCGCAGCAGGCCATCGCGCAGCGAGATGCGCGGGACGATGAGCTGCTCAACCTTGAAGGCGCGGGCGAGCAGGACGTAGGCGAGCAGCGAGGGGCCGACCGTCTCCGCCTCCTGGAACGGCAACTTGTGGCGTTTGACCAGCCGTTCCGGCGTGCTGCCCATCGTCTTCTCGGCAAACGCGGCGAAGGTCTTGAGGTCCAGCCGCGCGCACGGCGCCTCGGCCAGCTTCGCGCCGAGCTGGGCCGCGGCAAACCGCGCGTCGCCGCTCATGGCGATGAAGCGCAGGCTCTTCGTCGCCGGCACACTGCGGCGGATGGACTCGATCGTGCGCTCGATGTGCTGCGTCAGGATCGCCCGCGCGCGCTCAGCCGGCGCGCGGCAGGCTTCCAGCGTCTCGTGCATGCGCAGCGAGCCGAGTTTGTAGGTCTCGGCGAACGCCACGCGTTCCTGCTGGACCAGGAGAACCTCCGTGCTGCCGCCGCCGATCTCGATCAGCAGCGCGTCGCCGTTCTTGAGGTCGGCATCGGCCGCGGCAAGCGTCTCGAACGCGAGGTACATCAGGCGGTTTTCCTCGGCCTCGTCAATCACGCGGATGGTGAGGCCGGTCGCAGTGTAGATGCGGTCGAGGAGCGTATCGCGGTTGAGCGCCTCGCGCACGGCGCTGGTGGCGACGGCGAGCACCTGGTCAGGCCGCGTGATGCCGTGCTCCTGCATGACCTGGTGGAAGCCGGTGAAGATCGCGACGCATTGCTCAATCGTCGGCTGCTGGAGGCGGCCGCGCGTGAAGCTATCCTTGCCCAGCGCCACCGGCTTCTGGAGCAGGTCGAGCAGGCGCACTGTGCCATCGGCGCCGATCTCGGCCAGTTGCATGCGGATCGCCAGCGTGCCCACGTCAATCACCGCGACGGGCCGGGTGGCGGTCTTGAGGGCCTCGGTTGTGTCCTTGGGGCTCATGGTTTTCCTGCCGCCGCAACGTAGCCCAAACGCCGCGCCCCGGCAAGACGGGAGAACGCGGAAAACAGCGAAAAACAGGCGGAAATTCGTTTGACGCGCCGCCCGAAATCACTACACTGCGTCCCCGTTGCACGCGCCACAGCACGGCGCGTTGGAAAGGTTTGCAAAGCTTTCGGATGAACGACGACAAGGTTTCGGCTCTAGATCGGATGCGCCACAGCACGGCGCACGTGATGGCGGCGGCGGTTAGCCACCTGTTCGAGCATGTCCAACTCGATATCGGGCCCTCCACGGACGACGGTTTCTACTACGACTTCGATCTCCCGCACCGGTTGAACACCGAGGATTTCGCGCGTATCGAGGAGGAGATGGCCAGGCTCGTGAAGGCCAATCTGCCGTTCGAGCGCGTCGAGATGAGCCGCGCCGAGGCGGAACAGATGCTCCGCGAGCGTGGCCAGAAGTTCAAATTGGAACGGCTCGCCGATATTCCCGCAGGCGAGACGATCACCTTCTACCGCTGCGGCGACTTCGTGGACCTCTGCCGCGGCCCGCACGTGGAGAGCACCGGCGCCATCAAGGCGTTCAAGCTGACGAGCGTCGCCGGCAGCTATTATCGCGGCAAGGAAACCAACCCGATGCTGCAGCGGCTCTACGGCGTGGCGTTTCTCTCGGAGAAGGAATTGCGCGTCCACCTCATGCAGATCGAGGAGGCCAAGAAGCGCGACCACCGCAAGCTGGGCCGCGAGCTGGAGTTGTTCACGACCGAGGAAACGGTCGGCCCCGGCCTCGTGCTGTGGCACCCGAAGGGCGCGCGCGTCCGCCTGCTGATCGAGGATTTCTGGCGGCGCGAGCACCTGAAGAACGGCTACGAGCTCGTCTATACGCCGCACATCGGCCGCGGCCACCTCTGGGAAACCAGCGGGCACTTGAGCTTCTACCGCGAGGGCATGTACGCGCCGATGAAAATTGACGAGGAGGAATACTTCGTCAAGCCGATGAACTGCCCGTTCCACATCAAGATCTATCAGGCAAAGAAGTGGAGCTATCGCGACCTGCCGCTGCGCTGGGCGGAACTCGGCACGGTTTATCGTTACGAAAAGGCCGGCGTGCTCGCCGGGCTGTTCCGCGTCCGCGGCTTTACGCAGGACGATGCGCACATCATCTGCACGCCCGACCAGATCGAGAGCGAAATCCTGCGCGTGATGCAGTTCGCCAAGCGCATGTGGAGCGTGTTCGGTTTCGAGGACATCAAGGCCTACCTCGCGACGCGGCCGGAGAAGGCGGTCGGCGAGGCGGCGCGCTGGGAGCAGGCGACGAAGAGCCTGGAGCACGCGCTCCAGACCGCGGGCGTGCCCTACGAGGTGGACCTCGGCGGCGGCGCGTTCTACGGCCCGAAGATTGACCTCAAGGTTCGCGACGCCATCGGCCGCGAGTGGCAGGTCAGCACCTTCCAGTTCGACTTCAACCTGCCGGAGCGCTTCAAGCTGGTCTATACCGGCTCCGACGGCCAGGAGCATCAGCCCTACATGGTGCACCGCGCGCTGTTCGGCAGTATCGAAAGATTTTTTGGCATTCTGGTGGAACACTACGCCGGCGCGTTCCCGCTGTGGCTCGCGCCGGAGCAGGTGCGCCTCCTGCCGTTGACCGAGAAGCAGCACGAGTTCGCGCAGACGCTGGCGCAGCAGCTCGGCGCAGAAGACTTCCGCGTCACGGTGGACGAGCGCAACGAAAAGGTCGGCGCGAAAATCCGCGCCGCGCAGTTGGAAAAAATTCCGTACATGCTGATCCTCGGTCCGAAGGAAGTGGAACAGGGGCTTGTCTCCGTCCGCCACCGCTCGGCCGGCGATCAGGGTGTGATGACCCCGGCGGCGTTGATGGAGCGGCTGCGTGCGGAAGGCCGCCCCGGCGGGCAACCGCCGCCGGCAAAGGTGCAGGCGACATAAACCGGCGGCGCGCCAGCCCACGCGCGCGGCCCAAGCGGAGAAGAAGCCATACAAACACAAGTACGCATCAACATGCGGATCCGGGTTCCCGAGGTCCGCTTGATCGGGGTGGATGGTGAGCAGGTCGGCATCGTCCCCACCCGCGAGGCCCTGATGAGGGCGCAGACCGCCAACCTGGACCTGGTGGAGATTTCGCCCACCGCCCAGCCGCCCGTCTGCCGCATCATGGACTACGGCAAGTTCAAATATGAGCAGGAAAAGCGCGACAAGCAGTCGCGCCAGCACTCCTCGGCGACCAAGGTGAAGGAAATCCAACTGCACCCCAACGTCGGCGACCACGACCTCGAAACCAAGGTGCGCCACCTCCGCGACTTCATCACCCACGGCCACCGCGTCAAGGTCATCCTGTTCTTCCGCGGGCGCGAGAGCGCGCACCAGGAAATCGGCTTCGAGGTGATGAACCGGGTCATCCGCGAGGTGCAGGACATCGCGCAGGCGGAACAACTGCCGCGCCTGATGGGCCGCAACATCCTGATGATGCTGATTCCGCGCACCAAGGGCAAAGGCGGCCACGCGCCCGCGCCGCAGGGTACGCCGCGCCCGGCGCCCGCCGCCCCACGGCCCGCGCCCGGCGCGCCGCCCTCGGCGCTGGCCCAGGCCCTCGCCTCCGCCGGCAATCTGCCCCGCTGAGGAGCCCAGCAGTCCCAAGCCTTGGAAAATTATTCACTGTTTTTTCCAGGGCTTGGAAATTTTCCGCGGGGTTTTTCCAAGGTTGGGGAAAGGGGGTGGGGCGCGGTAGGCTTCGCGCACCCTCACATGCGAAATCCATGGTCCAGTCTCTGGCTCGCGCTGCTAGGCAGCCTTGCAGTCTTGGCGGGCCCCGACGATCCGCGCCTGACGCCGGCGGAGCGTACCGCGTGGAAACAACTGGAGCAGCGCATGCTGGCGGCCACGCCCTCGCACGCGCTGTGGCTGACCAACGGCCTGGGCCTGCTCGGCTGGTTCAAGGGCGAGACGAATGGCCTCGTGCACTGGGAGGCACCCTTCGGTGCCGATAGCCGCTGGTTGATGCAGTTCGAACGCGGCGCGTTGAGTCACGCACAGGTAGTGGAGCAGAAACCGCCCCCGCTTAATTATTGCGATGTGAGCTTTCAACTGGAGTTCCCTGAACTGCGCCTGATTCGTCGTCCGCCCTATGCCCTGCTGACGGATGAACCGGCCCTGTCGGCGGAACGTTATCTGGGCCTTCTGCAAGAGCTGCATACCAATTTCGTCGCGCACTTCGGCGCTTTGACCGGCGGTCTGGGTTTGCCGGATCATGTGCAGGTGTTGCTGTTCACCGACGAGGACGCTTTCTGCGCCTACCGCAAAAAAGTGGCTTCGCGACGGAATGACAGCATGGGCTTTTATCAAATAACCCAGCAACGCCTGACCGTGTTCGACCAACGCTACACGGCGGGCATGGACGAAATCCTGTCGCGTCTGGCCTGGCAGGGCGAGAAGGCCGAGGTGCAGGCGCGCACCGAGGAGGCCGCCGCCCAACAACGGTTGTTCTTTCTGTTCCAGGCTTGCAGCGCCATGCGACTGGCCGAGGCCGGCAATCAGCGCATCTTGCGCCATGAGGGTGCCCATCAACTCTTGCACGCGAGCGGCATCCTCGCCGAGGGGGCCACCCCCGGCTGGTTGGCCGAGGGGTTGGCGCAGTGGTACGAGACGCGCGTGCCCGGCGCAGTCTCCTTTGAACTGACCGGCCGTCTGAAGGCGTCTTTGGAAGCGGGCCGGCTGCTCCCCTTGGCGGAACTGATGAACTATCAGCCGCGCAAAAACCGCGGTTTCTATGAGGGTGAGCGCAAGCAGGAACTGGCCTATGCCGAGGCGTGGGGACTGGTGCGTCTGCTGATGCGGCCGGCGCGGCAGGAAAAATTTTTCAACTACCTCAAGCACCTGCGCCGCCTGGAAGCCGCGGCGGATATCCGGCGGACGCCCCCGTTGGACTTGCTCTGCCGTTTTCTCGCACTCACACCTGCCGACTTGGAGACCCTCTGGAAAACGTCCATCGAGCGGCTGCCCTTCGAGGTGGATTGAAGCGGTGCCTTCAGCGCACGTCCGGGCCGAGCGGCATGCGGCGCTCGTCGCCGGGGATATAGGGGCGGCCGCGGACGATGATCGTGCCCTCGAGTTCCTTCATCTCGGGCATCTGGTAGTCGTTGGAGAAATGTTCCTGGTTGAGCATCCGGCCGGCGGCGGAAATTTCGCTATGGGTGAAACGGTTGGGCGCGGACTGGTGCAACACATGAATCCGGCCGCCGCTATCGCGCAGCAGGTGTGGCACATAGAGCCGGATCATGGTGCCGAGGTTGGCTGCGGCAAACCGGGTGTGGGTGTCCGGATGTTCCAGGCAGAGAAACAGGATTTCGCCCTCCTCGCGCGCCACCGTCCGCAAGCTGTACTTGATCATGACCTTCTCCGGCCCGGTGCCGCTGGAGACCGTCCGCTTTACGATTTCAACGCCGCGCTCGATATTGAAGAAGCTCTTGGCGGAAAGATAGGCGTTGCCATCCCACTCGACCACGGCGCGCAGCTTGAGCCGGCCGGTGTTGCGCAGGTCAAAAAACGGCTGCAGGTCCACCGCCCGGATCCACTCCTGGCCCGGCTTAATGATGTCCGAGACCGCAAACGGCAACTCGCGCTTGGCGGGCACCGCGGAACCGGTCTCCGTGGTCAGCTCAAAGGAAACCTTCGCGTTGCGGTTGCTGCCGGCGATGATCAGGGGGGTGCTGGTCTGGTTGCGCACCTCGACACGCACCGTGGATTCCTCGCCGATCAGGAAATGGGAATGGATCGGGCGGCAGAGGACCTCGATCTGGGCCTGGACAGGTGCCACCGCGAGCAACAGTGGCAGCAGCGCAAGTAAACGGCGGATATTCATCGGCATCTCCTGGCAGACCACTTAACGTCCCACGGCCAGCCGCGCGGCCATACGTTGCGGCAACCCGGCCTTGATGATCTTCTCCTGCGTCGCGGGGATGTCGTAGGCCACGCGCCGCAGCTCGATCATGTTGCTGGTGAGGTCATAGATGACATAGGCCGCGCGCGGGTCGCCATCGCGCGGCTGTCCGACGCTGCCCACGTTCACGAAATACTTGCGGCCCAGTTGCACCTTGATCTTCGAGTAGAGCCCGCCCTTCACATAGTCGGTCTTCTCGAACGCTAGCGGCACATGCGTGTGCCCGAAGAAACAGACCGGTGTGAATTGATAGGTGAAATTCGCCTCCGCTTCCAGCGCCTCGAACACGTAGCCCCAGCGGTCCGGCATGTCCAGCGTGCTGTGGACCACCCAGAACGACTCCGTCTTCGCCACCAGCGGCAGATCGTGCAGCCACTTGCGCTGCTCGTCGTTGAGTTGCTTGCGCGTCCACCCCACGGCATCGGCGGCGAGCGGATGGAAACCGTCCAGCGCCTCGTCGTAGGAGCAGTAGTGATCGTGATTGCCGCGCACCGTCGGGCACTTCAGGCCGCGGATGATTTCCAGGCACTCGATGGGATTCGCGTTGTAGCCCACCACGTCGCCGGTGCAGGCATACTTGGTCACGCCCTGCGCTTCGGCGTCGGCCATGACGGCCTGCAACGCTTCGAGGTTCGCGTGGATGTCGCCGAGAATGGCGTATTTGGATCCCGCTGACACGCGCGACACTCTAGCGCAACCGCCCCCGCTTGCAACACCATTCAATGCGCCCGTAAATTTTTTCCGAGCCTCGGAAAAAGTTGCGCCTAATCTGTCCAAGCCAGGGAAAACAGCTCGTCCCGTTTTCCAAGCCTTGGAAAAATTCAGCGCGGTCTTTCCAAGGCTTGGAAAACCGGCTCGGCGAAGTCGCCGGAGAAACAGAGCCAGTCGAGCGCGGCCCAGTCGCCGCCGGTGTTGTCGAGCGTCAGACGATGCTGGCCGGCCGGGAGGGCAAAGGTCAGTGTGCATTCCCACTCGCGCGCGCCGGCATCGTTTTTGCCGTCGCGGTCGGGCAGGTCGAAGGTTTGCAGGACGCGGTCACCCTCGCGCAGTTCGAGCCGCGCGCCGGCGGTGGCGACGGCGCGGACGCGGACCAGCAGCTCGCCGCCGCGCGGCGCATTGACGATAAACACCGGGGGATTACGCAGGGGCTGATGCAGCCGCCCCTGTAGCGGCGTGACCAATTCGTGGGCGTTCTCCACCTCGCCACCGGGATGAACCACGAACTCGTTGCACGCCGGTTTCTCCCAGCGGTTCTCCGGCACGAGGCGCGGCGCGAAATTCGTCGTCAACGTTGGCAGCGTGGTGTAGTTCAGCACGACGACGGAGTAAGCCTCCAGTTTGTCCAGCCGTACGCGCAGGTGGTCGCCGGCCTTCTCCAGTCGCGCCGCGCCTGTGCCATCGGGTGAGAACACCTGCACGCTGTCCGGCTGCACCGTCAGCGGCAAGTCCACGCCGATGTTCTGCCGTGCCTGGAGTTGGTGGTCGCGCGTGGCGTGGTTGATCACATGCAGCAACACGGCCGGCGACGTGCCGCGGAGCGCCAGTGCGGTGCCGAGGTCCGGCTCCGTCACCAGCGCATCGGTGGCGATGGTCTTGGCGTGGCGATAGAGGTCGCCATGCTCGTGGTAGAAGCGGGTCAACTGCGCGATGGTACCGAGCGTGCCATCCTTGAGCGCGTCGCAACCGAACGGGCCGGTGACGGGAAACGCGAAGCGGCCGCCGGCGGCGTAGATTTCCGCGCCGCGCACCCGCATCCACAGCGCGCGATCGGCGGGTGGCACGGCGAGCCACGGGAACGGCGGCTCACCGAAGCCCCAGTCGTGGAAGAACACCACCGGCACCTTGCGGCCGGCGAGCGCGTGACCGCGCCGGACCGTGCCGGCCCACGTCGCGAGTTGCGAGTCGCCGACCTCGACCCGGTTATTGTTCACGCGCCACTCGCCCCAGACACCTAGCACCTGCAAATCCACGCGCGGCGCGAGCCCGTTGGCGCTGATCAGGACACGCCGGCCCTTACCGGCCGCGTAGGCGCGGATGCCGTCGGTCAACTTCTGCCATGCGTGCGCGTCGCGGACGTGCCGGAACTTCAGCCACGCATCGCGGAAAGAATTTTTTGCCGCAAGCGGTTCGGCCAGGAAATTATTCCGGCGCAGCCAGGCCCGATAGTCGAAGCTCGTGAGCGTGCCATCCGGGCACAGCGCGCGGTCCGCCACATCAAGCCCGAACTGTTGCCGCCAGCGCGCATCGGTCGCGCTCCAGCCCTGCTGCTCACAGTACGTTTGGCGCAGCCAGTCGCGGAAGTCGCGCAGCGCGTAATCGTCGTAGCCCTCGTTGGGATGCAGCGCGGCGTTGTGCTCGTCCATGAAGAGGTAGTCCGCGCCCTGGTCAATCTGCGCGCGGCACCAGCGCAGGAGATAGTCGAGATAGCGCGGATTCGAGAGCGAGCCGTGGCGGCAGCCGGGCGACTTCCATGCATCAACAAGTTGGCCCGCCGGGTCGCGCGTAGCCATGTCGCGCACCTCGGCGGCGGACAGTCCGTTCTCACCCTCATAGAGCGCGCTGCAGGTGATGCCGCCGCCGAACAACATGCCCAGCGCGTGGGCCTCGACCGGGAACTGGCGGTAGCCCGACCAGTCGGGCGCGTTGTGCCATTTGAACCAGGCGCGCACCAGAACATCGGAGCAGGTCTTGCGCGCGAGCGCCATCCCGTACGGCGAATTGATCTCCTCGTTCATCGTGAAGACCATCGCCTCGCTGATGTCGTTGACCGGTTGCGCACGGCGCACCGAGGCAGGCACATCGGCGGGCACATTCCACGCCGGCGGGATCACCGGTGCCACGGGCTTGAAGTCACGCAGCAGCCGCGGTGTCTGCGCGAGCAGTTGCTTCACCTGCTTTTCACACGCGCCGCCATCACGTCCATCGAACGGCGCCAGCCAGCCCCAGAGGCCGCGCCGGGCGGCGGCCGCTTGCGCATTGCCAGCATAGAAGAAGAGCGTACCGGCTTGATAGCGTTGCAAAAAAGTCAGGCCGTCGCGCCACGCGTTCTGCGCATCCACCAGGACGACGCCCACCCCGGCCCCGGTCTGCGTATCACGCGCAATAACCGCCGGGAGGTCTGGCGAGAGACGCGCCACCGTGTCGCCCTGACGCCCCCACGTACTCACCCCGGCGTACGCCGGCAGCGGGTGCAAGTTTTCGAGCGGTCCCTCGTGCCGCTGCCCGTCCCCGGCCCAGAACGTGTAGGCGGAAAAGCGACGGGCGTCGAGGCCGAGGCGCGGCAACGCCCAGCAGAGGCCCTCCGCCGGCGTGCTGGACTGTGGCAGAAACTGGACGAGCACTCCGGTCTCGACACAGATCAGGTGCAGCTGCGCCGTCTCGCCCGACAAAGGATTCAACAAGATGGTGGCGCCGATGATGAGGTCCGCACCCACCCGCTGATAGGCCATCTGGGTGCGTGCCGCTAATGTCGTTACCAATTCACTACCGCGGGCGATACCGAATTCCAGCGTGGTGGCGGGCTGCAAGACTTCCATCCAACCACCATCGCCTATACGCACGGCCAAACGCAGATCACACGCGGTTTTGTTCAGAGAGAGGCGATAGGCACTGCCCGTCACCGTGAGACTGGTTGTTGATTCGGCGCATTCCACGGCCAGGACGGAACCCACACTCAACGCAGTCGCGGCGGCCAGCCCCCGGCCAACAGCTTGCAGCATCGTTTTCATGGGACGGGAGCATACCGTGACTCCCGGCGACCGGCAGCAGCGATCTCACCCTTTCAATAAATCTACAAAATACAAATATGCATCGTTTATATGTTCATATTACCAATATGTAGTCATTGTCTGCGCAATGAACCTTATTGGCTTTACGCATTAAATAGTTTCAACTGATTGGTGTTAATGACATTGAGACGCGCCGACTGGGTTTCAACTGGATTCGTTGGCATATCGGCTGCTAAACGCCATCCATCCGGCGACATTAAGGCCGCCGGAGTAACCCTTCGGAGGGCAGGTTATATGCAGCAGCGTTTTGTTGTCGCAGCACTGGTGGGCTTGGCTGTACTGGCCATGTCCATGGGCGCAGCGGCGCAGCAGACCGCCACCAACGCGGCGCCGGTCGTGCTCTCGGCCAAGGATATCAGCGCCGGCGATACCGCCTGGGTCAGCATCAGCACGGGGTTGGTGCTGCTGATGACCATCCCCGGCCTCGCGTTCTTTTATGGCGGTCTCGTTCGCCGGAAAAACGTCCTCTCGGTTCTCATGCAGTGCTTCATGATGATGTGCTTGGTCTCCTTGCAATGGGTGCTCTTTGGTTACAGCCTCGCCTTTGGCCCGGATGTCAAGGGCGTGATCGGTGATCTCTCGTGGGCTGGACTGCAAAACGTCACCGCGGACGCGCCGAGCGCCTACGCGCCGACCATCCCGCATCAACTCTTCATGATTTTCCAGATGATGTTCGCGGTCATCACGCCCGCGCTCATCGTCGGCGCGTTCGCGGAGCGCATGAAGTTTGCCGCGTTCATCATCTTCTCGCTGCTCTGGGTGACGTTCGTTTATGCCCCCGTCTGCCACTGGGTCTGGGGCAAGGGCGGCTTCCTCGCCAAGCTGGGCGCGCTGGATTTTGCGGGCGGCACGGTCGTGCACATCAACGCCGGCATCGCCAGCCTCGCCGCCGCCCTCGTCATCGGCAAGCGCCTTGGCTATCCCGAGCGCATGAGCCCGCCACACAATCTGCCCTTTGCCACGCTGGGCGCCGGCCTGCTCTGGTTTGGGTGGTTCGGTTTTAACGCCGGCAGCGCGCTCGCCGCCGGCGGGCTTTCCACCACGGCGTTCGTCGCCACGCACCTTGCGGCGGCGGCCGGCGGCCTGACGTGGGCCGTGATGGACCTGGTCGCCAACAAGCGCGCGACCGTGCTTGGCATCATCTCCGGTGGCGTCGCCGGCCTCGCGACGATCACGCAGGCCGCCGGCTTTGTCACCCCGATGGCGGCCATCGCCATCGGCGTGATCGCCGGCATCGTCCCGTGGCTGTTTGTCAGCCTCATCAAGCCCAAGCTCGGCTACGACGATGCGCTCGACGCGTTCGGCATCCACGGCGTGGGCGGCATCCTGGGTGCGTTACTGACCGGCGTCTTTGCCTCCAAGGCGGTCAATCCGGCGGGCGCCGATGGTCTCATCTATGGCAGCTTCGACCTCTTCAAGGCGCAGTGCATCACGGTTGTGGTGACGGTCGTCTATGCGTTGGTCGTCTCGTTCATCCTGCTGCGCCTTGTGGATGCCCTCGTCGGCCTCCGCTCCGACGCGCAAGCCGAGCGCATCGGCCTCGACCTGACCGACCATCGTGAAACCGGCTACACCGTGCTCGATTAAAGGAGCCTGCCATGAAATACATCATCGCCGTGATCCAACCCGACCGTCTTGAGGAAGTCATGCAGCGGCTCGAGGAAAAAGAAATTCATCTCGTCACCGTCACCAGCGTCATGGGTCGTGGCCGCCAGCGCGGCGTGGCCACTGTGTACCGCAGCCACAAGGAGGCCGGCACGCTGCTCAAGAAGATGAAGCTCGAGATCGCCGTCAACGATACCTACGTCAAACCCACGCTCGACGCCATCATCGAGGGCGGCCGCACCGGCCAAGTCGGCGACGGCAAGATCTTTGTTCTAAGCCTCGACGAAGTCATCCGCATCCGTACCGGCGAGACCGGCAACCTCGCCATCGGGTGATGCCTATTTTCAGCCGCAAGGCTGGGCCCCGCGGTGCGATTCGCCCTCCATCGCGGGGTCTTCTTTTTCCAAGGCTTGGAAATTTCCGGCTGCTTTTTTCCAAGGCTTGGAAAATGGCGGATAACTTTTTCTGCCTTGGAGCTGGTGCGGGCTGGCAGATGGTGACGCCACCCGCCCGACGTCCGTGTCAGCGGCGGATACCGGCGCGGGACTCCATGAGGATGGTCACCGGGCCATCATTGACAAGCTCGACCTGCATCAGCGCGCGGAAGCGGCCGGTGGCGACGGTGCAGCCGAGTTCGCGGAGCAGCCGGACGAAATCTTCGAGCAGCGGCTCGGCGTAGGCGGGCGGCGCGGCGGCGGTGTAACTGGGGCGGTTGCCGCCGGTACCATCGCCGTAGAGCGTGAACTGGCTGACCACGAGCAGCGCGCCGCCGACTTCGCCGACAGCCTTGTTCAGCTTGCCGTGCTCGTCATCGAAGACGCGCAGCAACGCGACCTTGCGGGCAAGCCACTGCGCGTCCTCCCAAGTGGAGTCCGTGGCGACACCCGCGAGGACCAGCAGGCCACGGTCAATTTGTCCGGTGGTTTCCTCCCCGACACGGACGGCGGCGCGGCGGACGCGCTGAATCACAAGTTTCATGGCTGACCACTGAAAGCTGGCTTCACGCGAGGCGCGCGATGCGCAGCGAGGGCAGCCGGTTGAGCGCGGCGGCGATCTCGTAGCGGCGCGGCCGGGCCAGGTCGCCCTGCAAGGTGCGCGTCAACGTTTCGAGGCCCTCGGAACTCAAGTCCTGGTCAATCGAGTCGAGGATTTCGCGGATCGGGCGGATTTCCTCCATGTACCGCGTCTTGGCGTAGTAGAGGATGCGCCCGATGGTGCGGGTCTGGTCAATGTCGGCAAGCTGCTCAATGCCGGAAAGGTCAATCTTGTCGCGGCCGAAACGGAGCAGGTGGATGTCCTCGGCCTCAATGAAGAAGTCGCTACGGCCGGCGCTGGGATCAATGCTGCTGGGCACGATCGAGCGCAGGCGCTCGACCATGGCAGAGACGTTGGCGGGCGCGCCGGTGACGGGCGTGGCCGTGACGAGCTTCTTGGCCTCCTTGGTCACGTCATAGACCTTGAAGTTCGCAATGCGCAGGATGGTATCGGCGATCGGGATGAAATCAGTGACGGTCACGGTGCCGGCGACGACGATGGAAACACCGAGTTGGTCCACCATGCGGCGGGCCAGGGCGGAGAGCGGTGTGATGCGTTGCTCCGCCGGCGGCGTCAGCCCGGACAGGCGCGGGTCGCGCGCGAGGAATTCCGGCGAGGAGTCGGACTCGTCGAAGATCAAGGCGCGGGCGCCGGCTTCGAGCGCTTCGATGGTGGCGGCCGCCTGCGAAGCGAAGGCGTCCGCGTGCGGGCTGCTGTAGATCGGGCCGTTTTCATCGCCGGTATCGCGCAGGAAGGCGCTCAAGTCCACGCGCCGGACACTGCGGCCGGGCTCGGCCTTGATGTACACGGCGTCGGGTAGGGTGATGATCAACTCGCGGCCGTCGCCGCGTACGTGGTTATAGATGCCTGCGGCCATCGCGCGCAGCAGTTCGCTGCGGCCGGAGTAGGCGTCGCCGAGGATGACGGTGAGGCCGGAGGGCACGCCAAAGCCGCGCACGGCGCCCGCCTTGGGCAGGTCAAGGGATTTGGCAAAGGTGTTGTCCACCTCCAGCAACCGGCTGCGATGCGGGTCGGGCCTGTCGGTACAGGTGGAGCGGCACAACTGCGCGCGCTCCGCGATGAAGCTGACCCAGCCGCGCGTTGGCAACAGGCGACGGATGTGGTCGGCATCGCTCATCAGGTTGACGCAGCGCTCGGCCTCGGTTTCGGGCAGGTTGCAATAGATGAGCGAGGCGTTGACGATGCGCGGCAACATGCCGAAGAACAGTTCCTTCAGGTCGCCGCCCATGATGCGGCCATCCTGCAGGGGCGGGCGGAAGTAGATGCGCGCCTCGACATATTCCTCGGTGACCACCAGGCTGGAGCGCGGCAGGATTTTCTGGCCGGGCTGCGTGAAGTAGAGGCGGCGCCGGGAGATGCCGGCGGTGTCATAGGAGGCGGTCTTCTCGATCTCCGCGGCGACCTTGCGGGTCAGCAGATCCTCCAACGCGGTGCGGCCCACCGGCGTCTGGATCAGATTCTGTGGAAACCCGGCGATGAGTTGCGGCACCCGGACGACGAGCAGGCTCAATTGCGTCTCCACCGGCTCCTCGATGCGGAGCACTTTGAGGACGTAGCGGGCGAAGTCGTAGTCGCCAATTAACTGCTGCAGTTCGGCCAGACCCTTCTGGTTGACCTGTTCAATCTTGCCGTAGAGTTCTTCTTTATTCTTCATGAGCTACCCCGTTTCTTTGCTGCTATTCCTTTGCCGCCACCACCCGCGTCACCAGGGTGACGCTGCCGCTTTCCGCCGTCAGGCTGGCTAGCGTGTTCAACAGTTCACGATCGGCCGCCCAGCGGTTGAACAATACCGCCATGCGCGTGGCCATCCACTGCGCGCCGCTGCGCGGCAGGCTGATATGCCCGATGCGCCCCGACTTGACGTCCAGTTGAAAATACTTGTCGGTCACCTTGGGTGTGCCACTGATCTGCCAGGTGATGTTGAACGGTCCCCACTGCGACGACGCGGTCACCACGACGCTGCCCGCCTTCAAGCCGATGTTCAGTTCCGCCAATTGCATGCTCCAAGACGCCGTCGCGGTTTCGTTGCTGCGCGCAGCCTTGAGGGTGGCGGCCAGATAGGCATTCAACCCCGTCTCGGCCAGTTCGCACTTTACTTCCTGACCTTGCTGCAGCGCCTTCCTGACCGCCGCCCGCTGGCCGAGCAGTCCCGCCAGCGCCTCCTCATCGCCCCGCTTGCCGGCCGGCGTCGCCGGCCAGATCAGCAGCAGCACGCCAAGCAACATGAACAGGAACGCGCCAATTTGAACCGCGCCACGCGAGAACGCCGCTGCATCGAAGGGCCCGCGTCCACGCTGAGTCATCTGTTCCATGTCCAGCTTGGTGCCGCACCGCGTGCAGAACATGCGTCCCAGTTCGTTGCCTTGGTGGCACCGCGGACATTCGATGACCTGACTCATGCCGTCTTTCCTTTGACGCCCTTGGTCGCGGCTTTCTTCTCTGTGCCGGTCGCATGTTTCTCCGGTGCCGGTGCGGGCGTGTGTGGCTTGCTCTCGGCCTTGGCACCCTGCCTGTAGCTTTCGCTGCGGTAGTCCGTGATATAGAAACCGCTGCCTTTGAACAGCAAGCCGGCGCCTGTGCCCAACAGCCGCTTCACGCGGCCGCGGCATTCAGGACACTGCTTCAACGGCACAGCGGTGATGCTCTGAAATTTTTCAAACCGTTCGCCGCATTTGGCGCATTCATATTCGTACGTCGGCATAAACCATCCCGCGTTGAACGCGCAACAAATAAGCGGATTCGGCTCCCTTGTCAAACCCGCAGGCGGCGTGCGAAGGAGGGGCGCGGCCCCGGCGTTGTTCCAAGGCTTGGGAAAAGCGGGTGGCGCTTTTCCCGGCCTTGGAAAAGCTGGCCTGCAATACGCAGGATGGGTCTGCGTTATTGAGGGCGCCTCGCGCTGGCGAAAAAAAATCCGCGAAGACGCTGGACGCTGCACGGGGTTTTTTAGTAAGAACGGCGCCACGAAAGGAAGGCATGTGATGAGCGAGCAAAACGAAACGGCGGCAACGCCGAAAAATTGGGACGCCACACTGGCGTTTTGGCTGCTGCGCGGCTGGCTGGGTCTGCGCGCGGTGATGACAGGGCTGGAGAAGTACGCGGCGATGGGCAAGGTGATGAAGCCGTGGGTGGACCCGAAGACGGGCCAGGTGGATGCCGGCGGCGCGATGGTCGAGGCGACCCAGAAGGTCTACGGTCTCGGCAACTACGCGGCCATCCCGCAGTCCATGCAGGACAAGTTCGCCGCCGAGCCGCTGCTCCCGGCGTTCATGCTGAAGATCTTCTACGCGGTGCTCGGTCCGGCGCTGATCATCCTCGGCCTCATGCTCTGGCTCGGCATCGGCACGCGCGTCTCGCTGTTCCTGCAGGGCCTGCTCTACATCGGGCTGACCGCCGGCCTGATCATGATCAAGGCCGATGACGGCGTGGCCTGGCTGGCGATCCACGTCGTGCTGATCGCCTACGCCCTGACGCTGGCGAAGTACAACCAGTTCGCCGTCCTGAAGAAATGGTGAGGGACCTCATGGCTTCCGAACTTGATTTTTCCCGCCGGGGCTTTTTGACCACGGCGATGGCCGCGGGCGCCGGCCTCGCGCTGCAAAGCGCGCGGGCCGAGACCGCGCCCGCCGCCGCTCCGGCCACGACACCGCCCTCCAACCGCATCCGGTACGCCTTGATCGGCTGCGGCGAGGAAGGCAACGTGCTGCTCGACGCGCTCCTGCGCATCGAGGGCATCGAGATCGTCGCCATCTGCGACATCTGGAAATACGCCCGCGACCGCGTGCAGAAGGGCCTCAAGAAGAACAACAACATCGAGGTGAACGCCTACGAGGACTTCGAGGAGCTGCTGGCCAAGGAGAAGGATCTCCAGGCCGCCATCGTGGCGTCGCCGGACTTCTGGCACGCGCCGCACTCGAACACCTGCCTCAAGCACGGCCTGCACGTCTATTGCGAGAAGATGATGTCGAACACGATGGACGGCGCGCGCTCGATGGTCAAGGCGATGAAGGAAACGGGCAAGCTGCTGCAGATCGGCCACCAGCGGCGCAGCAACCCCCGCTACCGCTTCGTCCTGAACTACCTCCTGCACGACCTCAAGCTGTTCGGCCGCCTGACCGCGGCGAACGCCCAGTGGAACCGCGCGGTGACGCCGGACCGCGGCGCCGCCAAGGCGATCAGCATGAAGCCCGACCTGCTCGCCAAGTACGGCTACGAGGACATGTACAAGTTCCGCAACTGGCGCTGGTTCAAGAAGTATGGCGGCGGCCCGCTCTCCGACCTCGGCGCGCACCAGATTGACATCTTCAACTGGTTCTTCGACGTGATGCCGGTCAGCGTGACGGCGTCCGGCGGCGTGGACTATTACAAGGAGCACGAGTGGTTCGACAACGCGATGTGCATCTATGAGTACAAGCTGACGTCCCCGGACAACCAGCCGTACACCGCGCGCGCGTTCTACCAGGTGCAGACCACGACCAGCGCCGGCGGCGGCTACTTCGAGTACTTCATGGGCGATCAGGGTTCGATCAAGCTCTCCGAGAACCCCTCGATCACCCAGTTGTTCCGCGAAGCCAACGCGCCGGACTGGGCGGAGTTCATCCAGAAGAATTACGTGATGCTGAAGAAGTCGCCCGCGGCCGCCGAGGCCGACGTCAAGGTGGACGTGCGCGAAAGCAAGGTGCTCGAGACCTACGCGCTGCCGGTGACCTTCAACAAGGCCATCCACCAGCCGCATCTCGAGAACTTCTTCGACGCCATCCGCGGCAAGGCCAAGCTCAACTGCCCGGCCGACGAGGCGTTCCGCAGCGAGTCGGTGATCCACAAGGCCTCCGAGGCCATCGCCGCCCGCAAGACGCTGGAGATCACGCCCGCCGATTACGAGGCGTGACCGCCGCGCCGGCTCACCGGCGCAAGCCCGCGGCGCGAAACTGGAGTCAACCGGTTTTCGCGCCGCGATTTTTTTGGGTCGGACCACCCACGTGGAGGGCCACGCTCCGTCGTGGCCGGTCTCCTGGAACAGGCCCGCAACCTTGCGTCAGCAGGAGCTTCGGCCTTCCGCGGTTCCGTGTTCGATGGGCTGCGGTTTCGCTGGCGCCGTTTCCAGATGAGGTTTCAATGTGCCGCGCCGAAGTGCGGTCTTGTCGGACACAATAACGATGTGTTACAAGCGTTCTGCGTTCGCACAACAGCACAACAACAACGCAACAAAAAGGAAGATGCAGATGAAGATTCGTATGATCGTTGGCGTGGCCGTCGCGGCCGCGGTGGTTTGCAGTGTCGTTCGCGCGGCCGATGAGAAGGTCCCGCTCAAGACCGAGTTGCCGAAGCCCATGCTGGCCGGCACCCCCAAGCCGATTCCGGCGTCCGTCCCGGTCGAGCCCGAACTCATCAACAAGCGCCCGGATTTCATGGTCCCCGCCGGCTGCTCCAACCTCGCCAAGGGCAAGAAGGTCACCGGCAGCGACAAGGAGCCCGTCGTCGGCGAGCTGACGCTGGTCACCGATGAGGACAAGAGCGCCGAGGAAGGTTCCTATGTGGAACTCGCCGCCGGCAAGCAGTGGATCCAACTGGACCTCGGCCAGTCGAGCGAGCTCTACGCCCTGCTCGTGTGGCGCTTCCACTCCCAGAAGCGCGTCTATCACTCCGTCGTCGTGCAGGTCAGCGACGATGCCGACTTCATCAAGGACGTGAAGACCGTCTACAACACCGACCGTGAGAACGCGCACGGCCTCGGCGTCGGCAAGGACCTCGGCTTCATCGAGAACTACCAGGGCCAGCTCATTGACATGAAGGGCGTCAAGGGCCGCTACGTCCGTCTTTATTCGAACGGCAACACCAGCAACAACATGAACCACTACATCGAAGTGGAAGCATGGGGCAAGGCTGCGAAGTAAGGGCGGCGGCTGGTAGCGCTCCGAAGTGAGCGTCATGTTTTGGGAACAACGCAAAGACGCAAAGACCGGAGGCAAGGCGCAAAGTGCAACCACTTTGCGCCTTCCGTTGAACTTGGCGTCTTTGCGTTGAAGTTTTTCTGGATGACCGCGCGGTGTGCCGCGCGGTTTTTCCAAGGCTTGGAAAAACAGCGGTGAAAAGTTCCAAGCCTTGGAAAAAACACAGCTTGGGTTTTCCAATGCCTGGAAGACCGTGAGAGGAGCCAACATGGAACGCGAGTTGAAGCCGGGTTATTCACGCCGTGATTTTCTGCGCGGCTCGCTGCTGGGCGCGGGCGCGCTGGCCTTCACCAGCCACGCCGCGGAGCAGAAAGCCAAACCGAAGCAGGACGCCAAGCCCGCCAAGGCCAAGAAGACCGCGCGGCCGCCGAATCCCGGCGCCGCGAAGCTGTTCCTCGCCGCAGTCGGTTGCGGCGGCAAGGGCGGCGGCGATATCAGCGAGATGATGGAGGCCGGCATGAGCGTCGGCGCGCTGTGCGATGTGGACGAGAACGCGCTGAACCGGAAGGCCGAGGAAGTCCGCAAGAAATTCCCCGACGTCCGCCTCTATCGCGACTTCCGCGACATGCTCCTCAAGGAAAAGGACCGCATCCACGCGGTCACCGTCTCCACGCCCGACCACATGCACGCGCCCGCCGCGGCGATGGCGATGCAGATGGGCAAGCATGTCTATGTCCAGAAGCCGCTGACGCACACGATCTGGGAGGCCCGCCGCCTGCGCGAGCTGGCGAAGACCACCGGCGTCGTGACGCAGATGGGCAACCAGGGCAGTGCCTCCGATGAGCTGCGCCGCGGCGTCGAGGTGTTGCAGGCCGGCGTCATCGGCGCGATCAAGGAAGTCCACGTCTGGACGAACCGCCCGATCTGGCCACAGGGTGTCGTGCGGCCCGCGGGCGAGGACCCGGTACCGGCGAATCTCGACTGGAACCTCTGGCTCGGCGTCGCGCCGCAGCGGCCTTTCAAGGCGAAATGGAGCGAGGGCTCCGAGGCCGCCGCCGCCACGAAGGGCAAGAGCAACGACCGCAAGGGCGCGGTCTATCACCCGTTCGCTTGGCGCGGCTGGCACGACTTCGGCACGGGCGCGCTCGGCGACATGGCGTGCCATACCTGCAACCTCGCGTTCCGTTCGCTGAACCTCGGTTACGCGACCTCCGTCGAGGCGCAGGCCGAGGGCGGCACGCAGGAAAGCTATCCGAAGCGCGGCAAGGTCCGCTTCGAGTTCCCGGCGCGGCCGAACCCGGTCAAGCCCGGCGAGCTGCTGCCGCCCGTCACGTTCTTCTGGTATGAAGGCGGCTGGAAGCCGGGCGACGACCTGTGCAAGGACGTCATCGAGTTCAGCGGCCCCGGCCGCGACAAGGACGGCAAGGAGACGCCGGCCAAGCTGCCCATCGCCGGTTGCTACTTCGTCGGCGAGAAGGGCCGCTTCTTCTCGGGCGGCGACTACGGCGGCGGGAATATCATGCGGATGAACGAGGAGCCCAAGCTCCGCGGCATCACCAAGCACGAGGCCGCGGTCGCAGTGCCGGAGCGGCTGCCGCGCAGCGGCAACAACTACCGCGAGTGGGTGGATGCGTGCGTCGCCAACAAGCCGAACGATCCGTATTCGCGTTTTGAAATCGCGGCGTATCTCACCGAGATCATCCTCGTCGGCTGCTTCGCGTTGCGGATGCCCGGCAAGAAGATCCTGTGGGACGGCCCCAACATGAAGTCGCCGAATACGCCGGAGGTCGAGGCGCTCGTCAAGGGCGCCTACCGGCCGGGTTGGACGGTCTGAAGAAATGGATGATGGTTGATGAACTGGTGAATGGGAGATGGTTGATGGTTTGTTCATCAGCCATCCACCATGTTCCTCCTTGGTCCAACATGAATTGAAGAAAGGAAAAAAATAGATGAATCCGAATGGTTATTTCAGTTCCTCGCGCCGCGATTTTCTGCGCGGCGCCATGCTGACCGCGGGCGCGTTCGCGCTCGGCGGCTGCGCCACGCTCCGCACGCCCAAGCCGCGCGTGCTCCAGCCGGGCGAGAAGCTCAACCTCGCCGGCATCGGCGCCGGCGGCAAGGGCGACTCCGACATCAGCGAGATGGTCAAGGCCGGCATGAACGTCATCGCGCTCTGCGATGTGGATGAGAAGACGCTTAACTCCAAGGCCGAGAAGATTCGCAAGGAGGTCAACCCGAACGTCCGCCTCTACCGCGACTTCCGCGAGATGCTGGCGAAGGAGCCGCTGATTGACGCCTGCACGATCTCCACGCCCGACCACATGCACGCCCCTGCCGCCGCGATGGCGATGCAGCTCGGCAAGCACGTCTATGTCCAGAAGCCGCTGACGCATACGATCTGGGAGGCGCGCCGCCTCCGCGACCTCGCGCGCACGACCGGCGTCGTCACGCAGATGGGCAACCAGGGCAGCGCGACCGACGGCCTCCGCCGCGGCGTCGAGGTCATCCAGGCCGGCGTCATCGGGCAGGTCAAGGAAGTCCACGTCTGGACGAACCGCCCGATCTGGCCGCAGGGCATCGAGCGCCCGAAAGAGGAGCCGGTTCCGCCGACGCTCGACTGGAACCTCTGGCTCGGCGTCGCGCCGCAACGCCCCTACGCCAAGGGTTATCATCCATTCGCGTGGCGCGGTTGGTATGACTTCGGCACCGGCGCGCTCGGCGACATGGCCTGCCACACCTGCAACCTCGCCGTCCGCGCGCTCAACCTCGGCTACGCGACCGAGGTCGAGGCCGTGACCGAGGGCGCGACCTCGGAGACGTTCCCGCTGCACGCGAAGGTCCGCTTCCAGTTCCCGGCGCGCCCGAATCCGGCGAAACCCGGCGAGATGCTGCCGCCCGTCACCTTCTTCTGGTATGAGGGCGGCTGGAAGCCGGGCGACGACCTGTGCAAGGACATCATCGAGTTCACCGGCCCGGGCCGCGACAAGAACGGCAAGGAGACGCCCGCGCAACTGCCGATCGCCGGCTGCTACTTTATCGGCGAGAAGGGCCGCTTCTTCTCCCGCAGCGACTACGGCGACCAGAACTTCATGCGCCTGAACGACGAGCCCAAGCTCCGCGCCATCCAGAAGCACGAGGCCTGCGTGCCGGTGCCGGAGACGCTGCCGCGCTCCAAGGGCGGCAACTACAAGGAGTGGGTGGACGCCTGCTACGCCAACGATCCCAAGGCGCCATATTCGCGCTTCGAGATCGCCGCCTACCTCACCGAGATCATCCTCGTCGGCTGCATCGCCCTGCGCCTGCCCGGCAAGAAAATCCAGTGGGACGGCCCGAACATGCGTTCGCCGAACACGCCGGAAGCGGCGCAGTTCGTCAACCCGCCGTACCGCGCGGGCTGGAAGTGCTGAACAAGAAATGGTGGATGGCGGATGGGAAATGGTTGATGGATGTGACCCTCTGTCCGGTTTTCTTCCATCAACCATCCACCATTAGCCATTCACCATCTTTCACGGGAGTTGGCATGAAGAGCTTCGCCCTCGCGTTGGTTATGCTGGGAACAGGTTTGGCGGCGCGCGCCGCCGCGCCGGACTTCGCGTGGCAGCAGAGCGCGACCAACCTCGCGTTGCTCAACCACGGCAAGATCGTCTGGCAGGCGGTCTTCGACCCCGCGCTGCCAAAGTCTTTCGTGCATCCGCTGTCCACCATCAATGGCGCGGAGCTGACCGTCCGCAGTCCCGCCGACCACCTCTGGCATCGCGGCCTGTGGTTCGCATGGAAGTACATCAACCACACCAACTATTGGGAAGAGGACAAGAAGACCGGCCTCTCCGCCGGCCGCACCGAGATCGTGAAGGCGCAGGCTGCGCCGCAGAAGGATTTTTCCGGCCGCGTTGAACTGGACCTCGCCTACCGTCTGCCCGGCCAGCCGCCGGTGATGACCGAGCAGCGCGTCCTGAACTTTTCCGCGCCCGCCGCCGATGGCGCGTACACGCTCGACTGGACGGCGACGTTCAAGATGTTGCAGGACGTCGAACTCGAGCGTACGCCGCCAAAGAAGACCTCCGGCGGTTACGCGGGCCTCTCGCTGCGCTTCCCGCGCGCGTTTGTCCCGACGTGGAAATTCCTGACGAGCAATGGCAAGAGCGTGGCCGCCGAGGCCAACGGCGAGAAGCTCACATGGGTGGACTTTTCCGGCCCCGCCGCCGACGGCACCACCGCCGGCATCGCCATCTTCGATCATCCGGCGAACATCCGCCATCCGAACAACTGGTATCTGAACCAAAGCCATCCGTTCTTCACGCCGGCGCTCATCTACTCCGCGCCGCTCTCGCTCAAGACAGGCGAGGAGCTCAAGCTGCTTTACCGCATTCTCGTCCATCCGGGCGCGGGCGACGCCGCCAAGCTTGGCGCGGCGTTTCAGGAATTTTCCAGATAAACAACCCAAGGAAGCAACATGAAGACCGCACTGACTGTAATTACCGCGGGTATCGTGGCCGTGATCGCCATGATGCAGGTCGGCTGCCAAACGCCAAAACTGGAAAAGGTGTTGGTGAAAACTCCTGCGTGGACCATTTTGACTAATGCGCTCATACGTGGTTCAGAGCCGAAGGATGGCTGGGCCACTGTGCCGCCGGGCGATATCGAGAAGATCACCAAGGCCATACCCGAGAAGGCCCCGGCGACGCCGAAGCAACCGCGCAAGGTGCTCGTCTTCTGGCTCTGCGAAGGCTTCCCGCACGGCTGTATTCCGTGGTGCAACAAGATGCTGGAGATCATGGCCGAGAAGACCGGCGCGTTCTTTGGAACGTTGTGCAAGGACAAGTCGGTGTTTACCACTGAAAACCTCAAGCAATATGACGGCATCATCCTCAACAACACCACCGGCCTGAAATTCACGCCGGAACAGAGGCAGGCGCTGCTCGACTTCGTCAACAACGGCAAGGGCCTGATCGGCATCCACGCCGCGACTGACTGCTTCGGCGACTGGCCCGCCGGCGTCGCGTTGCTCGGCGGCCAGTTCGATGGCCACCCGTGGGGCGCCGGCGGCACGTGGGCGTTCAAACTCGATGATCCCGCGCACCCGGTCAACGCCAGCTTCGGCGGCAAGGGCTTCAAAGCCAAGGACGAGATTTACCAGATCAAGGGGCCGTATTCCCGCGACACGCACCGCGTGCTCTTGAGCCTCGATATGAGCGATGAGCGCACCGGCGGCGTGGACAAGAAGGGCCTCAAGCGCAAGGACAACGATTTCGCCGTCGCGTGGCTCAAGCAGACCGGCCGGGGCCGCGTCTTCTACTGCTCGCTCGGCCACAACAACGAAATCTTCTGGACCCCGGCGATCGTCGCGCACTACCTCGCCGGCATCCAGTACGCGCTCGGCGACCTGAAGGTGGACGACACCCCGACCGCGAAGAAATAAATCGCGGCCGTTTTTCCAGACCTTGGAAATTTTCCCGCGATTTTTTCCAAGGCTTGGAAAAACCGGGCCTGATTTTTCCAAGGCTTGGAAAATCAGGTGGCAGTTTGTTCCGCCGGGTCGGTGACCCGGCCTACAGCAGAAAAGAGCGGTGGCCAGAAGTGTTGTAGGCCGCGTGACCTCACGCGGCGTTTGCCGTACAGATGAGACACATGAAGATGAATGTGAACTTGGCAGCGGCAGTTTGCGCGCTCGGCGTCGTCGCCGGCGCGGCCGAGGTCCGGCTCGTCGGCGGCAAGGACGATCTCGCGCAGTGGCGCGAGCCGCGCGGCGACTGGTTCACCGCCACCAGCGCGACGACCAATGCCGCCAATCCCAAATTGCTCGCGGCCCAGCCGGGCCAGGGCCTGATCATCAATGGCGCCACCGGCCGCACCAAGAACCTGCTCTCGCAGCAGGAATTCGGCGACGCGGAAGTTCACGTGGAATTTCTGATTCCGCCGAAGTCGAACTCCGGCGTTTACCTGATGGGCCGCTACGAGGTCCAGGTCTTCGACAGCTTCGGCGCGAAGGGCCAGTATGCCGGCATCGAGTGTGGCGGCATCTACCAGCGCTGGGTGAACGGCAAGGGCTTCGAGGGGCACTCGCCGCGCGTCAACGCAAGCAAGCCGGCGGGCGAGTGGCAGAGCTTCGACATCACCTTCCGCGCGCCGCGCTTCGACGCCGCGGGCAAGAAAATCGCGTCGGCTGCGTTCTTGAAGGTGATGCACAACGGGCAGGTCGTACATGAGAATGTGGAGTTGACCGGGCCGACCCGCGCGGCGCACTATGACGACGAACGCGCGACCGGGCCGCTGATGCTGCAAGGCGACCACGGGCCGGTGGCCTACCGGAACCTTGCGGTGCGGCCGCTGGCCGCGCAGTGAATGTGGAAAAGGAGCAACTATGAAGAGCAGACTGTTGTTGATCGCCACGCTGGCCGCGGCCGGACTCGTCCGTGCCGCCGACTACAACCTCGCCGACGTGCTTGCCTACGATTTCGACAAGCCGCGCGCGCCGCTCGCCGCGGTCGAAGACGCCGCGCGCCTGACCGAACCCGCCAAGCGCGCCGCGGTCGAGAAGGACATGCTCGCCGTGCTCGCTGACGCGAAGGCCAGCTATGCCGCCAAGCAGTTCGCCTGCCGTATGCTGCGGCTGATCGGCGGCGAGGCGTGCGTCGAGCCGGTCGCCGCGCTGCTGACCGATGAGAAGCTCTCGCACATGGCGCGCTACGCGCTCCAGAGCAATCCGAGCCCGAAAGTGGACGAGGTCTTCCGCGCCGCACTCGCCAAAACCAGCGGCGATCTCCAGATCGGCGTCATCAATTCCATCGGCATGCGCGCCGACGCCAAGGCCGTCGAGCCGCTCGCCAAGCTCGCGCCCACGTCGGAGGCGGCCATCCTCGCGCTCGGCCGCATCGGTACGCCGGCAGCCGCCGAGGCGCTGCTCGCGCTCAAGCCGCAGGGCGCGCTTGCCGGCGCGTGGGGCATCGCCGTGGTCAACGCCGGCGAGCGCCTCGTGGCACAGAAGGAAAAGAAGACCGCGCAGAAGCTGCTCCGCGCCGCCTACGCCGCCGCCACCAAGCCGGTCGCCAAGATGGCCGCGCTGCGCGGTTTGATCGCCGTGGACTCCGATGTCGCGGCCGATCTGCCCGCGTTGCTCAAGGATGCCGACCCGACGGTCGCCGTCGCCGCCGCGCAACTGCTCGCCGAGCAGCCCGGCAAGAAAATCTCCAAGCTCATCGCCGCACAATTGCCTTCGGCCACGCCGACCGTGCAGGTAATTCTGCTGCGCAACCTCGCGGGCCGCGGTGACGACGTCGCGTTGCCGGCGGTCGTCCAGCTTGCCTCCGGCGCGAGCGCCGAGGTCGCCACCGCCGCCGCCACGACGCTCGGCGAAATCGGCGGCGCCGATCAGGCGGCACAACTGCTCAAGCTCGCCGCCGCCGGCGGCGATACGGGCGCGGCCGCTGTCGCCAGTCTCGAAAAGCTGCGCGGCAAGGACGTCAACGCCGCGCTGCTCAAGGCCGTGGGCGATGCCGAGGCCGGCATCCGCGTGGCCGCGCTCAATGCGCTCGCCGCGCGCGACGCGAAGGAAGCCGCCGCTGCGCTGCTCACCGCCGGTAAGGACAGCGACGCCAAGGCGAAGTCCGCCGCGTTCAAGGCGCTGCGCGCGCTCGCCGGCCCGGCCGAGATCAAGCCGTTGCTCGAAATGCTGACCGGCAGCGCCGGTGCCGCCGACCGCCAGCGCATCCAGCCCGCGCTTGCCGCCGCGGTCGAGCGCAGCACCGAGGCCGCCGCCGTCGCCGCGTTGCTGACCGGCGCGCTCAATTCTGCCAACGATGAGATCAAGCAGGACCTGCTGCCGGTCTTCGGCCGCTTGAGCGGCGCGCAGGCGCTCGCCGCCGTACAGGGCCAGCTCAAGGGCGCGAACGTCGAGACGCGCAAGGCCGCGATCCGCGCGCTCGCCGACTGGCGCGACGCCGCCCCGCTGGGCGATCTGCTCGCCACCGCCAAAGGCGATGCCGATGGTAATGCGAAGATTCTCGCGCTGCGCGGCTATATCCAGCTTGCCGGCCTGCCCTCGCAGCGGCCCGCCGCCGAGTCGCTCGCGCTCTTCAAGGATGCGATGGAACTCGCCGCGCGGCCGGAGGAGAAGATGCTCGTGCTCGCCGGCCTCTCCGGCGTCAAGACCGCCGAGGCGTTCAAGCTCGCGGCGACCTGCCTGGGCGATAACAAGAAGCTGAACGAGGCCGCCGCCAATACGCTCGCGCAGCTCGCCGGTACGCTGCCGGACAAACACGACGCCGAGGCCGCCGCCGCGCTCAAGAAAGTCCAGCCGCTGGTCAAGGACAAGAAGCTCAAGGCCGCCGTCGACGCCGCCCTCAAGAAGGTCACGCCGCCGAAGGAAGCGAAAAAGAAATAAGCGCCAATCAAGGCGAAACAGAACGGGCGCTGCTCATCAGGCCGCGCCCGTTTTATTGGTTGGGCGGACGTCTTATCTCTTCTCGATGACGACCGTGATCCAGCCGCGGACCATCAGGCTCTCGGAGTTGCCGCCAAAGCCGTGCACCTGTGCGATCGACCAGCCATCCGCCAAGTATTGTTGCAGGTGCTCCTCAACCAGTCCGTGCTTGTCGGCAAAGCTGCCGACCATCAATTTCCCCTGCGCATAGGCGCTGTTATCCAGATAGACCGTCACGAGCTTTTGCATCGCCGTCCTCCTGCCGCGCGCGCGGCTTAGTCGAGCTGCTTGATCTTCACGTTGCGGAAGTAGATGGGCGCGCCGCCGTGCTTGCCCTGCAGGCCAATCTTGCCCTTGGTGGGGAGCTGGGCCAGCGGCTTGGAAAGCCACGCCGGGATGCCGCTGCCGTCGGGATTTTTCTTGGGGTCGGTCCACTTGCGCATGTCGCACTGTGTGAGGAGTTCGCCGTTGAGCATCACGTAGAGCATCTGGCCCTTGGCCCAGACGGTCATGCGGTTCCACTCGCCTGCGGGTTTCACGACGGACTTCGCCGGCGCGAGCCGCCCGAAGATACCGGCGCACTTCCACGTCGGGTCGGCCTTCTGCCACTTGGCGCCGGCGTCGTCAAGAATCTGGACCTCGACCGAATTGGGAATCCAGTTCTTGGTGTCGCTGACGTAGAGCAGCACGCCGCTGTTGGCGTCTGGCCCGCACTTGAATTCGAGATCGAGCGCGAAGTTTTCGTAGTCCTTCGCCGTCCAGATTGCCTCATCCTTGCTCGCGGTCATCGCGCCATCCTCCAGGAACCAGATGCCCTTGGGGAAAACAGCGTCGGAGAGGTCCGGCATGAACAGGTTCTCCCACCTGGCGGAATCCGGGTGGGCCTTCGGCGGCAGCGCCTCGGCGGCGAACGCGCGGCTGGTCAGCAACGCGAGCGACAACAGCAGGATTTGTTTTCTCATGGTGGTCTCCGGCGGCACGATAGCGGAACGCCCGCCGGAAGCAAGCGCGAGGGAGCTGGGGCGCATGTGAGCAATCAGTCATAAGATGGCAAGCAACGCTTGACGGCCAGCGCGCCGGCCTTAGACTGCCAGCGTGTTCAAGGCCCGCTGGGCCGGAAGGAGCCGTTATGATCGCGTTCTATGCAATGCCGGTTCTGATGCTCGCGCTGGCGGTGCTGTGGATTCTCCAGTTCGTCTTCCTGATGTCGTTGCAGGACGCCATCCTGCCCGGCCGCCACGACAAGATTCTCTGGGCCGCCGCGTTCCTGCTCTGCCCGCTGCTCACACCCTTCGCCTTCCTGCTCTGGCGCAAGGTGAAACTCGGCGAGAAAAGCGCGTGATATAGTTGCTTTGATGGTTACGCTCGCCGGGTCAGAGACCCGGCCTTCAAAAACGTTAACGTTCGCCGCTGCAGGCCGCGTGACCGACGTGGTGGATCTTCCAGGGATTGGAAATTAAATCAGCCGATTTTCCAGGCCTTGGAAAAGCGCGCGCAGGTTTTTCCGAGCCTTGGGGAAAACGGTAGAAAAATTTCCACGGTTTGGGAAAATCCGGCGGAATTTTCCAGCGTTTGGAGGGGCCTCCGCCCCTCGTCCCCCGCCCCTCGTCGCGCCGCGCTCACGCGCGGAAGAGCGCGCCGAGCTTTTTGCCGAGCAAGCGGTTGCTGCCGGCCAGCGCCAGCGCGAGCAGCGTCATCGCCCAGACGCCGAGTGCGGCGGCGAGATATTTGCCGGTGCCGATGAGCTGGAACAATTCGTAGATCGCCTTGGTCACGGGATAGAAGTCCTGCCGCTGCGCGAGGATCAGGCTGTCGGACACTTCCAGCATGCTGAAGGCGAAGGTCAGCAGCGCGCCGGCGACGAGGTTGGCGGTGATCAGCGGGAAGGTGATGCGGCGGAAGCGCTGCCACGCGCCCGCGCCGAGGTTCGCCGCGGCCTCTTCGAATACGACCGAGGTCTGGCGCAGGCCGGCGACCGCGGCGCGCACCATGTAGGGCAGCCGCCGGATGCTGTAGGCGATGGCGAGGAACAGGGTGGGGTTGGTCCGCACGTCGAGCAGCGCGCGCCAGAACTCGCTCTCCTTGACCCACGGTTGGTTGGCAAGCGTCGCGCTGACCGCGAGGTAGCCGAAGGCCATGACGAGGCCGGGCACGGCCATCGGCAGCATCGCGAGGTTATCGAGCCAGCCACGCAGGCGCAGGTCGGAACGGACGACGACGAGTGCGATGGTGATGCCGATGGCGATATTGGCGACGACGGCGAGCAGCGCGTAGCTCGCGCTGTTGCGCAAACTGCCGAGTGCGAGGTCGCTGCCGAGCGCGGCGCGGAAGTGGTCGAGCGTGAGGGCGTCCGGCAGCACGCTGCGATACCAACTGCCCGGCTGCGTGAGGCTGGTCAGGATGACGGCGAGGTGCGGCAGCACGGCGAGCGCGATGATGACGATGAACGGCGCGGCCGCGAGCGCGGCGCGCCAGCCGCGGAGCCGGCGCGGCGCGGCCTGGGTGGTCGCCTTGCCCTGCATCGCCCACGCGCGGCGGCCGAAGAAATGGTGCGCCCCCGAATAGAGCAGCACACTCGCGGTCAGCATGACGAGCACGAGCGCGTGCGGGAAGGGGCTATCGCCGACTTCCTTGAGCGCGTCGAAAATCTGAACAGGCGCGCAGCGGGTGTAATTGAGCATCAGCGGCGTGCCCAGTTCCGTGAAGCTCCAGATGAAGACCAGCGCACCGCCGGCAAACAGGCCGGGCGCGGCCAACGGCAGCGTGACGAGCCACAGCCGCCGCCATGGACCGGCACCGAGATTCGCGGCGGCCTCCTCCATCGCGGGGTCAATGTTCGCCAGCGCCGCGAGGACATTGAGGTAGAGGATCGGGTAGAGCGCGAGCGCCTGCAAGCCGACGACGCCGGCGAATTGCGCGCGGCCGAGCCAGTCAATCGGGCCGAGGCCGAGCGCGGTATTGAGCACACCGTAGGCGCCGAAGATCTGTTGGAAACCGATGGCGCCGACGAACGGCGGCAGGACCAGCGGCGCCAGCAACAGCGTGCCGGCGAGGCGCGCGCCGCGAAAGTCCCAGCGGCTGGCAATCAGCGCGAGCGGAATCGCAATCAGCATCGCGAGCGCAGTCGTCGTCAACGCGATACAGACGCTGTTGAACAACCCCTCGGCGTAGACGGGATTTTGGAAAACCTCGAACAGATAGCGGAGTGTGAAGTGACCGCCGACGAACACGCCGCCCTTGAGCACCGCGCCCAGCGGCACGACGAATAGCGCGAACAGCACGCCCGCCGTCAGGCCGAAGAGCAACCAAGCTGTGGAACGCCGCATCACGCCACTTTGTAGCCTGCCCTTGTCCCGCCGTCAAACCCATGGCCGGTGACAAGGGCCACGAGTGGGCGTAGCGTTGACACCGCTGTGTGGCGGCGCGAAACTGGGCGTGGAGCGAACCATGAAAATACGCTTGCGCAGCCATCTGTTCGATCTGCCGGTGCAGGAACTGCGGCGGGGCTACCGCAGCGACATCTATTTCTGGCGCTCGAAAATCGCGTTGGAGCGCCACGGCCTGCACCCGCAGGTGACGATGCAGGTCTTCCAGAAAAACCACGCGGTGCTCGGCGGCGTGGACGAGGCCCTCGCCATCCTCAAGCTCGCCAGCGGTCGGTGGCGCGACTATGACCACGCCTGCAAGCTGTTCGACCGGTTCATCGAACTGAAGCGGCAGGCGCGCGAGCATTACATGAGCGACCGCGCGCGCTACCTCGATATCGTCCGCCAGCGGCTCGACATCTCGGCGGAACTGGACACGCTCTGGGAGGACGGCTTTGCGGCGTTGCAGCTCTCCGCGCTGCACGATGGCGACGAGATCGCGCCGTGGGAAAGCGTGTTGCACATCACCGGCGACTACGCGCTGTTCGCGCACCTGGAGACGATCTACCTCGGTGTGCTGGCGCGGCGGACGCGCGTGGCGACAAACGTGCGCGCCATCTGCCGCGCGGCGCGCGGCAAGACGGTGCTCTATTTCCCGGCCCGCTTCGACCACTGGGCGGTGCAGGGTGGCGATGGTTATGCGGCGCACATCGGCGGCGCGGCCGGCGTCTCCACCGATGCGCAGGGCGAGTGGTGGGGCGCGGCGGCTTCCGGCACGGTGCCACATGCGCTGATCGCCGCGGTCGGCGGCGATAGCGTGCAGGCGGTGCAGATTTTCGGCGAGACCTATCCCGAGGTCCGGCTCGTGGCGCTGGTGGACTTCGAGAATGATTGCGTGGCGACCTCGCTCCAGTGCGCCCGCGCGCTCGGCCAGAAGTTGTGGGGCGTGCGGCTGGACACCTCGGAAAACCTGGTGGACAAGTCGGTCGTGGACGCGATGGGCGATTTCAAGCCGACGGGCGTCGTGCCGCAGATGGCGTTCAAGCTGCGCGCAGCGCTCGACCGCGAAAATTTCCAACACGTGAAGATCATCGTCTCCGGCGGCTTCACGCCGGAGAAGGTCGCGCTTTTCGAGCAGGCCGGCGCGCCGGTGGAGGCCTACGGCGTCGGCAGCTATCTGCTCCAAGGCTGTTTCGACTTTACCGCCGACATCGTCCTCAAGGATGGCCGGCCCTGCGCCAAGGTTGGCCGCTGGTTCCGCGCGAACCCGCGGCTGGAGCCGGTGCAGGAGGGCTGAACAAGGAAGATTCCGCCTGACGTTGCGTCGCCGGTCTGCTATCTCTCCGCCGGAGCCGCTATGAAAAAGAAAAAAGAATTTCGCGGTTTGACGCTGCTGGGGCGCAGCCGGCAGCCGTATCCGACGACGCCGGCCGCGGCGCGGCTGGAAGTTTTCCCCAACCCGGAACCGAAGCGCGACTACGTGATCCGTTTCGATTGCCCGGAATTCACCTCGATCTGCCCGGTGACCGGCCAGCCGGATTTTGGTCACATTGTGCTGGACTATGTGCCGGATAAATTTTGCGTGGAAAGCAAGTCGCTCAAGCTCCACCTCTTCAGCTACCGCAACCACGGCGCATTCGCAGAGACGATTGTGAACGAGATTCTCGACGCCGTGGTGCGCGCCTGCCAGCCGCGCCGCGCCACCGTCACCGGCGATTTCTCGCCGCGCGGCGGCATCGCCATCCGCGTCACGGCGAGTTTCCCCACCTAAGCGCGGCCGTCGTACACGCAGCCGCTGGTTTCCGTTTCGCGGATGACCAGCCGGCAGAGCTGCGGCAGCACGGGTTTGAGCCGCTGCCAGATCCAGCGCGCGAGATTTTCGCTCGTCGGATTCTCCAAACCGGCGATGTCGTTCAGGCAGCGATGGTCAAGTTGTTCCAGAAGCGGCTGCAGCGCCTGGCGGATATCGCCGAAATCCATGACCCACCCCTGCTGCGGGTCCAGCGGGCCGGTGACGTGAATCTCCAACTTGTAGCCGTGGCCGTGCATGCGGCGGCACGGATGCGTCGCGGGCACAAACGGCAGCCAGTGCGCCGCCTCGAAGTGAACGATTTTGAAAATTTCCATGTTGTCCTTTTCCTCCACAGATTTCACGGACGCTTCTCCAGCGGATCGTGCAGGCCGAGGTCGGCAAACCCTTGCAGGCGCAACTCGCAGGAGTCGCATTCGCCGCAGGGACTGCCGTCGGGTCGCGGATCATAGCAACTACTCGTCAGGCCAAAATCCACGCCAAGGTCGAGCCCCTTGCGGATGATCTGCGCCTTGGTCAGGTGGATCAGCGGCGTGTGGATGCGGAAACGCGCCTGACCCTCGACGCCCGCCTTGGTCGCAAGGTTGGCGAGGTGCTCAAACGCGGCGATGAACTCCGGCCGGCAATCCGGGTAGCCGGAATAATCGAGCGCGTTGACGCCGATGAAAATATCCGCCACACCCAGCGCCTCGGCCCACGCCAGCGCCAGCGCGAGGAAGACCGTGTTGCGCGCCGGCACATAGGTCGGCGGAATGTCGGCCCCGATGGTGGCGAGGTCACGGTGCTTGGGCACGGCGATGTCCGCGGTCAGCGCCGAGCCGCCGAACGCGCGCAGGTTCACGTCCAGCACCTCGTGCCGCACGACGCCGGCGGCGCGGGCGACACATGCGGCGCAGTCGAGTTCATGCACATGCCGCTGGCCGTAGCGAAAGCTCAACGCATAAACTTCAAACCCCTCGCTCTTCGCGATGTGCAGCGTCGTGGTCGAATCCACGCCGCCGCTCAAGAGCACCACGGCTTTGCGTCCGGGCGTAGTCATGGAATCAACACCCCTATCGAGTCTGGCGAACTGGAGTACTGGAGTGGTGGAGTCATGGAAAGAAGGCGTGCCCCGGCTGGTTCTTCCCAATACTCCCATACTCCACTACTCCAACCGATCGTGTATAGGTCATCAGCCCTTTCCCATCAGCCATCAGCGTAGCTTCATCGCCACGTGCATCTGCGGTAGCACACGGACATCACGAAGTCCAGCAGCCAGCATGAGTTGTTGCCAGCGCCAGAGCTGCGGCGCGGTAGGCGCGCACACGCCGGCGTGCGGCGTCGCCGGTTGCAGGATCACCGGCATCAGCGGCGCAACAGCAGCCACCAACCGCGCGGCGCGGCGGAGTTGGGCAGCCACCGTGGCGTGGCTGGCGACGATTTTGACGAACGTTGAGGCGCGCGAGGCCGTCGCCACCTCCAGAAATTTCCGGTGTGCCTGCCAAGAGCCCGGCTGTCCGGTGACGCCCGGCAGCTTGATGTCCATGGCGATGTAATCCAGATGCGGCAGGATCTGTTGAAGCTCGCGCCAGCGGTCGCCGGCGGTTTCCAAATAAATTTTCCATCCAACGCGGCGCAGACGGGGCAAGGCCGCTTGCAGGAATTCCGCTTGCAGCAACGGCTCCCCGCCGGTGAGCGCGATAGAGTGGAAGGGACCGCCGGACAACGCCGACAAAATTTTCACCAGCCGCTCCCCTGCCACGGGATTTGTCTCATGCCGATCGCGACCGGTCGCGGTTTCGAGCATCCAGGTTTTGGGCCGCGTCAGCAGGGCCGCCGACGTATCGCAGAAGCGGCAGCGGCGGTGGCAGCCGGCGAAGCGGACGAACACCTGCCGCACGCCGGCCAACGGGCCTTCGCCTTGCACCGAGCAGAAAACTTCCGCCAGCCACGCCTCTGGATTTCGGGGCAACATCGCGGGCAGACCATACAAGAACAGAAGCCCGGCTGCCAAGCCGGGCTTCCACCATCAACTCCTGATTTTCAGGTCAGAGCTTCGTGCTCAAGCTGATGCCGAGCATGTGCGCGTTGCCGCCGCTGAAATCGGACTCGAAGACGCCTTCCGCCGGCCGCGCCGGGATGTGGCGATCCAGGATCATCAGGTAGGTGTAGGAGAGGTCCAGCACCCAGCTCTGCCAGCGGTAGCCGAAGCCCGCGCTGAACAGATGACGGTCGTTGCCTGGCACGAGGTAATCGGCGGTCTGGAGCGGGATCGGCTCCTCGTCATAGACATAACCGGCGCGCAACACGAGCGCGCGGGTCGCCTCGTATTCCACACCCGCCTGATAACGAAAGGCGTTGTTCCAGTCTTTGGCGGAGGTGACTTCCGGTCCCAGGATCGCCGGATTGTCGAACTTCACGTTCAAGGTGTCGTAGGATTTCCAACCGGTGACCGTGACGCCGACTTCGACGGAAAGTTTATCCATCGGCTTGAACGCCAAGGCGACCGTTCCTTCCTGCGGCAACTCGATGCCGCCGGACGCGCCGGTACTGGCCGCGCCCGCCGTCGCCGTACCGCTGATGTCCTCCTTGACCTTGCTGACATAGGTGGCGCCGATGGCCACAGTCTCGGAGAGTGCATAGCGGGCCGCGAGGTTGAACCCATAACCCCAGGCGTCGCCCTTCATCTCGACAGGCACATCCGCTCCACCCACCAACGCCATGCGCTTGAGATTCATGTCGAACCAGACCGCATCAAAGCCGGCCGCGACCGAGAGCTTGTCGGAGAGTTTGTAGGCCAGGTTCGGATTGAGCGTCAGGCTCTGGATTTTCGCCTCATAGCTGTTGTAGCGGCCCGGCCACGTGGAGGGGAACTCCGTGCCGAGCCCGAAGCGCGAATAGATGCCCATGCCTGCCCACAGCGTGTCGTTGAAGCCGTGCGTGTAGTAGGCGTGCGGCGGATACCACCAGTTCTGCTCCGTGCTGGTCTTCACGCCGCCGATCGTCACATCGGTCTGCGGCCGGATGAGCGTGACGCCCACCATGAACTGGTCGCCCGGCAGTTGTGTGATGCCGGCCGGATTATAGAAGAGCGCCGAGGGATCATCGGCGCGCGCCGTCAACGTTCCGCCCAACGCATTGCCGCGCGCGCTACCCTCATAGAGGCCGAACCCCGCGCCCTGCGCCACCGGTGCGAGAACCGCTACCGCCAGTACGACCGCGATACCACCACGGACAACCCTGTTCATGTTGCATCCTTTCTGCTTTTCCAAGCCTTGGAAAAACGACGGCGTACTATTTCCAAACCCGGGAAAAAACACCAGCGAAATTTCCAAGCCCTGGCAAAACCGCGTGCCTGCCGGCAAGCTTCGGACTGTACATCAACGGGTCAATCGGCGGACGCCGATGGTGATCGCGGGGATCAGCAGCAGGTACAGCGCGGCGCCGATCAGGAAGGTGGTACGGATGTTGAACCACGCGGCGACCACGCCGCCGCTCAAGGCCGCCAGCATCCAACCGAGGCTGCGGGCGCTGCTGGCCCAGCCGAAGATCGAGCCGCGCTTGTGCGCCGGCGTCCGCTTGCTCAACCAGATCTGGAACACCGGATCGAGCCCGCCGGCGCAGAACATCGCGCCGAAACGCGTCGCGAACAGCAGACCGAAGCTCTGCGCCAGCGCCTGTGGGATCATCAGCAGGCCGGCGAAGAGCGAGGAATATTTCCCGATCCGCGGCGGCGGCACGCGGTCGGCGAGGTTACCCAGGATGATCCCCGCGGCCATGCCCGCCACACCGCCGCCCGCCGCGAGCAGGCCCGTCCAGAGTGACGCGCCCTCGAGGCTGCCATGGACCTCCTGCACGAGTAGCGGCACCCATGCGCCATCAAACGAGCGCACGAAGCTGATGGCCAGAATCAAGCCGAGAATCGGCCATACACCGTGTAAACGGCCGGCGTGTTCCGGTGCGCCGCCGAAGTCCTCCTCGGACACGTGGGTGATCGGTTCGCGCGTGCCGAACAGCACCAGCAGCGCGGCGGCGAGCAACAGCGTGCCGGAGATATAGAAGGCGACGCGATAGCCGAACCACTCGGCGCAGACGCCGCCGAGTGCGACGCCGGCGAGGCTGCCGGAAAAAATCGCGGCGGTCAGCCCACCCAGCGCGCGGCCGCTGCGCTCCGGCGGCACGTCGGCGGCGACCATCGCCTGCGCGGCGGTGATCGTGCCGGTGAACGCGCCCTGCAAGGCGCGCAGCAGCACGAGCATCTCGACGTTGCGCGAGAAGCCCATCAGCGTCAGCACGATCCACGCGGCGAAGTTGGCGCGCAGCAGCATCATGCGGCGTCCATAGCGGTCGGCCGCCGCGCCCCAGATGGGCGCGAAGAACATCATCGTCAGCGGCACGGCGGCGTTGAACGCGGAGACCCACAGCCGGAGATGGACCGGATCGCTGACGCCGAGCTGCTCCTGCATGAAGAATGGCGCGAACGGGATCGCGAACGAGAAGCCGGCGATGGAGAGGAACTGCGAAAGCCCGACCGTCAGGACGTTGCGCCGCCAGTTATGGGAGGGCGAAGACATGGCCGATGGTTAAGGGTGGATGGGTAAGGGAAGATGGCGGGCGTTCTTTTTCATCTACCATCAGCCCTTAACCATCAACCATTCTTCTTCAGGTCCATGATCATGGCGACTTCCGGGCAGGTGAACGGCGAGTCATACTTCGAGCAGTTCAGGCAGCCGGTGTAGAGCTTGTGCATCAGCGTCTCCTTCGGGACGGCGGTGAAGCCGAGCTTGCCGAAGAACTCCGGCGTGAAGGTCAGGACGATGATTTCCTCCGGCTGCATCGCGCGGATACGCTTGATGACCGCCTGCACCAGCGCCTTGCCCAGGCCCAGGCCCCGCGCCTCCTTGCTCACGCACAGCGACTTGATTTCCACCGAGGGATGCTCCGCCTTGCCGATCTCTGGCAGGATCGCCCACGACACGATGCCCGCCAGCGCGCCCTTGATCTCGGCGATCAGGAAACGGTCGGTGTTCTGCGCGATGTCGTTCATCGAGCGCGGCACGAGCTCGTTGGGATTGCCCTTGATCAGCTTGTAGATGCCGGAGACATCGTGGAACCCGGCGTTGCGGATGAGATACGGCTTGGATTTCATGCGCAACCGATAGGCCATTGCGCCGCGCATTTCAATATCAATTACACCGGCTGAAGTGACGATTGCGGCTACCCGCCCGGTACGGGCAAGCACGCACGCTGGATTTTTTCGCGACGCCGTGATACACCGCACGGCGTTTATTTTCATGAGCACCACACCCAGGCGTGAAAAAAAATTGCTGTCCGGTGATGAGGCTGTCGCGCGCGGCGCGTGGGAGGCGGGGCTGAAGGTCGCCGCCGCCTATCCGGGCACGCCCTCCACCGAAATCCTCGAAACCATCGCGAAATATCCCGACGTCGACGCGCAGTGGTCGGTCAACGAGAAGGTCGCCTACGAGGTGGCCTACGGCGCGGCCATCGGCGGCGTGCGTTCCCTGACCGCGTGCAAGCACGTGGGGCTGAACGTGGCGATGGACCCGCTGATGACCTCGGCCTATACGGGCATCAACGCCGGGCTGGTCGTGGTCGTCGCCGATGATCCCGGCCTGCACTCCTCGCAGAACGAGCAGGACACGCGCTGGGTGGCGCTCTACGGCAAGCTGCCGCTGCTGGAGCCGGCCGATCCCGCCGAGGCGCTGGCGTTCACCAAGTTCGCGTTCGAGCTGAGCGAGCAGTTCGATACGCCCGTGCTGCTGCGCTTGACGACGCGCGTCGCGCACTCGAAGCAGGATGTCGCCACGGGTGAGCGCGTGCTGGGCCCGCACAAGGCGTTCCGCGTGGATGCCGCGAAGTATGTGATGGTGCCGCGCAACGCCGGCCCGCGCCATGCGGTGGTCGAGGCGCGCCTGGCAAAACTGCGCGAGCTGGCGGAGCAGTCGCCGCTGAACCGCGTCGAGTTGCGCGACCGCAAGCTGGGCTTTGTCACCTCCGGCGTCTCCTATCTCTACATCCGCGAAATGTTCCCGGAGGCCTCTGTGCTCAAGCTCGGGTTCTCCTATCCGTTCTGCGATGACAAAATCCGCGCATTCGCCAGGGACGTCGAAGCACTGGTCGTCGTCGAGGAACTCGATCCGTTCGTCGAGACGCACCTGCGCGCGCTCGGCCTGAAGCTGCGCGCGAAGCAGCCCTCGTTTCAGATCGGCGAGCTGCGGCCGGAGCATATCACCGCCATCGTCCGCGGCGAGGAGAAGCAGGCGAAGCCGTTCCCCGCGCGCAAGCCGGTGCTGTGCCCCGGCTGCTCGCACCGCTCGGTCTTTACCGTGCTGCGCGATCTCAAGCTCGCGGTCGCCGGCGACATCGGCTGCTATACGCTCGGCGCCGCGCCGCCGCTGGCCTCGGTCCACACGTGCCTGTGCATGGGCGCGGGCGTCACGGTGCATGAAGGTTTCCGCCGCGCGCACGCCCACGCTGGCCGCGTCGTCGGCGTGGTGGGCGACTCGACGTTCGTCCACTCCGGCGTCACCGGGCTGATCAACGCGGTCTATAACGGCGTGAAGGGCGTGTTGCTGATCCTCGACAACGGCACGACGGCGATGACCGGCGCGCAGCACCACCCGGCGACCGGCAAGACGATCCGCGAGGAGCCGACGACGAAGCTGGTGCTCGAAGATTTGTGCCTCGCGTGCGGCGCCGACAACGTGGATGTGGTGGATGCCAAAGACATCGGCGCGTTCCGCCGCACGCTCGAACAGCGGCTGGCGGAGGATGCGCTGACGGTGATCATCGCGCGCAGTCCGTGCTGGCAGCTCGTACGAACGCGCCACGCGATGCCGGAGTTCAAGCGCAAGCAGTGCCAGCAGTGCTACGAGTGCCTGGAGATCGACTGTCCCGCACTGTCCAAGACCGAGGACGGCATGATCCAAATCGATCCTGCGCGTTGCACCGGCTGCAACCTGTGCGTGGACCGTTGCGCCTACGAGGCGCTGATCCCGCAGCGCGAGGAGCCCGATGCGGATGGCTGTCCGGGGACGTGCGGGTGATCCATGGAAACGCGCACCTCTAACATTCTTTTCTGCGGCGTCGGCGGGCAGGGCGTCCTCAAGGCGGCGGAAATTTGCGGGCTCGCGGCGCTGCGCGCCGGCCAGCAGGTCCGCAAGGCCGAGGTCCACGGCATGAGCCAGCGCGGCGGCTCGGTGGAAAGTCATCTGCGTTTCGGCGCGGAGGTCTTCGCGCCGCTGATCCCGGCGGGGCAGGCGGACTTCGTCGTCAGCTTCGACCGCACCGAGGGCGAGAAATTCCGCGACATGCTCAAGCCCGGCGGCATGCACTTCAACAAGTACCTGCCGCTGTTGCGCAAGCACGGCATCGATCCGCGTTTCGAGAACACCTTCTTCCTCGGCGTGCTCTCGCGCTTCCTGCCGCTCGCCCGCGAGGTCTGGCTGGCGGCGCTCGCGCAGGGCTTCACGCGCGCGCAGGCCGAAAACCGCCGCATCTTTTTGCTCGGGGCCGAAACGGAATTGGGAGACGGGACATGATCTTCAATCAAGCGATGGAATGCCTGTCGCGCGACGAGGCGCGCAGTCTGCAGTCGGAGCGCCTGAGCAAGCTCGTCGCCTATCTCCACGAGCGCTCGCCGGTCTACCGCGCGAAGCTCGACAAGGCCGGGCTCAAGCCCGGCGACATCCGCGGCGTCGAGGATCTCGAAAAGCTGCCGTTCACCACGAAGGAAGATTTGCGCGACAACTATCCCTTCGGCCTCTTCTGCGTCCCGCGCTCCGAGATCCGCGAGGTGCACGTCTCCAGCGGCACCACCGGCAACCCGACGGTCGTCGGCTACACACAGGCCGACCTCGACCTCTGGGGCGAGGTCGTCGCGCGTTGCCTCTATTGCGCCGGCGCGTGCCCCGGCGACATGGTGCAGGTGGCCTACGGCTACGGCCTGTTCACTGGCGGCCTTGGCCTCCACTACGGCACGCTCAAGGCGGGCCTCACCGCACTGCCGACCTCGTCGGGCCAGACCAAGCGCCAGCTCAAGCTGATGACCGACTTCAAGCCGCGCATCCTCGCGTGCACGCCGAGCTACGCGCTGTTCATGGTTGATGACGCCCGCGCGATGGGCCTCGACCCGCGCACGAGCAGTTGGGAGATCGGCCTCTTCGGCGCCGAGCCGTGGAGCGACTCGATGCGCGCCGAGATCGAAAACACATGGAACATGCGCGCGACCGACATCTACGGCCTCTCCGAGATCATCGGCCCCGGCGTCGCGCAGGAGTGCGAGCACAAGAGCGGCCTGCATGTCTTCCACGACGTCTTCCTGCCCGAGGTGCTCGATCCCGCCACCGGCAAGGCCGTGCCCGACGGCCAGTGGGGCGAACTTGTCTTCACCACGCTCACCAAGCAGGGCATGCCGCTGATCCGCTACCGCACGCGCGACATCACCAAGATCACCTATGAAACCTGCGCGTGCGGCCGCACCTGCCCGCGCGTCAGCAAATTCCACGGCCGCACCGACGACATGCTGATCATCCGCGGCATCAACGTCTTCCCCTCGCAGATCGAGCACGTCCTGCTCAAGATCGAGGGCGTCCAGCCGCACTACCAGATCATCGTAGACCGCAAGGCCAACTGGCTCGACGACCTGGAGGTGCAGGTGGAGGTGGACGAGAAGTTCTTCTCCGACGAGATCAAGGTGCTGCAAGAGCTCGAGGCCAAGATCCACCGCGAGATGGAGGCGGTCCTCGGCATCGCCGCCAAGGTCAAGCTCGTCGAGCCCAAGACCATCCAGCGCAGCGAGGGCAAGGCCAGGCGCGTGATCGACAAACGTACGCTGTGAAAGGAGACCGCGATGAAGCTGACCCAAATCTCCGTCTTCCTCGAAAACCGCAAAGGCCGGCTCTATGAAGTCTGCCGCCTGCTCGGCCAGCACGGCATCAGCATCCGCGCGCTGAACATCGCCGAGGCCACCGACTTCGGCGTCCTGCGCATGGTCGTGGACAAACCCGACGCTGCCAAGCAGGTGCTGCACGACGGCGGCTTCGTAGCCAGCCAGACCGAGGTCATCGTCGTCGAGGTCAGCGACCAGCCGGGCGGCCTCGCCGACGTTCTGCATCTGCTGAACCAGGACGACCTCAACGTCGAGTACATGTACGCCTTCGTCGAGAAACGCACCGACAAGGCGCTGGTCGTCTTCCGCTTCGAGGATACCGAGAAGGCCCAGCGCGTGCTCACCGCGCACCACATCAGCGTCGTCCATCAGGCCGACCTCGCCAGCCTGTAATTTTCCAAGGTTTGGAAAAAGCGCTGATGCCGGCTTCCAAGCCCTGGGAAATCAGCCCCAGTATTGGCGGTCGAGCGAGCGGTACTGGATGGCCTCGGCGATGTGCGCGACCTCGACCTGCGGCGCGGCGGCGAGGTCGGCGATGGTGCGCGCGACCTTCAGGATGCGGTCGTAGGCGCGCGCGCTGAAGTTGAGGTCGCTGATCGCCATGCGCAGCAACTCCTGCGCGTCGGCGCCGAGCGCGCAGTGCTTGTGGAGGTCCTTGGCGCGCATCGCGGCGTTGCAGTGGACACGCGGACTGCCGCGGAAGCGTTCCTGCTGGAGGCGGCGCGCGGCAATCACGCGTTCGCGGATGACGTTGGAGTGTTCGCCGGGCGTCGCCGAGGACAGTTCCTGGTAGCGGACGGCGGGCACCTCGACGTGGATATCAATGCGGTCGAGCAGCGGGCCGGAGATGCGGTTGCGGTAGCGCTGGATGTTCTGCGGCGTGCAGCGGCACTCGTGCTTCGGGTCGCCGAAGTAGCCGCACGGACACGGGTTCATCGCGGCGACGAGCATGAACTGGCAGGGGAACGTCAGGCTCGCGGCGACACGCGCGACGGTGACAACCGCATCCTCCAGCGGCTGGCGCAGCACCTCGAGCGCGCTGCGGTTGAACTCCGGCAGTTCGTCGAGGAACAGCACGCCATTGTGCGAGAGGCTGACCTCGCCGGGCACGGGATGCGAGCCGCCGCCAAGCAGGCCGGCGTCGGACACGGTGTGATGCGGCGAGCGGAAGGGGCGGCGCGCCACGAGCGCCTGATGCGGCGCGAGGATGCCGGCGATGCTGTGAATCTTCGTCGTCTCCAGCGCCTCCTCCAGCGACATCGGCGGCAGGATTGAGGGTACGCGCTTGGCGAGCATCGTCTTGCCCGTGCCCGGCGGCCCGATCGCCAGCAGGTTGTGCCCGCCCGCGACGGCGACCTCGATCGCGCGCTTCGCCGATTCCTGGCCCTTGACGTCGCAGAAATCATCCTCGTAGAGGCTGTTCGCCTCGAAAACCCTGGCCACGTCAATGTGGTAGGGCTCGAGCGCCAGCTTGCCCGCGAGGAAGTCAGCCGCCTGCCGCAGCGTCTTGATCGGCACGACGCGCAAGCCCTCGACGACGGCGGCCTCGTCGGCGTTTTCCTCCGGTACCAGCAGCGCGCGACCGGCAGCGCGGCTCATCACGGCAATCGGCAGCACGCCGCGTACTCGCCGGACCTGCCCGCTCAAGGCGAGTTCGCCGACCATGGTAAAGCCGGAAAACTTCTCCTCCTCCAGATCGCCCTGCGCCGCGATGGTGCCGAGCGCGATGGGTAGATCGAAGCTGGGGCCTTCCTTCTTGATGTCGGCCGGCGCGAGGTTGATGGTGGTGCGGCCCATTGGCAGGCCGAAGCCGGAATTGAGCAGCGCCGTGTTGACGCGATCCTTGCTCTCCTTGACCGCGGCGTCAGGCAAGCCCACCAGTACGGTTTCTGGCGATCCGTGACCCGCGTTGACCTCGATTTCGACCTCGTAGGCATCTACGCCAAACACCGCCCCCGCAAATACTTTGGCCAGCACATTAGCCTCCAAACGTTGGGTGATGATTGTCGGCAACCGGATGACTGTCAAGGCTGCTTGTCGGGTGTCCTTTGAGAGCGGTGGGCACGCGGGGCGCAGCCGAAGTGCCGGTTGAAGAGCGTGGCAAAGTACTGGCTGGAGGCGAAGCCGCAGTCGAGCGCGATATCCAGCACGCTGCGCTCTGGCTGTGCGCGCAACTGCTCGGCGGCGAGTTCCAGGCGCAGCCGGTTCAGGTGCTGGATCGGCGTGACGTTGGTGATCTGCTTGGTGTGGTGGATGAAGTGCGTCACGCCCAGCCCGCACTGCCATGCCATGCCGTCCACGGTCCACGTTTTGGCAAGTTGGGCCGGATGCTGGCGCAAGTCGTCCCAGAACAGTGTGACGGTGCGCTGCGTGGTGGAGAGCGATTCGTCGAGCGGCACGGCACGTTGCCGGCACATGTCGAGCACGAGCACGAAAAGCTCGTTCAGGTAGGCGGCCAAGCGCGAAAGATGGCTGCCGCCGCGGTCACCTTCGACCGCCTGTGCGATGCGTTGGAAGCAATGGCGAAGTTCGGCGGTGGCGCGCCAGACGGGCCGCTCGGTGTGCCGCAGGATGTGCGTCAATTCCTGCAAGTCGGATTTCGTCAACACGAGCCACGCCGGCCAGCGCCACGGCTGATGCGGCCGCCGCACGCCGACGTCGAGGATGAGCCAGTGCAGGCGGCCCGCGCCGACCTCCGGGTTGCCGACGCGGTGCGGTTGCCAAGGGCGCGTGAGCGTCAGGTCGCCGGGCTTGAGCTGGCAGAGGCGACGATCCACGGCGAAGGCGAGGCTGCCGCGTTCGAGAAACGTCAACTCGATGCCCTCGTTGCGGTGCCACGTGAGGCCCCAGTCCTGCGCAAAGCGCGCGTCCCAAAAGCCGAGCGACTTGATGCCGGGCAGGGCGCGCGGGCCGAGCTTGCGGCCGGGATAGTGGCCGCGCGCCAGCGCGGCGAACTCGACGCGCCCGCGTCGCGCCGCCGCGATCAGCGGCCCGCAGGCATCCGCCTGGAACGTCTGGCCCTGCTCCTGATAGATCGGGATCAGCATGGGCGCCCCGTGCTGGGTTGTTCAATAATTTTCACAAACATATCGCGCACGACACCGGGCCGCCGCGCGCCTATCTTGATAAAAAAACGCCGGGGCTTTGGCAAGTCCGCACCGGCGCGGCCAACGGGAAAGGAAAGACGATGAGCAAGATCAAACTCGGCATCAACATGGAGTTCGTCCGGCACGACGACAAACCCTTCGAGTGGGGCGTCGCCAAGGCCGCGGAGCTGGGCTACGCGTTCGTCGAGCCGATGCTCCACTGGGGCCGCGAGTTGTTGAGCGAGGCGGGCTATTTCCACAGTGTCTCGATGCTCGATGACCCGCTGCGCATCCGGCGCGC
>CAISWQ010000117.1 GCA_903889245.1 uncultured Lentisphaerota bacterium | reverse complement strand
CCGCGTACGCCAAAAGCCTGGCCATGAGCCAGCCGTTGCACGATGAAGACCTCCAGTTCGGCCGCGTACTGCGCTGGAGCGGCGCGCTCGAGGACTCCATCAAGCTGCTCCGCCCCATGGCGCAGGCCAAGCCCGACCGCCTCGACATCGCCCGCGAGTTCGCCAGCGCGCTCACCTCGAACCGCGAATACGAGGAGGCGCTGCCGCTCTGGCAAAAGCTGCGTGCCAGCGAGCCGACCAACCTGCTGTTCAAGGCGAAGGAGGCCGTCGCGCTGCTGCACACCGGCCGGCCCGCCGAGGCCCTCGCCGGCGCAAACGAGGTGCTGAAGGAGGATCCCGCGCAGATGGACGCACTCGGCATCAAGGCCGACCACGCGCAATTCTTCAGTGCCACGCCGGAGGATGCGCTGCCAGTGCTGATCCAGATGGCCGCGCTGACCGAGAAGCCCGCGCGCCAGCGACAACTCACCCTGCGCTACGTGGCCCTCTATGACCGCATGTGGGGCGTGGATCCGGCCAGCTATCCCCTGGAGCGGCCCGCCGGCCTGCTGGCGCGCCTGGTGGTAAACGATCCGCAGGATGCCGATGTCCGCCTTGCGCTCGGCGAACTCCACCTGGCGTTGCATCAATACGCCGCCGCACGCGAGCAGTTCCAGTGGGTGCTCGACCACCTGAACAAAAACAACATCCGCGCCCTGCGCAACCTGTTCGAGATTGCCCTGGCCGAGGACCAGCAGGCCGAGGCCGGGCAGTTTTTGGAACGCCTGTTCAGCTTTAATCCCCGCGACCCCTACCGCCACTATTACCGCGCCCGCTGGCACCTGGACCAGACCCGCTTCGCCAAGGCACTCGAAGAAGTGGACCAGCTCGAAGCCGAGGGCGCGCGCGGCGCCATCGCCGTCCTGCTCTACCACGGCCTCTCCAGCAGCGACCACGGCGAAGTCCTCCCCGCCAGCCGCCTCGCCGAGCACATCCGCGCGCTCAAGGCCGCCGGCTTCCGCTTCGTGGATGCCCACCAGCTCCCCGCGCTGCTCGCGCGCGACGCCGAGCAGACCGCCGGCCTGCGCAACGGCACGCTCGACCGCGAGGTCTGCGTGACCTTCGATGACGCCCGCCGCGACTCGCTGCGCTACGGCACGCCGGTCGGCCAGGCCGAGAGAGTCCGCTTCTCCATGCACGTCCCCGTCGGCTATGTCGAGGGCCGGCATCCGTTCATCTGCACGTGGGACCAACTGCGCGACTACCAGAAGGCCGGCTGCTGGGTCTTCGGCGGCCACTCGTGGGACGCGCACGAGCGCACCGCCATTGACGACCAGCGCCGCACGGGCTTCGCGCTGCCCAACCATATCTGGCTGACCTCCCAGGGCCGGCTGGAAAGCGACGAGGAATATGCCGCGCGCCTCGCACGCGAATACGGCGCCTGCCAGCGCGCGATCGCCAGGGAACTGGGCCGCGCCAGCGAGTGCAACTTCTTCGCCTATCCCTTCGGCGACCTCGGCCAGCTCACGCGCAGCAACGACAAGGACGCCCCGGCGAAAAACCTCGCGGCCTGCGGCCAGGCCTATGCCTGCGGCTTCATCCAGACCCAGTTCGGTTACGCGCTGGCCACCGACCAGCCCCTGCTCTACCAGCGCTTCGAGCCCGACCGCGCCGACACCGGCGCGGACGTCATCCGCCGCGTCCTCGAAAATCACCCGGTGAACCTCGCCCGCCGCCTGCGCGCCGAAATCTACGCGCAGCAGGACAAGCGGCGCGGCATGCTGGACATGCTCGCGCTGCTCGTGCGCGATGGCTATCCCGCCGAGTCCCTGGCCAAACTGCACGCCAACCTGGAGCGGCTGCTCGGCCGGAAGTTCGCCTTGCCCACGTCGGAGGATGCCCCCGCCGCGCGGGCAACAGCCCCGCCCGCCCCGCCACCGCCGACCATGCCGATACCCCAGCCCGCCGCCCCGCCTGTGCCCGCGAGCGGGCCGGTCACCCACCCACCGCCCGCCGCCAACGCCCCGCTATTTGTACCCGCGCGGCCCGCAGGTGGCGAGGAACCGGAACCCGTTGCCACCAACGCCCTGCCCAAGCGCGCCACCCCGCGCGCCAGCGAGGACAGCGGCCGCGGCGGCCTCCGCGACCTGCGCAATCCCTTACGGTAAAGGAAAGGCCCGACTCACATGTACAACTCATCCACAGCGCGGGGCTTCACCCTGCTGGAAATCATGATCGTGGTGGCGATCATTTCGCTGGTGGCGGGCCTGGCGATTCCCTCCTTCATCAGTGCGCGCCACAAATCGCAAGCCGGCTTTTGTCAGAACAATCTGCGGGTGATAGATGGCGCGCTGCAGCAATTTGCGTTGGACCACAGCAACGCCCTGCCCACGGCCATGACCGACCTGATGGGCGAGAACCCCTACTTCCGGGACCTCCCGGTCTGCAAAGGCGGCGGCGTCTACACCCTGCCCACCACCCTCGGCGGCAAACCCGCCTGCAACCTGCACGGCACGCTGTGAACAGAAGGTAACGAAGAAGAGCTTTGACGAGGTTTGGAGAAAGGCGGCCGGGCGGAGGCAGCGTTCGCCACAGAGAACACAGAACACTCCGAGGCCGCAGACTCCGTGAACTCTGTGACTGGAGGCTGGCAGGCTGCGTCCCTCTGCGGTTTTTTCTGCGTTGCTTCGTTACCTCCTGCGAGGGCAGCGGCGCGCCGCGGGTCTAATTCCAGCGCGTCGCTTGCAATTCCATCAAGCCCCCGTACATTGCCCCACTTTTTTTTAACGGGGTACTGAATGACGAAGTGGCGTGCCGATAGTAACTGGATGAAGATTTCGCGGAAGCATTCCCTGGCGTTGGCGGCGCTGCTGCCGCTGTTGCCGGTCCGGAGGGCGGGCGGCGAGGAGCGGCTGGATTTCAAGACGCTCTACTATAAGGAAGACGGCAACCGGATGCAGGTCTTCGCGCCCTCGGTCAACTTCGAGAAGGAAATCAACCCCACCCTGACGATCAAGATTCAGGGCATCTACAATTCCATCTCCGGCGCGACGCCGACAGGCGCGCCGCCGGCGGCATCGCCTGCCAAGTCCGCGAGCGGCAGCACGGTTTCCGCCGGGGCCAGCTCCTACACGGCGCCGCCTCCTTCGGGGAATTACGACCATGACGATGATGAGCGCGACGATGACCGCCGGATGCAACGGCTGAACAACGTCGCGCGGATGAAGGCCCTGCGCTTGAGCCCGTGGGCAAAGGCCGGCGCGACGCCCGCGCCGACACCCGCGCCAGCCCCGACGCCGGCACCCTCCAGCGGCGGCGCCACCACGACCACCGCCTCCTCCAGTTCCGCCACAACCGCCGCGCCGGCGGCGGGCACCGACAACAAGGTGCCGACCGCCAACTCCAGCGACGAACGGTACGGGTTGGTGCTTGAGTTGAACAAGCAGTGGGCCTCGCACACGTTCGGCATCCAACTCGCCTACAGCACGGAGTCCGACTATGACTCCAAGGGCCTCGCCCTGCGCGACGCGATAGACTTCAACCAGAAGAACACGACGCTGCTGGTGGGCGCGTCGCTGAACCACGATATGGTGCAGGGCTACTATCAGCCCGACGCGACGGCGAAGAACACCCTGGACGGCATGATCGGCCTGACGCAAGTCCTCGATCCCAACACGCTCCTGACGGTCAACTTCACGCTCGGCCGCGCGCAGGGGTACCTGACCGATCCCTACAAGGTGGTGGAGCTCAACGGAACGCTCATCCCGGAGAAGCGCCCGGAGGAGCGGACCAAGCAGATCGCCTATGTGGCCCTCAACCGCTACTTCGACAGCATGGAAGGCGGCGCCGAAGTGAGCTACCGCTTCTATCACGACTCGTTCGGCAGCGCCGCCAACACGTTCAGCTTGGCGTGGTATCAGAAGCTCACTCCGCAATGGATCCTGCGGCCGATGTTCCGCTATTACCAGCAGGGCGCGGCGGATTTCTACGCCGTCCGCTTCAGCGGCGCGCCGGAGGTCTATTCGGCCGACTATCGCCTCTCGGAACTGACGGCGGTGGGCTACGGGCTCAAGCTGATCTGGAAGCCGACCAAGTCGCTTTCGTTCGACGTGGACGTGGAGCGCTACGAGCAGCGCGGACGTGACGGCGTCACCGCACCCGATGCCTACCCCGGCGCGACCATCGTGATGGCGGGAGTCACGCTATGGCTCTGACCGTCCACGAGCTGCTCGCCCGCATGAGCGCCGCCGCGCCGGAACGCCACGGCGACTACGTGCGCGTGGCTTTCCCGGCGCTGGGCACGCAGAACGCGCTGCTCTGCCGCGCACCGCACGCCGCCGCCGCGGAGGCTTTCCGCCGCGCCGCGCTGCTGTGGCTGGCGGAATTCGAGGCGCAGTTCTCGCGCTTCATCCCGGAAAGCCTCGTCGGCCGCCTGAACGCGACCGCGGGTAACGGCGACTGGCACACGCTCCCGGCCGCAGCGCAGGAATTGTTCGCGCTCTGCGATTGGTTCCACTGGAAGACCGGCGGCATCTTCGATCCCACGGTCGCTGCGGCGGCGCGCTGGTGGAGCGCCACGTCCGGCCGCGCGCCGACCGACGCGGAACTTTCCGCCACGCTCGAACTCGTCGGCTGGGCCAAGGTGGAGCGCGCGCCCGGCCGGGCCCGCCTGCCGCGCGCCGGAATGCAGCTCGACCTCGGCGGCATCGGCAAGGAGTACGCGGTGGACCAGGTCTTCGCGCTCGCGCAGCGGCACGGCATCACCGACCTGCTGATTGACTTTGGCCGCGACCTGCGCGTCTGCGGCAGACCGCCCGAAGGCGGCGACTGGCGGCTCGGCCTGGAACATCCCCAGCAGCCCGACGCGTGCTGGGGCGGCGTCGCGCTGACCAACGCCGCGCTCTGCTGCTCCGGCGATTATCGCCGCGGCCGCCACCTCGTGGACCCGCGCACCGGCCGGCCCGCCGTGAACGGCGTCCATGCGGTCTGGGCCATCGCGCCCACCTGCACCGAGGCCGGCATCCTGACGACCGCGGCCTGCCTGCTCGGCCTCGCCGGCGGCGAAAAACTTTTTGAGCAGACGCCCGGTGCGGCCGGCTGTATCTGGTCGGACCAGGGCCTGTTCCAATCCCGGAGATTCCAGAAATATGAAATCCAAAACATCCCCATCAGTGCTTGAACGCATCCGCCGTCTCAGCGCCGTCGCGGTGGTCGCGTTGTGCGCGCTGCCGCTGCTGGCGTGGAAGAGCGGCGACGCCCTGCCGAAGCTCGACGGCTTCGGCCTCGAAGGCAACCTGCCCGCGCTCGCCGGCAAGGTCGTGCTGCTCGACTTCTGGGCCTCGTGGTGCGGCCCGTGCAAGAAGTCGTTCCCCGAACTCGACAAGCTCCAGCAGGCCTACAAGGACAAGGGCCTCGTCATCCTCGCCATCAACGTGGACGAGAAGGCCGACGAGATGGCCAGCTTCCTCAAGGATCATCCCGTCACCTTCCCCGTCGTCCGCGACGCCAAGCAGAAGCTCGTCGCCGCCGCCGGTGTCGAGTCCATGCCGACCAGCGTGCTGGTGGATGCCAAGGGCGTGATCCGCTTCCAGCACACCGGCTTCCGCGGCGCGGAGACGATCAAGCAGCTCACGGAAGAGATCGAGAAAGTGCTCGCCGGGAAATGAACCGCATGAAGGCCCTCGTTTTGCTCCTGCTGGTCGCGACGCTGCTGACGCTCGGCGGCGCCGGCTGCGCCAACGTCAAGCCGTGGCAGCGCGGCAAGCTCGCCGACTACACCATGCGGCCCGACCGCGACCCGCTGGGCGACCTCTATTCCGAGCACATCTACTTCACCCGCGAGGCCGCGTCCGGCGGCCGCGGCGTTGGCGGCGGCGGCTGCGGCTGTAACTGACGCGCCGTCTTTCCAAACCTTGGAAAAGAAAAACCACGAAGCGGCGGAGCCGCTCCGTGGTTTGGCGTCCACGCGCCGGTGGCGTCAGACTTCGTCGGGGACGACGAAGGGGGCGCGCTGTTTTTCCTTCACGAGCGCGTTGGCGGCTTCGTTGCCGACCACCAGCTCGGTCTTGGTATCCATCGTGAGCATCGGGCCGAGCACGGCCTTGGTCTCATCAATATTGACGCCGTTGGCGGCGAGGTGCTCCTTGAACCGGCCGAAGGTCTCGGCCATGTCGCGGCAGCCCTTGATCTGATCGAGGATCGCGCCGGGCGCGGCGCGCTGGCCGAGCCGGTACGAAACGTTCGGCGTGTGGCAGAGCGCGCTGGAGAGGTGCCCCTCGGTGAGCGGGCCGTTGAGGTCGGAGACCTTGCGGCTGCGGACGGCCTTGATGAAGTTCCCGAAGTGGTTGCTGTCCTCCTGGAAATCCATCACGACGCCGGAGGCGGCGCCGCCCGCGCCCGAGGCCGCCTTCTTGGCCTTGCCGGGCTTGAACTCCTGCAGCACCTTGCCGTCCTTGTCGTAGGCGATCGCCTTGCTGTAGTCGGGGATGACCATGTAGCCGTGCTCGCAGTGGATGATGCAGCCGACGCCCGCGCCGAGGAACTTATCCATGTTCTTGGCGCCGGTCTTCTCCGGCAGGCCGCGCACCTCGAAGATCAGCGGCGCGCCGGCGTAGTCGTGGAAGGCGATCTGCGTGTTCGGCGTCTCGCCATCGTCATCGTAGCCGAACCGTCCGCCGAGGCTCATCACGCGCGGCGAAAGCTCGCCCGCGCCGAGCGCCCAGCGGCAGAGGTCCATCTGGTGGATGCCCTGGTTGCCCAGGTCGCCGTTGCCGGTCGCCCAAATCCAGTGCCAGTCGTAGTGCACCGAGCCCTGCTTGCCGTTGCGGCGCGGCGGGTCGTTCGGCGCGGGGCCGCACCAGAGGTCATAGTCGAGCCCTTCGGGGATCGGCTGCGGGCCGGTGGTCTTGCCGATGCTGTCGCGCCGCTTGTAGCAGAGGCCGCGCGAGATGAGGATTTTGCCGAGCCCGCCCTTGTGGAGGAACTCGATGCCGGCGCGGATGCCCGGACTCGACCGGCACTGCATGCCGGCCTGCACGATGCGCTGATATTTCTCGGCGGCCTTCACCGCCTGGCGGCCTTCCCACACGTTGTGCGAGACGGGCTTCTCGACGTACACATCCTTGCCCGCCTGGCAGGCCCACACGGTTGCCAGCGCGTGCCAGTGGTTCGGCGTCGCCGTGCTGATGACGTCAATTTCCTTGCTCTCGAGCAGCTTGCGGATGTCGGTGTAGGCGGCGACTTTCTGCTGCTTCTTCTCGAAGTCGGCGACGCCCTTGGCGAGCACCTTCGCATCCACATCGCACAGCGCGACGACGCGCACGCCGGGGAGGCCGCGGAAGCCGCTGATGTGGGAGGCGCCGCGGCCGCGGAAGCCGACGACGGCCACGCGGATATCGCTGTTCGCGCCCTCCGGCTTGGCCCAGGTCCAGCGCGGCGCCGCCAGCGCGGCGGCGGCGAGGCCGGTGGTCTGCAGGAAACTACGACGACTGATCTGGTTCATACTTGCTCCTTTTGGTTTCGCCATTCACTTCGCGCCCTGTCCGGCGGCGTATGCCTTATAGAGTTCGGCCACACGGCCTTCCTTCTCGTCGCCGGTATGGAACACAAACCGATAGCTGAACGTCGCGCGCTCGCCCGCCGCGAGCTTGAGATCGCCCGCGCCCTTGGGCTTGCTCTTGTCGAAATCGTGGAGGCCGAACGGATTCGCCGCGAAGAGGCCGTAGTCGCGCACGTGCCACGTCGTCGGATGCCGCGGATTCTTGGGCGAGTCGAAGATCGCGACGCCGACCACCTGGCCCGCGACCGGCCCGAAATAATCCACCCACGCCGCCGGCTGGCCCCACGCCGCCGCGTCGCGCAGCCCCGCGCTGTTGATGATGTGGCCCTGCGCGCCCTTGCCCTTGACGCTCATCGTCACGGGCAGGCGGATGCCCAGCGAGCCTTCCTTCGTCTCGCCGAACGTCACCGGCCCGTGCGACGCGATCAGCGTGATCTCGAAATCCAGGAGGCGCGGATTATCGCCGGCGTGGAAGCTGATCGTCCGCTCGTCGGAGCACAGCGGCCGGCCCTCGTGGTCCACCCACTCGCACGCCTCGCTGATCGAGTTCCCGGTCAGGCCCAAAAACTTTTTGTGGATCGTCTTGCCGAACGTCTTCTGCTCGGACCAGCAGTCCACGCCGTTGACGTTGCCGTGCGAATACCAGAGCCCCTTATGGTGGACGTGGTCGGTCGGCTCGTTGGTCGTCTTCTGCATCGGCCAGTTACGCGTCATCCCCACGCCGCCGGGTCCGAGGATCGGGTAGAGGTAGGGCCGCGCGACGTCCTGGTAGTGATATTCCGTGAAAAGCTGTCCGCCGATTTCCACGCGCACCTTGCCGTCGGCGTCGGTGAACTTGGCGACGCCGGCCGCCGTCGCCGCCAGGCTGCCGCTCATCAATAGACACACACCCAGATGCTTCATCATGCTGCTACTCCTGCGAGTCAGGCCCATCAACGCAGCGCGTGCCGGATTATTTCAACGCGCGGCCGCATCTTTTCCAAGGATGGGAAACGCTGCAAGCCCAATCTTCCAAGGATGGGAAAAAGATGGCGGTCAGCTATCAGCTTTCAGCCATCAGCTTTCCGGGCCTCGGAACTTTTTTGCGCCTTTTTTCCGAGCCTTGGAACTATCGGAATTTTGATAGTTTAATGTCTTGACGCGCTTGCGGCGGCGCTTCAAAAGTATGCGTAGGTTATGAAGCACCTTCACCCAGCGCCCCAGCGCCCCAAGCCGTAGCCCAACCTCGCTCGTTTCCCGCTCTGGGTACATGTCTCGTGGCCTTCGGTACAGGCCCCGCACGGTTTTGTACGGTGTCCCCTTTGCCGCGCGACCGGTCCCGCACGTCGCGAGCCGTGTCCCCAAAGGTTTTGCACGGCGTCCCAAAGGTTTCAACACCTGTACCGTAACGGCCGGCCCCATGTCCCAGCGGAGTTGGGCCCTGTACCGCGCCGCGGGGGACCTATCCCGCGGGAGTCTGCGCTTGTCTCCAACCGTTGGGGACAAGGCCGAAAACCTCGAAAACAGGCCGAAAACCGCAAAAACCGCCCGCAACTGGGCGTGGAGAAGGTCCCCATGCCGAATCCGTGGCTGCCCCACTGGGGCGATCCCGCTGTCCGCTTTGACCGTGGCTGGACCTGGCCAACCGCGGCCGAACTTGAAGCTGCCAGGTTGCAACCCACAAGGAAGCTGCCCATGAAAAGACAGAGATGGTATCCCAGTCGCATCAGCGACCAAATCCCGTGGCTCGAAAACTTCCGTACGAAGTTGCCGGGCTACGAAACCACGCTGGGCCTGGTCGGGGCCGACGTGGACGCGTGCGTGGCCTCGTGCCGTTACGCCATCTATGTGTTGAGCCAGTGGCTCGCGCCCGTCCGCGCGTTCGGGCAGGCGGCGACCGAAACGGTGGATATCCTGATGAGCGGCGAAGGCCCCACCGCGGTCGTGTTGCCCGCGTTCACCGCGCCGGCGCTGCCCACCGAGGTCGCCTCCGTCCCGCCCGGCGTGCTCACCCGTCTTTTTGATCTCGTGCAACGGATCAAGGACGCCGCGGGCTACACGCCGATCATTGGCGAAGACCTCGGCATCATCGCGCCCGAAGACACCAGCGACCATCCCGTCCCCGTGGTCAAACTGGAACTGCTCGACGGCGACGGCCACCAGAATGTGAAGATCAACTTCACCAAGTATGGCCACATGGGCGTCTATATCGAGAGCCGCCGCGGCGCGGGCGCGTTCGAGTTCCTCGGCATTGACACCGAGTCGCCCTACCAGGACGAGCGCCCGCTGCTGACCGCCGGCCAGCCGGAAGTGCGCGAGTACCGCCTGCGCTACTGGGACAAAGGCACCCCGAACGGCGACTGGACCGACCTCGCCAAGGTCACCGTCGCCCCGTGAAAAAACGCGGGCGGCCGCCGCTGCCACGGCCGCCCGCCTTGTCCGCTAAAAAAACTTTACGGAGCCTAATGCCCAGGAACAGGAAAGCGAAACAGCAGCATGCCGATTGAACATCATATTGATCACGCGCAAAAACTAATCACCGTGCGGGACAACGGCGCGGCATCCTTGGATGAGATTGCCGCGTCCGTGCAGCGGTTGCTGGCGGAGGCTTCCGTGGACGCCTCTTATCGCCTCCTGATCAACGTCAGCGGCAGCGCCCTCGAGCCCTCCTATGCGGAACTGTGCGAGATCATTGAACACCTGCGCTTGTTGCGGCAGAAATTCACCGGCCGCATCGCCCTCCTCAACACCACGGCCGGCCTAAGCGTGCCCACCCAGATAACGGCCATGGCGGTGGATCCTTCCTGCACGCAGGTGCTGGCCTTTGGTGACGAGCAGGAAGCGCGGCAGTGGCTGGTTTTCCGCTACGGCTAGACCCATTCTTCCTCGCGGGCTTTGGCCATGCCGTCGGTGTAGAGGTCCATCGAGGCCTCGCTGCCGTCGAGCGCCACAAACATGCGGACGAAGTCGGCGAGTTCGGTCGGGGCCGGTTGTTTGCCGAAGCCTTTGTCGGTGGCGGCGATGACGGCGTCGAGGCCGTAGCTCATCGCCACCTCGATGAAGGCGCGCAGGTGGCCGATGCGGCGCTTGCGCGCGCCATAGACCCAGTTGGAGACACCGAGCAACGCGTGGACGCCCAGCATCTGCGGGTCGCTGCGAATCGCCTGGATGGCGTGGAAGCTGTTGCGCGTGTGCGAGCTCTTGAGGTTGCCTTCGGGGTCCATGAAGCCATCGGTGCCGATGCCGAGCGTAACGGTATCGAAGAGCAGCTCGTCGTTCTTGAAGCCCTCGGCGGCGGCGCGCGCGTGCATCTGCTGCGCGGCGGCGATCATTTCCCCGGTACTCTTCAGCGGGCCCTGCTTGCCGACGAGCAGGCACACCGCGCTGAACGCGCGCCGCCGCCGCCGCGCGAGCAACGCCGCGTAGCGCTCGGTCTCGCAGAAGGTGACGGAGTTGACCAGCGGCTTGCGCAGGTGCGGGCCGAGGCCGAGCCACTCATCGAGCCCGGCTTCGAGCACGGCGGGGTCGGAGCTATCCACGCACGGCGGCGTGCCGTTGCCGTAACGGTGGACGAGCCGCACCATCTGGCGCATGAAACCCGGCGCGTCCGGCGCGTTGAGCGCATCCACGTTGAGGTCAATATAGTCGGCGCCCTCCGCGGCCTGCGCGCGGATCAACTCGGCGATGGCCGCGCGGCCGCGGCTGGGCTTTACAAAACCATCCGCGCCCTGCGCGAGTAGATCCTGCATCGCCGCGCCCGCGAAGGTCAGCGTGGCGTGGATCAGCTCGGCGATCTGGATCAGCCCGCTGCCGGCGAGCGGATGCGCGTGCGCGGTATGGTCGCGGCCGAAGAAGTTGTTCAGCACCGACGCCGTGTTGCGCAGCTTCGGGTCGCGCGCCGGCAGCGTGAGCTGCTTGAACTGCTCCAGCGCGTGGCGGTGCAGGGCGCGGGCATAGACGCGCTCGCCGATGCACACGCGGTCGGCGTTGTTGCCGCAGTGGCCGGCCGGGTCGGCGTCGCCGCAGGGGATGTTGCTCAAGCCCTTCTCGCAGCCGCCGAGCGAGCAGATGTATTGGTTCTCCGGCAGGAAGCAATCGCCGCAGTGCTCGCATTCATAGCCGGCGGTCTTGCCGAAACCCTCGAGTGTTTTGAAGACGCGGTAGAGCGCGCCATCGTGCGCGGCCGAGTTGTTGAACGGCTTGAGCAGCGCCTTGGTCAGGCCGCGCAGCGCGCCGCCCTCCTCGAACATGGCGTGATGGACCGTCCACGAGAGGCCGGCCGACTGGCTGACCTTGGGCGGCGGATTCTCCGGCGGCGCGAAGGTGAGGTTGTCGCGGAACTCGCGCCAATCCCGGATGGCCACAAAGCGTTCGAGCACCTTCTCGACCTCCGCCGCCGACTCGAAGTCGCCGGGCTTGCCGAGGTCGGAGCCCGCGTAGCCGAGCGCGCGGAACATCGCGAGCTGCTGCGCGGCGCGCGTCAGCGCGGCATCGGCGCTCTCGCCGTGCAGGCGCTTGAGCAGCGCATCGGTGACGACGCAGCCGGGCAACTTTTGCATGTAGCGCGCGGCGGGCTCGTTGATGACCATCGCGTTGCCGAGCAGCGCCACTTTTTCGGCGGCAAGCTCCTGCGCGAGTTTTTCCGAGCGATCGGCGTCCCAGCCCGACTGGCAGACGAGGAAGGCCGCGCCCTCGCGCACCTTCTTCGCGGCCTTGATGTACTGCATCGCGAGCGAGCCGGGCGTGTACTTGAACGGCGAGACCGCCGCGCCCGCCGCCAGTTGCGGCAGCGATGTGAACGCGGCGTAGTCCTTCGCCTGCTTCAGGATTTCCACGTTGATGCGGCCGATCAGTTGCAGCAGGCCGAGCGAGTCGAGTTCAAAGACGCCGCGGCCGGCGGGCACATCGCCGGTAAGCGCGAGCAGCGTGGTGAGGCCGCCATCGGCCAGCGAGCGCAGCAGCGTCCGCAGCGCGTCGCTGTTCATGTCCTTGCCGGTGACGTGCGGGACGATCTCGAGCTCCGCCGGGAAGCCGGCGTCGCGCAGGAGGGCGAGCGTCGCGTTATGTTCGTAGGTGAGGTTGCCGCCGGGATTCTGCGTCAGCGTGATCGCCGGGATGGCGACGCGGTGCGCGGCGAATTTCCGGTTCAGCTCCGGCAGCGCCTGCGCGAGGCGCGCGATTTTGCGGACCTCGGCGGCGGAGTGCGGCGTGAACTCCAGCGAGACACAGAAGAACCCTTCGCGGACAGCTTGCAGCAATTTCATCGCGTCAGCCCTTTCGTCATCACCACGCAACGGCGCGGCATCTTTTCCAAGGATGGGAAACGCTGCAAGTTCTTTTTCCGGGGTTGGGAAACTTTCGCGCGCCACTTTTCCAAGCCCCGGAAAGTCCGTCGTGAATTTTTCCACGCCTTGGAAAACGAAAAGCCCCGCCGGAGCGGGGCTTGGCAACACGCTTCCCGAAGGATTAGAGCGTGCCGTGGGAACTGCAGGAGGTCTTGCCGCCGAGGCTGGCCGGCAACGTGTAGGAGCCACCACCCTTGCAGACCGGCGTGTCCTTGATGTAGGAGTTCGTGCCGACGAGCACGGCCATCGAACCCGCCAACGCGTTGGAGTTGTCCAGCGCGTACTGCTGCACCGCGCCATCAATCAGGCGCAGGTTGTTCTGGCAGGAGCTGGTCATGGACTTGGTGCGCGCGTTCATGAACGACGGGACCGCAATCGCCGCGAGCAACGCGATGATCGCCACCACGATCATGATTTCAACCAGGGTGAACCCCTTTTTCTGCTTCTTCATTTTCATCTCTCTTTGTTTTCTTTTTTTAACAATCCCCGCCGACCTGGCAACACACCAAGTTACGGCCGGAACTGATGTTCAGTACGACAGTCTTTTAGCAGCATCCATGCCACCGAAGCCGGCATGCCCTGTTCTCACCACTTTGGGACCAAACAGTCGTCATCCTGCGAGCACAACACCACCGACAGGCCGCCTTTCTTGTCAGATTCGCAAAAATCACTCCGGCGTGGCGGGGATTTTGCGATAGAGGGTGGCAAGGCTGATTTTAAGCGCCTTGGCGGCTTTTTCCTTATCGCCACCCATCGAGTTGATGATCTGGATCAGGTATTCCTGTTCCTTCTTGCGGAGGAAGGCCTTCAAGGATTTACCGCGGAAATCCTCGGGGCCAGAGACCGGGGACGCCACCCCGGCGCCGAGGCCACTTGCCGTGGCTTCCAACACCTTGGCCGGCAGGACCTCCTTGGTAATCAGGTTGTTGGCAGCGAACGTCAGCGCGTGACGAATGGCATTTTCCAGTTCGCGGACATTGCCCGGCCAGGTATAGGTTTCCAAAATGCGTTGCGCCTCCGGCTCAAGCGCGGGCAGGGCCTTATCCTTGCCCAACTCACGCCGCAGAATGTGCTGAACGAGCGGGAGAATGTCTTCGGGCCGGTCTTTGAGCGGTGGGATCTGGATGGTGATGACGCTGAAGCGGTAGTAGAGGTCCTCGCGGAACTTGCCCTGCGCGATCAGGTTCTCCAGCCGGTCGTTCGTCGCCGCGAGTACGCGCACGTTGATGGGAATATTTTCCGTGCTCCCGACGCGCCGGATCTCGCGGTCCTGCAGGACGCGCAACAGCTTGGCCTGGATGGCCAGGGGCATCGTGCCGATTTCATCAAGGAAGATCGTGCCGCCGTTCGCGGCCTCAAAAAGGCCCTCTTTGTGCACCGTGGCGCCAGTGAACGCGCCCTTGACGTGGCCGAACATCTCCGATTCCAGCAAGGGCTCCGGCAACGCGGCGCAGTTGATGGGCAGGAATTTCTGGGTCTTGCGCGTGCTATGGGCGTGAAGCGCCTTGGCCACCAACTCCTTGCCCGTACCGCTCTCGCCGAGCACAAGCACGGTGGTATCAGTCGGAGCGACACGCTCGATCATCTCGCAGACCTTGCGCATGCCGGGGCTCTCGGCCACGATATTCTCGAATTGATAGCGGCCGGCCAATTCATCCTTGAGAGCCTTGTTCTCGGTCAACAGATTCTGATATTGCACCGCCCGCTGCACGGTGAGGAGCAGTTCGTCCACCTTGAACGGCTTGGTCACATAGTCGAAGGCCCCTTCCTTCATGGCCTCGACCGCGGTTTCCACAGTGCCGTAGGCGGTCAACATGATCACCGCCATCGCCGGGTAATCGCGCCGCACCTGACGGAGCAGTTGCATCCCATCCATGCCACCCATGCGAATATCAGAGATCATCAACTCGAAGGACTTCTGCTGTAGGATTTCCAGCGCGGCCTCACCACTGCGGGCAGGTGTAACATCATGGCTTTGCGCCTTCAACAATGTCCCCAGCACACTCAATATGCTGGGCTCGTCATCCACAATCAGCACTTTCGACATGGCTTGGCCCCCTGAATTTTTCACCGAACACGAACGCAGTGTAAGCCGGATTCTCACTTTTGCAATCTTGATTTTTCTTCCGGCTTGACCCATCAGGCCGCCCCGCTTACTTTCGCGCCCATGATGTTGCGTTTGCCCATGTTCCTGCTGCTAACCGGCGGTTGGCTCGCGGCCCAAGCAGCGCCGACCCTTGGCCCGGCGCGGGAAGCCGAGCAGCGCCTCACCGCCGCCAAGGACGACGTCAAACCAGGCCGGCGCTATGAGGTCACCGAGGCCCGCAGCCACTGGTACAACTTCTTCATCCGCCCGGCCAAGGACACCCCGGCCGCCCAATTTGCCTATGCCGAAGGCCTGCGGACCAACGGCTCGTTACGCTCCGCCGGCAAGGAGTATCGGTTGCTGACTGTTTTCTGGCCGCAGGCACCCGAAGCACCCAAGGCCCAGCTCGCCTATGCCCGTGCCCTCGATGCCCGCCAGAAGTGGCAGGACGCGTTCGATGAATACACCTACCTGATCGAGCACTATCCCGGCACCTTCCCGTACACCGAAATCCTCCAGCGCATGTTCGAGATCGCCGAGACCGTAATGGTCACACGCAAGGGCAAATTTCTGTTCCTGCCCGGTTTCAAGGCGCCCGATCGCGCCATTCCGTTGTTCGAAAAAATCCTGGAACACGGCCCGGAATGGGATAAGGCGCCGGAGTGCCAGTTCCTCATCGGCCGCGCCCACGAGTTCGGCTACGCCTACGAACTCGCCATCGCCGCCTATCTCACCACGCTCGTCCGTTACCCCAACTCCCCGTTTGCCGAGCAGGCCGCCTATCACCGCGCCCTGTGTCTCGAACATCTGGCCGCCTCCGAGCCGAACAACGAGGCCACGCTCGACGAGGCTTGGACCGCGATGCACCAATACGCCGCCCGCTATCCCCAATCGGAACATCTGCCGGCCATCACCACACTGCGCGACGACCTCCAGCGTCGCCGCGCCCAGCTCGCGTACCACCGCGCCCGCTACTACGACACCATCGCCAAAAAACCCAAGGCCGCGCTGCTGGAGTACCGCGATTTTGTCCGGCTCTTCCCGCAATCGGACTGGACGGCCGAGGCGCAAAAACGTATAGAACAGCTCGCCCCGCTGGTGGCCAGAGAAAACCATGACCAAACCAAGCCCTAACCTGCTCGCGTGCGCCGCACTCGCCTTGGCGTTGTTGCCCGGCTGCGTCGGCTACCGGCTCGGCTCCATGCTGCCGCCGGAGATCAAGACCGTCCATGTGCCCACCTTCATCAACCAGACGGCCGAGCCGCAACTCGAACTTGATACCACCCGCTTCGCGTTGCAGGAATTCCAGAAGGATGGCTCGCTCAAATTCGCACCCGCCGACGCAGCGGACGCCATCCTGCAAGTCCGGCTGACCGACTACAAGCTGACCCCTCTGCAATACGATACCGACCGCCCTACCGCCGCGCTTGAATACCGCATCACGCTCTACGCCTCCATCGTCCTGACCCGCAAGCGCGATGGCAAGGTCCTCGCCGAAAACCCGCGCTGCTACGGCGAAGGTACCTTCACCGTCGTCGGCGACCTCTCCTCCTCCAAGCGCATCGGCCTGCCCAAGGCCGCCAAAGATCTCGCGCACGACATCGTCCAGAAAGTCACCGAAGTCTGGTGAGCGCCGCCGGAGGTTTTCCAATGCTTGGAAACCGCGACACCCTGTTTTTCCAAGGATTGGAAAAACTTACCGCTAACTTTTCCAAGCCTTGGAAAATCTCGCCGGAATTTTTCCAAGCCCCGGAAAAATCCGTCCAAAAATTTCCAAGCCTTGGAAAGCTCTCCCAACTTGTGGGCGGGAGCTACAGCTCCCGCGCCCCCAGCCCACCCCGCGCACCAGCGCCACACCCTCACTCCGCCTAAAGGAACGCCTCCGATGAAAACACTCCGCTGCCTCCTGGTTTTGTGTCTGGGCTGCTGCCTCGGCTTGCGCGCCGCCGAGGCGCCGGTCCGGCGGCTGCCGCTGCCGGTGTTTGTGGACAAGATGCAGGGCGCGTGGCTCGGTCAGATGATCGGCGTCGGCTGGGGCGCGCCGACCGAATTCAAGGTCAAGGGCGCGATCATCCCGGAAAGCCAGATGCCGGCGTGGAAGCCGGAGATGATCAACCAACACGGCAACGACGATTGCTACGTCGAGATGACCTTCCTGCGCACGCTGGAGTTGTACGGCTTCGACGCCGCGCTCAAGCAGGCGGGCCTCGACTTCGCCAACAGCGGCTACCCGCTTTGGCACGCGAACAAGGCCGGGCGTGACAATCTCCGCCGCGGTATCGCGCCGCCGGATAGCGGCCATCCCCAGTTCAACGAGCACGCCGACGACATTGACTACCAGATCGAGGCCGACTTCTCCGGCATCATCGCGCCGGGTCTGCCGAATCAGGTGATCGCGCTCGGCGAAAAATTCGGCCGGCTCATGAACTATGGCGACGGCCTCTACGCCGGCCAGTTCGTCGGCGGCATGTACGCCGAGGCTTACTTTGAATCCGATCCGTGGAAGCTCGTCGCCGCCGGCCTCGCCTGCGTGCCGCCGGAGAGCCAGTATGCGGAGATGATCCGCGACCTGCTCACGTGGTGCCGCGAAAATTCCGACTGGACCAAGACGTGGGAACTCGTCGAGGCGAAGTATCACCGGGACCCGCACTACACGCACCCCTTCTGCTCGAAGCCCGGCGGTAAGGACGCGTTCAGCATTGATGCCAAACTCAACGGCGCCTACATCATCATGGGCCTGCTCTACGGCGCGGGCGACCCCGCCCGGACCATCGCCATCGCCTGCCGCTGCGGGCAGGACAGCGACTGCAATCCCGCCAACGCCGCCGGCGTGCTGTTCGCGGCGCTGGGCGCCGCCAAGATCGAGAAGCACTACACCGAAAAACTCGACCCGCAGCGCAAGTTCAGCTTCACCGACTACACGGTGCCGCAGGTCTATGCCGTCAGCGAGCAGCTCGCGCGGCAGGCGGTGCTGCGCGCCGGCGGTCGCATCGAGAAGGATGCCGCGGGCGTGGAGGTGCTCGTCATCCCGGTGCAGACGCCGCGGCCCAGCGCGCTCGAACGCAGTTGGGCGCCCGGCCCCATCGCCAACTCCAGGTTCACAGCGGAAGAGTTGGCCACCCTCAAGCGCGAGGAGAGCCGCTCCCGCCAGGGCAATCGCGAAGGCTCGATCTGCGACGGCCGCCGCGACACCTACGTCGTCACGTTCAACGGTAAGAACGCCAAGGCGGACTGGTTCGCCATCCCGCTCGCCAAGCCGATGCATGTGCGCCGCATCGTCTTCGCCCACGGCAACAGCTTCCACGACGGCGGCTGGTTCGTCGGTAAGCCCCAGGTGCAAATCCAGCGCGAACTTGGCGGGGCGTGGGAGACGATCGGTGAACTCACCGACTATCCCGCCACCACCGCCACCGACCACCAGGGCCTCCAACCCGGCCAGACCTTCACGCTGAAATTGCCGGCGCCGGTCAAGGCCGTCGCCGTCCGCGTCCTCGGCGTCCCCGCCTGTGGCGACAACCCGCAGCAGGCCTTCTCCTCCTGCGCCGAACTGCAAGCGTTCGGCGAATGAGCCGCGCCAGCAGAAGCAGATTGAACCACCGAGTTTCGGAGAGGTTCGCCGAGTAGATAGGTGCGCAGCACAGGTGGCACAATCCACCACCACACTTGACACCGCCACAGCCGCGTCCTAGCATGGCCGCAGGTGAATCTGTACAGATATAAAGATGCTATACGGCTGTCCGCCTATTATAATAGGCGGACAGCCGTATAGCACTATGTTCGGGCAGGCAGAATGATGAAGAAGATTATCGGAATCGTGGTATCCACAGTTGCGATGTCAGCGCTCTTTGTCGCCTGCTCGCGAGTGCCCGAGAACATACCGAAGGAATTACTTCGCGTTCCGCCGTGCGCGCAGTGGCCAGCCGATATACGAGCCGCCGCTTCGCGTTTCTCGGAGCTCCCGCAGACGAATCGACTGGCCGAAGCGCGGGTGATCTCCGATTTCCTTAATCGTTTCCGATCGGGGCGGGCTGTTCCTACCAATGCAATCCACCTCACTCGGAGTCAGACGATGGCCCTTCTCGGCACGCCGGGTTTCGAGATGGAACACCAAATGGGATACTGGATTGGGGAGGAGCCCGGAGCCAGGGGATGTCTGATGCTCTACTATCGCAATGGGCGATTGGCAAAAGTGGAAGTCGGCCACTTCGATGGACCGGCGAAGAAAAGGAAGCCCGAACCATCGGCCGGACCGTACGGCTCACCCGCAGCGGGTTCGCCGTCCGGTCAGCCGTAACGTTGGGCTTCAAAGACAATGAATACGAAATCAGACAACGCGGTTGTGCGCAATAGCCTCAACCAGATGATCGGTGCGAAGCAGTTTCTGCGGCAACTGGACGTGCTGCGGTCTGAAAGGACTACAGGTGAAATCGGCGAGTGGTTTGTTGCCGAGTTGTATGGCGGCACACGAGCAGCAACAACAACGCAGCCTGACTGGGATGTTAAGACCACGACTGCAAAGCTACAGGTGAAAGCTCATGCCAAGGGCGAAGGTAACAACGCAAGATGGACAAACGTCAAAGCGACACTTCAGAATTTCGATGAGCTGATAATCATCGCCTTCACCAGCGATTTGTTCTTGGAGGAATTCTACAAAATACCCATTCAGGACGCTCAGAATGCTGTCAAGCAGAGCGGAAAGAGTCACATCATAAAGTGGGACGACGTGAGAAAGTTCAAGGTTCAACTGAATGCACTCCCGCGTCAGGATGATTTGGTGTGTTTCTTCATAAGAAAATGAAAGCCCAACCATCGCCTGCACCGTATTCCTCACCCGCAGCGGGTTCGGAATCCGGTGAGGCGTGACGTTCTCCATGAAAAGCAGGCCGGGGTTGGTTCCGGCCTGGGGTGGTTGGCGGAGGAAGGTCAGGCGCAGCGGTGGCTGGTGGGGTCGCTCCAGGCGCTATAGTCGGCGGCTTGCCAGTCGCCGTGGGTTCCATCGGCGGCGATAACCCGACTCAAGCCTTCTCCTCCTGCGCCGAGTTGCAGGCGTTTACCGAGTGACCACCCCTTTATTTCAGGTTTCCGGTTTCCGGTTTCTGCTTTCAGCTTTCCGGTTTCAGGTCTCACGTTTCAGGTTTCAGGTTTCAAGTTTCAGCTTTCCGGTCTCCGCTTTCAGCTTTCCGGTTTCAGGTTTCAGGTTTCCGGTTTCAGGTTTCCGGTTTCTGCTTTCAGCTTTCCGGTCTCTGCTTTCTGCTTTCCGGCTTCAGGTTTCAGGTTTCCGGTTTCAGGTTTCAGGTCTCAGGTTTCCGGTTTCAGGTTTCAGGTCTCACGTTTCAGGTTTCTTCTTCAGTTTCAGGTTTCTTCTTCGCGCGGCTTGTTCTATCGTGCGCCGCGTTGCGGCGGCGACCGCAGAGAGGAGCGCGTTATGGTATTGGTCGAGTCCTATCCGGTGGCGATGCTGATGTGCGTCGTCACGATGCTGTGCTGGGGTTCGTGGGCGAACACGCAAAAGCTCGCGAGCAAGGAATGGCGCTTCCAACTCTTCTACTGGGACTACGCCATCGGCGTGCTGCTGCTGGCGCTGGTGCTCGCGTTCACGCTCGGCAGCTTCGGCGGCGCGGGCCGCGGCTTCATCGCCGATCTCCAGCAGGCCGACGCCAAATGGCTCGGCTCCGCTTTTCTTGGCGGCGTGATCTTCAACCTCTCCAACATCCTGCTCGTCGCCGCGATTGACATCGCCGGCCTCGCCGTCGCGTTCCCCGTCGGCGTCGGCCTCGCGCTCGTGCTCGGCGTCATCACCACCTATGTCGCCCAGCCGGAAGGCAACGTGCCGATGCTCGCCGCGGGCGTCATCGGCGTGATGTTCGCCATCCTGCTCGACGCGCTCGCCTACAAGCGCCTCGCCGCCGCCGGCCAGAAGACGCCGGTCAAGGGCATCGTCATCTCCATCGCCGCCGGCCTGCTGATGGGCTGGTTCTACAGCTTCGTCGCGCAGGCGATGGGCAAGGTTGATCCTGTGACGCACGCGCTCGAAGCGGGCAAGCTCTCGCCCTACACCGCGATCGTCCTGTTCAGCGCCGGCCTGCTCGCCTCGAACTTCATCTGGAACAGCCTCATGATGATCAAGCCGTTCACCGGCGCGCCCGTGCCGTTCGGCGACTATTTCACCAAGGGCAACGCGCGCCTCCATGCCATCGGCATCCTCGGCGGCATCATCTGGAACATCGGCATGAGCTTCAGCATCATCGCCAGCACCGCCGCCGGCCCCGCGCTCTCCTACGGCCTCGGCCAGGGCGCGACGATGGTCGGCGCGTTCTGGGGCGTGTTCATCTGGAAGGAATTCAAGGGCGCGCCCGCCGGCACCGGCAAACTGCTCGCCGCGATGTTCCTCTTCTACCTGCTCGGCCTCGGCGTGCTGATCGCCTCCAAGCTGTGAAGAGAGGGGGAGCTGGAGTGATGGAGAATTGGAGTAATGGAGTGATGGCAGGCAGTCTCAACTTTAGCGGCCACGACAGAGCGTGGCCCTCCAAAACACCACATCGCATTCCCCCATCACTCCACCACTCCAGCACTCCAGTTCCCTGCGCGCCCTCTTTTCCCACGCTCCCCCATAACCCAAGGTAATCGCCATGAACACAACCGCTCCTTCCATCCTCGTCGTCGGCAGTTCCAACACCGACATGATCATCCGTCTTGACCGTATCCCTCGGCCCGGCGAAACAATTCTCGGCGGCGAGTTCACCACCGCTGCCGGCGGCAAGGGCGCGAACCAGGCCGTCGGCGCCGCGCGCGCCGGCGGCAGCGTCACGTTCATCGCGCGCGTCGGCCGCGATATGTTCGGCGAACAAGCCGTCGCCGGCTTCGTCAAGGATGGCATCAACGTCGCGCATATCGTCCGCGACGCGGCCGCGCCCTCCGGCGTCGCGCTGATCTTCGTCGCCAAGGATGGCGAGAATTCCATCGCCGTCGCCTCCGGCGCGAACGGCCGCCTTGTTCCTGCCGACGTGAAAAAAGCTGCCGCGCTCTTTGCCAAGGCGGCAGTCGTCGTCATGCAACTGGAGACGCCGCTCGCCACTGTGCAGTCCGCCGCCGAGCTCGCCGCCAAAGCCGGCGTGCGCGTCATCCTCAATCCCGCGCCCGCGCGCCCGCTGCCGGACAAACTCCTGAAGCGCGTCAGCATCCTCACGCCGAACGAGACCGAGGCCGAGTTGCTGACCGGCATCAAGGTGACCGACACCGCGACCGCCTCGAAAGCCGCCGCGAAGCTGCGCGCCCGCGGCGTGGCGACGGTCATACTTACGCTCGGCGCGCGCGGCGCGTTCATCGCCGACGCCAGCGGCGAAAAACTTGTGCCGGGCTTCAAGGTAAAGGCGGTGGACACCACCGCCGCGGGCGACATCTTTAACGGCGCGCTCGCCGTCGCCCTCGCCGAGGGCCAGGCACTACCCGCCGCCGTCCGCTTCGCCAACGCCGCCGCCGCGCTCTCGGTGACGAAGCTCGGCGCGCAGCCCTCCGCCCCACTCCGCCGCGACATCGCGAAGTTCCTGCGCGCCCGCTGACTTTTCCATGGCTTGGAAATTTTTCCGCTGATTTTTCCAAGCCTTGGAAAACATTTCACGGGCCGCCGGGCTGTGCTAACGTCCGCCCGAGAACATGAGCACCAACCGGCTGACCATTCAGCACCTCCTGACCGCCGAAGAACGCGCCGCGCTCGATGCTTTCTGCACACCCGGCCGTGACCTGCCGGCGCTCGCCAACTTTTTGCAGGTCAGCTTTGCCGTGGACCTGGTCTTGGATCCGGACATCGTCCGCGGCTACGCCACCGACCAATCCAACCTCCCCGGCCGAGCGCAGGCGCTGGCGCGGCCGGTGACGGCCCGCGAGTGTGCGGTCATCATGTGCGCCTGTCACGGCGCACAACTTCCGCTGACCATCTCCGGTGGCCGCTCCAATCTGACCGGCAGCGCCACGCCGCAGGATGGCGTGGTACTCTCGACAGCGCGGATGCTGGCCCCCGCGCCAGCCGTGGACCTGACTCACAAGCTGGTGACCGCGCCGGTGGGTATGTTGCTCGAAGATTTGCGCAAGGCGGTCCGCAACCAAAGCCACGAGACGCTGATCTACCCGGTGGACCCAACGAGCCGTGCCGAGGCCAGCGTCGGGGGCACCCTGGCCTGCAACGCCTCCGGTTTCGTCCCCGGCGCACAGGGTGCGACACGCGACTGGGTGGCCGCGCTCGACTTTCTCCTGCCCGATGGCAGTTTCATCCGCGCCGAGCACGGCCAGTACGTTTCACAGGGGGGCCGTTTCCTATTCGCTGACGGGGACCGCGCCACCGAGGTGCCGGTGCCGACCTATCCGCGCCCGACAATCAAGAATGCCGGCGGCCCGTTCTCCAAACCCGATGGCGCCATGGACTTTCTGGATTTCGTCATCGGCAGCGAGGGCCTCTTCGGTCTCGCCACCGCCTGCACACTGCGGCTCAAGCCCAAGCCGGAGGCGCTGCTGGATCTGTTCTTCCCGCTGCCGGGCGAAGCCGACGCACTGAAATTTCTCGACTTCATCCGCGCCCGGTTGCAGGGCCGGCTCGACCAACTTGGCGCGCTGGAATATTTCGGGCTCAACTCCCGCCGCTACATGAAGCACGAGACCGCCCTGTTCCGCGGCGACAACCAGGTGGCGATCTATCTGCAAGCGCCTGCGCAGGGACAGGCGCTCGAGGATGCCGCCGCCGAATGGCTCGGCCTGCTGGAGGAGTCCGCTTGTCATATTGATCCCGAGGCGATCCTGCTGCTCGACAACGAGCCAAGCTGGAAGCTGTTCATGGAGGCGCGGCATTCGCTGCCCGCCAACGCGCTCGAAGTTGTCCAGCACCGCGGCACGTTCACCATCATGACCGATGCCGCCGTGCCCCCGGAGCGCTTTGGCGAGTTCCTGGATTTCACGCACGGCCTGTTGCGCCACGCAGGCATGGACTACCTGGCTTTCGGCCATTTGGGCGACTGCCACCTGCACTTCACGCTGCTGCCGGAGAAGAAAGATCTGGAGCTCGGTGTGGAACTTTATGACCGGATCATCGCGCGTGCCGCCGAGTTGGGCGGCGTGTATTCCGGCGAGCACGGCACCGGCAAGCGCAAGCGGAAGGATTTCCTCCGGTGCTACGGCCCGGCCGCCGCCGACCAGCTTCTGAACTGCAAACGCGCCCTCGATCCCCTGCTACTGCTCAACCGGCACAATGTGCTGGAGATGCCGCAAGGCCCTTCCCCATCCACCTGACCACACTCGGCGCTTGACTCCGCCGCGGCGGCGGGAAGAATCCCGCGCATGAAAATCTCCCTCCTCGCTCTCCGTTGGCGCGCGGCGGCCGCCGCGTGTTTCGTCCTGGCAAGTGGGGCGGCGCAAGCCGCGCCGGTGCTCCAGGCCGGCGACCGCGTCGTCCTCTACGGCGACAGCATCACCGAGCAGCGGCTCTACTCGCGCTTCGTGCAGCAGTATATCCAGTGCCGCTATCCCGAACTGAAGGTGAAATTCTACAACGCGGGCTGGAGCGGCGACACCGCGGGCGGCGGCTTCAACCGGCTCGAACGCGATGTGCTGCTGCTGAACCCGACGGTGGTCACGCTGTTCTTCGGCATGAACGATGGCGGCTACCGGCCGATGGACGCGGGCATCACCGCCAACTTCAAGCGCAACGAGGAGAAAATCATTACCGCGCTCAAGGCGAAGGGTGTGCGCGTCGTGGTTTATACGCCGGGCGCGGTGGACTACGACCGCCAGAAAAAACTCGGCGAGTGCAACTACAACGACAACCTCGAATCGCTCGGCAAGGCGGCGCTGGAACTGGCGCAGCACTATGAACTGCCGCACGCCGATGTCTTCCATCCGATGGTCACGTTCCAAACCGCGCAGAAGGCGAAGCAGCCCGGCTTCACCATCATCCCCGACGCCGTGCATCCCAACGGGCCGGGCCACCTGATGATGGCGCAGGAGATGTTGAAGGGCCTCGGCGCCGAGCCGATGCCGCCGCTTGGCGCGCTTGACCTGAAGGGCGGCGCGGGCGACGGCCTGCGCGTCGTCAGCCAGCAACCCGCGCAGGTGGTGCTGGAGACCACGCGGCCGATGAACCTGCCGTTCTGGTTCGAGGGCGGCTCGCTCGCGGTGATGCGCGATTCCGGTTTCCTTGCGATGGCGTCCGGCAAGCTGACGGTCAAGGGCCTCGCCGCCGGCTACTACAAGCTGGCCCTCAACGGTGCCGACTGCGGCAAGTTCTCCGCCGACGAGCTTGCCGCCGGCGTCGGCGTCGCGGGCAACACGTTCGCGCCCGCGCAGCGGCTCCATGATTTGATCCAGCGCAAGGAGGACAGCTATTACACCGCGTGGCGTCAGGTCCGCCTGCCGCTCGCCGACATCGCCGGCAGCCAGCAGATCGTGGAGGGCCTGATGGCCGCCGACGAGGGCTACCAGACGGTAATCCACAACCTCGCCGCGCCGCTGGCGAAAGGCACCTTCACCCTGACCGCCGCGCCGGAAGGCCCGAACCTCGCACAAGGCAAACGCTATGTGTGCAGCGACGAGAACAAATATAACTGGGGCATCGGCGGCCTGACCGATGGCCGCTGGGACGCCACGTCGCAGCACTGCTTCGCCACCGGCGACGCGCCCAACTTCCCGAAGCACGTGACGCTTGACCTGGGGCAGCCCGCGCGCGTCGGGACGGTGACGCTCGGCGTGCCGCCGTTCGGCTCGACGAAGACCATCAAGGTTGCCATCAGCGCCGACGGCCAGACTTTCTCCGAGGTCGGCAGCCACCAGTTCCAACTGCGCAAGGAGGAGCGCGCCACGGTCGCCTTCCCCTCCGCCACCGCCCGCTTCGTCCGTCTGATCTACGCCGACCGCTATGACGAGGACGTGAACTACCCGCGCGTCTTCGCCTTCACGACCGAAGTCGAGGTCTATGCCACGGCCAAGTGATGGCCGGCTGAACGGAAGCAGAGGAGATCAACAGCGACGGCGCGAAGACGGGAAGCGCCCCTCTTCCCGTCTTCCCTGTTCCAACCCCAAAACGAGTGGACAGAAAAACAGCGTTTGACTCTGCGCCGTCTTTGCGCACAATGCCGCGGCGTTTGTGCGTAACCACCAAGTGTGTGAGGACATCATGAGAAAATTATTCGTGGGTGCGGTCAGTCTGGCGCTGCTGTCCTGCTTCATGTCCCCGCTGCTGGCGGCGCCGGAAAAGCCCAAACCGCTCACCGCGCCCCAACTCGCGGCCGCCACCAATCTCACGGGCACCAACCTTGCCAACGCCACCGGCGGGACCAACGCCGCGGCCAACGTGAAGTACACCAGCGGCTGGGGCCAGAAGCTCAAGGAGGGCGGTACGACCGCGCTCGTCCAGCTCGGCCTCTCGGTCTTCGGCGCGGGCTTTATCTTCGAGCGGCTATTCCGCCTTCGGCGCAAGTACGTGGTGCCGGAGGGGCTCGCGGACCGCGCGCGCGCGCTGTGGAAGGCGGGCCAGTTCGAGGCGCTCGAAAAGCTCGGCCAGACCGAGCCGAGCACGCTGGCGCGCGTCATCTCCTTCATCGTCAAGAACCGTACGTCGCCGATGGTCGAGGTCTCCGAGGTTTGTGGCGACCTCGTCACGCGCGAACTGGCGACGCACTATCAGCAGGCCTATCCGCTCGGCATCGTCGCGACGCTGGAGCCGCTGCTCGGGCTGCTGGGTATGATCCTCGGCATGATCTCCACCTTCGAGACCGTCGCGCTCGCGGGCGCACTAGGCGACGCGACGCAGCTCGCGGGCGGCATCTCGGAGGCGCTGGTCACCACCGGCCTCGGCCTGGCGATCGCAATCCCGTTCCTCGCGCTCTACCACATCTTCAAGCACAAGACCAACGGCTTCGGCGCGCTGCTGGAGGAGGAAGTGACCAGCCTGCTTAGCGAGTGGCTGATGCGCCGCGACGTCACGAAATAAGGCACGGCCATGCGCACCAAGAAACCCGAAGAAGAGCCGTTCGAGATCATGCTCATCCCGATGATTGACTGCATGCTGGTCATCATCATTTTCTTCCTCGTCGCCACGACGCTGAAGAACCGCGCCAAGGAGCTGCCGCTGGACCTGCCGGAATCCGCCGCCGCGCTGAACATCGAGCAGCCGCCGGACCTGCTGATCATCGGCATCGGCAAGGACGGCCGCACCTTCCTCGGCTCCGGCGACCTGATCGAGCCGGTGGATACCGAGCGGCTCCACCAGCGCCTGCGCGCCGCCGCCAAGCTCAACCCGAACCAGCGCGTGCGGATTGATGGCGACCGCAACGCCCGCTTCGAGGACATCGTCCATATCGTGGACCTCTGCCAGTTTGAAGGGCTGAAGAATGTCGGACTCCATACCAGAAAAAACCCGGGCGACCGCTGACGAAGCGCAGCGCGCACGGCGGAAGGTGATCCCCGTCTGGTGGCTCATGTCGGCCGCCTTCCACACGCTCGTCCTCGGCTGGTTGGTCTTCTTCTCGCCGATCCGCATCATCAACCTCGAACGCGCCAAGGCCGAGTTCACCGCGGGCACGGAAAAAATCCAGGAAGTGATGGACCAGGTCCGCGTGGTCCAGGCCGAAAAGCTCTCCGAGGATGTGCGCACGTTGCAAGAAATCCAGCGCGAGCTGCAGGAGCTGGAGGCGGCCAAGCAGATGGAGTTCACCAACTTCGCCGCCGAGTTCGCGACCAACGCGCCGAGCATGGCGGAGCAAAACCAGGCCGCCGCCATGCAGGCGCAGGCCGATGCGCTCGCCGCGCAGCAGGAGGCCATGACGGCCGTCACCAAGGCGCGGCAGAGCAAGGCGAAGGAAGATACGCAGGCCGCCAACGTACCGCAGCAGACCGCGAGCAGCGCACAGACCCGCGCCAGCCAGCCGATGGACCGGGCGTTGCAAGAACTGGCGATGAGCGACGCCACGTTCGAGCCCGCCCGCAAGGCACAGGCCGACGCGAACGAAATCCAGCGGAAGGCCGAGCAGGCGCAGCTCGAAGCCAGTGCGGTCCGCGAGGAAACGCCCTCCGCGCGCCACCACTCCGAATCCAAGCAACGCGAGACCGAGCGCGCACAGGAGAGCATCAAGAAGGCGACGACCGACCTGGCCACGGCCAAGGAGAACGCCGGCAAGTATCGCGACGACCTGGCCGCCACCCAGAAGGAGATGCAGGAGCTACAGGCGACCGCCGCCACGGCGCGCACCGAGTCGGAGAAGATGAAGACCGAGGCCGCGCAGGCGAAGGCCAACGCTGACCGCATCCCCGGCAAGGGCACCGACAAGAAGGCGGCGAAGGAACTGGCCACGCAAGCCTCGGACCGCGCGAAGAAAGCTGCCGCGACGGTGACCACGACCGAGAGCAAACTCGCCACGACCAAGCGGAAGGCCGACGAGTTGCAGCGTAAGGCCGACCGCGCCACCGACTCGATTAAATCCGCGGAGAACCGTCTGGCCACCACCAAGACCAAAGCGGAACAGTTGCAGAGCGAGGTCGCCCAGGCCGCGACCAAGGCCGACGCGCAGGAAACGAAGATGGTCGAGACGCAGGAAGCCGCGCGAAAGTTGCAGGCCGAGGCGTTGCAGGCGCAGAACAAGGCGCGCATCGCGCTCGCCACCGCGCGCCTGAATGCGGCGAGCAACACGCTCATTGCCATGACGAACCTGCCGCCGGTCGCCGTCAGGCCGCCGCCGCGTGCCATGCCGGACGTTGCCGGCATGAACCTCGCCGAGCTCTATCAGTCCGCCGTCGGCACCGAGCAGGAGCTGACGGAAATCTACAAAAAGATCCGCGCCACCGAGCTGGCGATGCTCCGCGAGATTCCGCTCCAGCGTGCGATGGAGCTGACCGATGTCGCCAAGGCCGTGCGTCCCGATTTGAAGAAAGCGCTACAGGCGAAGGCGCAGTCCGGCGAGGATGTCCCCGCGTTACGCGAGGCCGTCCAGACCGCCGGCGCCGAGATCAACGCGATGGTCAACCTCGGCGCCTCGCTGCTCATGCAGGCCAAGGGGCTGAACCGCGGCACCTCGCGCGGCGCGGAGGGTGCGACGATCACGCTCGCCGACATCAAGGCGATGAGCGCGCAGGTCGCGAAGATGGATGGCCTCGCCGCCGAGGACGATAACCAGCGCGCGAAGGACCTCTCCGCCGCGATGCAGGCGGGCGCGGCGGTCTTCGGCAAGGGCCAGGTCGCGGGTGGCGGCGTTCTGCCCGGCGGACAGCCGGGCCGGACGGGCCTGCCCGGTTACGGCGGCGGCCCGCCCACGATGCCCAAGCACATGAAGGCCCTGCCCGGCCGCAAGGTCAACACCACCGCCTCCTCCACCGGCTGGTTGTTCGTGGATAGCTGGTACATCATCGGCCCCTTCGACAACGCGCGCCGCGAGAACATCGAGAAGAAGTTCCCGCCGGAGACCGTCGTGGACCTCAACGCCACCTACCTGGGCAAGGAAAACAACCCGATCCGCTGGGAATTCTTCCAGTCGCCGGAGGCCATGATCGTGCCGCCCTTCGACCATTTTAAACCGCACCTCAAGCGGCCCAACCGCGAGACCGATTGCGAAACCCGCGGCCTCGAATACATCATCTACTACGCCTACACCGAACTCCACTTCGAGCAGGCGTGCGACCTCTGGGTCGCCGTGGGCAGCGACGACTATTCCAAGATCTGGGTCGAGGACCAACTCATCTGGTCCAGCGGCAAGCAGCTCAAGAGCTGGCGCGCTGACGAGGGGTTCCGCAAGGTCCACTTCAAGCAGGGGCTGAACCGTATCCTCTATCGCGTCGAGAACGGCTGGCACGGCACGCAGTTCTCGCTCGTCCTCGCGCTGAAGTAACCGGCCGGGCGAGCACCTTGTCACGGCTGACGCCGTAACCAGGTGGGAGGGTTCGCGCCAAGCTCGCCAAGGACGCCAAGGCAAAACACTTGGCGGGCTTCGCGTCCTTGGCACGAAACAAATGGGAGGGCGAGCGTACTCGCGAGCCGCCCGGCTTTCGGAGTTTCACAAAATCATGAGGAGCGTGAGGTCTGTCGCAGCCAGCGTCGCGCGGTGTGCGACGCGCGCTTTTCCAAAGCTTGGAAACCGAACCTGGTGTTTTTTCCAAGCCTTGGAAAATCTCGCGAAATTTTTTCCAAGGCCTGGAAATTTTCGCGCGGATTTTTCCGAGGCTTGGAACTGGTAGGGCGCGCACGCCGTGCGCGCCGCCAGACAAACCAACCACAACCCACCCCACAACCATCCCGACCCGGCGGGCGACGGCGCGCCCGTCCTACCCGACCTGTCCGTACCCAAGCCCAACTTCAACAAAGCCCCTGAACGTCGGCCGGAAAATTTTGCGGACTGAATGGACACCACGGACGATTCGCTTCTCGCGTCCATGCTGTCCATTCCGTCCATCGTGTCCATGGGAGCACCCGGCAAACACCTCATCATCCTCCGCCGGGAAATATCCGTTTGACTCTCCGGGCTCTTGCCGCAGAATCGCGCCGGTTTTCGTGAACTCCATACCTGCGAGGAAAGCATGAGCAAATGGTTTGTTTTGGCGGCCGGTCTGGTGGCGGGGTGGCAGGCTGTCGCGGCGGAGGCGCCGGCGCGGTCGGCGGAGGTGTGCATCTATGGCGCGACGCCAGGGGGCATCGTCGCCGCCGTCGCGGCGAAGCAGGAGGGCTGTTCGGTGGTGGTGGTCGAGCCGGGCCGCTGGGTGGGCGGCATGCTCGGCGCGGGCATCAAGCCGGCGCAGGACTGCGCCGACAAGCGGGCCGTCGGCGGCCTGACCGCGAGCAACGTCTTCGCGCTCGGTCACCGGCCGGATGTAATCCGCCGGCATTTCGCCGAGTGGCTCCAGCAGGAAAACATTCCGGTCCTCTTCGAGCATCGCGTGCAGCGCGTGGAGAAAACCGGCGCGGCCATCACGAAGCTCGTCCTTGAACTCGCGCCGCCCGGCCCGGATGGCGTACCTGCCGCCACGGCCCAACGGCAGGACGCCGCCGTGGTCACGGCGAAAATTTTCATCGACGCCAGCTACGAGGGCGACCTGCTGGCGGCGGCGAAGGTGAAGTATGCGGTGGGCCGCGAGGCAGCCGCGACGCACGACGAGAAGCTCGGCGGCGTCGGCCCCACCACCAACTGGACGCCGCTCGATCCCTATGTGGTGCCCGGCGATCCGAAGAGCGGGCTGATCCCGTTCGTCGATGCCGATCACGGCCTGCCCAAGGGCGCGGCCGATGACTACACGCAGGCCTATAACTACCGCTACTACATCACGCGCGATGCGGAGAAGCGCGCGCCGTTCGGCGTGCCGGCGAATTATCAGGCGAAGGATTTTGAAGTGGTCAGGCGCTACGTGGAGTTCCTCGTGCGCGAGCACAAGGGCAACAATACGCAGCTCGCGAAGCGGCTGCGCGAAATTTTCCCCGGCTGGCCGAACAGTGGCGACCACAACTATAAACGCGAGTCGCTGGTCACCATCGCGCCGCTGGGCGTGAGCCGCTTTTATCAGGATGGCGACTGGGAGGCGCGCGCCCGCGTGTGGCGACTGCACAAGGATTACCTCGCCGGCCTCCACCACTTCTTGAGCACCGACCCGTGCGTGCCGGAATGGTTCCGCAAGGAGACCGCCGCGTTCGGCCTCGACAAGACAATGCACCCCGACACCGGCGGCTGGCCGAACCAGCTCTACGTGCGCATCGCGCGCCGCATGCAGGGACCGTACCTGCTGACGCTGGCCGACGTCTGGAACCAGACGCAAGTCGCCGACGGCGTCGGACTGGCGCTCTACGGCGTGGACATCTATCCCGTCCGGCGCTATGCCGTCGCGGGCACGAACGGAGTCATGGGCGTGGCGACGGAAGGCAACATGTTCGTCGGCGGCGCGCGCGGCACGGGCCATCCCTACCCGATTCCCTATCGCGCGATCACGCCGCAGGCCGCGGACTGCTCCAACCTGCTCGTGCCGGTCTGCTTCTCCGCCAGCTACATCGCCTACGCCTCGGCGCGCATGGAGCCGGTCTTCTGCGTGCTCGGCGAATCCGCCGGCGTCGCCGCCGCGCAGGCAATCAAGGCGGGCGCGTCGGTGCAGGGCCTCGACGTGCAGCAACTCCAGAAACGCCTGCTCGAGCGCGGCCAGCTTATCGACTGGACCGGCAAGACCCCGACACCCGATACCAAGCAAGTCGAATGGACTTCGTTGCAGGATTGGATCGATGCCAAGCCTGGCTGGGACTGGCTGTTCCCGTTCATCGACAAAAACAAGGACGGCAAAATTTCCGCCGCCGAGTACGAAGACTTCCAGAAGTACAAAGCCGACCACCCCGACTGGAAGAAAGAGTTGCAACCCGCCGCTGGAAAATAAATCACTGTTCCAAGGCTTGGAAATTTTCCGCTGATTTTTTCCAAGCCCTGGAAAATTCCGCGCTTTGTTTTCCAAGCCTTGGAAACGGCTCGCGGGTACGCTCGCCCTCCCGGCTCTTATTTCATTGG
>CAISWQ010000116.1 GCA_903889245.1 uncultured Lentisphaerota bacterium | reverse complement strand
GTGATAGCTATGGCCGTCAGACCCGCCGCCCATCCGATTCTCGTCATCCCGTCCTTCATATGGCCTCCTGCCTTGATGATCTACCACCCTCGTCCTTGCCTCGCCCTTCCCGGCCGCGCCGGTCACATGGGGCCTTCAGAAAACGGCTGCAATGCAATCGCAAATCCCGGTCTGAGTCAAATTTTTTAACTACCTATTTTCCGGTAGATACTCGCAAATAGCTTTGCCGAAGAAAGCAGCCTTCTCATGCATATTCCCGGCACTCTCCCGCGACTCAGATGGTCCCAAGACCAGCCCTAAATACAACTGGAGTGAGCACGGGGGCGGGGATTCGTCAAAAGGAAAAACCTCGCATTTTTGATAGTTCATACAGACCTGAAAATGGGCCTCCAAAACATGTGCATGAACAGACGTGTGAGACGAGTGACCCGGCGTGCTAATCCGAATTGCACCCCGGGCTACATCGCTTCTAGCAGGTTTTTCAGCTTGGCACAGTCACGCTTCCATGTCCGGGCGGTTGTCTTGGCTAGGATTCCCAACGCTTGTTCCCTGGGTGGAGGTGTCGACGTAGACTGACCATTGGTAAGCAGCGCGGGCATATTCGTCTGGATAAGCCGACGGAACTCCTCCCGGCCCGGCTGGAAGTAATGCTTCAGGACAATATCAGTCGTCTTGTGCCCGGTGACCTTCTGGACCAGTTCGAGCGGGACTCCGGCCGTTAGGGCGAGCGTGACCCAGGTGACCCGGAAGCTGTGGAAATCGCGCACGCTGGCCTGCCGTAAGCCCCCGGTGCGTTTGACGTGGATCTCGCCACGGACGGTTTCATCGTTCTGCTTTTGCTCACCATTTTCATCTTTGGCGGCATCCTTGAAACCGGCGGCGGCGAAGACGGTACGGACTCGCTTGGTAATACCAACGGGATTTTCCTTGTACATCTTGGCCTGACGGGGAAAAACAAATTCCGAAGGCCCTCGCGGTGTGCGAGCCAATTCATCATAGAGCATGGGGAAAATGGGAATCGCCACCGTGGCCCCAGTCTTCGCCGTCTTGACTGTGATGAAACGCCGATTGAAATCCACATCGACCCATTTCAACAGGCAGCAATCACCACGTCGCATGGCCGTGCAGATACCTGTGATCAAAAGCGGGCGGACAAAATCATCTGACTGGGTGGCATCGATGATCAACTTGAGTTCTTCCGGTTTGAACGGATGCCGAAAGACCGTCTCAACATCACGCGTCGGCATATTTGAGAACGGATTGATGCTGCCCACCGGGAGAAGATGCTTACAGGTCGTGCGCAGCAACATCAACACGTCATTCCATGTCTTGGGTGTCACACCACGCTTCGATTCGGATTCCATGAACGCTAATGCCATCTGTCGAGTAATACCATTAAGTTCGGACGCTTGCGGAAATTGGGTTTGAATCAACGTCACAAAGCGGATCAACGTGGAACGACACTGTGCGGCATACCGTACATTCGGTTTCCTCTTGCGTTGAATACGCGCCCATTCATCAGGCAAATCCGTCAGCGCGACCGTTTTGATTTCTTCGCCGGTTTTAAGCCGATAAAGCTTCTCCACCAACCTTACCGAATCATGTTTCGAGCGAGCCTCTTCTACGATGGCCGCAAGCTTGGCAAGTGCTGTTGCGCGGGATCGCTCGAACGCGCCATCACCTTCATCCATTAACGACTTTGATTCGGGCGGTGTGCCGGCGATTTTCACACCGAGGTTGTCGCAGAACCTCTCACCACTGACTTCATACCTACCGTACCAATATGGCCGTAGCGTGCCATCCAATCTCCGTCTAATTTCCAGCGGCATGACTCACCTCTTCTCCTGATTCATTTGACCGTCCAATGACTCAAATCTGACCGACGAAACATCAGGAAACATACAGCATCATGCAGGGCATCCACAAGTCTAAAAACCAACCAAACCACCAACCGCTACCCGCGTATAACAATCATTTCCCTATAATACTAGCGCATTTATCAAGAAGGGTTCAGGTTTTCATCCTGATAACACGGGTTCGAATCCCGTTGGGGTCGCCAATATTTTTCAAGGAATTTCCCTTTTTGCGGGCCCTGTTGTGGTGCGGTGTTGGTTTTGGGCGCAGCTGCAGGACGCTTTTCTTTTGGTGCGAGTTTGCTATGGTGTGCCGCGACAAAGGCGCTTAACGATATGGCAGCAAATTTTCAACTGGTGGCCGATTACCAGCCGACCGGCGATCAGCCGGAGGCGATTGATGCGCTCCTGTATGGCTTGGAAAACGACAAGCGGTTCCAAACCTTGGAAGGCGTGACGGGCTCCGGCAAGACGTTCACCGTGGCGAACGTGATCCAGCGCTGGGGCCGGCCGACGCTGGTGGTCTCGCATAACAAGACGCTCGCGGCGCAACTCTACGCGGAGCTGAAGGGCTTCTTCCCGCACAACGCAGTCGAGTACTTCGTCAGCTACTACGACTATTACCAGCCGGAGGCCTACATCCCGGCGACCGACACGTTCATCGAGAAGGATTCCTCGATCAACGAGGAGATCGAGCGGCTGCGGCTGGCGGCGACCGACGCGCTGATGAACCGCGAGGACGTGGTCATCGTGGCCTCGGTCTCGTGCATCTACGGCCTGGGCTCGCCGGAGGACTACCGCGACATGCTCGTCCGCGTCGAGCGCGGGCAGAGCGTGGACCGCGACAGCGTGATGATGAAGCTGGTCGAGATCCAGTACTCGCGCAACGACTACGAGCCGGCGCCCGGCACGTTCCGCGTGCGCGGCGACACGCTCGACATCTTCCCCGCGTACCGCAAGGACGGGCTGCGGATTGACTTCTTCGGGCCGCAGGTCGAGGGCATCCATACGATTGACGCGACCACGGCGAAGAACACCGGCAATCTGGAGCGCGTGGTGATCTCGCCGGCCTCGCACTTCGTGATGCCCGCGGACAAGATCGAGCGCTCGCTCGGCGGCATCCGCGCCGAGATGGAGGCGCGCGTCAAGGAACTGACCGAGGTGAACAAGCTGCTCGAGGCGCAGCGGCTCCAGCAGCGGACGACCTACGACCTCGAAATGCTCAAGGAAATGGGCTACTGCAGCGGCATCGAGAATTATTCTCGGCACCTGACCGGCCGCCCGGCGGGCGCGCGGCCGGCGACGCTGCTGGATTTCTTCCCCGGCAAATTCCTGACCGTGCTCGATGAGAGCCACGTGACCGTGCCGCAACTGCGCGCGATGTTCAACGGCGACCAGGCGCGCAAGGGTGTGCTGGTCGAGCACGGCTTCCGCCTGCCCTCGGCGCTCGACAACCGGCCGATGAACTTCGACGAGTTCCTGTCCGTCACCGGGCCGGTGCTGTTCACCTCGGCGACGCCCGGCCCGTTCGAGTATCAGGTGGGCGGCGCGCCGGTCCCGCAGTTCCTGCGCCCGACCGGCCTGCTCGATCCGCCGGTCATCGTACGCCCGCTGGCGAACCAGGTGGACGACCTGACCGAGGAAATCCGCCAGCGCGCCGAGAAGCGCGAGCGCGTGCTCGTCACCACGCTGACGAAGAAGACCGCCGAGGAGCTGACGACGTACCTCTCCGACATCGGCGTGCGCGTGAAGTATCTGCACTCCGACGTCGAGACCATCGAGCGCATCGAAATCCTGCGCGGCCTGCGCGCGGCGGAGTTCGACTGCCTGATCGGCATCAACCTGCTGCGCGAGGGCCTCGATCTGCCGGAGGTCACGCTCGTCGCCGTACTCGATGCCGATAAGGAGGGTTTCCTGCGCTCGGAGACCGCGCTGATCCAGACGGCGGGCCGCGCCGCGCGCAACGTCAACGGCACGGTCATCATGTACGCCGACCGCATCACCGACTCGATGCGCAAGATGATGGACAAGACCGAGCAGCGCCGCGCGAAGCAGATGGCCTATAACGAGGAGCACGGCATTACGCCACGCACGATCCAGAAGAACATCGCGGTGGCGATCCAGCAGCAGAAGAAGGAAGCGCAGGAGATCGAGGAGAGCGTCATCACCGGGACGGGCGCCGACTACAACACGGTGGAGCTGATCGCCGAGTTGGAGAAGGAGATGCTCGAGGCCGCCGAGGCGCTGGAATTCGAGCGCGCCGCGCTGCTGCGCGACCAGATCCACGAGTTGAAGTCCTCGATGAAGAAAGAGGACGAGGCCAAGGGCGGCAAACCCAAAGGCAAACGCGGGCGCAAGCCGGCGGCGGAGGCCAAGGCTGCAGCCAGCCCCAAAACCACGCCGCGTGAGGTCACGCGGCCTACAACTTCCAAGAAAGCTGTAGGCCCGGTGACCTCACCGGGCGGGGAAAAGCCGGTGGGCAAGGATGCCGGGGGAAGGGTGGCTGTTTCCCGGAAATCCGCTGGCGCCAAGGAAAAATCTTCGGTATCAAAACCGGCGAAGGGCGGCCGGCAGCCGGCCGCGAAGAAAAAGCTGTAGCGGCGACCTGCGGTCGCCGACGGCGACCATAGGCCGCCGCTACAGGGAAAGAAAAAAGTGAACCTTCCGCAATTTCTGGAGCAACGCGAGGTGCGCGAGCTGATCTCCCGCGCGCTGATCGAGGACATGGGCCCGGGCGACTACACCAGCATCGCGCTGGTGGGTGAGGACGATCTCGCCAGCGCGGCGCTGGTTTCGCGCGGCCACTATATCGTCGCCGGCGGGCCGGTGGCCGAACTGGTGTTCCAGATCGTGGACCCGCATGTACGGACGCGCATCCTGATTCCCGATGGCCAGGTGGTGGGGCCGGGCGAGACGATTTTGCAGATCGAGGGCCGCGCGCGCGATATGCTGACCGCGGAGCGCACCGCGCTCAACTTTATTCAGCAGATGACCGGTGTGGCGACGCTGACGCGCCGGTTCGTCGAGCGCGTGCAGCAATATGGCGTACAAATTCTCGATACGCGCAAGACCGTGCCGACGCTGCGGCGGCTGCAAAAATACGCGGTCGCCTGCGGCGGCGGCGTCAACCACCGGCTCGCGCTCTATGACCGCATTTTGATCAAGGACAACCACATCGCCTTCTGGCGGCGGCACGGCACGGGTAATCTGGCCGACGCGGTGCGGCTCGCGCGCCAGAAATTCCCCGGCCTCGAAATCGAGATCGAAGTGGACAACGAGGAACAACTCAAGCAGGTGCTGGAGGCCAAACCCGACTGGGTGCTGCTCGATAACATGCCGCCGGCGACCATCCGCCGCTGCGTGGAGATCAACGCCAACCGCTGCAAGCTGGAGGCGTCCGGCGGCATCACGCTCGGCAACGTTGCCGCCTACGCCGTCACCGGTGTCCAGGCGATTTCCATCGGCAGCCTGACCCACTCCGCCCAAGCCGCCGACCTCTCGCTGGATTTCGTGATCTGATCAGAATTTCTTGGTGACGGAAACGGTGGCCCAGAATTCGTTCTCCGGATCCACGCTGGTGATGTAGGACCACTGGTAGTTCACACTCGCGCCGAAGGTGCAGCCGAGGGCGTCCAGGCTGGTGCTGGCGTGCGCGGTGGTATGGCTCCAGCCGGGCTCCACGCCCAGCACACCGTCGTGATAGTTCAGGCTGCCGCCGAGGGTGAAATCCTGCCGCTTGGCGCCGGGGATGAAGGTCGGCAGTTCGTGGCTGTAACTCAAGAAGATTTCATGGTGTGCGCCGGCCTGGAAGAGGTTCTTCTGGTCCGGTGTCCAGTAATAATAGTTGTAGCTGGGCACGAGGTGGGCGCCGAAGAGCGGCAGCAGTTCCAGCAGCGAGAGGCCGCCGTGGAATTTCAGGCCGCGGAAATTCTGCGGCGCAATCGTCTGGCCGTTTTTGTCCTTCGTCAGTTCGTCGTGCGGATAGACCCAGTAATCGAAGTAGCCGTGGAGGTTGACCTTGAACAGCGAGTCCTCGAAGAAGTTGTGGCTGTAGCGGGCCATGAAGTCATACTCATCATATTGCTGGCGGTCGCGGTTCACAGGCAGCGCGGACCAGAACATGAGGAAGAAGCCCGGCACGGTGGTGTTGATCGCGATGGAGGGCATCCACGCGGTGTGATCGCCGCCGACGTTGAAGCCGTCGGTCATGTATTTCGTGGCCACGGTCAGGTCGGCGGTGACGCCCCACGTCTTGGTTTCCTCCTCCGCCGCCGCGCAGCAAGCCAGACTGATCATCACCCAGCAAATCCGCATTCCGTTCGTCCGTGTCCTCATGCGCCCTCTTGGTTGGTTGTCCACTGCGTGGCGCTTCCATACGCAAAACCGCGCCGCGAGACAAGTGCAATTTCCAAGGTTTGGACGCGGGGGCCGATGGTTTTCCGAGGGGGGGGAACGGGTCAGAAATTGATGAGCTCATGCATCTTGAAAATCGGCAGGAACATACAGAGCACGATGCCGCCGATGACTACGCCGAGGACGACCATCAACAGCGGCTCGATCATCGAGGTCAGGCCGGCGAGCGAGGAGGAGACTTCGTCGTCGTAGAAGTCGGCGATGCGCTTCATCATCTCATCCATTTTGCCGGTGCGTTCGCCGGCGGCGAGCATGTGGACGAGCACGGGCGGGAACTGGCGGCTGACGCGCAGGGCGGAGGAGAGGGTTTCGCCGCGCTCGACCACGGTACGGGAATCGAGCAGGACCTTGCCGAGGACGCGGTTGCCGGTGGCCGTGGCGACGATTTCCAGCGCGCGCAGGATCGGGACGCCGGAGTGAATCAGTTGCGCAAAGGTCGAGGCGAAACGACTGACCGCGATCTTGCGGGCGAGGAGGCCCAAGATAGGGAAGCGCAAGCAGAAGGCATCCCACTGGTAAGCGCCCGTGGGGGTCTTGCGATAACGTTGGAAGGCCGCGACCAGCACGGCCAGAACCACGATGACGATGACCCCGTTGTTGCGGAGCAGGTCACTGACGTTGACCAAAAACCTGGTCGGGCCGGGCAACTCACCGCCAAAATCCTTGTAGATGCCGGCGAAGACCGGGACGATGAAGGTGATCATGCCGGTGGCGAGCAAGCCGGCCATGACAAGGATGATCATCGGGTACATCATGGCCGACTTCACCTTGCGGCGCAGCTTGGCATTGGCTTCGAGGAAGCCGGCGATCTGTTCGGCGGTCTCGGTCAGGATGCCGCCGGTCTCGCCCGCGCGGATGAGGCCGATGTACAGTTCGTTGAACACGGAGGGATAATGGCCGAGCGCCTCCGAGAACATCGCGCCGCCCTCAATCTGGGCGCGCAGGCCGGCAATGACGTTCTTGAAGGTGGGGTTGTTGGTCTGGTCCTCAAGCGCGGAGAGTACCTGGACCAGGGGCATGCCGGCGGACAACATGGCGCCCAACTGGCGCGTGAAGGGCGCCAGTTCCTTGGCCACAATCTTGCGGGCGCCGGGGATCTTGTTTTTCCGGGCCGCGCCGGCAGGGCGCGCCGTGCCCGGCACGGGCGCCGTGCGGTTGGGAAGCGTGGTGGGGGTCAGGACAGCCATGATGTTTGCCTCATTCGCCGCCGGTGCAACGGAGGATCTCCTCGAAGGTGGTCAGACCCTCGGACACGCGCCGCAGACCGACATCGCGCAGGGTCAACATGCCCTGCTCGACGGCCCGCGCGCTGACGGCGCCGGCGTTGGCGTTCTTCAAGATCAATTCGCGGATGCGTTCATCCACCATCAGGATTTCCATGAGCGCACCACGCCCCTTGTAGCCGGTATTGTTGCATTTGGGGCAGCCGCGCGCCTGGTAAATCATGGTGTCTTGGAAGGGGGCGGGATCAATATGGTTCGCCTGCAGGAGTTCCTCTGGAATTTTCGCCGCCTGCTTGCAGGCGGGACAGAGCTTGCGATAGAGGCGCTGGGCCTGGGTCATCAGCAGGGAGGAGGCGAGCAGGAAGGGCTCAATGCCCATATAGACCATGCGCGCGATGGCGCCGGCCGCGTCGTTGGTGTGCAGCGTGGAGAGCACCAGATGGCCGGTCAGCGCGGCCTGCACGGCGATCGAGGCGGTCTCGCCGTCGCGAATTTCGCCGATCAGCACGATGTCCGGATCCTGACGCAGGATCGAACGCAGGCCGGCCGCGAAGGTGAGGCCGATCTCGGGGTGCGCCTGCACCTGGTTGATGCCAAAAAGCTGATATTCCACCGGGTCTTCCACCGTGATGATGTTCACGTCCGGCTGGTTGAGCTCCTGCAACGCGGAATAGAGCGTGGTCGTTTTGCCGCTGCCGGTCGGGCCGGTGACGAGGAGCATGCCGTGCGGCTGGCTGATGGCGAAACGCAGATTGGCCAGCGCCTTGGGGTCGAGCTGGAGCGCATCGAGACTCGAGGCGAGCGACGACTTGTCGAGGATACGCATCACGATCTTCTCGCCGTGCACGGTCGGCAGGTAGCTGACGCGCACGTCCACTTCCTTGCCCAGCGCGCGGATTTTGAAGCGGCCATCCTGCGGCACGCGGCGCTCCGCGATGTTCAGGTTGGCCATGATCTTGATGCGCGAGGAGATCGCGGCCTGCAGATGCTTGGGCGGACTGGGGCTTTCGTAGAGCATGCCATCAATGCGATAACGCAGCCGCACGTTTTTCTCCATCGGCTCGATGTGGATATCGCTGGCGCGCTTGCGCAGCGCCTCGACCATGATGGAATTGACGATGCGGATGACCGGCGCCTCCTCGGCGCTTTCGAGCATCTCCTCGAGGCTGACCTCCTCGCTCTGCGCCGATCCGACCTCGACCTCGCTCTCGGCGACATCGCGCAAGATGTCCTCCAGGTGCTGCGAGGGTTCGCGCGTGAAGCGCTGAAGCAGGTCGGTGATTTCGCGGTCGGGAGCGATGACCGGGACGACATCCAGGCCGGTGTGATCGTGTACGCTGACCATGCCGATGATATCGAAGGGATCGCCCATGGCCACCGTCAACATCTGGCCACAGCGGCAGAGCGGCAGCATGTGGTGCCGCTGCAACATCTCCCGAGGGACCAATTCCATCAGTTGCGGGTCGGGTGTGAAGTGTTGCAACTCGATCGGCGGGATGTTCAGGTACTCGGAGAAGGCCAGCACCATGTCGGCGCCGGATACGAGATTCTTATCCAGCAGGATTTTCTCAAACCGTGCCCCGCTAGTCTCGGCCTCCTGCCGGGCTTCCAGCAACACTTCGGGCCGGGCGCTGTGGCGCCGCAGACAGATCTCATAGAGTTTGCCGCTGGACCCTTCTTTTTCCATACCGCCGTCCCCTCAAAGCAGAATCGGTGCCACGCCCGGTTGGCGTAGGTTTTGCTTTGTTTATCGGTGAAACCCGCTAAGATTGCCACCAAAATTTATGGCCACCGAGAAACCATTGCAGCCGGCGCAGCATGATGAGTGGGCCGATGCTGCCGCGGCCTTCCAGAAAATGCTGGAAGTCATGCCCGATGACTTGCTGGCGCTGGAGTCACTGTTCGAGGCCTATCTTAATCAAGGCGATGTTCCTCACGCGTTGCACTACTTGGAACGCCTGATCCGGGTGGTACTCAAGGAGCAGGAACGCGGTATTGCCGAGCAGTTGCAGGAAAAGTTGCTGACGCGCAGCAGCGAGATCCCAGAACTGGCGGCCTTCGCCACCCAGTTGGAGCCGTTGCTGCATCCCGGTGAGGTGGTATTGGCCCGTAGCGGCGCCACACCCGCGGCTGTGCCGCGCGCCAAAGCCGACATTCAGGCCGAACTCGCGCTGGCTTGGCGGCTCTTTCAAAGCGATGTGCTCTCGCAGGAGGACTACGCGCGCGTGGTGCAGGATCTCACCGATGTCTCCGCGCGCAAGACCGAGGTGCCCGTCACCGTTCTGCATGCCTTGCACGACCGGAGTTTCAAACACCTCGACAAGGTCATGGCCTACTTGGCGAAGGAGTCCGGCCTGCCACTGATTGCGCTGGGCAACTTTGAGATTCCGCACAGCATCCATGCCCTGTTGCCGCTCGAAATCATGAGCCACTGGGGCGCCATCGTGTTCGAGACCTTGGGCCCTGATCTGCTGGTGGCGCTGCTCAATCCCTTCGATCAGGTGTTGCGCAATGAGGTGGGTACCATGACGGGCAAGGTCTGCCACTTCTACCTCACCAGTGCGCCTGATTACGACAAGGCGCTGGGTAATATCCGCAAGGCCCTGGCCGAAGCCGCCAAGGCGTCCTGATGCATGGCCAGTGCCGGGCGGTGAGTCCGTGCGTTTTCCAAACCTTGGGAAAGCAACGCTACGTTTTTCCAAGGCTTGGAAAACGTGGCGCAGAGCAGGCCAGACGAGGTCAGGGGCTGGCGGGTGTGGTGGGGAAGACCACCTTCGCCTTGGCGCGTAAACCGGCGATGTACTCCTGAACCGAGCGTTGGCGCTTGTTGTCGGTGACCAGCGCACGGGCGCGTTCCTGCACGTCATCAAGCTTGAGTGTGGTGGCTTGGACGTGCTTCTGCACCTGTAGGATGACATAGCCGTATTGGGTCTCGACCACCGGGCCCAAGGCCCCTTCCTTCTGGCTGAAGATCGCATCTTCGAACACCTTGTCGGTGACCTGACCGCGCCGGAGTGCCGGGAGTTGTCCGCCGTTGGTGCGGGTGGGATCATCGGACATGGTGGCCGCGAGTTGCTCGAAACTGGCGCCGCCGAGCAACTGTTTACGGATACCCTCTGCCTTGGTTTTCTTGGCCTTGCGCGTGGCGGCGTCGTCAGCCGGCAAAACAGCCACGAGGATGGTGCGCGCCGTGACGTTTTCTGGAACCTTCAACAGATCGGGGTTGTCCTTGACGAACTGCTTGAGGTCGGCATCGGTCACAGCCGGAACTTTTTGAATGATTTGCTGTAGCAGACGATTCACCTTTAGCTGGGTGATGACACTGGTACGGAACTCGGCCTCGGAAACGTTGTTGCTGCGCAGCACGGTCTCCAGCGTCGTATTGGTGGGTACCTGCTGGCGCACGCTATTGATGGCATTGGCGATTTCCAACGCCGGGACGACAATCAACGCTTGATCGGCAGCCAGACCGAGCAGCCGCCGGACGATGAGCCCATCGGCGGCCTGTTGCGCGGTGACGGGTTGCCTGCTGGCCTGCTGCAAGCGTTGAATCTCGGCGTAGATATTGCCCCACGTGATGACGAAGCCATCCACGGTGACCGCCGTCGCGCTGGGCTTGGGTGCCGCCTGCGCGGCCGCGGGGGCCGGGGGAGGGGGCGCTGGTTCCGATTTTTTTCTGCCGCAGGCCGTCAGACCCATGGCGAGGCAGAGCGTGAGACCGACAGGAGTGCCAACAGAGCGCAGGATGTTCATGGAGCTTTCTTTCGGGTTAACGCGGCGTGAAGCCCGGGATCGTCGGCGCAGTTTCCCATGGCTGTTGCATGTTCCACGGCAGGTCAGAATCGCCGCCTGTTGTGGCGCAGCCGGTGATGCAAGCGGCCAATCCACATAACAACAGGAAGAGGCCCAGAGAGGAAGGGCGACCCATCCAACGGATCAAGGCGTCAGCCATACAGACGGCTCCGCGCGGTAATCCAGAAATTCAATCACCTGCAGCGTGACCAGCCCGATACAGATCAGCACGATGATGATGGCCAGCCAGCCAGCTACCTTAGTAGAGGACACGGTCGCCCTCCTGTACCACGGCGCCCGGGGAGGCATAGTCAGACAGGATGTCGGCGATAGCCACCTTCTTGTGGACGATGCCGATGCGGACGCGACCCAGCAGGTTCGTACCGCGATGGATCAACATTTCGGCGTTCGGCCACAGGCCGTTGTCGCGGCCGATGTCAAGCACCGCAAACTTCCAGTCAGGACTGACAGAAAGGATCTTGCCGGTGGTGCCCCGGGGGATCGGATAGATGCGGCCGAGCTGGGCGTTCAGATCCTTGATCGTCAGGTCGCGATCCTTGATCTGGGCGTGCAGTTCGGTGATGTCGGCCTCGTTCTTGGCGATCTTCTTGTTGGCCTCGTCGAGCGAGCCCTGCAGTGCAGTCTTCTCGCCTTCGAGCGTGCTGATTTTGCCCGCCTTCTCAGTGATCTCCGCGTCTCTCTTGGCGACGGTGTCCTTCAATCCGGCGATCTCGGTATTGGCCGCGGCGAGCTGGGTCTTGGTCGTGGCGAGCTCTTCCTCGGTCTTGGCGAGCTTGGCCTTGGTATCGGCGAGGTTCTTCTTGGTCTCTTGCAGCGTCTCGTAGGTGTTGACTGCGAACGAATTCAGGTCCTTGAGTGGCTTGTCAATGTTGTCCAACTCTTCCTTCTTGTTCGCCTTCATCTGCTCCAGCGTGAGCTTGTCGTAGTGGAGGCTCTTGGAGAGCGCGAGGTGCGAGTTCTCCAGTTTCTGGGTGCGGCCCTTGAGGACCTCGCGCTGCATGAACAGCATGATCCCCAGTGTGAGCGCGGCCGCGCTCAACAGCAGAATCAAAATCACCATCACCCGCAAAGTCTTCGCCATAACGTGCTCCTTCGCTGCAAAAGACGGCGCAAAATAACCCGCGCCGCGCCGCGCTGTCAACCGCAATTCCACCCGACGGACATAAAAAAATGGCGCGGCGTGTCCTGCACGTCGCGCCGCGCATGCTGCCTGCGCCAGCGGTCAGGCCGCCGGGGCGGCCAGCTTGCCGGAGAAGCCGGCGATCTGAACCCAGTAAACGATCCAGCAGACCAACGCGCCAAGGCCGATCAGGCCGTTGACGACCGGGATGGGGATGAGCGTGCAGCACAACAGGATGCAATAGGTGAGCCCGATCCCCTTGCCGGGGTCGGCGGCGACGGCGAGGTTGCGCTTCTTGAATTCCGCGCCCAGCGACTTGGCCATGTTCAGCACCACGATGAAGTGCCACACGAGGTTGAAGAGCGGGATGAACAACAGCCACACCAAACCCGGCGCCATCGCGCGGTTTTCCGGCGAGACCCGGTTCAAGGCCTTCTGCAGAGTCAGGCAATAGAAAATTGCCGGTATCAGCATGATGACCAGAAAGACCAACGCCACTATCGCGACTACTCCGCCTACTGCCACCTGCGTTGCCTGCGCATCCATGATCAGCTCCCGTGGTTGATGGTTAGTCCAACGACGCGGAACATTTACGCTTTAGGCCGGCTCCTGTCAATGATGCGCCGGCATGAATCGGGATTGCCCGCCGCTGCCGCCCGTGTTACGTTCCCCACCATGAATTACGCCCCG
>CAISWQ010000115.1 GCA_903889245.1 uncultured Lentisphaerota bacterium | reverse complement strand
GGCGCGGGAGCTGTAGCTCCCGCCCACAAAACCCCAGGCCGTCGGCCGGCTGCGTCACAAGGCCGCTGGCGGTCTTGCTCTGCGTCGTAAATGTGGCGCAGCGTAGGCACGCGGCGCAGAGGCGTCAAGCGCGGAGGGCAAGGGAGCTTTCAACGCAAAGACGCCAAGCGGAAGCAAAGATCGCAAAGCCTTTGCGCCTTTCGTATGCCCTTCGCGCCTTTGCGTTGACTCCGGCCTTTTCAAGCCACCCGTGGCTTCAATCGGCGTTACCTATTTATTCGTGCGCTGTGCTTGTAGCCAGCCGAGCGAGACGAGGAATTTATCGGCGTCGTCGAGCGTCTTGGCCTGCCACGGGTCGCGGTTGAAGAAGCCGTGCGGCTGGCCCTCGGCGCCGACCAGTTCGCAGCGGTTGCCCATGTCCTTCATCTTCTTGGCGAAGGCCTCGGCGGTGGCGAACGGCACGGTGCTATCGGCGCGGCCATGGAAGATGATCGCGGGTGGCGCGTTGGAGGCCACATGGTGGACCGGCGAGAGATTCTCGCCCTTCGTGCCGAGCCGCTCCTCCGGTACGCGCGCTTCAAAGCCCGCGGTCTTCTGCCCATCCAGCGCGGCGAGCATCAGCGCGGGATTGAACAGCACGAGCGCGTTCGGCGTGGCGCTGACCTTCTTGTCGTCGGCCGGGTCATCGAACTGGCTGATGAACGCCGTCGCCGCGGCGAGGTGGCCGCCCGCCGAGCCGCCGCCGGCGGCGATGCGGTTGGGATCCACGCCGAGCTGCGCGGCGTGTGCGCGGACCCAGCGGAGCGCAGAGCGCGCGTCGGTGAGGCACGTGACGGCCTTCACTTGGTGACGCGTGGCGACGCGGTAGTCGGCGGTGATCGCGACCATGCCGCGCCGGGCGAGGTGCCGGCACTGGACCTCGAACTGCGCCGGCGAGCCGCTGCTCCAGCCGCCGCCGAAGAAGAAGACGATCGCCGGCGCGTTGGTCGGCGCGGCGGGACTGAAGATCCAGAGGTTCAGCTTCACGTCGCCGATGGTTTTATAGGTCTCGACGCGCGCGCCCTCCATCTGCGGCGGGTAGCCAAAACCGCCGCGCTTCGCCGGGGCCGCGTCCACCAACAGGGAACTGGTCAACAACACCGCCGCCATAATCATTCTCATGGTTTCACCTGGGTCGGGTTGGCTTTCTTCATCAGCGCCGGATAGGGCCGGCCGGCGATCAACTTCTGGCCGTCGGAAAACCCTTCCGGCCGCTGGGCGAGCCGCTGGACCAGCCGCTGCCGCCAGGGTTCCACCGCCGGTTGCTTGGAGAGGTCGTGTTCCTCGTGCGGGTCTTTTTCGAGGTCGAACAATTGCTCGGTCCCGTCGAGCGGACGCCAGATATATTTGAAGTGGCCATCGGTCAGCGCATGGAATGCCTGTGCCGGGCCGTAGCACGGCGCGTGCTCGAAGTGCAGCCACTCGCGACCGACTGCGCCCGCGCCGCGCAGCACCGGCGCGAGGTCGAGCCCATCCACGCCCTGGGGTACGGCGACGCGCGCCAGCGTCAGCAGCGTCGGCAGCAGGTCCTCGAGGCAGACCGGCTGCTGGTTGCGCGCGCCGGCCTTGAAGCCGAGCGCCGGCGAGCCGGCGATGATGAACGGGATATTGGCGGCGCCCTCGTAGGGCTCGCATTTGCGGAAGTAGCCGTGGTCGCCGAGCAGTTCGCCGTGGTCGGTGGTGAGGACGATCACCCACGGCCGCCCGGCCTTTGCGCTGCGCGCCTTGAACGCGGCGACCAGCGGGCCGATCTGCTCATCGATGTGCTCGATCAGGCCGAAGTAGCCCGCCTGCGCGCGCTGCAGCGTCTCGCCTTCGAGCAGCACGCGGTGTCCGCCCTTGTCGCCTTCCGGCTTGATGGCCGGCCAGTTGACCCAGTCGCCGCGCGCGATCGGCGGCAGCTTCGCCTTCAGTAGCGCGTCGAAAAATTTCTGCGGCGGGAACAGCGGCGGATGCGGCGCGTAGAACGAAGTGGTCAGGAAGAGCGGCTGCTGCGCCGGGGTTGACTCCACGATCTGCTGCGACTGCTGGACGATCCACGCCGTGGGATGCCAGCTATCGGCGTGCGGCCACGGCGCGGCGGGCCAGAGGTTGCAGTTCAGCTTCTGCGCTCCAATCACGTGGCGGATACCGCCGGATTCCGGCACGGCCTTCTTGAGCGCCTCGTCGTAGTCATCGCCGGAGAGATAGGTCGAGCCGAGGATCTGCTTCTGGTAGCCGCACGTGCCGCTCTTCGGCCCCTGGTGCATGTTGCGGCCGACGAGTACCGTCGCGTAGCCGGCGGCCGCGAGCGCGCCCGGCAACGTCGGCGTCGTGATCGGCGGCGCGGCGAAACCGACCGAGCCGCTGGTCTGCGGCGCGAGGCCGGTCAGCAGCGCGAAGCGCGCGGGGATGCACGAGGGCACGGTCGAGTAGGCGCGCCGGAACAGCACGCCCTGCTGCGCGAGCGCATCCATCTGCGGCGTGCGCACCACCGGGTGCTGGAGGATGGAAAGACAGTCGCCGCGCATCTGGTCCGGCATCAGCAGCAGGATGTCGGGAACTTTTTCCAAGGATTGGAAAGCGGAACCGGCACTTTTTCCAAGCCTTGGAAAAGTCAGAACGCCCAACCCGGCCAGCTTCAAGAAGTCACGTCGTGGTGTTTTCATTTTCTGTCGGCCCTCTTCTTGTGGGCGGGAGCTGTAGCTCCCGCCCACGGGAATCTGTTGGGACAACGCGTGGCCCGACTGCTCATGGCCGGCTGCGTCCCGCGTCGCGGATCTTGTCGAGCTGCGCCGTCATGCTTTCAACCAGGTCGGGATGCTGGTCGGCGACGTTCCTGGTCTCGCCGAGGTCGGTGGCGAGATCATAGAGCTGCGCCCCGGGCGCGGCGCCGCCCTTCTTGCCCCTCTTCACCTTGCCGCCCTGCGCGGGCGGGATCAGCTTCCACGTACCCTTGCGCAACGCGAGCACGCCGCCCTGCTCGACCAGCACCTCGCGGCCGGTCTTATCGCCGAGCAGCGCGGGCAGCACGTTGAAGCTATCCGGGGCGGCGGTCTCGGGCAGCTTCTGGCCGGTCAGCGCCGCGAAGCTTGCGAGCATATCCGCGTGGCAGAGGAGCGCGGCGGAGTCGCCGGTCGGGATATGGCCGGGCCAGCGCGCGATGAACGGCACGCGCGTGCCGCCCTCATACGCGCTGCCCTTGGTGCCGCGCAGCGGGCCGTTGAACGCGTGGCCGTTGTTCGCCTCCGGCGAGCCGACGCCGTGCTCCTTGTCGGGACCGTTGTTATCGAGCACGCCGCCGTTGTCGCTGGTGACGATCACCAGCGTATTCTCCGCGAGCTTGAGGCGCTCGAGCGCGGCGAGCACCTGGCCGACCGTCCAGTCGAACGACTGCACGGCATCGCCGCGTACGCCGCACTGGCTTGTGCCCTTGAAGCGCGCGTTCGGCACGCGCGGCACGTGGATGTCGTGCGTGGCGAGGTAGAGGAAGAACGGCTTGTCCTTGTTCTGCTCGATGAAGGCGATGGCCTTGCCGGAGAGTACGTCGCAAATCTCGTCATCCTTCCACAGCGCCGCCTTGCCGCCCACCTGCTCGCCGATGCGCGGGATGCCGTTGACGAACGAGCGCGGCGAGCCGCGGCCGACCGAGTAGTCGAGCTTGATCGGGTCCTTGGGATCAAGGCCCACCACGCGATGGTTCTCGACCCAGACGCACGGCGTGCGGTCGCCGGTCGCGGGCAGCAGCCACGCGTAATCGAAGCCGATCTCGAGCGGGCCGGGCTTGATCTCGGTGTTGTAATCGGTCGGCGTCGTGCCCAGCCCCAGGTGCCACTTGCCGACGACGCCGGTGGTATAGCCGGCCAGCTTGAGCATGCCGGGCACGGTCATGCGGCCCGGCGCAACGATCAGACCCGCGATGCCGGGCAGGATGCCGGTGCCCTGCTGGCGGAACGCGTACTCGCCGGTCATGAAGGCGTAGCGCGTCGGCGTGCAGACGGCGGCGGGCGAGTGCGCATCGGTGAAGCGTCGGCCTTCCTTCGCGAAACGATCGAGGACCGGCGTCTTGATCTTCGTCGCACCGTAGCAGCCGAGATCGCCGTAGCCGATGTCGTCGGCGAGGATGAAGATGATGTTGGGCTTGGCGGTTTCCGCGCGCGCACCCGCCAGCCATCCCGCGGCCAGCAGGGCCACGCCAAGTTTGATGCTCATGGTGACTTTCCTTTCTTCTTTTTCTGCTTCGCCGGCTGCGGCTGCTCCACATCGAGCGCGACACCCGTGTCGCCTTGTTCCTTCATCCACGCGTGCAGCTTTGCTTCCAGCTCGTGGCGGGTGGCCGCCAGCTCCGGCCGGTCGGCGAGGTTCTCCAGCTCCCACGGGTCCTTGCTCACCGAGTAAAGCTCGACCGGCGGGCGCTTGAGGTAGCGGTCGAGCGGCCGCGCCACTGCGGAATCGCGCGCGGCGGCGGCCGCGGTCGCCTTCCAGTAGTTCTCGCGGTCAATGTCCATCACATGCTTCTCGTGATAGGGCTGCTCCGGCGCGAGGTTCAGGATCAGCTTGTAGTCGCGCGAGCGGATGCTGCGGATCGGATAGGGCCGGCCCTCGGGCACGTTGTTGTGGATGCCATAGACAAACTCGCGATGCGCCGCCTGCGCGCCGGTCAGCACCGGCAGGAAGCTGCGGCCATCGAGCTCGGCCGGCGGTGTGCCGCCCGCGGCGGCGATCATCGTCGGCAGCACGTCCTCGTATTCCACGAGGGCATCGCTGACCGCGCCCGCCTTGATGTGCCCCGGCCAGCGCACGAGCAGGGCGCTGTTCACGCCCGGCGCGAACAGCGTCCACTTCTCGCCGGGGAACTGCGCGCCCTGCTCGCCCCCGAAGAAGACGAGCGTGTTTTGCGCCGCGCCGGTTTCCTCCAGCACCTTGAGTACGTCGCCGACCTGCCGGTCGAGCGCCTCGACCTCCGCGCAATACTTCGAGAACGCCGCGCGCAGCTCCGGCGTATCCGGCCAGATCGGCGGCAGCTTCAGTTTGTCCGGCGGGAAGCGCGCGGCCTCGCCCACCGTCCACGGCGCGTGCGGCAGCGTCGAGCAGACGAACAGGCAGAACGGCTGTTGCGGGTTCTGCGTCATGAACCGGCGGATGCCGTCCACTTTGTAATCCGCCGTCAACGCGACGCAGTTGGGCTCGAAGCCCGGCACGCTCGTGAACGGGAAACATTCCTTCGGCCGCACGTGCACCTTGCCGGTCAACCCGACGCGGTAGCCGAGCGGTTCGAGATAGTGCGGCACGCTCTTCGTCCCCGGCTTGACCGCCTCGTGATTCCGGCACGCACCGTTCCGCACTGGGAACAGGCCCGTGTAGAGCGAGGAGCGGATCGGCACGCACATCGCCTCCGAGGCGAACATGTGCGTGCAGCGCAGCCCCTGCGCCGCGAGCCGGTCGAGGTTTGGCGTGGCCACGTTCTGGCCGCCGTAGCAGCCGAGTTCATAGGACGCGAGATCGTCGGCGAAGATGAAGAGGATGTTGGGTTTGGACGCGGCCACCGCCGAGCCCAGCAGCAGCGCACCGGCGACCACACGGCGAACCACGAGCGATGTTTTCATCAGGGCCACTCCGGTTGATTTGCAAAGCGCGCGCAGCCTAGCCGCCGTCCCGTCCCCGCTCAAGCGCAAACCCCGCTTTCTACCGCGGCCCTCTCCCCCTTTTTCTGTCTCCGGTTTTTCTGTCCACGTTTTCCAAGCCTTGGAAAAAACAGGCTGAAATTTTCCAAGGCTTGGAAACGGGCGGTGCTTACGACGGCTTCTGATCGTCAAGCAGGTCAGGATAGAGTTGTTTCACGCAGTTGGGACAGAGGCCGTGGCTGAATTTCATGGAGGTATGGCGGATAAGATAGCTCTCCACGCTCTGCCAGTAATTTCTGTCGTCGCGCACCTTGTGGCAGTTGGCGCACATGGGCACCAGGCTGCGTAGATTAACCAACTCGCTGACATCCTCCAAGACCAGCATATAGTGGAGACCCTCACGGGTTTCGAGGGGATTGGCCGTGATCAGAAACCAGATGTCGGTTGCTTCGCCGTGCAGGTGCAGCCGCATGGGGTGCAGTTTGCGGAGGGTGGGTTGGCCGGTGACCGCGGCGCTGACCGCATTCCGTACCACACACTCCGGGCAGTGCTGGCTGTGTCCGCAGTTTTTGTCCGCAGGCGGCGCGTTCACACAACGCAAATAATCACCACACAGGGGTTGGCGGTGATGTTCGGGGTGCGCGCCAAAGAACGCATCTGCTGCCTTGTTGGTGGCCAGTACGCGCACGTCCCTGTCCACGATGAAAACAAAGGAGGGTATTGCATCCAAGAGTCGCTTCAACAGTTGATCGTCCGGCAGGGTGGGGGACATATTCGCTCCTCTCAGGACTTCAGCAGCTCGCCGAGCCAGACGTGGCCACGGCACTCGGCGGTGCCGCCGTGATAGGTCTCGTCGTAGGGCGCCTCGGCGGTGACGGAGCCGACGGGGCCATCGAGCTTGACCATCGGCACCGGGTCGCGGGTGTGGCCGCGGGTGGCGATCGGGGTGCGGTGGTCCATGCAGACGACGAGGCGGTAGGGCGCGCCGCGCTTTTCCAGCTCGCGCCAGATCGGGCCGACAACTTTTTCATCGAAGAGCTCGATGGCGAGCGTCTTCTTCTGCACATCGCCGCCGTGGCCGCACTCGTCGGGCGCCTCGATGTGGACGAAGACGAAGTCGTGGCGTTTCAGGACATCGAGCGCGGCGGAGACTTTGCCGGCATAGTTGGTGTCAATCAGGCCGTTCGCGCCAGGGACGACGATGTTCTCGAGCCCGGCGAGGTTGCCGAGGCCGCGGACAAGGTCCACGGCGGTGATGACCGCGCCGCTGCGGCCGTAGAGTTCGCGGAAGCTGGGCAACTGCATCGCGCGGCCATGGCCCCAGAGCCAGATTTGCGTGGCGGGGAGCTGGCCGGCGTCACGGCGCGCGCGGTTGACCGGATGATCGCGGAAAATTTCGCGCGAGCGGTCCATGAGCGCGCGGACCTCGGCCTCGCGCTCGCCGGTCGGCAGATATTCGGCGACGCCCTGCCCGGCGATGTCGTGCGGCGCCTGCATTTCGAGCTTGAGTGGGCCGTTGTTCCAGATCAGCAGGTGGCGGTATTGCACGCCGGCGTGGAAGCGCAGCCCGTCGCGGCCGAGTTCGGCCTGCAGCGTTTGGATCAGCTCGCGCGCCTCCTCGGAGGTGATGTGGCCGGCGGAGTAGTCGGCCATGCGGCCCTCGGTGACCGTGACGAGATTGCAGCGGAAGGCGACATCGGCGGGTGCGAGAGGGATGTTCGCGCCGGCGGCCTCGATCGCGGCGCGGCCGGTGTAGTTCTGTTCGGCGTCGTAGCCCATCAGGCTCATGTTGGCGACGTCGCTGCCCGGCGGCAGGCCGGCGAGCGGCACGGTCTGCACCATGCGCCGCTCGCCCGCGGCGGCGATGCGTCGCATATTCGGGATGCGCGCCGCCTGCAGCGGGGTCTTGCCGCCGAGTTCCGGGCACGGGTAGTCGCCCATGCCATCGCCAACGAGTATCGCCATCTTCATTTCGGGGCGCGAATGTAGCCGAGACCGGCGGGCCGGTCAAATGCCCACCGGCCTCCCGCCCCGCCAGAATTTCACACCTTGCAAGGTGTGAGATTGGGCCAGACGGCGGACTTGCCGAATCGCACACTTGTGCAAGTGTGCGGATAATGCTGGACAACGTGACGGATACTGCCGCGACCAGACGCACGAAAACACCTGTCCCTATTGCTGAATCATGCGATTCGTCGCCGCGCCATAAATCGCACACTTGTACAAGTGTGCGATTTGATTGCACGGGCGGATGAGCGGCAGGCGACTTCGTCATGGACTTCTTAAAGCCAGCGGACGTTGAGCGGCTGGCGCGTGGTCGGCGGCGGGAAGCCGTCCTGCGGATGGCCGAGGATGATGGGGCCGAAAATCCGCTCGCCTTCCTGCAGTCCCAGCGCGGCCTTGATCGCGGGATCGGTCGCGACCAACGAGCCGGTATAGACCCAGCAGGAGCCGAGGCCCAGCGCGCGCGCGGCGAGCATCATGTTCTCGCAGACCATCGGGCAGTCGAGTTCGGCCGTCGGGCCGTTGCCGATCACGAACACGACCGCGGCCGCGCTGTAATAGACCGGGTCCGGCATGCCGGCATTACGCTCGCTGATCCGCTTGCGGGCGTCATCGGCGAGATTGGCAAGCCACTTGTCATAATACGGACGGGCCGCCGCGGCGAGCTGCCGGCGGAACGCGGGCGACGCGGCCACGACGAAGCGGTAAGGCTGCCGGTTCATCGCCGAGGGCGCCCAGCGACCTGCGTCGAGGATCGCCTCCAACGTCGCACGCTCAATGGGCTGCGCGGTGTAGGCGCGGATGGCGCGCCGGTTCTTGATGGTTTCGAGGCTGGGATTCATGCGTTCCTCATTTCTTTTCGCTGACGGGCGGTGGCGGGCCAAGCACCTGCGCCAGCGGCACGGCAAACTGTTCCGCGATGCGGCGGGTCATTTCCTCGTCGGGATGTACGCCGTCGCGCGAGTGCTGCGGCCAGTCGGCGGCGAGCGTGGTGTGGAAATCCACCACGGGCACGGCCAGCTTCTTCGCGACGCGCAGCGTGAGGGCTTGGTACTCCTCGAGCACCTTGTCCAACCCGCCCTTGGCGTCGTAGTTCGCCTTGGGATGGCGCGTGAGGTAGGGCGCTGCGATGACCGGCGGCAGCGTACCGAGCACGACCTGCGCGCCCGCGGCACGGCAGCGCGTGACCATCTCGGTCAGATTTTTTTCAAACTGCACGGGCGCGGTCTTATAGGTGTTGGGCTTGTCGAGCACGCTGTCGTTTGTGCCGAACAGGATGGCGACGGCGTCGGGCTTGTGCGTGAGCACGTCCTTCTCCAGCCGCGCGAGCCCGGCGCGCGTCGTGTTGCCGCCGATGCCGGCGTTGAGCACGGTCACGCCCAGTCGTTCGCCGAGGATTTTCGGATAGCCCAGGTGCGTGATGCTATCGCCGAAGCAGACGACCTTGACCTTCTGCGCCGCCGCCGGATGGAGCACATCCTGCAGCCACGCGCGCAGCGCCGCGCGGGTGGGGGATGGCCGCAGCGTCCACGCGTCGTTGTGATTGCGGAACGGCACGGGCTGGAAAGTGAACGGCGCCTGCACGCCGCTGGCGCCGACAAATTTCTTTGTCGCCTCGACGGAGCCTTCCTGGCAGACGAACGTCGGCCGTCCTTTCAGGCGCTGCATCCGCGCGACGGCGGCAGCCGCGTCGGAGGCGGGATAGCTCCAGCGGCTGACGCCGTCGTAGTGGCTGTAGAGGATGAACGCGCGCCAGAGCGCGGCGATCTCGTCATCGTGCAGGCCGATGTAGCCGCACGCGATCGCGCCGCGCGAGAAGCCGCAGAGGATTACGCTCTGCGGGTCACCGCCGAAATCGCTGCAGACCCTACGCACGGCCTGCTTGCAGTAGGCGATGGTCGCCTCCACATCGCCCCACCAGTTCGGCGCAACTTTTTTCTCCTGCGCGTTCACGAACGGCAGGCAAAGCCAGATGAAATTCGTGCCGCCGCTGATGCCGTAGCCGAGCTTGCTGCCCTCGGGCAGGCCGGTGGAGATGTCGCCGTACTTGTTCGTGTAGCCGCCGTTGCCCGCGTACTCGACGATGACCGGATAGCGCGCGCCCGGCTTCCAGTCGGCGGGCAGATAGAGGACGTGATAGAGCTGCGTGCCCTTGAATTCCGGCAGATAGTGTTTCACGCGCGCGCCCGGCGCGGGCGCGCCGGCGGTCAGTGGCGGCACAGTCAGGTCGGGCAGTACGCTGCTGATGTCCGGCAACTCGGCGCGCGCCACGCTGCCGAGACACAACGCTGCCAGCAGAAGTTGTTTCATGCGGCGAGGATAGCGGCGCGGGCGGAGAAGACGCAAGCCGGCATTGCTTTTACCCCGGGCCGGTGGCTTAATCCGCGCCATGAAAATTTTCACCTCGCTGCTGTTGGCGGCAGGCTGCCTGCTCGCCGCCGCGCCGGCCCGCGGCGCGGACTGGGAGCTGGTCTGGTCCGACGAGTTCGACTACACCGGCCTGCCCGACCCGAAGAAGTGGGACTACGAGGAAGGCTTCATCCGCAACCAGGAGCCGCAGTATTACACGCGCGGCAGGCTGGAGAACGCGCGCGTCGAGAATGGCCTGCTCACTATCGAGGCGCGCAAGGAGCAGTTCAAAAATCCGCACTACAAGCCACAGCCCGCCGGCAGCAAAAAGCCCGCCGGACCGGAGTTCGCGCGCTTCACCTCCGCCAGCCTGATCACCCTGAACAAGGCGAGCTGGCAGTACGGCAAAATGGAAATCCGCGCCAAGCTGCCCACCGCGCTCGGTAGCTGGCCCGCGTTCTGGGCGCTGGGCATCAACCGTGGCCAGCTCGGCTGGCCGCGCTGCGGCGAGATCGACATCATGGAATGCTGGGGCCGTCGCACCAACGAGGTCACCGCCACCGTCCACTACTTCAAGGAGGGCGGACACAAGAGCAACGGCGGAAAAACCATGAGCAAGGAGCCGCTCTCGCAGTTCCACGCCTACGCGCTCGAATGGAACGCCGACCAGATGGACTTCTTCTTTGACGGCAAGAAATTCCACTCCGTGCCGGTCGCCAAGCTCGGCGACGGCGAAGCCAACGCTTTCCGCAAACCGTTCTACCTCCTCGTGAACCTCGCGCTCGACGGCCGCGGCAAACCGGTTGACGAGCAGGCGCTGCCGCTGCAGTTCGTCGTGGACTATGTCCGCGTCTATAAGCAGAAGTAAGCTGTAACCACGACGCTGTGCGCGGCGTAGAGCCGGTAAGCGCGCGAGGAAAGCCATGACGATCACAACGAAATTTCTGCTCGGTTCACTGGCGGTGATGGCGTTCGGCCTCGCCGTCGGGTTGCGCGTGGCCCGCGCCGACGACAGCATCAACGCCAAGCTGCTCGCGCTCTTTCCGCCATTCGATGCCGACCGTAACCAGGTGCTTTCGCCAGAGGAGCAGGCGCGCGCCGTCGCCTCCGTACACAAGCAGCACGGCGAGTTCTGGTCGCGACAGGTGCAGCGCCTGTTCAAGGCGGCGGCCGACGCGGAGGGCGGCGTGACGCAAGCGCGCTGGCAGGAGCGGGCCAGCCGCTACGGGCGCGTACACAAGCAGACGTTCCGCGTCGCCATGCGCGACGGCGTGCGGCTGGCGACCGATGTCTATCTGCCGGACGAGCCCGGGGCGTTTCCCGTGTTGCTCGTGCGCACACCCTACAGCCGCGTCAACATGGGAAAAGGACCGGGCGAGAACGCGGCGCACAACGGCTACGCCTACGTCATTCAGGATTCGCGTGGCCGCTTCGATTCGGAGGGCGAGAACATTCCGTTCATCGGCTGCGGCTGGGGCGAGCATCAGGATGGGCTGGATACGCTGACGTGGCTCCGCGCGCAGCCGTGGTGCAACGGCAAGATCGGCACCGAGGGCGGCTCCGCGATGGGCATCACGCAGAACCTGCTCGCCGGCGCGGGTGGTGGGACGAACGGCCTAGTCGCGCAGCACATCAGCGTCGCCGCCGAAAATCTCTTCGAGGTCTCCTACATCGGCGGCGCGTTCCGCAAGGCCGACGTCGAAAATTGGACCACGCAGAACAAGTTCGACGCCCAGGCGCTGCTGCTGATGCGCCAGCACCCGACCTACGACGACTACTGGAAGACCTTCGACACCTCGCTGAAATACTCCACGATGAACATCCCCGCCCTGCACGTCGGCGGCTGGTTCGACATGTTTGCGCAGGCGACGCTCAACGAGTTCGTCGGCCGCCAGTATCGCGGCGCGCCCGGCGGACGCGGCCGGCAGAAGCTCGTCATGGGCCCATGGGCGCACGGCGGCGCGCGCAAGGAGGGCGTCGGCGAGCTGCGCTTCCCCAACCACCAGACGCCGCCCGGCTATGGCTCCGGCCCCTGGTTTGCCCACCACCTCGCAGGCGAGACCAACGCCATCGCGCGGCAGCCCGCCATCGCCTACTACGTCATGGGCGACACGAGCGCGCGCGGCGCGCCCGGCAACGAGTGGCGCTTCGCCAACGACTGGCCGATCCCCGCCGCCCCCACGCCGTTCTATTTCGCACAGGGCAGCCGGCTCGACGCCGCGCCACCGCAGGTGGCACGCGCCTTCGTCGAGTACACGTTCGTGCCGACGAACCCGTGCCCGACCCTCGGCGGCCAGAACCTGACGCTCGCCCAAGGGCCGCTGAACCAGAACAAAATCGAAAAGCGCGGCGACGTCGTGCTCTTCTCCACCGCGCCGCTGACGGAGCCGGTCGAGGTCACCGGCCGTATCACCGCGAAAATTTTCCTCTCCTCCTCGGCGGTGGATACCGACCTTTCCGTGCGCCTGTGCGATGTCTATCCCGACGGTCGCAGCTACCTGATGGCCGAGGGCATGCTGCGCGCCCGCTACCGCAAGTCGCTGGAGAAAAGCGAGCCGCTCACGCCTGGCCTGATCGAGGAGGTCACCGTGGACTGCTGGTCCACCAGCCTCGTGTTCAACAAGGGCCACCGCATCCGCGCCACCGTGACCTCCAGCAATTACCCGCGCTTCGATGTGAACCCCGGCACCGGCCGGCCGTGGAGCGCGGACGGTGAAAAAATTCCGCAGACCAACCGCCTCTGGTGCGACGCCGCCCATCCCTCGCGCCTGATCCTGCCGGTCGTCGCCCCCCAAACCGCCGCGCGTTGACGCCGGGTTTTCCAGGGATTGGAAAATAATTCCGCGGTTTTTCCAGGCCTTGGAAAAGCCCGTGGAGGAAATTTCGACCCGTGGCCGGGATCAGTGGGGGGCGGGCGACTTGGCGCGTGACGGCAGTTCCACGGCGTCGAGCACGGCGCCGGCCAGGTTCTTCAATTCCAGCCGCGCGGGCTGACGCAAGGCGCAGGTCAGCAGCGCGTAGTTGTCCGCGCTGGCGATAAACACGGACCGGGGGTCGGGATAGCGCGCGCCGCGGCCGGAGACCGAAGTGTTCAGGCAGGGTATGCCATCCACCATCGCGCGCTCGGCAAAGTAGCCGAAGCCGCTGACCACCGCGCTGCCCTGCCGCAACACCGGCCACCACGCGCCCCTGGCGAGGCCGCGCACGGTCGCATGGCGCTCGTTGTGGATCGTGATGACGAACGGCTGGCGGCTCGCGGCCATCGTCTCGCGGAACCACGCGCGCTGGACGGAGTTCGAGCCGAAATCGTGGCCCGTCTGCCACGTCGTGCCGTAGTCGGAGGTGTGTTCCAAATCCAGCGCGATGAAGCGCACGCCGAACGCCGGCACATCGAAGGCCCACTTCCAGCGGTCGCCGGGCAGCGCGAAGAATTTCCGGAACGCGGTGGCCTCGATGTCATACACCGGTTCGGGCGGTCGCTTGGCGCCGCGCGGCCGCAGCTCGCGGTCGTGATTACCCAGCGCCGGCATGAACGGCGTCGTGCGGAACAGCTCCGGCGCGCGGTCGATCAGGTGGCGGTAGGCGGTCACATCGTCCAGCGCGGCGCGCGCGCCGTTGCGGTGCAGTTGCGGCACGTTGTCGCCGGCGGTCAGCAGCAGATGCGGCCGCTCGCGCAGCACGGCGGCGGCCCAGTTCGTAACCGCAGAGCCGAGATCGGCGACGATTACGGCGCGGAAAACGTTCGTCTCCCAGCCGCGGACCGTGATGACCCCGGAGGTGTCGTCGCCGCTGCGCACACGGTAATGCCACGGCCCATCGAGCCGCGGTGTGGGAATCTCCAGGTGGTGTAACGTCACCGGCCCGTCCTGGTGTGCGCTCTGGCCGAGTGCGGGCGACGCGCCAAACTCAACGGTGGAATCTGCCGCGGTACTCGTCTCCCAGCAGATGGTGATGCGGCTGGGATCCGGTCTGGCGTGGCCGAGCCAGAGGCGCTCGATGCCGGCGCGGGCGGAACCCGTGAGTAGCACACACAGACCGAGCGCGGCAAATTTCATGTATCAGTCACTTTGATGCGCCGCCGGGCTGGAAGCGCGGGTCGTTCCACGCGAACGGCGCGCGCGTGCCGAGGAGCACGTTGTAGATTTCGTAGTTGGTCTTCTGCATCTCGGCGAGCATCGGCTTCCACGGGCGGTCGGCGACGGAGAGCAGCCCGGTGTTCGCGCTCTCGCCGCTGTACTTGCTGAACCAGCGGCCGGTGGTCGCCTGGTCAATGAGCGTGAACCACTCGATGCCGATGACGAAGCCGAGCGCCGCGCTCTGCTCCACATAGTTGCGGTAGGCGAGCCCGCGCTCCTGCTGGCTCTTGACTTCGCGTCCGCCGACGAGCCCGCTATCGCGCGGCGAGGACCAGAAGAATTCGCTCAACATCAGCGGCTTCCGGCCGCTCCACCGGTGGATGTTCTGGAGCAGGTCCTGCTCGATGCCCATGGTGTAATAGTTGAACGAGATCACGTCGCAGTATTTCCCGGTGATGCGGCAGAGCTGCTCGTCGTTGATCGTGATGGGCTGGTAGCGCGCGCCGATCAGCAGGTGCTGGGCGTCGTGCTTGCGGTAGGCGGCGCTGACGAGTGCGAAGTAGGTGTCGAGAAAGAGGCCGGTGTAGTCCTGCATGTCGGCGTGCGCCGCGGCGGTCTTCACGGCGAGCCCGGCGTTCACGAGCTCGTCGAACGCCTGGGCCTGCGCCCCCCACGCGGCGTTGAACGCCTCGATGGTCTTGTATTTTTCCGTGAGCAGTTGGACGAGGCGGCGCTTGCAGGCGTGCTTGCCGTTGAGCGCGGGCACGTTCTTCGGTATCTCGTCGAAGCGCGGCTCGTTGACGATGAAGTAGCCGATCAGCAGCGGATCATCGGCACGCGCGGGGATGCTCTTGGCGATGTTCTCCTCGACGCGCGCGCGGGTCTTCTCCTCGAACGGGTCGAATGACTCGAAGACGCCGGGGACGCGCGGCAGGCCCTCCCACTGGCCGAGCGGCAGGCTGGCGACGTAGGGGAAGTTCGCGGCGCGGTGCGCCTCCTGCGGAATCCGGCTGAACGCGCCGATGGAGTTGAAGCCCCAGCGCTTCACGCGCTCGATCATGCGCGCCGCGTAGGTCTCGTGGTCATAGGGCTGGCCGAACTTGCGAATCTGGTTGGCGAGATGGAACGAGACATTTTCCGAGCCGTTCTCCGGCCGGAACGCGGTCTGAAATTCGCCGTGCAGTTCGGGCAGCCACGCATAGATCTGCTCGCGGCCCTTCACATAGGTGTAGTCCTCGCCCGGCCCGAAGCTGCAGATGCCGAGGTGGAAGAACGCGTTGCCGTCGGGATTCACCAGCCACCACTTGCCGCCCTGCTGCTGCACGTGGAAGAAGCCGGTCTTCTTCAAGCCGAGTTTTGCGCCGCTGCCCGGCAGGCCGCCGTAGCGGTCGAAGGTGGGCGGCGTCAGGCTCGCGTAGTAGGCCTTCTCGCTTTCGGCCTCGGCCTTGAGGTCGGCGAGGCTCTTGAGCTTGTCGGGCCAGTCCTCCAACGTGGACTGGCCGAACTCGTCCACGAGCTTCTTCGCCTGCGCGCCGGCGGCGAGACTGCGGAAGCTGATGACCTGCTCCTCGCGGACCGGCACGACGCACTTGAGGTTGAAGATGCCCCAGTTCCACTCGCGGAAATCCGTCAGTTGCTGGAACGTGTATTCCGGCAGGCCGATCTGCATGCCGAGTCCCTGCGCGTCGTGTAACTCGAAGGTGCGCGCGTTGTCCTGCTGGCCGATGTGCGGCTTGGGCGGCTTCTCGCGCGGGAACTCGCCGGCGAGATGGCCGACCTTCCAGCGCCCGCCCTTGCTGAAGGCGATGTCCAGGTGCATGTCCATGGTGAAGTTCTTCAACTCCTCGGCCGGGCCGGAAATCTTCAACGTGAGATCGCCGCCGGCGACCGCGCAGATGACCTCCGCGCCGCCGTCATAGCGCACCGTCGCGGTCGCGCCGGCCGTCTTGACCTCGATCGGCTTGCGCGGCTTCGCGCCGCCGAGCAATTCGGGATAGCTCAACTCGAACGTACCGAGGCTGCCGGCCTTGACCGCAATGTCCTTCGCCTGCAATTTCAGCTCCACCGGCGGCGCGGCTCCGCCCGCGGCGTCGCCGCCAATCACGATGCTGGCTTCGGGGTTATAGGGATCGAGCGGCGCTATGAACTTCCACGCGAAGATGGTCCAGTTCCACTCGCGGCAATCGTTCAACTCCTCGTAGGCATACTGCGGGATCTTCAGCGCGAGCGCCTGCCCGGTCGCGTCGGCGAAGCGGAAGGTGTTCGCGTTGCCCTGGAAGAGGTGCGGCTTCGCCGGCTTCTCGCGCGGGAAAACGCCCGCCTTGTCGCCGATCTTCCACGTGCCGCCTTTGCTGAACCCCGGATCAATCAGCATCTCCATCAAATACTTTTTCACATCCGCCGGCATGTTCACGAACTTCAGCTTCAGCGTGCCGCCGGCGAGCGAGAGCCGCACCTGCGCGCCGCCCTCATATTTGACCACCGCGGTATTCCCCGCCACGCTCTTCTCCAGCAGCTTGTGCAGCGTCTTCTGCGCGTCATCAATCAGCGCCGGATAGGACAGCGTGAACGTGCCGAGCGAGCCGGCCTCGATGGCGATACCGTCCTGCTTCAGCGCGAGCTTCGCGCCGCCGGTGGCGGGCGCGGGGGCCGGCGCCGGCCTTGCCGCCTCCTTCGGCGCGGGGAACGTGATCGAACCCGGCGCCGGCTCGCCGACCTCGATGCCGAACTGGCGGAGCGCCGGGCGGATCAGGCCGGCCCATTGCGCGTAGCCGGGCCCGGCGAGGTGCAACCGATCCTTCGCGAAATAAGCGGGCACCGGCTGGCCCTGCGCGTCGCCGAGCGCGGGGAACAGATCGAGCACCACGCACGACGCGAGGCCCGCGCCGAGTTTGGCGATGCGCGCGTTCAGGTCGCTCTGCGCGCCCGGCTTCATCGGCGACTCCCTGGCATCGCGCGGCGCGGTCTGGCAGAGCACGATCGGCAGTTGCGGGTTTTGCTTGCGCGCCAGCGCGAGGATCGCGGCGAGGTTGCCTTCCGCGTCGGCGGGATTGGCGTGCGCGCTAAGATCGTTCGCGCCGATCAGGAGCACGAGCGCGCGCGGATGCAGGTCGAGCACATCTTCTTGAAAGCGGAACAGCAGCCCGCGGCTTGTATCGCCGCCGATGCCGCGGTTGGCGCACTTCAGGCCGGGGAACATCGCGCGCATCCATTCGGCCTTCCAGTTGCCGGTGAGCGAATCGCCGGCGAAGACCACCGCGTCCTGATCCTTCGCGCGCTGCGACCAGAACCAGTTCCGGTTCTCCACCATCCAGCCGAAGACGCGAATCGGGCCCTTGCCCGGCCACGCGGCCTCGTCCTTCGCGTCCGGGAACGGCGTCGGCCCGGCGTGGGCCAAACCGGCCAGCGAGAGTGCTACCGCCAGAAAAAAGCCGCAACGTTTCATGCTGTCATCCTTTCCCACACACCTGTGGCGCGCGGAGCATAGCGGCTGCCGCGAAAAACGCCAGCCACGAAGAGGAGCGTCACCGCCAAGACGCCAAGAACGCCAAGACTGGAAGGTGGACAGAAAAACGGGAGACAGAAAAAGAAGAGGGGATGAATGAGCTTGCCCCAGTTTGACGGACTCGCGGGGGATGATAAAAGGACCCCGCATGAACACAGAAACGCAGAGCAAGACAACGCGAAGATACGACGCGGACTTCAAGCGGCAGGCTGTCGAGTTGCTGCTGAAGTCGGGACG
>CAISWQ010000114.1 GCA_903889245.1 uncultured Lentisphaerota bacterium | reverse complement strand
TGTCGTTCAGCGGCTGTGCCACCCAGAACAGCGTGAAGCTCGCGCAGGAAGCGCGGCTCGCCTATGAAGCGTTCCTGAAGCAGCCGCGGGATTTCCAGCCCATGGCGATCCACGGCAGCAACATGACCTTCAGCGTCACCGGCGCCCACTCGATCGTGATGTCCGCGCCGCTCAATCCGCTGGAGGTCATGCCGCGCGATCCCGATGCTATTGGCCGCATCGCCGACGCCGCCAAGAATACCGTGCTCGGTGCGGCCGGCATCTACACGCTCGGCAAGGTCGCCACGACGCCGACCGTCGTGACCCAGCCTGCGCCGACCATCGTGAAACCCGAGATCGTGCAGGTCCCGGCCGGCTCCACGCCATGATTGCGCTCTTCAGAGGTCGCTCGTGGATCTCGCGCCTCATCCGCTGGCGGACGTGGAGCCCGTATAGTCACGCCGCCTGGCTTTGTCGCGATGGCACCGTCATCGAGGCATGGCCGGGCGGTGTTCAGTGGGTGAGGGGCCTGCTGACACAGCACAAAGAACGGACCGCCGTCGAGGTCTATGAGATCGTCGGGTTGACCGAGGAACAGCGGACGCTCATCGAAACTTTCTTGGTGGACCAGATCGGCAAGCCCTACGACTACCTAGCGATCCTCGGCTTCATGCTCCGCAAACCCCTACAGAAACCCTCGCGCTGGTTTTGCAGTGAACTTATTTTTTCTGCCTGTCAATCCGCCGGAGTGAATCTTCTCGCCCGTATCCCACCATGGAAAGTTTCCCCGGATATGCTCGCGCTGTCTCCGCAGCTCGTTTTAAGGGGGTAAATGTTTACCCCTTTATTTACCCCCTCCTTGCCCAGAATTGTCCTTTCTTGCCCATGCTTGTCCAAAAGCCGACGGGGTGGGGGAGTGCGCTTAAAATCCAATAAAATCAATGGTTTTCAGCATGAATGAGTGGGGGAGTTGGTCGGGGCGAGTGGATTTGAACCACCGACTTCTTGGTCCCGAACCAAGCGCTCTAAACCAGGCTGAGCCACGCCCCGAAAAGTTGGCTGTCATCGGGATCCTGACGGACAGCGGGGGCGACTATACCGGCAGAACGCCCAAACGCAAGACAGGAATTCAGGCCAACGAAAAATCCACCCAGCGGTTGGCCGTGTCCACGCGTTCCAGCAGAACTTCGAGAGGCTGGCCGATCTTCCACTGGGTGCCGCGGCGCTTGCCGCGGACGTGGGTGCGCGCGGCGTTGAGCTGGTAGAAATCGTTCTTCAAGGCGGAGTAGGGGAGGAGGCCATGTTGGAGCGAGTCGCGTAACTCGACGATCAGGCCCTTGCCCAGCAGCGCGGTGACGACGCCGGGGAAGGGGCCGATCTCGCCACGGCGCAGTTTCCCGGCATAAAAGGCGACGCGCTTGACCTCGGCGCTTTCGTTTTCGGCTTCGTCCGCCGCCTTTTCCGTGGCGGAACAGTGCGCAGCAAGCTTGGCGAGCGCGGATTTCGAGCAGGGTGGGGGAGCCCCCTGCTCCACCGCCTTGAGCAGGCGGTGGATGACGAGGTCGGGATAGCGGCGGATCGGCGAGGTGAAGTGGGTGTAACGCGGGAAGGCGAGGCCGAAGTGCGGGCGCAACTCGGCGGAATACAGGGCGCGTTTGAGGCAGCGGACGACGACCATGTTCAGCGTCGCGGCCAGTGGTGTGCCGGCGACGTGATGCAGCAATTTGTTCAGGTCATCCGGCGTCGCCGGGATCAGCGGCGCGCCCAGCGCGCGCAGGGCGTCGCGCATCTCGTCCCATTGCTCGGCGTCGGGTTCGTCGTGGATGCGGTAGAGCGCCGGCCCGCCACCGGCGCGCAGCCGCTCGGCCACGGCGACGTTGGCGAGCAACATGCATTCCTCGACCAGTTGATAGGCCTCGTCGTCGCCGCGCTGCTTGATCGCGGTGATCATGCCATGCTCATCCATGAGGCATTTGACTTCCGGCACGGCGAGATCTAGCGCGCCATGCTGGAGGCGACGCTTGCGCCACGCGCGCGCCAACGGCCGTAGAGCCCGCAGGGTTTCGCAGACTTCCTCCGGCAGAGTTGAGGTCTGGCCAGCAAAGAACTGCGTGGCCTGTCCATAGGTGAGCCGTGCTTTGGAATGAATGAGCGAGGGGAAAGTCTCGGTCGCCACCAGGCGCTGATGGCGGTCGAAGGTCAGCAAGGCGGTGTGCGTCAGGCGGTCCTTGTGCGGCAGCAGGCTGCAGACATCGGCGGTCAGGTGCGGCGGCAGCATGCTGATGGCGCGGTCCACCAGGTAGATGGTGTTGCCGCGCTCGCGCGCCTCGCGGTCAATCGGCGAATCAGGCGTCACGTAGTGCGAGACGTCGGCGATGTGCACGCCGAGCTGCCAGCTACCGTCGGACAACTTCGTCAAGGAGAGCGCATCGTCGAAATCCTTGGCGTCGTCGGGATCCATCGTGAAGGTGGTCCACGCCCGCAGATCGCGGCGACCATCGGCCAAGAGCGGCTTGGCGGCGGGCACGGTCGTGCGGGTGGCCTGGCTGCGCGCCGCCAGCGGGAAGTTGGTGGCAAAATTGCGGCGGCGGATGATGCGTAACACGTCCACGCCGGGCGTTTCCGCGCGGCCTAGGTCCTCGGTCACAATCCCCGAAAGTTGGTCAGCCTCCGGCGCCTGATCCAGCTTCAGCACCACAATATGCCCTTCCGCCGGTTTGAGGCCGGCGGCAAAGTCGCGCACGCGGATGTTGCGCGCCTTGCGTCGCGGCTGGTCGGGCATCACATACCAATAATAGGGATTCCGCATCAGGCGGCCGACGGCGAGGCCGGTGGCGGCGGGCGTGTCCGCGGTCGCCACGGGGCTGGCCTTGTCCTTCGATGGCGGCGGGAGCGCATAGCGGTTCTTGCGCAAACAGACGATGCGGCCGGCGCGTTCGAGGGCGTAGAGTGTGTGGCGAAACGCGGCGCGGTCGCCGATGGCGAGCACGTGCGCCAGCTCATGTTGCTTGAGCGGGCGGTAGCTAGGCCGGGCCAGCCAGGCCAGGATGTGTTGCTCAAAACTTTTTGCTTTCATGCGCGGCGCGGATTATAAAGTGTCCGTAACGTTTCGGCGAATACGGAAAGTGGGTGGCATGACTGGCAGACGCCGGGACGTTTTCCGAGGCTTGGAAGTGAAACAGGCGGGGCTTTCCAAGGCTTGGAAAAAATAGGTTGCCGGTTTCCAAGGATTGGAAGGCGTTATGAAAATCATATTCGCAGCCAGCGAGATCAACCCCTTTGCCTCCACCGGCGGCTTGGCGGATGTCACCGGCGCGCTGCCGCGCGCCCTGGCGCGCGAGCCGGGTGTGGAAATCTGCCGCGTCATGCCGCTCTATCATCAGGTGGCGGAGCGCGGGTTCCAGCCGCGCGATACGGGCGTCCGCCTCGAGGTGCCGGTCGGCTTCCGCTCCTATCCGGCCGAGGTCTGGGTCGCCGACGAGCCCGGGCCACGGACCTATTTCATCCGTCGCGATGAATTTTTCGACCGCTCCCATCTCTACGGCACGCCGGAGAAGGACTATGACGACAACTTCGAGCGGTTCGTCTTCTTCCAGAAGGCGGTCGTTGCGCTGCTGGATGCGCTGGAGATGAAGGTGGATATCGTGCATGGCAACGACTGGCAGACCGGTTTGCTGCCGCTGCTGTTGCGGCACGGCATCCGCGGCACCGGTCGCAAGGCGGCCGAGCGCACGGTCTTCACAATCCATAACCTGGCCTTTCAAGGTCTCTTCCCGGGTTCGTCCTACGGCATCACCAATCTGCCGTTCCTGTATTTCCATCTCGACGGATTGGAATTCTACGGCAAGGTCAATTGCATGAAGGCCGGCATCACGGCCTCGGATTGCATCACCACCGTGAGCCGGACGTATGCCAAGGAAATCCAGACCGAGGCCGTCGGTTGCGGGTTGTACGGTCTGCTCGCCAAGCAGGGCGCCAAACTCATGGGCTTGCAGAACGGCGTGGACTACGAGGAGTGGAATCCTGCCACTGATCCGCATATCGCCACCCGCTATGATCACGATCATCTGGCGGGTAAACAGACCTGCCGCGAACATCTGGCCCGCTTGATGGGTTTGCCCCTAAAGCCGGACCGACCGCTGATTGGCATGATCACACGCCTGACCGATCAAAAAGGATTGAACCTGCTGGCCGATGCCATGAACGAGCTCATGCAGCGCGATGTCGCCTTCGTAATCCTGGGGCTCGGCCTGCAAAAATATCACGATGCCTGCCGTCAATGGGCACAGAAATGGCCCGACCGGTTTGCGGTGAAGTTGGATTATGACACGCCGTTGGCACGTCAGATTATTGCGGGGGTTGACGCGGTCCTGATGCCGTCGCAGTTTGAGCCCTCCGGTCTGAACCAACTCTACGCTATGCGATACGGTACGGTTCCCGTTGTCCACGCCGTCGGTGGGCTGGAGGACACCGTGACCCAAGTCTCCTTGGAGAAGTCCGAAGGTACAGGTTTCAAGTTCGCAGGCTATCGTCCACAAGATTTGCTCGCGAGTGTGGATGACATGCTTGCCGTCTTCCACAAACCGATGGAGTGGCGGCAGATCATGACTCGAGACATGCTTCAGGACTTCTCGTGGTCAAGGGCCGCCAATGAGTACATGACCATGTACAACTCCTTGCTGTCGGCCAAGCCATCCACATGAGCACCCCCCAGAAGGCCTGTCAACAACCGGGGCCTTATTCACAGGGTTATCCACAGCAACTGGCTAGGAACACCTAGCGCAACCCAAGGCTGAAGAGCCTAATTACTAGCGCCGCGCCGCACCCATAGAACGACATAAGATGTATTATCCGACATTATGCGGGCGGACTATCCACAAGGGCGATTTTGCGTTTGGAGTCAACGGTTGCCAGAAATGCACTCGTATCAGCCGTACCGAAGTCAGGGCCTGATGGACGTGTAGAACCGGCAAAGACAAGAATGACTAACGGGCCAAACCCCAATGGCTCGTGAAGGGCCAGAAGACCATGAAGGCTGGACCAAGGAGGTCGCTGCGCGGAACGCCACCGAAGTAACGGCCGTCCAGACTGGACCGGGTGTTGTCGCCGAACGGCAGGAACTCGCCAGTCCCCAACGGAACCTTGTCGTCCTTGCTGGCCAGTTGGGCGCCTGGTTGCAAATGATAACCCACATAGCGGGGATCGGTCAGGAGCCTGTGGAAAGGATAAGGCTGTTCAATCTTCCGGCCATTGACGACCAGATGCGGCGGATCAATCTGGATGGTCTCACCCGGCAAACCAACCAGACGCTTGATGTAATGCTGGTCCTTCTGCACACGGTCAGACTTCACATGCTCGGTGCGGAAGACCACGATGTCGCCGCGCTTCATCGGCAGGAAATTGTATCGGATGCGGTCCACAAAGATCATGTCGCCGGTCCGCACCCGGCCGGAGGCCAGCAATTGTCCCTTTTCGACCCGGTCACGACCGGTGAAATATCCTCCGCGCATGCCAAAGAAGACGCACCGCGACAAATTGTCGCCATCAAAGAACGGCTTCGGGATACGGACGGTCTCGCCTTGATTGACGAACGTGAAGTATTCTTCGCCGCTCTGCAGCATGTTGATTTCCCCGCTCTCCGGCGCATGGACCTCAACATAACTATCGCCAAACAGCAGGAACGAAAGAATGCTGAACGGCAACCGGTCCATCAGGCGCGGCTCGGCCTGCGGCATGGCGGTGATACCATTGAGCGTCGGCTGCATCGAACCCGTGGGAATCTTGAACGGCGCGATGACATAGGCGCGGATGCCGGTCGCGACCGCCAGTACCACCATGAACATTTCCAGATTCTCGCGGATGGCGGCAAACTTGCGGGGCGGCGACACCTTTTCGCGTACGTGCCCGAGCTCCTCGGCCGTGGCGTCAATCGTTTTTGCATCACCCGCCTTGAGCGCCTCGCGCAGTTTCTGCTCCAGCGCCTGCATCTTGGCGAGGTCCTCAGACCTGGCGACGTCCTCGCGCATCCCGCGGACGTGCTTGGCGTCGTGGAGGATCGCCTCGACCAGCTTCCGGTATTTTCTACGCTCGAAAAAATTCATGGTTTCCAAGCCTTGGAAAAATCAGGGGCGTTTTTTCCAAGGCTTGGAACTTTTCCCGTTTTCTTTTCCAAGCCTTGGAAATCGGCAATCTGAAATTGGCACTCGGCCATCATGCGCCCCCACCCTACTCGCCCGTCTTCAGGACGGCGATGAAGGCTTCCTGCGGGAGCGCGACGCTGCCGATCTGCTTCATCTTCTTCTTGCCCTCTTTCTGCTTTTCCAAAAGTTTCCGCTTGCGCGTGATGTCACCGCCGTAGCACTTGGCGGTCACGTCCTTGCGCGCGGCCTTGATCGTCTCGCGCGCGATGATCTTGCCGCCGATGGCCGCCTGTAGCGCCACGTTGAACATCTGCGCCGGCACGATGTCCTTGAGCTTCTCGCAAATCTGCCGGCCGCGCATCGGCGCCTTGTCGCGGTGGATGATGCAGGAGAACGCCTCGACCACCTCGCTGTGCACAAGGATATCCATCCGGACGAGATCGGCCTGGCGGTAGCCGGCGGGCTCGTAGTCCATCGAGGCGTAGCCGCGGCTGGCGCTCTTCAGGCGGTCGTGGAAATCCAGCAGGATTTCATTCAACGGCAGCAAGCAGGTCAGCATGACACGCTTGGTGTCGAGACTCTCGGTCTTGGTGACCTCGCCGCGCCGGTCCATCACGATGCGCAGCATGTCGCCGATGATCTCGTTCTGGCACAGGACGTAGGCCGTGATCAACGGCTCTTCCATGTGCTCGATCTGGCCGAGGTCGGGCAGCTTGATCGGGTTATCCACCTCGATCATCGTGCCGTCGCGCTGGAAGACGCGGTAGATGACGCTCGGGTAGGTGCTGATGATGTCGAGATCGTACTCGCGCCGCAGCCGCTCCTGGATGATCTCCATGTGCAGCAGGCCGAGGAAGCCGCAGCGGAAACCGAAGCCGAGCGCCGCGGAGCTTTCCGGCTGATAGGCGAACGAGCTGTCGTTGAGGCTCAATTTTTCCAGACTGCTCTTGAGGTGCTCGTAGTCGTTGCCGTCCACCGGATAGAGCCCGGCAAACACCATCGGCCGGAATTCCTTGAAGCCCGGCAGCGGCGCGCTGGCGGGCCGCTCGGTCGCGGTGATCGTCTCGCCGACGCGGATGTCCGACGCCTGCTTGATGTTCGCCAGCAGGTAGCCCGTCTCGCCGGCGCTTAGCATCTTGACCGGCGCGGGGCGCGGATTGAAGCAACCGACTTCCTTCACCTCATAGTCGCGCGCCGTGCTCATCAGGCGGATGCGGTCGCCCGCCTTCAGGCTGCCATCGAACACGCGGACATACACCATGCCCCCGCGGAACGTGTCATATTCCGAGTCGAAGACCAGCGCGCGCATCGGCACGCCCGCCTGCGACTGCGGCGGCGGAATCTGCGCGACGACCGCCTCCAGCACCTCCGCGACGCCCACGCCCGTCTTGGCGCTGATCTGGAGCGCGTCGGCCGCCGGGATGGCGAGGATGTCCTCGATCTGCTTCTTCACCGTCTCGACATCGGCCGCGGGCATATCAATCTTGTTGAGCACCGGGATGATCTTGATGTTGTGCTCCGCCGCGAGGAACGTGTGCGCCACCGTCTGCGCCTCCACACCCTGCGTCGCGTCCACCACCAGGATCGCGCCCTCGCACGCCGAGAGGCTGCGCGAGACTTCGTAGGAAAAATCCACATGGCCCGGCGTGTCAATCAGGTTGAACTGAAAGTCCTCTCCGTTGCGCGCCTTGTAGTGCATCGTCACCGGGTGCGCCTTGATGGTGATGCCGCGCTCGCGTTCAAGGTCCATGTCGTCGAGCACCTGGTCGCGCTGCTCGCGCTTGGTGATCGCGCCGGTCAGTTCCAGGATGCGGTCCGCCAACGTGGACTTGCCGTGGTCAATGTGGGCGATGATGCAGAAATTGCGGATGTGGGCGAGGTCGGTCATGGTGATGATCAGATTTTCTTGCTGTAGGAATTTTGAATGACCGCACGCATGTGGGCGATCTCCGCCTTCATATCGGCCGCGCCGAACAGATAGGTGCCGGCGACGAACATGTTCACGCCGTGTTCCGCCGCCGTGATCGTGGTCGCGCGGTTGATGCCGCCATCAATCGAGAGGTCCAGGTCCGGCGCCCGCCGCCGCAGCGCCGCGATCTTGGGCAGCACCTGCGGAATGAACGATTGCCCGCCGAACCCCGGATGCACCGACATGAACAACACCTCGTCCACGTCGGCGAGATACGGGAAAACGGATTCGACTGGCGTTTCTGGATTCAACGTCAGGCCCGGCTTCACGCCTTGCTGGCGGATGTCCTGCAACACCGCCCGCACATCGCACTGCGCCTCGACGTGGATCAGCAGCGGATTCGCCCCCGCCTTGATGAACGCCCCGGTCAGATGCTGCGGGTGCGTCACCATCAGGTGCGTATCGAGCGGAATTTTCACGGCCGCGCGCGCCATCTTGACCACGTCGGGCCCCATGCTCAAATTCGGCACGAAGTGGCCATCCATGATGTCCACGTGCAGCGCATCCGCGCCGGCCGCCTCCGCGCGCCGGCACTCTTCCGCCAGCCGGCCCATGTCCGCGGCCAGGATGGAAGGCATGATGAAAATTTTGGGCATCGCACTTGTCCTGAAAAAATCGCGCAGACCCTAGCCGACCCCCACCCCCACGTCAAGGCCCGGCGCGGTTTTCCAAGTGCCTTGGGAAAAGTAGCTGTTTCAATTTCCAGCCGTGCGAGGCGCGACAGACGGCCGAAGGTTGTTAATCCTTTGAAACCCTGCGCGTGTCTTGCTTTTGGCAGGGCGCTGGCCTATGAATAACCGCAAAAAGGAACGGCCATGCTGGACATCAAGACGATTCGGGAGCGGGAAGCGGATGTGCGCGCGATGCTGCAATTCAAGCGCGCCGATGTGAACCTCGATGCGGTCCTCGCGCTCGACAAGGAGCGGCGCGGCATGTTGACCGAGGTCGAGGCGCTCAAGAACCAGCGCAACGTCGAGTCCAAGAAGCTTGGCGAGATCAAGAAGGCCGGCGGCGATATCAGCGCCCAGCAACTCACCATGCGCCAGCTCGGCGACCGCATCACCGAGATGGATCGCCGCGGCGTGGAGATTGAGGCCCAGCTTCAGGACCTCCTGCTCCGCATCCCGAACATCCCCCACCCTTCCGCTCCCGATGGCACCGACGCGACCGGCAACGTCGTGGCCCGCCAGCAGGGCACACCGAAGACTTTTGACTTCAAGCCGAAGACGCACGTCGAGCTTGGCGAGAGCCTCGGCCTCCTCGACTTCGAGCGCGCGACGCGCATGACCGGCGCGGGCTTCCCGCTCTACGTGGGGCTCGGCGCGCGGCTGGAGCGCGCGCTGATCCAGTTCATGCTCGACCTGCACACGCGCGAGCACGGCTACACCGAGGTCTCCACGCCCTTCGTCGTCAACAGCGCCTCGATGACCGGCACCGGCCAGCTCCCGAAGATGGCCGAGGACATGTACCACGTGAGCGCCGACGACCTCTGGCTGATCCCGACCGCCGAGGTGCCGATCACCAACATCTACCGCGAGGAGATCATCGCCCAGCCGCTGCCGGTCTACCTCACCGCCTACTCGCCGTGCTTCCGCCGCGAGGCCGGCGCCGCCGGTGCGGGCACGCGCGGCCTGATTCGCGTCCACCAGTTCGACAAGGTCGAGATGGTCAAGTTCGTCGCGCCGGAAACCTCCTACGACGAGCTCGAGAAGCTCGTCGCCAACGCGGAGACGGTGCTGCAGAAGCTCGGCCTCTGCTACCGCGTGCTGCTGCTGTGCAAGGGCGACATGAGTTTCGCCGCCGCCAAGTGCTACGACATCGAGCTGTGGGCGCCGGGCCAGAACGGCTGGCTGGAAGTTTCGTCGTGCAGCAACTTCGAGGATTTCCAGGCGCGGCGCGCCGGCATTCGCTACCGCGACGCGAAGGGCAAGACCCGCTTCGTGCACACGCTCAACGGCAGCGGCGTCGCGCTCGCGCGGCTCGTCGTCGCCATCATGGAAAACGGCCAGCAGGCCGATGGCTCGATCGTGTTGCCCGAGGCGATCCGGCCCTACATGGGCGGCCTCGACCGCATCGCGCCGGCGAACTAATTTTCCCGCCCGGTGAGGTCACCGCGCCTACACACTGTAGGCCGCGTGACCTCACGCGGCGGAAATTTTGAAATGCAGCGTCGGACTCTTTGTGGGCGGGGTTTTCCAACCCCGCGGTTGTGTTGCGGTTGCTGGCGCGGGATTGCAAATCCCGCCCACAACAGATCGGCGGCTCGGCTGCGGGGCAGCTATCGCAGATGATGATGCAACATGAAAGGTGGAGGGCCGCGCTCCGTCGCGGCCGTTGTGGCGTTGGGAAATGACCTATGAAAACATGGACACGCAGGCAGTTCGCAAAAACCGTGGCGGCTTCCGGCGCCTTCGCCGCCTTCCACCTCCGCGCGCGCGGCGCCGCGCCGAATCCGCACGACGTGATCGTCGATGAGCTGAAGATTTCCTACGAGGACTATCTCTACCGCACGCCGATCAAGTTCGGCGGCAACGTGCTCGACCGCGTGACGCTGCTGAACGTCCACTGCACGCTGCACAACCGCGCCGGCAAGGTGGCGCACGGCTTCGGCTCGATGCCGCTGGGCAATGTCTGGTCGTGGCCCTCGCACGTCCTGAAATATCCCGAGACGCTCGCGGCAATGAAGGCGCTCGGCGAGCGCGTCGCAAAGATCACCACGGCCCATAAGGAATTCGGCCACCCGGTGGAACTCAACGTGGCGCTGGAGCCCGCCTACTTCCAGGCCGCCGCCGAGCTTTCCGCGGCGCAAAAGCTGGCCGAACCGATTCCCAAGCTCTGCACGCTCGTCACCGCCAGCCCGTTCGACGCCGCGATTCACGACGCCTACGGCAAGCTCTATGGTCTGAACTGCTACCGCACCTACGGCGCCGACTTCCTGAACCGTGACCTCGGCGATTTTCTCGGCGCCGACTTCCGCGGCGAGCACCTCGACAAGTACGTGCTGCCGGAGCCGAAGCCGCGCATGCCGCTCTATCACCTGATCGGCGCGCTCGACCCCATCGAGCCCGGCGACATCGTCAAGAAGGTCGGCGACGGCCTCCCCGAGACGCTCGGCGAGTGGATCCACTACAACGGCCTGACGCACCTGAAGATCAAGCTCAACGGCAGCGACCAGAAGTGGGATGTTGAGCGCGTCCTGCGCGTCGAGCAGACCTGCGCCGCCGTCCAGCAGCAGCGCGGCATCAAGGACTGGGTCTATTCCTGCGACTTCAACGAGAAGTGCCCGAGCGCGGATTACCTCGTCGGCTTCCTGAACCAGGTGCGGGCGCAGGCGCCGGCCGCGTTCGAGCGCCTGCAATATGTGGAGCAGCCGACCAAGCGCGACCTGCGGGCCGACCGCGCGAACGTGATGCACGCCGCCTCCAAGATCAAGCCGGTGGTCATCGATGAATCCTTGACCGACCAGGAGGCGCTGCTGCTCGCGCGCGAGATGGGCTACACGGGCGTCGCGCTCAAGGCTTGCAAGAGCCAGAGCCAGGCGCTGCTGATGGCCGCGTGCGCGCAGAAGTACAAGATGTTCCTCTGCGTGCAGGATCTCACCTGCCCCGGCGCCTCGCTGATCCACTCCGCCGGCATCAGCGCGCACATCCCCGGCGTCGCCGCCATCGAAGCCAACGCCCGCCAATACTGCCCCGCCGCCAACGCAGCGTGGGCCAAGAAGTTCCCCGACCTCTTCAACGTCAAGGATGGCACGATGGGCACCGCCTGCCTGAACAGGCCCGGCCTCGGCGCCGTGGATTGAGCCGGAGTCGCAGCATGACTTTCCAAGGCAGCGCACCCAGCCACATAGTGCCTGCTTGCCTGCAAAACAGACCCCAGAGCCGCCTTGTTATACAAGTTGTCTTCTTCAGGCACGGCGGATACCGCATAAAGACAACTTCGGCATCATGAAGGAAACCGCCTGTCCGCCTAATTGCTTCCAAAGCAATTTGTTTTCCCGCTTGCCAAGCCCGCGCAACCTTCTTATCGTGCCGCCGTGACGAAAAACCAAAGACTGTATAAAGACAACTTTTAGTTCGTTCAATAATACTGTTCGCAAGGACTGATGTGACAAACGAGACATTCAAAATCGTCTTCTATGACGCGCCGCCTATTCATGTAGCCGTCGCTTGGATGTCGTTGCTTCTTCCAATTGCAATTGCCATTCGGGCGCTCTTCATGCGCAAGACGGAACAATGTCAGATTTCCGCTACAGCGAGACGATCCTACATAGCTTTGCACATTCAATTTGCTTTTTTCGCTTTCAGCATAACCTCATCGTTTCTGGACAACTGGCTACGATTTAGAGTCACGCTGGATACTTCAGGGGCTGCTTATCAGTCTGACCTTCCCCCGCGGACTGGAACAGATTCAGAGTGAGTCCCGGTCGGTGTTTGACTGCATTGTTATCACACTGATTTCTTCATTCAAGGAGTTATCCATAGCCGCACAGGAGGGCGTCCCACAGCCCGAACGTGCGGC
>CAISWQ010000113.1 GCA_903889245.1 uncultured Lentisphaerota bacterium | reverse complement strand
TCCAAGGCTTCCATGAGAAGGCTAGTCAAGCGTCCGCCGTGGCGGACACCGCAGCATCAGGCGTGAGCACTCGTCAGGCTTCCATTCGCACTCTCGAGGGAGTCAGCGTGGACTCCGGTGCACGGGAAGGTCCGTCGTGGGCGCGACCACCTCGGAAACGCACTCTACGGTGCCAGCCTTGGATCGTCGTCGCCCGGACGGGACGTGCTCTGCGCGCGGTGCGCGCGCTGTCGTTACACGGTGGTCATGCCTTACCCCTTCGCTGTTTCACCTTATAAGCCCGTTGTGTTCCGTTACGCGGCGGACGGCCGCACCCGCTGCGGTTGATAGTCCGTCGCGTGTTTCCATAAAGCATGCAGGAGCACCGCCAGTTTGCGGGCGACGGCCACGACCGCCCGCTTCTTGGCGTTCTTGCCGCCGCGCGCGGCGATCCGTGCGCCATGGGCGCGCAGGTCGCACGGCGGCCCGAACGGGCCGAGGATATAATGGGCGCTGCCCACGAGCAGGCGCCGCACCTACGGGTCGCCCGTCTTGGTGAGGCGCAACTGCTTGTCCGTCTGCCCGGATTGGTCACGCCGTGGCACCAGCCCCAGAAAAGCCCCGACGCTCCGGCTCTTGTCAAAGCGGCCCACCTCGTCGAGGGTGAGCACGAACGCCAGCGCGGTCAGGTCGCCGACGCCCGGCACCTGAGTCAACCGCTGGACGGCGGGCTGCGTCGCGGCCTGTGCTGTGACTGCCCGATCATAGTGACGAAGCTGCGCGGTGAGTTGTGCGATGGTCTCCATGACCGGAGCCAAGGCAGCGGCCACGGCGTCCGGCAACTTTTCGTTATGGAAACATTCCGCGCTGCACTTACGGAGCCGCGCCCCGAAGCCCTTGACCAGGCTGTGCACCTGATTGATCAAGGCGCTGCGCGCGCCGACCAAACCGTCGCGGGCTTGGATCAAGACCAACTGCGCCTGCGTCGCCTCGTCACGGTGATGGACCGGATAGAGCAGCTGGCGATCCAGACGCGCAATCCGCGCCAGCATCTCCGCGTCGCGCACATCCGATTTCTTTTCATTGGCCCAGATCGCCCGCAGCTTACGCGCGTTCCCGACCAGCGCCTCCAGGCCTGCCGCTGTGGCGAGCCGGCTGACCCAGCGCGAATGCGTGCCCGTTTCCATCGCCACCACGGCACCGCGAAAGCGTTGGAAGAACTTCGCCACCGCCTCCGGCGTCGCGGCCACGGAGGTCTGCTCAACCACCGCGCCGGCGGCGTTGAGCACGCACACCACATGTTTTTTATCTCCCAGGTCCATACCGATGATGTTATTTTCTTTCACGGCTGATCGCCTGCCTTTCTGCAGCCTTACTGGGACTGCGTTAGTTTCTTGAGCGTGTCTATCACAGCTCGGGGCGATCAGCCTTCTCATCTTACCTTGGAAACCGGCGGCGTCCGGCTTCCAAGCCTCGGAAAATTTCGCGTTGGATTTTCCAAGCCTTGGAAATACTCCCGACCTCCTCCCTTGCCTCGGCAGCCTGCGGCTGCCACACTGCGCCCGGTGATGCCATGAACAAAACAGCACGGCGGGATTTTCTGAAGTTGCTCGGCGGCGCGGCGGTGGGCGCGCCGCTGCTGGGGCGGGGCGCGGCCACAGCGGCCGAGGCTGTGGCGCAATCCTCCGGCAGCGCGCGGCCGGTGGTCACTGCCGATGTCTGTGTTTTCGGCGGCACGTCCGGCGGAGTGATCGCGGCGGTACAGGCGGCCAAGATGGGCAAGCGTGTGGTGCTGCTGGAGCCGGGCCGGCATCTGGGCGGCATGACCTCCGGCGGCTTGAGCGCGGTGGATATCGGCGACCCGCGCTCGGTCGGCGGGCTGGCGCGCGACTACTTCACGCGGCTCGCGGCGACGGTCGGCAAGCAGCTCGCGTGGGACAAGGCGTTTGTCAGCAAGGGCGGCGGCCCGGCGACCGGCGGCGCGTTCGCCATCGAGCCACACTCGGCGGAGCAGCTTTTCAATGATATGGCAGAGCAAGCTGGCGTGGTGGTGCATCTCGAAATGCGGCTGGCCAAGGTGCGCAAGCAGGGCGCGCGTATCGCCGAGCTGTGGACCGAGGCCGGTCCGATTTTCCGCGCCGGGATATTCATTGACGCGACCTACGAGGGCGACCTGATGGCCAAGGCGGGCGTGAGCTACACGCTGACGCGCGAGGGCAACGCGAAATACGGCGAGACCTATAACGGCATCCACTACACCGAGAAGTACCGGCCGCGCACGAATCACCAGAAGCCGGGGCCGAGCGGGCGCGTGCCCGGCGGGCAGGGCGTGTGGGACCGCGACCTGCCGCTGGATCCCTACTTGAAGCCCGGCGACCCGGCGAGCGGGCTGCTGGCGCTGGTGCAGGCCGGCGAACCCGGCGTGCAGGGCGAGCCCGCGCCCGGCGTGCAGGCCTATTGCTACCGGCTTTGCCTGACGACGAACGCCGACCGCCTCGCCATCGCGCCGCCGCCGGACTACGACCCGCGGCGCTACGAGCTTGTCGCGCGCTTCATCGCCGGTTGCCTCGCGCTGGGCGACGACATGGACCTGCGTTGGTTCTCCAAGCACGATCCGCTGCCGAACGGGAAGTGGGACTTCAACACCGCGACGTTTGGCGGCAATTTGCCGGGCGCGAGCTGGGCGTGGCCGGAGGCGGATTATGCGCGCCGCGCCGAGATCGCGAAGGAGCACGAGCACTATCACCGTGGCCTGCTCCACTTCCTCGCCACCGATCCGCGCGTGCCGGAAAAAGTGCGCGCCGACATGCGGCGCTTCGGCCTGCCGCGCGACGAGTTCACCGATAACGGCGGCTGGCCGCATCAGCTCTATATCCGCGAGGCGCGCCGCATGGTCAGCGACCTCGTGCTGACCGAGCACCACACCTTTGGCCGCAAGGTCGCGCCGCAGTCGGTGGGCCTCGGGTCCTACGGCACCGACACGCACGAAATCCGGCGCATCGTCAAGGATGGCGTCGTCGCGCGCGAGGGCAAGACCGCCGGCGGGCGCGATGGCGCGCCGCCCTATGCCATCGGCTACGGCGCGATCGTGCCCAAGGCGGCCGAATGCGAAAACCTGTTCGTCACCTTCGCGCTCTCCGCGAGCCACACCGCGTTCAGCAGCATCCGCATGGAGCCGGTGTTCATGGTCGTGAGCCAATCGGCCGCGACCGCCGCGTGCCTCGCGCACGATACGCAGGTGCCGGTGCAGCAGCTCGACTACGCCAAGCTCGCCGCCCGCCTGAAGCAGGATGGGCAGATTTTGGAGTGGCGGGGGAAGTGAGGTCAGTGGTCAGTTGTCCGTTGTCAGTTGTCGCCAGCGCGAAAGCATAAGCGTTGTGCGCAGAGAGAGCCGGGGTATCCGGCCACTCTGTCCCCAGCGGCCTGCGTTAAGTCACGTCCAACCACTGACCACGAGCAACTGACTACTGACTCCTCCAGCGCTTCTTCTCTTGCGTCGGCAGGTTGCGGTCGGGATACTCGCGCCCATGAAAAAACTCCTGCTGCTCGCGGCGCTGACTTTTCCAATGGTTGGAAAAAGTGAGGGTGCGGCTTTCCAATCCTTGGAAAACGCGAAGGCCGCGGCAGAGAAGGCGCACGCGGAAATCTGGCGGCGGTTCGTGGATGAGCACAACGTGGTGCTCGACTACACCGACCTCGACGGCAAATTCATCCGCCCGACGCCGGAGGATTGTCGCGCGCACAAGCCCAGCGCGCTCTCGTGGGGCGTGCCGGTCGAGGATGGCCCGATGTTCAACGGCCTCTACCTCGACGGCCTCTGCACGCGCTGGCGGGTGACCGGCGACGAGGCCATCCGCGCCAAGGCGCGCCGGCTGACCGAGGGCCTGCTCTTCCTCGCCTCGCTCGGCCACACGCCGGGCTTCATCGCGCGCGGCGTCGCCACCGATGGCAAGACGACCTACCCGATGGGCTCCAACGACCAGACGACACCGTGGCTCTACGGCCTCTGGCGTTATGTGCAGGACGGCCTCGCCACGCCGGCGGAACGCGCGAAGCTGGTGAAGCGCTTCTGCGAGGTGGTCGCCGTACTCGACCAGAACGGATGGAATATGCCGTGCGACGGCGGGCCCTCGAAGTATCGCGGCGGTTTCGCCAGGTTCACGTGGGAGGGCGCGCCGCGGCTGGTTTTTGTGCTGAAGGCGATGCACCAGTTCACCGGCGAGGCGCGCTGGGCGCAGCGTTATCGCGAGGCGTTGCAGGAGCGCGGCGGCAAGGAGCAACGCAGCCGGCTGGACATCTGCCGCACGGGCATGGTGTTCGATCCCGGCCAGGGCGCGCGGCATTCGTGGACCGGCTCGGAAGGCGTGATCTGCCTGCGCGCGCTGTGGGAGATGGAAACCGACCCGGAGTTGCGCGCGGCGTATGCGCAGGGCCTGCGCGCGAGCGCGGAGCTTTCGGCCAGGAGCCTGCCGCTCTGCCAGCAGTTCGAGGTCAACGGCACGGAACATTTCGAGCACAACTGGCGGCTGATGAACGAGGCGTGGCAGCCGCAGAACAGCGAGGCCGAGACCGTCGCCGTCGCGAATGCGGGGCTGCGCGTCCAGCACCGCGTCTCGCCGCGGATGCATCTGGAAAAAGATTGGATGCGCGAGCCGTGCTTCGCCGCGTGGGTGGTTGCGCTCTGTCCCGACGCCGCGTTCGTCGCGCAGCACCGCGCCGCGATCAGCGCCGTCATCACGCACTATCGCTACGATCGCCTCTATCTCTCGCAATTCTTCCCGGTCGAGTCCGCGTGGTGGCGGCTGGTCATGCTGGATGGCACGCTGGTGGGCCGGAAGCCGGTGATCCTCAACCAGGCGGCGGACGCGGTGGTCAACTACCTCAAGCTGGAGAAACCGCTGGGCAAGGGCGCGACGCGGGAGATGGTGGAGGCGGCGATGCCGTTGCTGGTGGACCAGTATCAGGGGCTCGGCGTCACGCACATTTTCTGGAACGTGAACTACCAGCGCGTCGGCTACCGCAGCGCGGTCTGGCCGAGCTACTGGGACGTGGAGGATCCCGCGCAGATCAAGAGCTGGCCGCGCTCCTACCATGAGCTGCATCAACTCGGCATCGATGACATCTTTGGCGTGGTCATCCCGCACTGCCGCGAGCGCGGCATCTCGCCGTGGGTCTCGCTGCGGATGAACGATCATCACTACACGAGCGATCCCACCTGCGTCAGCGACCTGTTCCGCACGCATCCCGAGCTGCGCACGAACAAGGGCAAGGGCCTGTGGGACTACACGCGGCCGGAAGTGCGTGAGTTCTACCTCAAGCTCCTCGTCGAGGTGTTGCAGCGCTACGACGTGGATGGCATCGAACTCGACTGGGTCCGCACGCCGCCGCGGTTCGAGCCCGCCGAGCGCGAGCGCGGCCGCGCCTGCCTGACGGAGTTCGTGCGCGCGGCGCGGCGCGAGACGACGGCGGCCGCTGAGCGCCGCGGCCACCCGGTGCGGCTCGCGGTGCGCGTGCCGGATACGCCGGAGTTCGCGCTCGGCATGGGCTTCGATGCCGCCGGCTGGGGGCGCGAGGGGCTCATCGATATGATCATCCCGCACGGCTGGTGGAACGGTTTCGAGGATATTCCCATCGAGGATTGGCGCGCCGCGCTCGGGCCCGCCGCCGGTAAATGCCAGGTGGTCCCCGGCACCGCCTGCACCTATGCGTGCACAAAGAAGGGCTTCATGATGGAGCGGAACCTGGCCGCGATGCGCGGCTTCGTCGCGGCGATGTTCGACCGCGGCGCGGATGGCCTCTATCTCTTCAACCATTTCGCGCCGGTGTATTTCAACATCAAGGCCCGCACGCCGGAGGGCAAGGCGTTCAACGAGTGTACGCAGGGCGACCTCCTGCGCGCCGCCGGCGATCCGGCGGGCGCGGTCGCCGCACCGCGCGTCCATGCGCTCGCGATCCACGACCAGATTCCCGACAAGAGCGACCACCAACCGCCGCTGCCCTTCGCGCTCACGCAGGAACAGGTGCGGTGCTTCCGACTGCACACGGGCCCGAAGCCCGCGACGGGCCGCTACGTCCTGCGCATCGGTCTCGACCAGTCCGCCGATCTCGCCGCCGCGAAGCTGGCCGTGAAGCTCAACGGCAGCGCGTGCCGCGCGCTGGCGGACATGCCCGTGCCCGCGAAGCCGGAGCCGCGGCTGGAACTGCCGCGGCAGCACACCTGCGAGGTCGCGCCGCGCCTGCTGCAGTTCGAGGCGCCGCTGGCGGCGGTCGCGCGCGGCTACAACATGATCGAGGTGCAACTCACGCAGGGCGGACCGCAGACGCTGATCTGGCTGGAAGCGCTGCTCGAACCGTAACCGGTGCGGGCCATCCCGGATGGTCAGATGTCGGGCGCGGCATCCGCCGCGCCGTTTCCAAGGTTCCTGAAAACCGAAGTTGAACATCCCTTGCCGGCGGAACTCCATCCGCGTGGTTTGCGCTGCTGCTGTAGCAGCGGCCTATGGCCGCCGACGGCGACCGCAGGTCGCCGCTACAGAAGACCATGAGCAAGAAGACAGGCGTCCTCGAATCAAAGCCGAAGTTGGACTGGGGATACAGGTAACGGGTTTGAAAATCCGACTAACTGGGAGCGGCGGTGTCTCACCGCTGCAGAACAAACCGTGGCCACCACCTGGCAGCGTGATGGGTGCGGGACAGCTTCACAAACCTGGCGTGCAAGGGTCTGGCGTGAGGCTGGCCTTGCGGCGGCTGGCAAGCCGCCGCTCCCAGTTACTCGGATGGCACAGTGCTGTGCGTGTGGCCTGACTTTACATGCGCGGTTGCGCAGCGCGTACAGATGGGGCGAACAAGCTGGAAACTCGGTTGCAACTTCGGTTTTCAGGAGCCTTGGAAAAGCACGCCGGATATTTTCCAAGGTTTGGAAAACACGGCGACCCGCGGGCGGCCGCGGAAAAGCGCAAAATCATAATTGCAGAGTTGTACAACTCTGCAATTATCCCCACCCGGCGTTTGGGGCGGGGGCGCCCGCCGCGCTACAATAAACCGCACGGGCGGTTCGTTGGGTGCGCGGCTGTTGACGGCTTGCGGAGAGGAAAATATGCGCACCACATCACGGCGGGAATTTCTGCGGCGGGCGGGGCTGGGCGCGGCGGGCGCCACGCTGGCGTTTCCCAGCGTTGGGAAAAGCGAGGCCCCCGCAGTCCAAGCCCTGGAAAAAAAGCCCGCGCAAAACCGGCCCAACATCCTGCTGGTGATCTACGACGACCAGAGCTGGTGCGAGTGCAGCGCGTACGGCCGGTCGTCGGTGCCAACGCCCAACTTCGATCGCGTGGCGCGCGAGGGCGTGCTGTTCAACTTCGCCTACTGCTCGGCGCCGTCGTGCGCGCCCTCGCGCGCGGCGCTGCTGACCGGGCGCAACTTCTGGGAACTGGAGCAGGGCGCGTTCATCCAGGCGTGGCTGCCGGCGAAATTCCCCGTGCTGCCGGATCTGCTCGAGGCCGCCGGCTATCACGCGGGCTACACCGGCAAGGGCTGGGGGCCGGGCCTGCTGCCAGAGTCTGGGCGGAAGCGCAATCCGGCGGGGAATGTGTTCAATACCGCCAAGGTCAAGTCGCCGCCGGAGGGCGTCAGCGCTTTCGACTACGCGGCCAACTTTGCGAAGTTCCTCGATGCGCGGCCCAAGGGGCAGCCGTTCTATTTTTGGGCCGGACTGCTCGAGCCGCATCATCCGCACGGTCGCGACAACTACCAGCAGCCGGGCATGGACCCCGCCGCCATCAAGGTGCCGGGCTTTTTGCCGGATACGCCGGGCGTGCGCCGCTTCCGCACGAACTACCTCTGGGAAGTCCGCCACGCCGATGGCACGCTCGGCGCGCTACTCAAGGTGCTCGAGGAGAGCGGCGAGCTGGCGAACACGCTGGTGCTGGTGACGGCCGACAACGGCACGCCCGCGCCGCGCGCCAAGGCCAACGTCTATGACTGGGGCGTGCGGCTGCCGCTGGCGATGATGTGGCCCGCCCGCATCAAGGCGGGACGCAAGGTGGATGATTTCATCGGCTTCGCCGACTTCGCGCCGACCCTCCTCGAGGCGGCGGGCGTCCCCGTGCCGCGCGAAATGAGCGGACGCAGCGCGCTGAAGGTCCTGCTCGCCGCGGGTTCGGGCCGCGTGGACCCCGCGCGCGACTTTGCCGTCGCCGGCCTGGAGTGGCACGGCGAATTGCCGCCCTGCAACCAGTCCTCGCGCATGATCCGCGACGAGCGTTTTCAGTACATCATCAACTATGACGCCGGCCCGCGGTTTGCGTTGAGCAGCAAGGGACCGCGGCCCGACAGCGAATATGAACAGAGCGCGGCGACGCTCGATGTCGCCCCGCTGCTCGCCGCGCACCCTGAACATCCGGCAGTCAAGCGCTTCGTCCCGCTGGTGCAAGGCCCGCGGCCGCGCGAAGAACTCTATGACTGCGTCGCCGATCCCTTTGAACTCAACAACCTCGCTGACAAAACCGAGTTCGCGGCGGTGAAGGAAAAGCTGCGCGCGCGGCTCGATGCCTATCAGCGGGCGACGCAGGATCCGCGCGGTACCGGCGCGATGGCGCTGTTCGGGAAGACGCGCGAGTTTGTCATCGAGCGCAAGCGCAAGGGCTATCAGGACTGAAGGCCGAATCGCACACTTGTACAAGTGTGCGATTGGAGGGCGGCATGAATGCCTCGGCGACGGCTTGATTCCGCCGCCGGCTTCTGCGACAAGACGCGCCGTGGCCACAAAGGAGCACATGCGATGAACAAGACAAGACGCTGGAGTTGGATGGCGCTCGGCATGGGATGCGTGATGGGCGCAGCACTGCTGCCCCTGCCGGGCAGCGCAGCGGTCGCGGCCAAACCCAACGTGGTCTTCATCCTGTGTGATGACCTCGGTGTCAACGATCTGCACTGCTACGGGCGGCAGGATCACCGCACGCCGCATCTCGACAAGCTGGCGGGGCAGGGCACGCGTTTCACTTCGGCCTACTGCGCGCAGCCGATCTGCTCGCCCTCGCGCGCGGCGCTGCTCACCGGGAAAAATCCGGCGCGGCTGCACCTGACCACGTACCTGCCCGGCCGCGCCGACTGCGCGGCGCAGAAGGTCCTGCATCCGGAAATCGAGATGCAGGTGCCGCTGACGGAGAAGGCCCTGCCGCGCTACTTCAAGGAGGCGGGTTACGCCTGCGGCGCATTCGGCAAGTGGCATATCGGCGGCAAGGGCTTCGGCCCGGTGGAGCACGGCTTCGACTCCTATCACCCGGGCAAGGCGAACACGCCGCCCACGGCGACCGAGGGCGGCAAGGGCGAGTATGACCTGACCGCCGCGGCCATGCAGTTCATCGAGGCGAAGCGTGACCAGCCGTTTCTGGTGTATCTCGCGCACAACACGCCGCACATCCCCTACGACGCGCAGGCCGCGCGGATCGCCAACAACAAGGGCGCGTTCGAGCCCGTCTATGCCGGCGTGATCGAGACGCTCGACGACACCATCGGCAAACTGCTGACCAAACTGGAAGAGCTGAAGCTGGTTGAAAACACCATCGTGATTTTCACCAGCGACAACGGCGGGCTGCATGTGCCGGAAGGCCCGCACCAGCGCATCACGCACAACTCGCCGTTCCGCGCTGGCAAGGGCTACGTCTATGAGGGCGGCCTGCGCATCCCGCTGCTCGTGCGCTGGCCGGGCCGCGTGCCCGCGGGCCGGGTCAGCGACGAGCCCGTGCTCAACACCGACTGGATTCCGACGCTGCTCGAACTCGCCGGGCTGCCCGCGGCGGCGGGCCTCGATGGCGTCAGCTTCGCCGCCGGCCTGACCGGGCGCGGCGCGTATCCGCAGCGCCAGTTCTGCTGGCACTTCCCGCACTACAACAACCAGGGCGGCCGGCCCAGCGGCGCAATGCGCGACGGCCCGTGGCTGCTGGTCGAGTTCTTTGACGAGGCGAAGGCCGAGCTGTTCAACCTCGCCGACGACATCGGCGAGACGCGCGACCTCGCTGCGCAACAACCGGAGCGCGTCGCGAAGCTGCGCGCCGCGCTGGCCGCGTGGCGCACGGCGAACGCCGCGCAAGGCAACCGGCCGAACCCGGATTTCGATGCGGCGAAATACCGCGCGCTCTACCAGGACGTGGACGCGAGCCGCTTCGCGCCGGCGCTGGCCGATGCCGCCGGCTGGCAGCAGATCTGGGACTGGCGCAAGGGCATGAACGAGGCCGTCAGTGGCGCCAAACGTCAGAACAAGGCGGCGAAACAAAAGACGAAGGCGACACCATGAGCACAACCATCGGGCGACGTGAATTTTTGAAGCGAACGGGTTTGGGTGTGGCCGGCGCCGCACTGGCTTTTCCAAGGCCTGGAAAAAGTGCCGGGTCCGGTTTCCAAGCCTTGGAAAAGTCCCAGCCGAACATCCTGTTCATCATCTCCGATGATCACGGCTGGACCGACTACGGGTTCATGGGCCATCCGCAGATCAAGACGCCGCACCTCGACAAGCTGGCGGCGCAGTCGCTGACGTTCCGGCGCGGCTATGTGCCGTCGTCGCTGTGCTGTCCGAGCCTCGGCGCGATCATCACCGGCCTCTATCCGCACCAGAATCTGATCACGTGCAACGATCCGCCGGGCCCGCCGCCGGCCAGGAAACGGACGCCGCAGGAGCAGCAGGAGTTCGTCGCCGGCCGCGCGGTGATGACGAAGCACATGGAGGCGGCGGCGACGCTGCCGCGCCTGCTCGCGCAGCAGGGCTATGTGAGCCTCCAGACCGGCAAGTGGTGGCAAGGGCATTTCTCCAGCGGCGGCTTCACGCACGGCATGACCAAGGGTCAGCGTCACGGCGATGAGGGCCTCGACATCGGCCGCAAGACGCTGCAGCCGATCTACGACTTCATCGCCGCCGCGCGCAAGGAGCAGAAGCCGTGGTTCGTCTGGTATGCGCCGATGATGCCGCACGACCCGCACACGCCGCCGGAGCGCCTTCTCGAAAAGTACAAGGGCAGGACCGACTCGCCCCACGTCGCCAAGTACTGGGCGATGGTCGAGTGGTTCGATGAAACCTGCGGGCAGGTGCTCGACCATCTTGAGAAGGAAGGCCTCGCGGAGAACACCCTCGTCATCTATGTGACGGACAACGGCTGGGTCCAGTCGCCCACCACGCCGCGGCATCTGCGCTCCAAGCTTTCGCCCTACGACTCCGGGTTGCGCACGCCCATCATGGTACGCTGGCCGGGCAAGGTGCAGCCGAAGATGAGCGACGACCTCGCGATGTCCATTGACCTCGTGCCCACCGCGCTCGCGGCCGTCGGCGCGAAACCCACGAGCGCTATGCAGGGCCTCAACCTTCTGGATGCCGAAGCCGTCGCCAAGCGCAAGACGATCTACGGCGAGTGCTTTGTCCACACCGCGGTGGACCTCAACAACCCGGCCAAGAACCTCGAGCAGCGCTGGCTCATTGACGGGAACCGGAAGCTGATTGTGCCGCAGCGCAAGGGCGAGCCGGAGCTCTACGACCTCGCCGCCGACCCGCATGAGCAAACCAATCTGGCCGCGCAGCAGGCGGAGGCCGTCGCCGAGCTGAAGCACAAGCTGGACGCGTGGTGGAAGCCGGAGTAAAAGCGGCGCTGTGTGCAGCCTCCCTGCTGTGGGAGACTGGCGTTGAAATTACGAAAGAGAGGAGCACATGAAGATGAACAAGCTGGTGAACTGTCAGCGGTTGTGGCTGGGCGTGGTTGCCGCCGGGTTGGTGCTGTGCGTTACCGCGGCGCGCGCCGATGAGCCGCGCCCGGAACAGCTGCGCGAGCAGATGCGCAAACTCGAACAGAAGGCGAAGGAACTGAAGGCCGATGGCAAGGAAGAGCAGGCCCAGGCCGTCATCCGCGAGATGAAGGAATTGCGCGAGAAGGCCGCGCATATGACGAAGAAGCGCGAGGGCGATCAGCCTGCGGGCGACGAGCGGCGCGCCGCGCTCATGAAGAAGCTGGAGCACGCGCGAGCCGAACTGAAAGAGGCGCGCGAGAATGGCAACGAGGAGCGTGCGGCGGAGCTGCAACGCGGTATCCATCAATTGGAAGAGGCGGCCGCCCAGTCCAAGCAGCAGGATCGTGAGCGTGGCGACCGGTCGCAGCCGGAACAGTTGCGCGCGCAGATGCAGAAGTTGGAACAGAAGGCGAAGGAACTGAAGGCGGCGGGCCAGGAGGATCAGGCCCGCGCCGTCATGCGCGAGATGCAGGAACTGCGCGAGAAGGCGGGGCACATGGCCAGGGAACGCCATGGCGATCAAGCCGGTGGCGATGAGCGGCGTGCCCAGATGCAACACCGCGAGCGCGGCCCGCAACCGGAGCAGGCTCAACCGGAGCAGCGGCTGCAGCATCTGCGCGAGGCTGTCGGCCATCTGCACGCGGCGGGGCTTCATGAGCCGGCCGAGAAGCTGGCGCAGGAGGCCGAGCACATGCAGCAGCAGATGCGGATGCAGCAGCAGGGCGGCGGCGCCGATGTCGAGCGGCTGCACGCGGAAGTCCGCGAATTACAGCAGCAGGTCCGCCGGCTGAACGAACGCCTCGAGCAGAAACACGACCAGCGTTGACCATGACCTCACTCAACCGTCGTGATTTTCTCCGGCGCGCCGCACTCGGCGCGCTGGCTTTTCCAAGGCTTGGAAAAACAGCCCCCGCCGGTTTCCAAGCCTTGGAAAAAGCGTCCGGCAAAAAGCCGAACGTCCTTTTCATCCTCGCCGACGATATGCGGCCGGACTGCATCGGCGCGCTCGGCAACCCGCACATCCAGACGCCGCATCTCGATGAACTCGTCGGGCGCGGCATGGCCTTCACGCGGACCTATGTGCAGGGCGCGAACAGCGGCGCGGTCTGCACGCCGAGCCGCACGATGCTGCTGACCGGGCGCAGCGTCTTCCACTTCAGTAACGGCGGCTTCGCCAAGCCGGACAAGGGCAGCGCGGTGCTCTGGGCCGATGCGATGAAGGCCGGCGGCTACGAGACGTTTCATCTCGGCAAGAAGGGCAATTCGTTCCTGCCGGGCATGCAAGCGTTCGAGACGTGCCTCTTCACCGGCGAGATCGGCGCCGACGACCACGAGGTTTCCAGCCAGAAGAGCGCCGACCGCGTCCTCGCGTTCCTGCGTGGCCGGAAGCAAGACAAGCCGTTCTTCATCTACCTGGCGCCGCCGGTGCCGCACGATCCGCGCGTAGCGCCCAAGGAGTTCATGGACCGCTATGACCCGGCGAAGATCCCGCTGCCGCCGAGCTACCTGCCGGTGCATCCGTTCGACAACGGCGAGATGACCGTACGCGACGAGTGCCTCGCGCCGTGGCCGCGTACGGAGGCGGTGATCAGGCGGCACCTCGCCGATGACTACGCCTGCATCACCTGTTTCGACCACCACATCGGCCGCATCGTGGAGCAGCTCAAGGCGTCGGGCCAGTTCGCGAACACCCTCATCATCTTCGCCGCCGATAACGGCCTCTCGCTCGGCGACCACGGGCTGATGGGCAAGCAGAACCTCTACGAGTTCGGCGGCCTGCACGTCCCGCTGGTCATCGCCGGCCCCGGCGTCCCGCACGGCACGAGCAGCGCGTTCGCCTATCTCTTCGACATCTACCCGACGGTCTGCGAGCTGACCGGCACGCCGGTGCCGCCGGAGGTCGAGAGCAAGAGCCTCGCGGGGGTCATCACCGGTAAGGCGCAGAAGGTGCGTGACTACGCCTTCACCGCCTACCGCCAGTGCCAGCGCGCCGTCCGCGACGAACGGTGGAAGGTGATCCGCTATCCGCTGGTGAACAAGACGCAGCTTTTCGATCTCGAAAAAGATCCGCACGAGCTGAACAACCTCGCGGAGCAACCGGAGTACGCCGCGAAGCTCAAGGAGATGCTCGCGCTGCTCGCGGCGCAGCAGCACTTCTATGGCGACGAGGCGCCGCTGACCGTGCCCAATCCGCAGCCGGCGCAGTGGACGCCGCCGCCCGGCGGCGTCAAAAGCCCGCGGCAGAAGCGTAAGAACAAGAAATGAGCGTTCACGAGCAGCCCGCGTAGGTGCAGGTGTGTTCAGTCTGACTGGGAGCGGCGGCTTTCCAGCCGCCGCAGAAAAAGCCGCGTGTAGCCGTTGCAACCTCGGCAATCTAATGAAAGCGAACCATGGTTGTTCTTGGGGCGGTGAGACACCGCCCCTCCCAGTCAGGCGGAAGGGAAGGGGAAACAACATGAGTGTTCGGCCTGCGTTGATCAGCCTGTTTACAGCGGCGGTTTTTTGCAGTGGCGGGGTGTTGGGAGCGGAAGATGCCCTGCGCACCGGCCGCTTCCAGTGGGAGGCGAGCGCGCCGCTGCTGGCGGCGGCGCCGGCGACCGATCAAAGTTGCGCCATCAAGGACCCGAGCGTGGTCTTCTGGGGTAAGCGCTGGCATCTGTTCGCGACCATCAAGCAGTCAAAGGCGACGATCATGGAACAGGTGAGCTTCGCGGACTGGGGTGGGGCCGATGCCGCGCCGCGCCACGTGATCAACCTTGTCACCAACTACCACTGCGCGCCGCAGGTCTTCTTCTTCCGGCCGCAGCAGAAGTGGTATCTCATCTATCAGTGGGCCGACGCCACGCCGCAGACGGGTTTCTTCGGCCCGGCCTTCTCGACGCTCGCCGATCCCGGCCGTCCGGAAACGCTGACGCCGCCGAAGATGATGTTCCCGCGGAAACCGGCGAACGTGCCGCACTGGATTGACTTCTGGGTGATCTGCGATGCGCGGCACGCCTACCTCTTCTTCACCGGCGACGACGGCCGCTTCTGGCGCAGCCGTACGGCGCTCGCGGATTTTCCGCTCGCCTGGAGCCAGCCGGAGCTGGTGCTGCAGGCGTCGCGCGACGAACTCTTCGAGGCCAGCCACACCTATCGGCTCAAGGGACGCGAGCAATACCTGACGCTGATCGAGGCGATTGGTCCCGGTGGCGCGCGCTACTACAAGGCGTGGCTCGCCGACGCACTCGATGGCGCGTGGCGGCCGCTGGCCACGACGTGGGCGCAGCCGTTCGCGTCGTCGCAGAACATCCGCTTCGGTCAGGGCGTCGCGCCGTGGACCGATTCGATCAGTCACGGCGAACTGCTGCGCGAGGGCTGCGACGAGACGCTGACCGTGGATGGCGACCATCTGCGGTTTCTGTTCCAGGGCTGCACAGCGCAGGAGCGCGCCGGCAGGAAGTACGGCCAATTCCCGTGGCGGCTCGGCCTGCTGGAGCCGGTCGCCGAAAAGAAATGACGGCGGAGTCCAATCCCACGATACGGGTTTGATTCGACGTTAGGCTTTGTCGCCGTAGTGAGCCGGTGACTCGGCGACTTTGCGCGCTTGACTGGGCTGACCATAAGCCATGCCGAAGGCAAGGGCGGCTTTGTGAGCGTTGTCCAGCAGGGCTCCCAGCATTTGATCGCGCGGCAGATGTTTCACTTCCTGAAAGAGGGCATCTTTCCAGGCCCAGACTTCCCGCAGCGCACGTGGGGTGTTTTTTTCAGGTGTCGTCATCTTCCACCTCCAGCGGCGAGAGCAACCGCAGCGGATAGCGATAGCCTAGAGCCTCGTTGATGGCGAGAAAGCGCGCCTCACGACGCACGTTCGCCAGATGTTTGAAGTTCCACGAGAGCAGGAAGTCCATTTCGAAAATCGTGGCATAGGCGACGTGCAAGGCATCCTCGGCTTTCTTCGCGGGGATGACGCCGGCTTCCAGATAACGCTCTGCCAACAGGCGTACTTCGTCGCGACGTTCTGCTGGCAGCATCGTGATCTCGTGTGTGGCGAGTACGGCCGTCAGTTTTGACCGATGTAGCTGATCGGGGTCGCGCAGGATTTCAGCCAGAACGATGTCGCTGATGAACAGGTCATAATGGGTGGAATAAACAGCGAAAAACTCCTCGGTGACACGGCGGAAATCCGGCGCATCATCCGCGAACAGGAAATTTATGATGGACGTATCGAGATATATGCGCGGCCGTTTCATGGCCGGGAGAATAGCAGAATACTTGGGGTACGCCAATCAGGTCGGGGTGCCTGGCGGTCGAAAGGGAATCTACACGAAAACCGCCGCCGGAACGTTTTGAACATGGTTTGCGGCTCGCGAGCCGTCAGAATTGGATCAAAAAAAATGTAGAAGGCCGGGTCACCGACCCGGCGGGAAACCAAAAGGAGAAAACCATGAAGAGCTGTAGAGCGTTGTTAGTGGCGTTGGCGATGATGGTGGGTACGTTGGGCGCGGCGCAGGCGGCGCCGGCCAAGGCGAAGGCCCCGGCCGCGCCGAGCAATCCGTGCGAGCCCGCGCAGAAAAAGGACACGGGCAAATTCATGAAGATGCACGAGTCGTTCCTCCAGCGCGGCAAGGCGGGGCCGATCGGCGTGCTCTTCCTCGGCGACTCGATCACCGAGGGGTGGGGCAAGGCGCCGGAAGTCTGGGAGAAATTCTACAAGCCGTATGACGCGGCGAACTTCGGCATCGGCGGCGACCGCACCGAGCACGTGCTCTGGCGCATCGCCAACGGCGAGCTCGATGGCCTCCACCCGAAGGTGGTCGTCCTGATGATCGGCACCAACAACACTGGCAGCAACGATGCCGACTCCATCGCCGCGGCCGATAAGAAGATCGTGAAGGAAATCCGCGCCAAGCTGCCGGACACCAAGGTGCTCGTGCTCGCGGTCTTCCCGCGCGGCCCGCGTCCGCCCACCGCGCCCAAGGCCGCGCCCGGCGCCAAGCCCGCGCCCAAGCCCGTCGTCTCGGCGCAGGCGATGGCGGAGGACGCCGCCAAGCGCATGGCGATCATCAACGCCATCAACAAGGAGCTGGCCAAGCTCGACGATGGCAAGACCGTCCGCTATCTGGACATCAACCCGAAGTTCCTCGGCGCCGATGGCAAGATTCCGAACGATGTGATGCCCGACCAGCTCCACCCGAACGCGAAGGGCTACCAGATCTGGGCCGAGGCGATGCAGCCGCTGCTCGCCGAAATGCTGAAGTAAGGCTCGTCTTCCCGTGAAGCTCCCCGGCCATCGCCGTCTGGGCAGGCGGCTCGCGTGCACCGCATGCAGCGCCGTCCTGTTCGTGGCGCTGGCCCCGGCCGCCGAGGATGCCCTCTCGCCGGCGCCGCCCGGCGCCGTCCAGTTGCAGGGCTGGCTGGGCGATAGGCTGGACCTCTGCCTTTCCAACCGCGTCATGGCGCAGGACGTCGCCCGGCTCGTGCAGCCGTTCCAGGCGCGGCAGGAGAAGGATGGCTCCGGCTGGCGCTGCGAGTATTGGGGCAAGTGGTTCACCTCCGCGGCGCTCGGCTACGGCTATCAGCCGACGGCCGAGCGGCGCGCGCTGCTGGAACAGGCGGTGCGCGCGCTGCTGGCAACGCAGACGGCCGATGGCTACATCGGCACCTATCGCGACGACTGCCACCTTGGCATCTGGGATGTGTGGGGCCGCAAGTATGTGCTGCTCGGCCTGCTCGCGGCGCACGAGCGGCTGGGCGACCCGGCCGCGCTGGCCGCCGCGCGCCGCGTCGCCGAGCACCTGCTGGCCGAGGCGCCGCCCGGCAAGGTGAACCTCACGGCGACGGGCATTGATGTGCTCAAGGGCCTCGCGCCCAGCTCCATCCTCGAACCGCTGGTGGTGCTCTATCAGCGCACCGGCGAGCCGAAGTATCTGGCCTGCGCCAAACAGATCGTGGCCGACTGGGAGCGGCCGAATCCGTTCCTGCCGCACGGCCTGCGGCTCGTGGAAAGCGCGCTCGCGGATGTGCCGCCGCTGCAGATCGGCGCGCCCAAGGCCTACGAGATGATGTCCTGCTTCGAGGGCCTCTGCGAACTCTACCGCGTCACCGGCGAGCGGCGCTATCTCGATGCCGCCGTGAAATTCGGGCAAAGCATCCGCCAGACCGAGCGCATGCTCGTCGGCTCCGGCTCCAACCAGGAACTCTGGTGCGACGGCGCGCGCACGCAGACCGAGGTGCTCGAGCAGCCGCTGGAAACCTGCGTCACAGTCACATGGATGAAGCTCTGCCTGCAACTGCTGCGGCTCACCGGCGACCCGCAGTGGGCCGACGAGCTCGAGCTCTCGCTCTATAACGCGCTGCTCGGCGCGATGACGCCGACTGGCAACTGGTGGTCCTACTTCTCGCCGCTGACCGGCCAGCGCGTGCCGAGCACCGAGCAGCACAAGGACGTCGGCTTGAGTTGCTGCGTCGCCAACGGCCCGCGCGGCCTGCTGCTTACGCCCGCGTGGGCCGTGATGACCTCCGCGGCCGGCCCGGTCGTGAACCTCTACGCCATGGGCACTGCCAACACCAAGCTGGCCGATGGCGCGCCGGTGCGGATCATGCAGGAGACCACCTATCCCGTCGGCGATCATGTGACTCTGAAAATTTTCCCCGACCAGAAGCGCCGCTTCACGCTCGCGCTGCGCATCCCCGCGTGGAGCCGGCAGACGCAGCTCACCGTGAACGGCGAGGCCGTCGCCTGCCAGCCCGGCACCTACGCGCGGCTGGACCGCGAGTGGTCGCCCGGCGACAAGATCATCCTGCGCCTCGACCTGCGCGGCCGCGTTGTCACCGCGCCCAGCAGCGCGCCACAGCTCGCGGTGATGCGCGGCCCGGTCGTGCTCGCGCTCGATAACCGGCTCACGCAACCGCAGGATATCGCGGTGCGGCTGGTGCCCGATGCCGAGGGCTGCATTCCGCTCGCGGTGGCGACGAACAAGCCCGCGCAGGTCTGGATGGCGTTCGAGGTGCCGGCCCAGGTGCGGCCCTCGCATTTCTTCAACCATCACCAGCTCAAGCTCACGCTCTGCGACTACGCCTCCGCGGGCAACGGCTGGAGCGAGCAAAATCTTTACCGCGTCTGGCTGCCCCAGCCGCTGTTCCTGCGGCAGGCGTTCGTGCCCGATACGTGGAAGCTGATGTATCCCGGAGCCAAGGACCGCCCCGCCATCCCGGGTGGTCCCTGAAAAGGAAAGCGATCATGAAACGTTTGACCTCTCGTGCCCTCGCCGGCCTCGCGCTGGCCGCGCTGACTTTTCCAATGCTTGGAATCCCGACGCGCGGCGCGTCGGGACCAACCTTGGAAAAGTCCAAGCCCAACATCGTCGTGATCCTCGCCGATGACCTCGGGCGCGGCGACTACAGCGCGTTCGGCACGCCGGATATCCGCACGCCGCACATTGATCGCCTTTGCCGCGAGGGCCTGACGTTCGACAATTTCTTCGCGAACAGTTGCGTCTGCTCGCCGACGCGCGCGGCGTTGCTGACCGGCTGTCATCCCGACCGCGTTGGCGTGCCCGGCGTGATCCGCGACGAACACCCGCAGGACTCGTGGGGCTGGCTCGCGCCCAACGCGAAGCTGCTGCCGCAGGTGCTCAAGCCCGCCGGCTATCACTCCGCCATCATCGGCAAATGGCATCTCGGGCTGGCCGCGCCCAACACGCCGAACGAGCGCGGCTTCGATCTCTTCCACGGCTTCCTCGGCGACATGATGGACGATTACTGGACGCACCGGCGCAACGGCTTCAACTTCATGCGCCACAACGGCGAGGTCATTGAGCCACAGGGCCACGCGACGGACCTCTTCACCGGCTGGGCGTGCGACTACCTGGCCGGGCGCGCGCAGCACAAGGACCAGCCGTTCCTCCTCTACCTCGCCTACAACGCGCCGCACAACCCGATCCAGCCGAAGCCCGACTGGCTGGAGAAGGTGCAGCAGCGCGAGCCGAAGATGTCGCCGGTGCGTGCGAAGATCGTCGCGCTGATCGAGCACCTCGATGACGGCATCGGCCAGGTGCTCGCCAAGCTCGACAGCACCGGGCTCGCACAGAACACGCTCGTCATCTTCACCAGCGATAACGGCGGCGTGCTCGCCTTCGGCGCGAACTGCGGGCCGTGGCGCAGCGACAAAGGCCACATGTATGAGGGCGGCCTGCGCGTCCCCGGCGCCGCGCGCTGGCCCGGCGTCATCCAGCCCGGCGGCCACACGCCGCGCTTCACGCTGACGATGGATATCTTCGCGACCGCGTGCGCCGCCGCCGGCGTCGCCGCGCCCGCGGGCATCGATGGCGTCAGCTTCCTGCCCACGCTGCGCGGCGCGGCCGAGCCGGACAGCGGGCGCGAATACTACTTCGTCCGCCGCGAGGGCGGGCCGGGCTACGGCGGCAAGACGATCGAGGCGCTGCGGCGCGGCGACCTGAAAATTTTGCAGGACACGCCGTTCACGCCGCTGGAGCTCTATGACCTCAAGAGCGACCCGCTCGAGGCGACCAACCTCGTCGCGCATAGCCGCAAACAGTTTTTGGACATGGCCGCCGGCCTGCGCAAGCAGATCCAGCGCGGCGCGGTCGTGCCGTGGCAGGCGCCGGCGCGTTGAGTCGCGCGGCGGCACTTGCTATAACCGCACCGTCCAGATGAACAGGAGCACAACCATGCAAACGACCTCGCGGCGGGATTTCCTCAAACGCATCGGCCTCGGCGCAGCCGGCCTGACGCTGGCTTTTCCAAGGCTTGGAAAAAGTGCCGAGTCAACTTTCCAAGGCTTGGAAAAGGGCGGCAAGCCCAACTTCGTCATCATCGTCGCCGACGACATGGGCTACTCTGACGCCGGCTGCTACGGCGGCGAGATCAACACGCCGAACCTCGATGCGCTCGCGGCGAACGGCCTGCGCTTTTCGCAGTTCTATTCCACCGGCCGCTGCTGGCCGTCGCGGACGTGCCTGATGACCGGCTACTATGCCCAGCAACTGCGCGCGGACCCGCCGCAGGGCCCGTTCCCCAAGTGGGCGCGCGTGCTGCCGCATCACCTCAAGCCGCTCGGCTACCGTTGCTATCATTCCGGCAAGTGGCATTTGAATGGCGCGCCCAAGGTTTGCGCCGATGGCGGCTTTGACCACTCCTACGTGCTGCACGATCACGACCGCAACTTCTATCCGCACCGGCATGAGCTCGATGACCAGCCGCTGCCGCCGGTCGCGCCCGACGCCGGCTATTACACGGCGACCGCGTTCGCCGACCGCGCGCTGGAATTCCTCGGTGAGCACACCGCGCAGCACAAGGCCGCGCCCTTCTGCCTCTACCTCGCGTTCACCGTGCCGCACTTCCCGCTGCAGGCGCCGGCGGAGGATATCGCGCGCTACCGCGGCAAGTTCGCCGGCGGCTGGGACGGAGCACGCGACGCGCGCTGGCAGCGGCTGAAGCAGGCCGGCCTCATCAACTGCGCGCTCGCGCCGCTGGAGACCGACTGCGTGCCGCCGTGGAACCTCAAGCCCGAGGAGCTTAAGAACCAGATCGGCACTGGCGAGGCCGGCCGCGCCGTACCGTGGAAAGTTCTGACCGACGAGCAGCGCAGCTTCCAGGCGACGAAGATGGAAATCCACGCCGCGATGATTGACCGCATGGATCGCGAAATCGGCCGCGTGATCGAGCGGCTCAAGCAGATGGGCGTGCTGGAAAACACCGTCATCATGTTCGTCTCCGACAACGGCGCGAGCGCGGAGCAGATCATCCGCGGCGACAAGCACGACAAGGCCGCCGCGCCCGGCTCGGCGCGCACCTTCCTGTGCCTCGGCCCCGGTTGGTCGAGCGCCGCGAATACGCCGTTCCGCAAGCACAAGTCGTGGGTCCACGAGGGTGGGGTCGCCTCGCCGCTGATCGTCCACTGGCCGCGCGGCATCGCCGCGCGCGGCGAGCTGCGCCACGCGCCCGGCCATTTCGTGGATGTGCTCCCGACCGTGGTTGAACTCGCCGGCGGCAAGCCGGAGGCCGTGCTCAACGCGCCCGATACGCCGCCGCTGCCGGGCCGCAGCTTTGCCGCCGCGCTGGGGCGGGACTGCCCCGTGCCGCGCGACTACATCTACTTCCATCACATGGATAACAGCGCGCTGCGTATCGGCGACCTCAAGCTGGTGCGCGCCGGCAAGGACGAGCCGTGGGAACTCTATGACCTCGCCACCGACCGCGGCGAGCAGCACAACCTCGCGGCGGCACAGCCGGGGAAAGTCAAGGAACTCGTAGCGCGCTGGGAGCAGCTCGAAGCCGACTTCCGCAAGCAGGCCGGCCCGTCCCCCGCCGGCGGCAAAGGCAAGAAAAAGCAAAAGGGCACCCCCAAGCGCGAAGATTGATCAGCCGCCAACTTCCCAAAGCCGTGATTCTCTGCTACCCGCAAGTGTGGGTGCTGCTGGTTACGGTGGAGCCCCGTCTGAACCTGCCGGTGAAGCGCAGCGGAACGGGCGTAGCGTTCCAGACGGTTGTTCGGGCTTTCGTTTCTGTGTCATTTCTGATGTGTGGCCTCGTCAGCACTCCAGGCGCCCTTACGCGTCAGATGCAGAGCACCACCTAGCGCTTCCGTGATTCCCACGACAATGAACACAATTGCGGCAGCCACAGATGCACAACCACAGGAGACCGCTCGGAGACAGCCGAATGCGGCGGCCGCAGCAAACAAAGCGGAAATCATGACCGCGCCGACCATCTGGAATGTATGCACACTCCTCCACTTGAACGCCGGGAAATCGCTCGCAAGCCACATGCGGTTGTCGCCGAACGCCGGTGCGTCCGTCTCCAGCAGATGCTTGCGCACGGCATTCACTTGCCGGGTGACAAAGACGAAGTAGAGGCGATTCTGCAACATCATGAGATACAGGAGCAGCGTCGCGATGAAAACTACCAGGCAAAAGAACCCCTGGGCGTTGAAGAAAATCGTCGATGCCTTACCAAGAAACTGAAGAACCGCAAACTGCGCAGCGGCAGCAGCGCTTGTCAGCGTAAACATGTACTTCAGCAGTTCCTCCTGTCGCGTGTCGTAGAACCTAAGCTGCTCAAAACACATCTCGTATTCCTTCATGAGAAATTCTGAAGGCATATCCTGTCTCCCTTGGTCAGAAGCTCCACTTCCATGATCCGTCAACATCCGTTCGCCGGACATCATGAGCTGTGTTCTCTTTGTATCGCCGCAATGCTGTCGGGTGAGGCACGTTCTCATACTTGCCAGTCGCGGTGGAGATGAGCGTGTACTTCGCATTGCACTTCTTGATGAAATCCAGATGGGCGCCCTCAATACTGCCGTGGTGGCTGGCGTGGAGAATGTCGTTGCAGTAGTTCTTGGTGTTGTCGGCTATGTACTCAAGGTTCGCGTCGGAGGCGTCGCCTGCAAAAAGGCAATTGCGGGTGCCAAGGATGGCTTTAACGACAAGGCACGCGTCGTGCAGTTGCCTCGTTTCGCTGTCCGCCACACTACTGTGAGGACCGATGATCTCAAACTGCACCCCATCTGTATCCCACCAGGGTTTGCCCCATTCCGCTTGCCGATAGGGGGCGTGCAGATTTGTGCCCTTCTGGGCAAAATGATCTCGGAAGCTGGCGAACTCATTCCATTCCTCGATGGTCACGCTGGCGTCACCGCGTCGCCGGTCGTAAGGGGAGTAAACGAGGTGGTCGATTGTGTAACCGTTGTCCTTCAGAAATCCCAGTCCAGAGTAGTGATCGGAATGCTGGTGTGTCACAAAGACCCCGCGAAGACGCTTGCTCGCTGGGAGCAAGCTCGTGTATTCGCCGATATTGTGACAATCCACGAGAAAGGTCGCCGTCGCCGTTATGATGACGCTGGCATCGGCGCATCCAACGTTAAGACAATGTAGATCGCCCATATTTTTCCTCCTTCTGCTTGAACAGTATTCTTGAACGCACAAAAAGTTGACTTTATACAGCCGTAAATTTTCCTCTTGGCGGCAGGATAGGGAGGGCGCACGGGCTAGGCAAGCGGATAAAACGATTGGCTTGGAGCAGGCGGGCGGGTGGCTTTTCGCTGGCGGCCAAGGTTGCCGTTAGGCTGCCCGTCGCGGCTGGTTCATGGGCAGGGTGGAGGTGTGGGAGAAAGGGTGCAATAAAGCTTTCGCGCGCGCCGTTGGTGCGCGGCTTCTTCGGCTGCGGTAATGCCGGAGCGTCCGCGATACCTCGCGGCCACCCTCGATCCGAACTTGTAAGTAATCCTTACAGGTTGTCGCTTCCACGAGTTCGCCCTCGGTGAAGATGGTCGTGAGGTGCAGGGGGACGCCCGGTGTGGTCACCGGGCCTACACGGACAGGAGATTCGCGTTGTAGGCCGGGTCACCTGACCCGGCGATCCGGCTGTTGTGCTGGGCGGTTCGTGGGGCCGGGTTGCTGCAATAAAGCTGTCGCTTTCGCCGTTGGTGCGCTGGTACGCTCCGGGTGGCAGGAGCAGGCAACATGACGACTTCAACACGGCTTACTTGTCTGAAGCATATAGGCGGGGGCGTGACGGCGGCTTGGTTTGGGAAGTGTGCGTTGGCCGGTTTGCTGTTGCTGGCCGTCGGCAGCAGTAGCGGGGCCGAGGCGCCGCTGGACATTGCGTCGCGGCGCGAGCTATTGGTGGATCGCTACCTCATCGACCGGCTCGATGGTGTGCGCCTGAAACTGCACGAGCCGCGCGACGAGGGCGAGGTGCTGCGCTACGACCAGCCGTGGGAAGGCCCTTACTGCGCCTACAACACGGTGATCCACGATGGCGAGCTCTACCGTCTCTACTATCGCGGCAAGGTCCTCAATGCGCGCGATGGGGTCGGCGAGGTCACCTGCTACGCCGAGAGCAAGGACGGCCAGCACTGGACCAAGCCGAAGCTGGGTCTGTTCGAGGCCGCCGGCACGCGCGAGAACAACATCGTATTGACGACGCCGGGCGTGACGCACAACTTCAGCCCGTTCCTCGATGCCCGGCCCGGCGTATCGCCGGCCGAGCGCTTCAAGGCGCTCGGCGGCGTGAAGGAAAAGAACCAGCCGGAGAGCGGGCTCTTCGCCTACGCCTCGGGCGATGGCATCCATTGGCATCTGCTCCAGCCCGGCGCCGTCATCACGCGCGGCGCGTTCGATTCGCAGAACGTCGCGTTCTGGTCCGCGGCCGAGCAGCGCTATATCTGCTGCCTGCGCATCTTCGCGCCCGGCCCCGCGCAGCCGGGCAAGAAGCCGCCGAGCCTGCGCACCGTGGCGCGGACGACCTCGGCCGACTTCATCCACTGGACCGAGCCGGAGCCGATGCGGTTCGAGCCGGCGCAGGAGGTCAACCTCTACACCACGCAGACGCATCCCTACTTCCGCGCGCCGCACCTGCTCATCGCCACCGCCGCGCGCTTCATGCCCGGCCGCCAGGCGCTCACCGAGGCCGAGGCCCGGCAGATCCAGGCCGGCGCGGCCTACTTCAAGGACGCGTCCGATGCGGTGCTGCTGACCTCGCGCGACGGCCGCACCTACCAGCAGACGTTCCGCGAGGCGCTCATCCGGCCCGACCTGCGTCCGAACTCGTGGGTCTCGCGCACGGGCTACCCGGCGCTCAACGTGGTGCCAACCGGGCCGCAGGAGATGTCGCTCTTCGTGAACCAGGACTACACGCAGCCCACCGCGCACCTGCGCCGCTACGCGCTGCGCCTCGATGGCTTCGCCTCCGTGAACGCGCCCTACGAGGGCGGCGAGTTCGTCACGAAGCCGTTGCGCTTCGCGGGCCGCAAGCTGCAGCTCAACTTCGCCACCTCGGCCGCGGGCAGCGTCCGCGTGGAAATCCAGGACGCCGCCGGGAAACCCCTGCCCGGTTTTGCCGCCGCCGACTGCCGCGAAATTTTGGGCAACCGGATCGAGTGGCCGGTGGCGTGGAAAGGCGGCGGGGATGTCGGCGCGCTCGCCGGCCAGGCCGTGCGCCTGCGTTTCGTGATGAAGGATGCCGATGTCTTCGCGCTCCAGTTCGCGCCGTGACTAAACCAAGTATGACGGAACCGCCAAAAATCTGTTTCGCCGGGTCGGGTGACCCGGCCTACAAAAAGAGCCTGATTTTCTGGGCATTTTGTAGGCCGCGTGACCTCACGCGGCGTCTGCCGTGACTTTTGGCGGATTTATCAGGAAAGGAACAGAACCATGATTAATAATGTGCGATTCCAATGGTGGCGCTCTCTGCGCTGCGGAGTAATCGGCGTGTTCATATTTTTTCCAATGGTTGGAAATACTGCCCCTGCGACTTTCCAACCCTTGGAAAAGTCCCGGCCCAACATCCTGATCTTTCTCGCCGATGATCAGGGCTGGGGCGACTTGAGCTGTCACGGCAACAAGAATCTCGCCACGCCGCAGATCGACACGCTCGCGCGCGACGGCGCGCGGTTCGACCGGTTCTACGTCTGCCCGGTCTGCTCGCCGACGCGCGCGGAGTTTCTGACCGGCCGCTACCATCCGCGCGGCGGCGTCAGCGGCGTCTCGACCGGCCAGGAGCGGCTGAACCTCGACGAGCAGACCATCGCGCAGTTTTTCAAGGCCGCCGGCTACGCGACCGGCGCGTTCGGCAAGTGGCACAACGGTACGCAGTGGCCCTATCACCCGAACGCGCGCGGGTTCGATGAGTACTACGGCTTCTGCTCCGGTCACTGGGGCACCTACTTCGATCCGCCGCTGGAGCACAACGGCCGGCCGGCGCAGGGCCGCGGCTACATCACCGACGACCTCGCGAACCACGCGATCGAGTTCATCGAGAAGCACAAGGCGCGGCCGTTCCTCTGCTACGTGCCGTTCAATGTGCCGCACTCGCCGATGCAGGTGCCGGACAACTTCTGGGCACAGTATGCCGGGCGCGAGTTGAAGCTGCGCGGCACCAAGGCCGCGGCGGAGGACCTCGAGCACACGCGCGCGGCACTCGCGATGTGCGCTTGCATGGATGCCAACATCGGCCGCGTGCTCAAGCGCGTCGAGGAGCTCGGCCTGCGCGACAACACCATCGTCGTCTACTTCAGCGACAACGGGCCGAACGGCCAGCGCTGGAACGATGGGATGAAAGGCACCAAAGGCTCGACCGATGAAGGCGGCGTGCGCGTGCCCTTCCTCATCCGCTGGCCCGGCCATATCGCCGCCGGCGTGCATATCCCGCAGATCGCGGGCGCGATCGATCTGTTGCCGACGCTCGCCGATCTCGCCGGCGTGCCGGTCCAGAGCCGCAAGCCGCTCGATGGCCGCAGCCTCAAGCCGCTGTTGCGGCACGATCTCGATGCTGAATGGCCCGACCGCATGATCTTCTCGCACTGGGCCGGCAAGGTCAGCGTGCGCACACAGAAGTACCGCCTCGACAACGACGGCAAGCTCTTTGACATGCAGAACGATCCCGGCCAGAAGCAGGACATTGCCGCCGCGCAGCCGGCAGAGGCCGCGCGCCTGCGCGCCGCCGTGGCGCAGTGGCGCAAGGAAGTGCTCGCCGGTGTCAAGGAAACCGACCGCCCGTTCACCGTCGGCTATCCCGACTTCCCGCTGACGACGCTGCCCGCGCGCGACGGCGTGGCGCACGGCGACGTCGAGCGCAGCGCGCACGCGCCGAACTGCTCCTACTTCACGAACTGGAAGAGCACCGCTGGGTTCATCACGTGGGATGTCGCGGTCGAGACGCCCGGTCGCTACACCGCCGAGGTCTACTACACCTGCGCCGCCGCCGATGTCGGCGCGGAGGTGGAACTCGGCCTCGGCGAGAGTCGCGCCACGGCCAAGGTGACCGAGGCGTTCAACCCGCCGCTGCGCGGCGCCGAGCACGACCGCGTGCCGCGCAAGGGCGAATCCTACGTCAAGGATTTCAAGCCGCTGCGTATCGGCCCGCTGGACCTCAAACAGGGCCGCGGGTTGCTGACGCTGCATGCGCTGACCAAGCCCGGCGCACAGGTGATGGACGTGCGGCAGATCGTGCTGACGCTGGAGGAGAAGCGGTAGGGGCGCAATCTTCCAAGGCTTGGAAAAAAGCGCGGGAAATTTTCCAAGCCTTGGAAAACCCGCCTGGCGGCGGGGCTACCAACGGCACAGAAACCATCCAGCGCCGTTTGTAGCGCGCCCGCCAGGGCGCCCCGAAAAGTGAGTTCACAAAATCATAAGAGCGGATGGGCTTCTTCCGCCTGATTTTGTTCACATGATTTTGTGTGCGCCTGCGTTCTCTCCTGCGATCCGGTAGCGGCAAGGTTCACGAAAGGAAATATTTTCATGCACGCACTATTCCGTCTGATGGCTGGTACGCTCGCACTGGGCGGGTTCGCGGGCGCGGCCACGTTCACCGTGGCGCCGAAGGGCAACGACGCCACCGGCCAGCCGTTTGCCTCGCTGACGGCGGCGCGCGATGCCGCGCGCAAAGCCGGAGCGGGACCGCACCGCATCGTGGTGCAACCGGGCGCCTACTATCTGACGCAGACGCTGGAACTGGATGCGCGCGATAACGGCCTGACCATCGAGGCGGCCCAGCCGGGCAAGGCGGTGCTCTATGGCGGGTTGCCGGTCACCGGCTGGCGGCGTGACGGCGAAAAGTTTTGGTGCGCCGACGTCGCCGGCGTGAAGGAAGGGACGCTGGATTTCCGCGCGCTGGTGGTCAACGGCCGCCTGCCGCCGCGCGCGCGTTTGCCGGAGTCCGGCACCTTTACCCACAAGAGCGTCTTCGATGTGCGCTGGCTTTCCTCGGTCGGCGGCGGCTGGGAGCGCAAGCCGACGAAGGAGGAACTGACAACGATGCTCTATGATCCCAAGGATGTCCCCGCGACGCTCGAGCCGAAGAACGCCGAGGTGCGCGTCTATCACATGTGGGACGAGTCGCTGGTCGGCGTCACCGGCAACGATACCCAAAAACACCAACTGACGTTCGCATCGGAAGCGGCGCATCCGGCGGGCGCGTTCGGCGTGAAGAAGTTTGTGATCTTCAACACGCGCGAGGGCATGACGCAGCCGGGTCAGTGGTATCTCGACCGCGCCGCCGGCCGCGTCGTCTACTGGCCGCTGCCGGGCGAGGACATGACCAAGGCGGAGGTCGTCGCGCCGCGGCTGGAACGCATCATCAAGATCGCCGGCACCGCGAAGGCGGCGGTGGAGCGGGTCACGCTGCGCGGGCTGGTTTTGCAGGCGACCACGCCACCGCTGAAGTCCGGCGGGTTCGGCGCGTATGCCTTCGATGGCGCGTTGCGGCTGGAACGTGCGCGGCAGTGTGTGCTGGAGAAGCTGGAGGTCTGCAACGTCGGCGGGCAGGGCATCGTCGCTTCGCAGGTCAACGACTGCCGGATTGCAGGCAGCCACATCCACGACACCGGCGCTTGCGGCATCAAAGCCGATGGCACCGCCACGACGATCGCAGATAATCGCATCCACGACATCGGCCGTTACTATCCGAGTGCGGTCGCCTTGAGCGTCTCGACGCACGCATGGCGTACACCGGGGACGAAAGGTTTCCAGGTGCTGCGCAACGAGGTCCACGACACGCCCTATAGCGGCATGATCGGCAGCGGCGGCAACCATCTCTTTGAGGGCAACGTGATCAGCCGCGTCATGCGCGAGCTGCACGATGGCGGCGCCATCTACGGCGGCATGTCCGGCTGCATCCTGCGCAGCAACATTGTCCGCGACGTGGTGAAGATCGGCGAGGGCTACGGCGTTTCGTCCTACTACCTCGACGAAGGCGCGCAGGACTGCATCGTCGAGAAAAACATTTCCATCGGCGTCGAGCGGCCGGTGCACAACCACATCGCGCGCAACCTGGTCATTCGCGACAACATCTTCTGCGCCGCGACGAACATGGTGTTGAGTTTCCAGCGCTCGGCCAACTGCGCCTTCTCCAACAACACGCTCTATGTGCCGGGTCAGCTCTCGCTCACGCCGCCGAGCGCGGTCCGGGCGTGGGCCGGCAACGCGATCATCAAAGACGCGCCGCCCGCGTCCGGCGCGGTGGCTGTGGCGGGACGCGATGACCCGAAGCCGGCCGCGCCCAAGCCGGAGCGCAAGGCGAACGTGCTCTGGGCCGGACGCCTTGCGCAGCCGCCCAAGCTCGATGGCGAAATCGGCGGCGACGAGTGGCCCGGTCGCTACCAGGGCCTCGACCGCGAGCCCTCGCGCGACCCCGGCAGCGGCGCGCCGGTGTTCATCAAGGTGGGCTACGACGATGCGCACCTCTACGTGGCGCTGACCGTCGCGGTGTTCGAGCCGGAGAAGCTGCGCACCGGCGCGGCGGTGGGGCAGGACGATGGCGCGGAAATCTGTCTCGCCGGGAAAGCCGCCGCCGGCCAGCCGGTGACGTTCGTCGTGCGCGGTTTCGCGGGCGGCGCGGTGCAGAGCGTGAGCGAGGGCGGCGCCTCCGCCGCGGACGCCGCGCGGCTCGGGCAGGCGGTGCAGTTTGCCGCGAAGAAATTCGGCAAGTATCACGGCGGCTGGCGCGGCGAGTGGATGATTCCGTGGAGCGCGCTCGGGTTGAAGCCGGTGGCCGGACTGAAAATCGCCTGCAACATCGCCGCCTACCGCAGCGAAGCCGGTTCGTGGCGCTGCCTCGAAGGCACCCTCGCCGAAAACTGGCGCGTGGACCAGGCCGGCTGGCTGCAGCTCAAATAAGATTTTAGACGCTGATCAACGCAGATGTCGCAGATGCAGGCAGCGAAAAAATCTGCGGCCATCGGCGCACATCTGCGTCTAACTCTTTTCCAAGCCTTGGAACTTTTGGTCAGTGCATTTCCACGGCGCAGGAGCCGAGGCCGCCGCGGTAGTAGTTGAACTGGACGTTCGGATGCAGCGCGAGCAGGCTCATCGGCACGGCGGAGTCGGGCAGGCGCTTGGCGATCATGTAGGCGGTCAGGCGCTGGCCGAACGGGTTGTCGTGCTGGCCCGCCTGCCAGATGGAAACCTTCTCCGCCTGCCACGTTTCCACCGGGCCCACGCTGATCGCCATCGTCGGCACGAGCGCGATGTTGCCGCCGCCGCTGGTGCGCGCGTTCTGCGCCACGGTCAGCGGATGCAGCTTCACGACGCGCGTCGTCAGCTTGAGATATTCCGTCGTCGTCGTCGGCGCGTCCTTCCATTTCCCGGTGCGCTGCGGCGGATCGTTGAACGCCCAGTGCTTCACGTCGCCCTGTCCGCCCTGCATCACGGCGCAGCGGATTCCGGCGCCCCAGCTTTGGCGGTAGGGCGCGGTGTTGGCTTTGGGGAAGTGCAGGTTCGCGTCGGGCATGCGCAGTTTTTTCTCGATGCGGCTGAAGCACAGCTCGCGGTCGGCGCGCTCGAACGAGAGCGGGTGCGTGGGTGGCATCTCGCGGCCGTCGAGGAACCACTCGTCCATGCCCCAGAAATGCCCCGCGCGCACATCGAGCCCGAGCGCGTTGACGATGCGCGCGACCAGCGGCAGTTGCTCGGTCGGGCCGATCGGTCCGCAGATGCCGACGGGATTATCCGCCGTGCTCTGCCGCCACGCCTCCACATATTCGAGCGCCTCGGCGAGGTAGAACTCCGCCAGCGAATCGAACATGACGACCTTGAAGCCGGGGCGCGAGAGGCGTTCGAGATCACGCGGTGTCAGGCGGGCGACCTCCTCGATGAGACCGGCGTCGAGCGTGGTGTAGTCCCACCAGTCGGGCGAGATGGAGCTGAGTTTGCGAGGCATGATGTTTTCCTTTCTTCTTTCCGCCGCGTGAGGTCACGCGGCCTACAGTTTATCGCCCGGTGAGGTCACCGGGCCTACAGATTCAAGCGTGGTAGGCCGGGTTCCCCGACCAAGCGCTTCCACGTGGTAGGCCGGGTGACCTCACCCGGCGTTCCCAGCGTTTGGCAACGGGCGGCCGTGTTGCGGATGGAATCCGCCCCAATAGGGCCAATCCTCTGCCGCCTTGACCCATCCTTTCCGCACGGGATTCATGCGGATGTAATCCCATTTTTCGGCGAAACTTTCCACACTCCTCAACGCATGGTCGAAAAATCCCGCCTGCCACTGGAACTCCCGCTGCGCCACGAAAGCCTTCATTGCCTTGATCCAAGCGCCCAACGCTACCGCCGTGGCATTCGGCCGAGCAAACAGATGCACATGGTCTGGCATCAGGACATAACACGCAACCCACCAGCCATAACGATCCACGCTGCCCGTGATAAAGGTCTGCCAGCGATCATGAACGCTCGCGTTTGCCAGACACGGTTTTCGATCAGCCACGCACACGGTGATGAAATACATCGGATGGCCATCATCCAGCCACACCGTATTCAATCGCCGCAAACGTTTCGGTAATGACGGGTTGTTTTCCATTGCCAAGGTTCGCCGCGTGAGGTCACGCGGCCTACAGCTCGATCACTCATGAATCGCAAAGTTTTTCTTTCGCCGCTGTAGGCCGGGTCACCTGACCCGGCGGTCTATTCGCCACGTGAGGTCACGTGGCCTACAACGGCAGGCCGGGTGACCTCACCCGGCGTCCTCATCCCCCGCGCTCGAGCGCGGCCTCGTAGCGGCGGTTGATGAGATAATTTTTACCGAGCGCATCGCGCAACGGGTCGGCGTCCTCGGCGCAATAACCCCAATGCAGGTGCCGCCGCCAGCCCTCGGCGTGCTGGAACCGGCGCGACATCTTCCCCACCGCCAGCGAGTAGCCTTCCATCGTCGCGAGGTACTGGTTCATCTTCTGCGTCTCGGCGAGCCAGTCCTGCTGGCTGCGGTGCGCCGCCAGCGCCGCGCGCTTTCTCTCGATGACGGCGCTGGTGTTGACGAACGCGCCGGGGATGATGCGTCTGCGCAGCGGGTCGCGCAGGCCGGCGGGCATCGCGTGGTAGAGCGTCACATCGCCCGCGGCCGGCGCGCGGCGCGGGGTGGGGCGGTAGTTGTTCATGCCGCGCACGAACGCCGCCGAGACCGCGAGCCGGCACGCGTTCGTGTGGTCCTCCATGTAGTCCTGCGGCGAGGGCACCAGCATGACCGCCGGCCCGACCTCGCGCACAACCGCGACCAGCCGCCGCAGCGTGCGGTCGTCGTAATAGATTTCCATGTCCTCGACGAGGCCTGGGTGGAACGTTGCGCCGAGCAGGCGCGCGGCGTTCTGCCCCTCGCGCCTGCGGATGACGCGCAGCCTGGCCGGCGGATATACCTGGCTGCCGCACGAGCCGTTGGCGAGCGACATGTAATGCGCCTCCCAGCCCGCTTGCACCAACAGCAGCAGCGTCCCCGCCATCATGAACTCGATATCGTCCGGATGCGCGCCAATCGCCATCACCACCCGCCGGCCAGATTTTTTCATGCGTCATCTCCGCGCCAGTTTCGCCACGGCCCCTTTATAGCAAGTACGGTGGCAGTGGGAAAGAAACACCACCAAGACACGCAGGCACCAAGCGGAAGCATTAACCGCAGAGGACGCAGAGGTTCGCAGAGGGACCAGCCACAAAAGGGCGCAAAGATCACAAAGGTTTCCAAGGACGCTGGTTGTCAATGAAAGTGAGACACATTTTCCATCATGATTTAGTCGTGTTTGGCTGGGGTGGATTGATCCAGACCTGATCCGGCACCCGCCTGGGCACCGGCAGTCCTTTGACAAAGCGTTCGGGGTG
>CAISWQ010000112.1 GCA_903889245.1 uncultured Lentisphaerota bacterium | reverse complement strand
CGGGTTGAAGCCCGCGGCGCCACCCCAGACCACCAGCGTGTAGTCGCTGCCCTGCACGAAGCTGTAGGTCGCCAGACTCAACTGCACCTGGCCGCCGGAGATCGTCAGCGCATTCGTCACGATGGTCCGGTCGTTGACCTGCGCACCACTGCCGAGCTCCATCTCCAGCACGCCGGCGTTGGTCAGCGTCAGGCTGGCCACGTACTGCGTCGCGATGCTGTTGCCCGGCGCGTAGGTGCCGCCGTTATTGACGTAGAGCGTGCTGATCGGGCCGCTGCCGCCGACGAGGCCGTTGCTGATGACGGTGATCACACCGCCGTTGTGCAGGCCGTTGACGTACAGGCTGGCGTTGCTGACGATTGTCGCACCGCTGAAGCTGTTCGTGCCGATCAGGTTCATGGTGCCGCCACCGGTCAGCGTCAGGTTGCCCGGGCCGGTCAGCCTGCCAAGGAAGCTGTGACTGGCGGAGAAGTTCACCGTCAGAAGGCCGCCACCGACCGAGTCGTTGATCGTGCCGCTGGAGCCGTTGATCCCGGCGACCGTCTGGTTGAGACCGGCGAGGTCGAAAGTGCCAGCGTTATCAGCGTAAACACGGGTGGTGACTGGCAAGGCGTTGTCAACGCCGATCTGGATTGTTCCGTTACTAATGACCGTTTCGCCAGTATAGGTGCTAGTACCGGAAAGCCACAGCGTACCGGCACCCAATTTGGTCAGTCCGCCACCGCCCCCGCCATCGGCGAGGGCTGCGCTAATAGTGTTGGTGATGCCGGCGGCCAACGAAATCCGCGCACCGTTGGACTGAACTGTCACGGAGGTCAAATCACTACCCAACAAGGTCACGTCATTGGCGGTGCCGACCAGCAAGCCGCCATTGAAGTTAAAGAAGCCCTGTGCGCCCGGCCCAGTGCCCTTCAGCATCGGCTGGTTCACCTCCAGTGTGCCGCCGTTGAGGTTAAGGACGCCGGTGGAGTTGGTATCGTTGTTGCCCAGACGGAAGCTGCCGCTGCTGTTGAACTGCACCAAGCCGGACTCGATATTCAAGGTACCGATGGCATTCGTCTTGCCACCTGCCGCATTGCCGCCGCCCAGCCACATATTGGCTGAACCATTCAAGGTTATCGTTCCACCCAGATTGTTGACCGTGCCGGTGCCATAGATGCCGCCGTAGAACGAACCAGCCGGCATATAGATGCTGCCGCCGCTATAATTGTTCAGGGTGGTGTTGGTCTGGTTGCCGCTTTCGCAGAGCACAATGCCCTGGCTGTTGGTGATGCTGCCGGTGTTGTCCACCACCGCGCTGTTATAAAGCTGCAGCTTGCTGGCGGTCATGTTGATGACGCCGCTGTTGCTGAACACACTGCTGTTCTGGATTTGGAGGCCGACATTGCCGCCGCCATTGGTGAGCGTCATCGCGCCGTTATTGATTGTATTGCCCGTGTTGATGACGAGGTTGCTCATACCCGTGGTAAGTCCATTCAATGTCAGGGTGCCACTGCCATTCTTGGTCAGCGTGCCAGTGCCGCTGAGAGTGTTGGTGACCGTCAGGGAAGAACTGCCGGCAATCGTGAGGGTGTTGACTCCCGAGAGGGTGATGTTGCGGTTGTTCAAGGTCAGGTCGTTGGTGATGGACAACGTACCGCCGTTGAGCGACAAGTCGGCGCCAGATGCACCCAAGGCGGAGTCGTTAGTCACGGCCAATGTGCCGGCATTAACCACGGTTGCGCCGGAATATGTATTCACGCCCATGAGCGTCAGGGTGCCATTACCGAGCTTGGTCAGGCCACCTCCGGTGAACACGGCGCCGATTGTTGCGGTCCCGAGTACAACGTTTGTATTTGCACCGCCGCTCAAAAGTGTCACGGTGACCGTATCGCCGGGCGCGTAACCGCTGCCGGAACTGGTGATCACGAGGCCGGTGACGCTGCCGGTGTTGTAGTCGAACTGTGCGATGGCCGTCGCGCCGAAGCCGCTGCCGCCCGTGATGTCTACGACAGGCGCGCCGATATAGCCGGTCAGCGTGCCACCCCACGGGGGAAGCGCCGTAACGCCCTGACCGGATGGCTCCAACAGATCCTGTCCAATGGTGATGGTATTGCCGACGGTATCAATGACTGCACCACCCCCGTACACATAGGCGGCATCGAGACCCTGCATGAACGTTGCGCTGGAACCGCCAGCCAGCAGTGTGCCGCCATTGAAATTGAAGATGCTCTGACCGCCCGTCGTGCCTTTGTTGATATAGGTGGCGCGCAGCGTGCCGCCGTTGAGGTTAAAGATGTTGGTGGAGACATCCGGATTGGCGGAGCCGGCCCTGTTCATCTGGAGATAGCTATTGAGCAGCACACTGCCGTTGCCGGTGAGGTTGAATTCGCCGCGACCATTGCCGCTGGGTGCATTGTTATAGCCCATGATGATGGGAGCGCCGCTGGTGTAGACGCCATCCGTGACGTAGACAACGCCCCGGCCTTCGCCGCTGATATCACCAGAATTCAGCAACATACCGCTGCCGGTTACAAGGTTGGTGCCACCATCCAAGTAGTACACGCCCGTGCCACCACGGCCCACCCAGATCCAACTTGAGTTGGTACGCATGCCGCCGGCCATCTCGAGATAGCCGTAGCCCCCACCGTTATAGCCCAACTGCATTTCTGTCCCGCGGGCAATGCCGCCAATTTGATAGATGGCGCCAAACGAGTTGGAGGTAACGCCCATCCTCGTGACGTTGTTGCCGTACATGACGCCGCTACCGGACAGCAGAATCGTGCCCCGACCGCCGTCACTGGTGCCTACATAGAGGACGTTGTTGTTGGTCATGCTGCCGCCGCTGATCTCCAGCCGCCCATAACCAGTGTTACCAATATAGGTGCTGCCGTTTGCCGTGACAGTCCCGTTCGTCTGAATCCAAATACCAGCAGCACCGATGTTGTTTCCCAAGTAAAAGTTGCCTTGATCGTACACCGTCCCGCCATACTGATACATCGTACCCACGCCCCCAAGGCTGCCACCAACATAAAGGTAGCCGCCGCTATTGGTAAGTCCGCCAGCGTAATGATAGTAGGTGCCTATGCCAGAGTTGCCGATCGTGATGTCATTGCCCAAAATGACATCACCACTGGTCTGATAAATAGTGCCGGTGCTATATGAAGAGTTACCCAATGTGAGGCGATAATTCCCCCAGAACCTTGCATTGTCTTGGACAATGAACGTACCCCGGCTGCCTGAAGCATTGCCCACGTACAGATAGTTGTTACTGCGCGTGTAGGTGCTGCTGCCTGCAAGGATCAGGGTGCCATCGTCACCAGCATTCTGGCCGACATAGTCGTTAAAATTTGAGGGGTTCTGGCTTTGGATGGCGCCTGCGGTCATCAGGAGTGTCCCCTGCCGCACGCTCAAGCCGGGGTTGGCCTGTAAGTTCAGGTAGGCATTCTCATTGCTCAACACCAGCGTTCCGGAACCTGTCTTCACCAGTCCGGCCGGCATGAGCGGCTGGCTGTTCGTCAACCCGCCGGCGAGATAGGCTGTATCAGCATTCACGGCGATGGTGAGGATGCTGGCATTGAGGTCAATCGGATTTACGAGGGTGAGATTGGTGTTGGCAGAGGCGGCTTGAAGGATGAGCGTGCTGGGATTGAAAAGATTGGTGCCGCCCATGACCAAGGTCTGACCATCGCCGCCGAGGTTGACCGTCAATGGTTCGTTATAGGCACTAAACCCGCCGGCCCCATTGGGGATCTGGAATTGGCCCGCACCCGTGCCCCAGTTGGTGACGAGTCCGCTGGCGGTTTCCCACGCGCCGTTGGTCATGATCAGGTTGGCCGTGTTGGGCAGGCCCGCACCCCACTCGGCATTGAGCGCGCCGCCGAGAACATAGACATCGCCGCTGAAGGTGTTGGTGGCCGATAACGTCAGGGTGTTGTCGCCCAGCTTGAAGAAGTTGGAGATACCTCCAATGACATTGGGATAGGTGACATGGCCAGCGCTGGAATCGAGGCCGAACGAATTGTCAGCCGCAAACTTCGTCGCGAGCAGGTTGCTGACGTCCGAGACCGCGAGTTGGTTGCCGCCGCCGATTCCAAAGCCCATCCCGGCACCCGCTGCGAGGGTGATGTTCGTGGCGCCGGGCGCGGCGTAGACGAGGTCGAGGAAGCCAGCATTGACGTTGATGTTGCCGGTGAACGTGTTGGTTCCGGCCAGCACCAGCATGCCGCCACCGTTCTTGGTGAACCCGCCGGAGGTATCGGCCGGCGCCCAGGAAATCGTGCCGAGGGTCGCGGGGTTGGTGAAGCCGCCACCGAGCAAGCTGACGGTCAACGTGTCGTTGCTCAAATAGCCGGAACCATAGCTCGTCATGAGAATGTTGGTGAGCTGGCCGGTGGCAAAATCTATCTGCGCGATGGCGGTGGCGCCGACGCCGCTGCCGCCGGTGATCTGGACGAGCGGCGGTCCGATGTAGCCGCCGCCATTGCTGGTCAGCGAAATATTGGTCACGACATAGCCCGTCGGGGCGAGCAGCGCCTGATTGATGGTGAGGTCCTTGTTGCTGCTATCAATGATTGCGCCGCCAGGTTGAATATAGGCCGCCGCCAAACCCTGCAGGAAGTTGGTGCCCTGCGTTGTGCCGTCGGCGGCGATGAGCGTGCCGCCGTTGAAGTTGAACACGGAGGTGCCGGCGGGATTGTTGGCATAGATGCGGTTGGCGTAGATGGTGCCGCCCGAATTGAGGTTGACGATGCTGGTATTGCCGGCAGCGTTCATCAAATCGAGGCCCTTGGCGACATCGTTGGTCGCGGCATCCACGTAACCACTGCCCATGACTGTGAGGACGGCATAATTGCCGCCATAGTACTGATTGCCCATGTAGATCCGGTTGGCACCAGTACCGGCATAGAGCATGCCACCGCTAACGGTGACGACGCCCATGCCGCCGCGATCACTGCCAATAACAAACTGACCACCATTAGGACCTGCAACTCCGCCAGTAATGTCCATCACACCATTGCCGCGATTGGCGACAACCATAATGCCGGCGTTGTTGACGAACGTGCCACCAGATAAATTATAGTAGCCATAACCAGGATAAGCGTCGGCGATATAGATCGATCCGCCAGACAATGCGACGGTGCCGCCACTCTGGAAAATGGCGCCGTCTGCCGTGCTGCCATCGTTGATGCCTATGCGAAGATTGGCGGAGCTGGACAAGTTGGTGGTGATATAAGCAATGCCACGACTCCCCGATGAGTCACCGCCCACATCAAACCCCACCACACTAACAGGCGCATCTATCCGCACAACGCCATCGTTGACTCTGATGGCATTCCCCAACGTGCTGCCGGTATTATTGGTAAAAATCACCGTGCCCTTGTTGACGTAGGTGACACCGGAATAGTTATTGGCCCCCATCAGTTTCACCACGCCGGTGCCATCGAAGGCAACCGTGTTTGTGCCGGTGCCGCCGTTGTTGACGATCGCGCTATTGATAATCAAATCATTAGTGCTGTTGTTCAAAATCAGCACCTCGCCCTTTGTATTGATAGTTGCACCACCCGCCAGCAGGTTGCCCGGCGAGGCAGCGGTGCCGATGGTAAGCTCACCGGCATCTGGCGACATCAAAATGCCGCCGAGGGTGGGTAACAGCAGGGTCTGTCCCGCTGTGTCAATGGTCCGGGCCGAGGTGTCCTGCATCGCGATGGAATTGACCTTCGTGGTGACAGCGGCGAGCGTGATGTCGCTGCTGCTGGTACTGTTAATGAGGATGTTTTGTGTGGTGCCGTCCGCGATAGTTGGTCCTACGCCGGCCAGCGTAGTGTACGCCGTATAATTGGTGATGGTATAGGGGCTGGAACCGGTGGCCGTGGCCCAGTCACGCCCGCCGATGGTGATAAAATAGTTGCCGACGATGCCGTTGTTATTTGCGGTGGTGGTCGTAATCCTGCCATCGCTGGGCAGCGTGATGTCCAGTGCGCCTCCGGCATTGCGGGTGATGGCTCCGAGAGTGACGTTGACCGTGCCGCCGCCGTTGTTGTCCACCACGAGCTGGCCGAGCGTGTTGTTGATGGTTGTACTCTTGAAATTCTGGCTGTTGGTGACGCCACTGCTGCCGCTACCCTTAATATAGAACGTACCGCCGCCGGTGATCATCGCCGAGGCTCCGGCGAGGTTCGTGAGTGGTGCACCTGCCTCAGAGAAGTCGAGCAGCAAGGTGCCGGCATTGACAGTGGTATTGCCGGAATAGCTGTTACTGCCCGTGAGGGTGACGGTGACTTGGTTGTTCTTGGTCAGACTGCCGGTGCCTATCATCGGTTGGCTAATCGTCTGGTCATAAGGGCCGGCAACGAGCAGCGTGGCGTTATTGGTGATGACCGTAGCGGGTAAATAACCGTTGCTGGTCCAGTTGTCGCCGAGTTTGAGCGTACCGGCGGTGATAACCGTGGGCCCGTTATAGACATAATTGCTGCCCATCACCTGCAAGATACCGGCACCACTCTTGATCAAACCGGCCGTGCCGCTGCTGTTGGTCACCACGCCGAGGATGATGGCGGGACCGGTTGAGCTGCCGTTAGCGAAGATGCTGCGGTCAGCGCCCTTGAGATCAAGGCCGTTCGCAAGGAACAACCGGATATTGCCGCTGCTGTCATTGAGGGTCAGGGCGGCGGGATCGAAGCCGGCGCTGCCCCAGACCAGCGTCTCGGCATTGCCGCCGATATTGATGGTGCGCGGACCGGTGACGGCGCTGAAGCCGTTGGTGCCGCCTGCAATGATCTGAATCTGATTCGATCCGGTGCCGAGTCCGCGGTTGACATCGGGGAGATCCACGGCGAATTCGATGGTGCCATTGCTCAAAACGAGGTTGCCGGGAGTCAAGGCGCAGGGATTGTTGATACGCAACACGCCGCCGTTGATGGTGGTGGCTCCGTTGTATGTATTGGTGTTGTTCAGAATCAGCAGGCCGGGGCCACCCTTGATCAGACCGGCCGCCGTGCTGGCGTTGTTAACAAGGAACCCATCTAGACGGGCATAACTGGAGTTGGCAGCTTTCAGCACATCAATCTCGCGGTCCTGGCCATTGAGATCAATGCTGTTCTTGAAAAACAGGTTTTTATTTGCCGTGGAGGCCTGTAGCACAAAAACATCAGGGTTGAACCAGTTGGTGCCCCAGACAATGTTTAACAAAGTGGCTGAACTGGTCCCGAAATAGACGTTGCGATCGGCGTTCCCGTTGACGCTAAAACCGCTCACGCCGCCCGTGATCTGCACACGACCGGCCGTGATGCCGCCCCACCGGGAGAAATCGTTGCTGCAAATTTCCACCACGCCATTGTTGATCTGCAACGCGCTGGTGTTGATCCACTCGCTGCGCATCAGCCGCAACACGCCGTCATTGACATACGTCGGACCGCTATAGGTGTTTGTGGAATTCAACACCAGCACACCCGTCCCCGCCTTGGTCAACGATTTGCCCGCGATGGAGTTGGAGATTATGCCGTTGATGGTCAGCGTGTAGGCCGTGGTGTTCGTGACGATCAGGTTGTCGTTGAGAATGAGGTTGCCAAAGATCGCATCGTTGCCGCCGCTATATTTGTTGATGACCGCACTGCTGCCGCCATTGCTGAACACAAGGTTGCCACTGGCCGTATTGGAAATGGTGAAGGTGCTCGTTCCGCTGGCGTCGCCAATCCAAAGCTGGCCCAGCGTGATCAGCACATCGTTGGTGATGATACGGTTGGCGCTGATATTGTTGGTGATATAGGCAATGGCCGTGGCCCCATCTGCGTAAGCCGCAGTATCCCACGCGGCGGTGTTGGTCCAAGCGCCGTTGGCATTGAGTATCCAGGAACTGGTCTGTTGTGCTCGTGTGGGCGCCAGCATCAAATTTGTCAGCAGGAAGATCGCCAGCAGCTTATGGCCACGCATCAGATTTTTCACATTACACCTTACCTTGTTTCAGCGCCTGTAGGACAGGAAAGAACTGGGGGTAGTCTAGGCATGCTATGGCAACCCCGCCATCAGCAAAGGCCCGTGATGTGAATCAGGGATTTTCCTGAGGTGGGACGGTTTGATCCCAGGTTTGGAAAAGCGGACCGCCCATTTTCCAAGCCTGGGAAAAACAGCGGGCGGATTTTCCAGGGGTTGGAAAATCCGCCCGCGCCTGCGTAGCGGGGCAGCTAGATGTTCCAGCGCCGGCCGCGGTTGTGCAGGCGGCGGCGCAGCCAGTAGGCCGCGCCGAGCATGACGAGCAGGTTGAAGGAGGCCGGCTCCGGGATCACGGTCAGGAGAATGTCGTTGCCGCTGTGGTCGGCGATGAGGCCATTGGCGTCGTAGAAAATCTGGAAGGTGGTCGTGCCCACGCCGCCGCCCAGCGCGGAAAACACCATGCTGTTGGTCAATTCCTGCGGATTGCCCAAGCCATAGAATTCATCCAACAGGCGGAGGTTACCGTCGGCCGCCAGATCGAAGGGGGTGGTGGCAAACTGGTTGTCGAACAACAGGAACTTGTCACCGGCGCTGGCGGTGAAGTTCGTCAGCGTCAGGCGCAGGAAGGGGCTGTTGGTCAGGCTCAAAGAGCCAGAGGCGGCCACCTGTACCTGGTCATAAGCGGCGGCGGTGACCAATTCAAAGAGGTTGGTGTTGTTGTTCAGGGTCAGGTTGGTGACCGAGAGCGTGCCCGGGCTGTTGCCGGGGCTCAAGAGCGAGCCGGGGTTCAGCACGGCGGTGCCGATGGCGCCCGTGCCGCCCAGCGTGGCGCCCGCCAGCGTCGTCACCAGCCCGCCCACGCTGCCGTTGATCACCAGGCTGCCCGCGCTATTGGTGAGGTTGGCGGTGAAGGTGTTGATGGCCGACAACTGTAGCAGGCCGGGGCCGGATTTGGTCAAGGCGCCAGAGCCACTGATAACGCCATTGACGACGGTGGTCGGGTTGTTGATGGTCCACGTCTTGGCGGCGGTGCCGTTATACACCGGGCCGTTGAGGATGAGGCTGCCCGTGCCCCCGCTGGACTGGCCGAAGATGGAACTCTGGGCCACGGTCACGGCGTTGGAGATGAGGCGGGTGGTTGCGCCATCGGAGGCGAGCGTGCCGCCACTCTGGACAAACGTGCCGCTGCCGAACACGTTATTGTTGCCCATCAGCAACGTACCGGCGTTGTTGGTGGTATCACCGGTGTAGCTGCTGGTCCCGGACAGGAACTGGCTCCCGGTGCCGTTCTTGGTCAGGGAGCCAGAGCCGGAGAAGGTGCCGGAGAAGGTGCCGGAGGCATTATTGCCACCTAGTTTGAGCGCAACAGCCGTTCCACTCCCGTTGGTGAGCGTAACGCTGCCGTTGCCCGTCAGGGCGCCAATGCTGAACGTATTGGTCGCCTCGAAGGCCAGGCCGTTGGCGGCGTTGTTGGTGATGTTATTGTTGTTCATCGCGCCGCCGGTCTGCAGCAGCAGTTGGCCGCCGGTGATAGTGATCGGATTGTTGATGGTGGTATTGGTCAGGATCAAGGTACCCTGCTGCACGGTCATGGCGGTCAGGGCGTTGTTGCCGCTGGCGCTGATATTGGCGCCGCCGAGTGTCTGGGAACCCAAGCCGGTCTTGACCAGACTAAGGGTGTTGCTGGGGCCGACCGCGGAGCCGCGACTGCGCATATAACCCTTGAAGACAAAGTTCGTGCCAGCGGCCACATCAAGAATCAACGTGGCCGGGCCGTAATTGGTGCCATAATCGCCGAAGGCTCCGGTGTTATCCGTATTCTCGATAATGCCGTTGGACCCTGTGGGGTCAGAGAGGCCGCCGATCGTCTCCGTGTGGCCATGTAGTTGGAAACGTCCATATTGTGCGTTTGCCGCGACAAAAGAGACGGCCGCCGTATCGGCAATCTGCTCATCGGCGCCCAAGGCAAGGAAGGTATTGTTGGTCAGATGGCCCACTTGAACAGGGCCTTGCACGGCTACCCCCGTGGTGTTGCTCAAGATCAGCGCGCCAGAGCCGGAATTGACCGTGGTCAATCCCGTGTAGGTATTGGGCCCGGTCAGGGTCAGGATGCCGGCACCAATTTTGGTGAGGCCGCCACTGCCGGTGATGCTGCCGGCGAAGATGCCATTCACGCTCTGTGTAACCGACAGTCCGCCGTTGTTTGTGATGCTGGTGCCGGCCGCACCGGAGAGGTTGCCGACCGCGATGGTGTTGCCACCCAAGTCCACCACGCCAGCATTGAGTACCAAGGCTGCGCCATCGCCCAGCGCGGTCGCGCTGCCGGCCCGCAGCAAGCCCGCCTGATTGGTGGTACCGCCGGTGTAGGTGTTGAGGCCGGTGAGCAACAGCGTGCCGGCGCCCTGCTTGACCAGGCCACCGCTGCCAGTCAGATCATTGGTCACAGTCAACGCTCCGCTCACTTCAAAGCCGCCGTTGAAATTGCTGGAGATGGTGTAGCTGTTCAGGTCGGTTATTTCCGTGCCCGTGATTTTGAGCATACCGCCGTTGTTGAAAGTCAACGGCCCCGCCGGTAGGTTGGAATAACTACCCACCGAAAGTATGCCTCCAGAGAGCATGGTGCCGCCGGCATAGGTGTTCGTCGCCGTCAGTTCCAAGGTGCCGCCGCCCACCTTGGCCAGGCCCAAGGTGCCGCTGAATGGATCGCCATAGGTATAGGAACCGCTGGCCACACTCAACCCGAAGAAACTGCCGGGATTCCATGTGGCGTTGGCGAGGAGGGTATTCATGTCGGTCTGTGACCATTGCGAGGCCCGCACGGCCAGCACACTGGCGGTGCTGACGCTGATTACGCCCGGCGTGTTGTAGCCGGGCAGGGCGCTGGTGGTAGCGGCTTCCAACGCTCCAGAACTGACGGTCGTGGTGCCAACATAGGTGTTGTTGCCGGAGAGCACCTGCAAACCAGCGCCGGCTTTAATGAGTGACCCCGCCCCGCTGATGTTGCCAGAGAAATCACCGTTGGCGCCGCCGCCGCCGAGTGTCAGCGTGATGGCCGCGCCAGTGTTGTTGGTCAGGGTGAGGCCACCAGTACCGCTCAAGCCACCGATCGAGAAGGCGTTGGTGGTGAAGAACGCCAAGCCATCGGCAACATTGTTGGTCACCGACTTGTAGTTCAGGGAGGTGGCCGTATAGAGTTGCAACTGGCCGCCATTGATGGTGACCGGGCAACCCCACGAGGTCGTGTTGTTCAGCGCCAGCACGCCGGCGTTGACGGTGGCGCTATTGATGGTGCCGACAGTGGCGCCGGAAAAGGTCTGGGTGCCATCGCCGTTTTTAATGAGAGCCAGCGTGTTGCTGGCCCCGATGGTGTAAGCGCTCCGCAAGTAGCCATTGAAGGAATAGCTGGCGCCCAACGCAGGGTTGAGGATCAGCGTTGCCGGCCCATAGTTGTTCGCCGTGTCATATTGATCTGTATTCTCGACGACGCCGCGGGTGCTGGTTGTCTGCAGGCCGGCTATGGTTTCCGTCTGGCCCAGCAGCATAAAGCGGCCGTGGTTGCCGCTGGTGTTGAAGGTGATGATGGCTGTGTCCACGATCTGTTCGCTCGCGCCCAGTCGCAGGTAATACTGCGAACCGCCGCCGCCGCCGAGATCAATGTTGCCGTTGATCGCCACGCTGCCGGTCGTATTGCTCAAGATCAGGCCGCGCCCCACACCCACGCCCGCCTGCGCGCTGCCCGTCGCGCGGACGACGGTGGTGCCGGTATACGTGTTGTTGCCCGTCAAGATGATCGTGCCCGCTCCGGTGTTGGTCAGGTTGACACTGCCGCTGATGATGCCGTTCAACACGATCGTGTTGGTGGAGGGCGCCGCGACGGTTGTCGCCACCCCCAGATGGAGGTTGTTGTTGAGGGTGAGGATTTGGCCGCTGGTGTTGGTGATGGCCGCATACAGTGCCCCGTTGTTCGTGAAGCTCAAGGCGCTGCCGCCCAACGTCACCGTGCCTGTCGTGACCAGCAGTTGGTTGACCGTGAAAGTGCCCAGGTCATTATTGGCCGTGTAAGCACCGGGATTCGCCGCGAAGGTGAGGATGTAGCTCGGCGCGCCGCCGCTGACGGGAACCGCGGGCGTGACCGCCGCGTTGGTCCAGTTCGCGCCACTCCACGACTCCGCGCTGGTCGCCAGGTTGGTCCAGAAGAAATTTGTGGTTTGCGCGTGGGCAACGCCAGCCCACAGCATAATAAACACACCGGTCTTTATTAGAGATGCGCCTGTCGTCAACTTTTTCATACACACACGCCCTTTCCTGTCAGACTGCCAATGAAGCGGGCGGACTCTACGTTTGCGAGCCTTGTTTCGCAACCGAAAAAGTGCCGTCGGGCGCATGTATAAACAGACGGACTTCCACGCGCCATCGGCGCCCGCCCGTGACGTGCATCAGGGTTTTTCCCGAGGCAGTCGTCCGCTTGCTTTTCAGGGATTGGAACGGAGGCAGGGCCTTTTTCCAAGGTTTGGAAAAAGCGGGGCGTCAGTGGCGCGTGTACCAGAAGAGGAAGACGAGGCCGGCGATGAAGAGCGCCCAGACGAACAGGGTCTTGAGCAGCGGGACGCGGTCGAGTTTGTCGAAGGCGGATTCGGCGAGGTCGGGAAGCAGGCCGAGATCAATCTGGCGCGGGACCATGCTGCTGACTTCGAGTTCGGGGCCGGTCTTGACGATGCGCGAGCGCAGGGTGTCGGCGAAGTCGGGCGGCGCCTGCTGGGGGTTGAGGAACGCGCCGGGCCAACGCATCGGGGCGTCGCAGAGATAGAGCGCGAGGAAACCTTCGGCAAGCGTAAAGGGGCGGTTCTCGGCGCGCGCGGGCAGCAGGTTCGCCAGCCAGTGGGCGACGAGTTCGCGCGCCTCCTCGATGGCGAGGGAAGAGAGCGGGGGGGACGCCGCCGCAGATTTATGATTTATGATTTCCGATTTATGATTTGTGGTGGTGGAATTTTCAGACGCGGCCACTGACCACTGACCACTGACCACTGACGGTTGACTGCTGACCTCTGATCTCTGTCCTCTGACCTCTGGTTGGGCTGGGCTGCGGCTGCGTCGCTCAATCGCCCGTTGCAGAATCAAGGCTGTCAGGCGCGCGCGATGGAGGCGGCTGGCGACGCGGCAGGCGCGGAGGTAGTTCTCCACTTTCTCGAACGCCTCGTCCCATTCGGTGGCGGAGGCGGGGTCCCACGCGGGGAGCTTTATGGCCTCCAGAGATAGGTCCATGTTTCCGTTTGCGGTTGGCCCGCAACCTTCAGGTGGGCGTGGACGCCGACGGCGTCGGCCTTGTCCTCGGCCGTCACGTCGAAGGCGAGCCGCCAGGTTTTGTGATGGGGATTGAACTCCGAGGAGACGCCGCTGATTTTACCGCGGCTGGGTGTGATGACCGGCTCGGCCTTGGTGCTCCCGGCGTCGCGGGCGAGTGCAGGCCACGCGAAGTCGAGGACGAATTTCTTGGCGCGGGGCTGGCCGGCCCAGCCGGTGCGCGTGGCCACACAGCGGCCGAGCGGCGGGAGATTGGGATCATCGCCGAACCACGCAAGTTGATAGGCGAATTCGGCGGTGCCACCGGCCTTCAGCCCGCCCTCGGGTTCCCAGAAGGCGACGATGTTGTCCATGTATTCGTTCTCGGTCTCGATCTCGACGAGCTTGACCGCGCCCTTGCCCCAATCACTCGTGGGCCGAACCCATGTCGAGGGGCGGCGCTGATATTGCGCTTCGAGATCTTCGTAGGCGTCGAAGCTGCGGTCGCGCTGGAGCAGGCCGAAGCCCTTGGGCCGGAAGTCGCCGAACGTGCATATGCGCAGGCGGCCGTCGTTTTCCAGCGGACGCCAGAGCCAATGGTCCAGGCTGGTCTGGAGGAGGAGGCCATCGGAGTCGTGGACTTCGGGGCGGAAGTCGTTGAACTTGCGCGCGGTGTTTTTGCCGTACCAGAACATGCTGGTCAGCGGGGCGATGCCGTAGCGCGGCAGATCGGCGCGGGCGAAGACCGCGACGCGCGCATCCACGAGCGTCGGGGCGCCCGGCGCGCCGGGGTTGACCGTGAACGAAGCCGCGCCGCTGACGCTCGGTCCCTCGAACACGCCGAGGATGAGCACCTTCTTCCCTTCCTTGTCGGGGCGGTGAATCCAGAAGGTGCGGAAGCGCGGGAATTCCTCGGCGCCGGGGCCGCCGCAGTTGATGGCGAGGGCGCGGGCGGAGAGGCCGTAGATCAGGCCGGGCGCGAGGGCGCGGAAATAGGTGGCGCCCTGGAAGACGGCGAGTTCATCGAGCACGTCGGGGCGGTTGAGCGGATAATGGATGCGGAAGCCGGAGAACTTCAGGCCGCGCAGGTCGAACCAGTTGAACTTGTTCGCGCCGTAGCTGAAGAAGTCGGTGCTGAACGGCAGCTCGGTGACGAGATCGCCATCCACGAGGTTGATATCCACCTGCGACTGCTGCGGGCCGCCGGCGTGGAAGAATTGGAGTTGGAAGGGCAGGCGCTCGCGCCGCCAGACCGCGTGCTTGGGATCGAAGCGGATGTCGCGCATCTGGTCATAGGTGATGGTCTTGAGCTTCTCGGCGAGGTCGAGGCGGTCCTCGCGCATCGGGCGCGCGGCGAGTTCGCGGGCCTTGGCCTTGACCTGCTCGAAGTCCATACCCGCGCCGCGGGCCGCGGTCAGGCCGGCCAGCAGCACAGCGACCAAACCGCCTGCCAGCGCCCGGCTTTGTGTGTTCGCTTTCATCTCCGGCGGCAGGGTAGCAAAAAACGGCCCGGCGCACAATTTCGCGCCGCCGCATTCCGTTGTTGACGGGCGATGGCGCGGTCGGCAAGCTGCGCCGGCTTTTGTGTGTTGTGGAGCCATGCACAGGTTATTTTCCATAGCTGTTCTGTTGCTGGCGGGCCTGGCCCGCGCGGCGGAGACGAACGCGCCGCCGGCGCTGACGCTGGACGATTGCCTCGCGGAGGCGGTGCGGAAGCAACCGGACGTGGCGGCGGCGAGGGAGGCCGTGCAGCGTTCCGAGTTCCAGTACAAGGCCGCGCTCACCGCGTTCCTGCCGCAGCTTTCCGCGAGCGCCTCGGCCTCGCGCAGCGGCGGCTCGGCCAACGGCGTCACGGACAACAACTTCGTCACGTCCTTGCAGGCGCAGGAATCGCTCTACACAGGCGGGCGCGACACCGCGCTGCTGGCCCAGCGCAGCGCCGAGCGCGAGCTCTCGCGCGCGGTGCTGGCCACGGCGCTGGCGCAGTTGAGCTATGACGTGCGCGTGGCGTTCGTGCGGCAGCTCTACGGCGCGGACCTGATCACCTTGAGCGGCGCGATCGTCACGCGGCGCAGCGGCAACGTGGATCTGGTCTCGCTGCGCTTCGATGGCGGGCGCGAGCACAAGGGCTCGCTGCTGCGCATGCAGGCGATCTTGAGCCAGGCGAAGTTCGAGGTGCAGAGCGCCGGCCGCGCGTTCGCCGTGGCGCAGCAGCGGCTGGCCGTGGCGCTGGGCCGGCCGGAGCCGGTGCCCGCGGTACAGGGCAAACTGGAGGATGCGCCGCTGGAGGCCGCGCCGGATTTCGAGCAACTGGCCGATGCCGTGCCGGTGGTGAGGCAGGCGCTGGCGCAGGCGAAGGCGGCGCGCGAGGGCGTGCGCGTGGCGAAGAGCGAGTACCTGCCCAGTATCAACGCCAACGCCAGCGTCAGCCGCAGCGACGACGTGTTCTTTCCGCAGGAGAACTCGTGGTCGGTGGGCGTGAGCCTGAACTACCCCTTCTTCCCCGGCGGCCGGAACATCATGAACGTGCGCTCGGCGCAGTCCGATGAGAAACGCTCTGCGCTGCTGGCGCGCAGCCAGTGGCAGCAGGCGCTGCTGAACCTGAAGCAGGCCTTCGCCGACTGGCAGGATGCGCACGAGAAGCTGCGCGTGCAGCGCGAGTTCCTCCAGGCGGCGGAGCTGCGCGCCGAGATTTCGCGCAACCAGTACGCCATCGGCCTGCTCTCGTTCGACAACTGGGACATCATCGAGAACGACCTGATCACGCAGCAGCGCGCGGAACTGGCCGCGCGGCGCGATGTGATTCTGGCCCAGATCGCGTGGGAAAAGGCGCGGGGAGCGAGTCTGTTGCCGCAGAAGTGACGAGAGGCGAGAGGCGAGTGACGAGGGTCGAGTGACGGAAAAATTTGATGATTGGCGGTTTATGATTTGATGATTGGTGGTAGGGCAGCGAAGACTTGATGACCTTTGACGCGAGACTAGAGACGCGAGACGAGAGACGCTTTGATGAGGCAAATGTGAAAATAGGCAAAGTGATTTTTGTGCTGGTTGTGCTGGGCGCGGCCGGCGGGGGCGGCTGGTGGTGGTGGCAAAACCGCCAGAAGCAAAGGGACCAGCCGACCTACGAGCCGACCACGGTCGAGCGCGGGACGGTGACGGTCAACATCCAGGCCACCGCCTCGATCACGCCGGAGAACCGCGTGGAGATCAAGCCACCAGTCGGCGGCCGCATGGAGGAGGTGCTGATTGAGGAGGGCGTGGACGTCAAGAAGGGCCAGATCCTCGCGTGGATGAGCACGACCGACCGCGCCGCGCTGATTGATGCCGCGCGCGCCCGCGGGCCGGAGGAATACAAGCGCTGGCAGGAAATCTACAAGGCGACCCCGATCCTCGCGCCGCTCGATGGCTCGATCATCCTGCGCAAGGTGGAGCCGGGCCAGACGGTGTCCTCCAGCGAATCCGTGCTCGTGCTCTCCGATCACCTGGTCGCCGAGGCGCAGGTGGATGAGACCGACCTCGCGCAAATCCACCTTGACCAGGCGGTGACGGTCATCCTCGATGCCTATCCCGAACGCAAGCTCAAGGGCAAGGTGACGCACATCTCCTACGAATCGAAGACCGTGCTCAACGTCACCACCTACACCATCGAGATCACGCTGGCCGAGGTGCCCGTGTTCGTGCGCAGCGGCATGACGGCGGCGGCGAGTTTCTTTGTGGCCGAGCACACCAACGTGCTGCACGTGGCGTGCGACGCCGTGCGCGGCGAGGGCGAGCGTTCCGTGGTCCTCGTGCCTGCGGCGGAGGAGGGCCTGCCGCCGGAGACGCGCGAGGTGAAGACCGGGCTCGAGGACGGCAAGCGCATCGAGATTACCTCTGGCGTGAGCGAGAAGGAAACCGTGCTCATCCTGCGCGCGCCGGCGGGCACGACCGGCCAGACCAATCCCTTCATGCCCAAACTACCCCCGCGCAAGCGTCACGGATGATCCGCCTCGAACATGTCTGCAAGACCTACCGCATGGGCGACACGCTGGTGCGCGCCCTCGACGATGTGTCGCTGGAGATCAAGGCGGGCGAGTTCGTCGCGATCATGGGCGCGAGCGGTTCGGGCAAGTCCACGCTGATGCACATCCTCGGCCTGCTCGACCGGCCGACCTCCGGCAGCCATTTTCTGTTCGGGCGCGACATCGCCGGCTTGGGCGAGGACGAGAGCGCGATCCTGCGCAGCCGCACGGTCGGATTCGTTTTCCAGCAGTTTCATCTGCTGGCGCGCACGAGCGCCGAGGAGAACGTGGCGCTGCCCGCGCTCTACAACTTCGATGCCATCCCGCGCAGTCGCGCCGCGGCGCTGTTGCAGGCGATCGGGTTGGGCGAGCGGTTGCACCATAAGCCGAACGAACTCTCCGGCGGCCAGCAGCAGCGCGTGGCGATTGCGCGTAGCCTGGTCAACGCGCCGCGCATCCTGATGGCCGATGAGCCCACCGGCAACCTCGACTCCGCCTCCGCCACCGAGATCATGGGCCTGTTGTGCGAACTCAACCGGCGCGGCGGCATCACGATCATCCTCGTGACGCACGAGCCCGACCTCGCGCTCTACGCGAACCGGATCATCCGCCTGCGCGATGGCAAGGTCATCAGCGACGACCCCAACACGCCGCCCGCGCTTCCAAGCCTTGGAAAAACCGGCAGTGAACTTTTCCAAGCCTTGGAAGACAGCGGTCAGTCGTCAGTGGTCAGTGGTCAGTGGTCGGTGGCCGCTTCTGAACCTTCCGCTACCACAAATCAAAAATCGGAAATCATAAATCATAAATCGGCCCCGGCCCCGTCCTCGTCCCTGCTCCCCAGCCGCGCGGCGCGGTTCCGCGGCAGCGTACGGCGGGTCGGGCCGCTGCTGCGGCAGGCGTTCCGCTCGGTCGCGGCGGCCAAGGTGCGGTCGGCGCTCTCGATGCTCGGCATCCTGATCGGCGTCGCCGCGATCATCGCGATGCTCGCGCTGGGGACGGGCGCGAAGCTGGCGATGCAGAAGCAGATTTCCTCGATGGGCTCGAACCTGCTCTTCCTGTATCCGGGCACGACCTCGCAGAAGGGCGTCAGCCAGCAGATCGGCGCCTCGACGCGCCTGACGCTCGAGGACGTCGCCGCGCTCAAGGAGGAAATCAAGACGGTCAAGAACACCGCGCCGCAGCTCGACGCGCGCTACCAGACGGTCTATGGCAACCGCAACTGGAGCTCCTACGTCCTTGGCACGACGCCGCCGCACCTGAAGATGCGCGGGTGGTCGCTGTTGAGCGGGCGCTTCTTCACCGAGGACGAGGTCAAGGCGCGCGCCCGCGTCGCGGTGCTCGGCACGACCGTGCAGCGCGAGCTGTTCGGCGAGGGCGTCAACCCGGTCGGCGAATACATCCGCATCAACAAGATCAGCTTCCAGATCGTCGGCCTGCTGGGCACCAAGGGCGCGAGCACGTTCGGCGACCAGGACGACGTGGTCATGATCCCGGTGACGACCGCGCTGTACCGGCTGATGGGCCGGCGCTATGTGGATCGCATCAACATCGAGGTGACCGAGATGGAGGCGCTGCCGCAGACGATCGAGCGCGTGCTGGAGGTGCTCAAGCGGCTGCATCGCGTGCCCGCCTCGCAGGAGGAGCCGTTCATCATCCGCAACCTCGCGGAATTCCAGGAGGCGCTGATGACCGTGACGCGCACGATGTCCATCCTGCTGTCCTCGATCGCGGTGATCTCGCTGCTGGTCGGCGGCATCGGCATCATGAACATCATGCTGGTCAGCGTGACGGAGCGGACGCGCGAGATCGGCCTGCGCAAGGCGATTGGCGCGCGGCGCGGCGAGATCATGATGCAGTTCCTCGTCGAGGCCTTGGCGATCAGCATCACCGGCGGCAGCATCGGCATCGCGCTGGGGTGGGGCGTCAGCGCGGCGTTGAGTACGTTTGCCGAGTGGCCGACCTCGGTCTCGCTGACCTCGGTGGTGCTCGCGTTCGGCTTCTCCGGCCTGGTCGGCATCGTCTTTGGCCTCTGGCCCGCGCGCAAGGCGGCACTGCTCAACCCGATCGAGGCGCTGCGCTACGAGTAGGCCTGCGCTGTAGCGGCGGCCTGCGGCCGCCGTCGGCGACCGTAGGTCGCCGCTACAGAAGATGGCCCGGCAAGCCTCGTTCTCCATGCCATGCAGACAGTTCTTTTCATTGCGAGTTTCAACGCTACAATCCGCGCCCACGCGCCGCGCAGGGCGGCGCGGCAACAAGGAACCCCATGAAAAACCGGAAGATGAGTGTGTGGTCGTTGCTGGCGTTGCTGGTGGTTGGTCTGTCGTTGGCCGGCTGCGGTGGTGGCGGTGGCGATAGCGGTGGCGCACCGGCGCGCGATTTGAACGCTAACGGCTTCTGGGAAAATCCGCTCAATGGCGCGACCGCGGCCGGCGACATGTGGCAGAGCGGCGCCAGCGTCACGGGCTATCTGTTGCTTCCGCCGATGGGCATGGGCCGCCTCGTGGGCACGGTGGATGGTTATCACCTGGAGTACACCATCGCGTGGGACAGCGGCCCCTCCGAATCCGGCAGCGGTGACTTCGCCCTGCTGGCCACCGACACGGACAAGCTGATCTTCACCAGTACGCTGCCCTCGGTCGGCCCGTTCGTGATTTCGTGGCGCGGCCCCTCGTTCGCCGAGCACAGCCCGGCCGAGGTGACGCTGGACTACACGCCCCTCGCTCCGACGTGGTAACGAACCGCGCGCTTAGCGCGCCCTCCGCCACGGTAGCGGCGGCCTGTGGCCGCCGTCGGAGACCATAGGTCGCCGCTACAGAAGATGGCTCACCATCAGCGATGCCGTGATTGAGGCTGCGTCGTTCGTAGCGCGCCCGCAAGGGCGCTACTTGGCCGGGGCGTGCTGGAGCAGGAACTCGACGATGGGCGCCGGGTCCTTGAGGCTGTGCGGATGATGGTCGCAGCCGGGCTTGGCGATGACCTCGATCGGCCCGCCGAGCGCCTTGTAGCGTTGCTCCACGAGGCGCGTGTTCTCGTCCATCGGCACGACCTTGTCGGCCTCGCCGCAGACGCTCAAGATGGGAATCCGCGCCTTGGCCAACGGCGCGAGATTGTCCACCGGGTTGAGCTTGTAAGCGAGCGCCTGCTCCTCGGTCAGGCCATAGACTTTCAGCAGCCGCTGCCAGTCGCCGGCGGAGCCCTTGCCCTTGCCTTTGCCGCCGGGCCAACTCTTGAAATCGCAGACCGGCGCATCCACGTAGAGGCACGCGACGCGGTCGGGATGACGCGCCGCCCAGTTGAACGCGAAGAGACCGCCGCGGCTGAAGCCTTCCAGCACCGGCTTGGCGCCAAGCCCGTGGGCCTGCCGCACGTGCGCGTAGAACTTGTCCATCGCGTCGAGCGCGACCGGCGCACCATAAAGATTCTGCACGTTGAGATAGGCGACATGCCAGCCTTTGCCGAGCAGGGCGAGATCGCCTTGCGGCTCGTGCCCGAAAAATTCCGTGCGCCAGATCCACGGCTTGCCCGACGCTGGCGTTTTCGGTTGCACCAGCAGCGCCGCGCGGCCATCCACGGCGAAATCAAGCTTCTCAAAACCGTTCCAGACCGATTTCTTGATGGCGTTGGTTTCGGCGCACGCGGCGGTCGCGGCGAGCAGGGCGGCGGATAACAGGCGGATGGTGTTCATGTTCGTCTCCGGTGCGCGCGGAGTTTCCAAGGATTGGAAAGGCGAGGCAAGCGTTTTTCCAAGGATTGGACGTTTTGCCAGAAAAATTTCCAAGGCTTGGAAAACGGTAGGGGTGCAGCAAGACTGCGCCCCTACCCGTTCAGCGCGCGGCGCGCGTGATGACCGGCTCCGGCGCGAGTTGGGCTTCGATGGTCCGGCCATCGGCGAACGTCAGGCGCGCGCCGCCCGCGAGTTGTTCGACGCCGACCACGCGCGGCGCGGCGCCGGCCGCCAGCGGCTCGAGTACGAAGCAGAAGTGCTGCACGCCCGCTCCGGACTTGCGATAGAGCGCCGTCGGGATCGCGCGCCACGGGCTGTTGGCCCAGCCCTGCACGGGCTCGTCCTCTTTGCCTTTCACAAGGCCGACCTCCACGCCGCCCGCCGGCACGATGGCGAGGTGCGGCGCGCGCACGGTCTTTGTCGCCGCGTCGGCGGTCGCGTCGGTCGCGTCAAGGTGGAACAGCGCCTCATAGCTGTGACTCTTGGCGTCCTGCGGTGTCAGCGTATCGAACACCACGAACAGCCGCTCCGGCTTGAGGAACAGAAGCTGCCGCTGGTGCGTGACGGCGCTGGCGCTGTTCGTGCCGTAGCCATCGCGGTAGCTGCCCGACACCCAATCGAAGTCGGGCGTGCTGTTCCAGCGCGCGTCGTTCTGCGGCGGCGCGGCGCCGACCCACGGGCGCGGCCAGAAGTAGGTTTCCCGCTGCTTATTCCGATGCTGGCCCGCGCCATCCACGAGCACGGTGTTGTGACCGGCGGTACTCAAGACGTAACGCCGCCAGCGCGACTTGTCGTAGGAGAAATTGCCGGGATCGAGCACGAGCTGGCGGCCGCCGCTCCACAGGACAAAGTGCAGCTTGTCCTCGTGCTGGTGCCCGTAGCCATAGGGGCCGGCGTCAAAAATCAGGTAGGTCGCGTCCTGGTCCCAGCCGGAGCGCATCACGTAGTGGCCGCTCCACGGGAACGCACACGAGGTCGTCGCGGGCGGCTGGCCGGCCTTGCGATCGGTGGCGATGTACTGGAAGTCGGTGCGCTGCGGGAAGAGTTGGAAGCCGGTCGCCAGCAGCGCGCGCACGTCGCTGTTGCCGGAATCGTTGAGGCCGGGGAGCGCGCCGTTGGGCAGCGCCGCGCGGCAGAGATAGTCGAACATCTTCTCCATCTTCGCGAGGAAGTCGGCGGGCAGCTCCGCGCGCAGCCCGTTGCGGTCGGCCTGCTCGATGATGCCGGCGAACTCGCGGACGACCCAGTTGTTGTAGCCGGCGGCCAGTTCGTACTCCAGGCCGTCGGGATAGACTTCGTCATCGAGCTGCTTGTAGAGCCGCGCGAGGCCGGTGCGCCGCCAGTCGGCCGCCTCCTTGAATTCCGGGAACAGCATCCCGCCGATGAACAGCCCGTTCGACTCCGAGGTCAGCCAGTTGCCGCCGCTCGGCCAGCGCATCAGGTGCCGCGCCTGTTCGCAGATGGACTTGTAGATCGTGCAGATGACCTCGTCGCTGAACGCGGGCGAGCCGAGGCAGCGGTAGATGGCGTGCGGCCAGACGTCGGCCAGCCGGATGCTCGTCGTCAGCGTCTGCCACGCCTCGCAGCCATTCTTCATGTGGTTGCCGTTGGAGAGCAGCACCGCCGGGTTCGAGGCGGTCCAGTCCATGATCTCATCGGCGATTTCCCGCGCATACTTCTCCAGCCCCGTCCGCCAGTAGGCATCCGCCAGCGTACGGAAATGAAAATGCCGGTTGAGGCTCTCGTTCCACAGATGCGTCCGCGCCTCGCCCTCGGTCGGGTTCGCCGTCCAATCGATCTTCTTGCCGAAGTCCAGCGTCCCGCGCTTGTTCGGCCCCTGCGTATAATCGAACTGGTGCCGCAGAATCTTTTCCGCGCGCGGATCATCGGCCGGCTTTTTCTTCAACGTGCGGAATTCCGGCTGACGCCAGTCCACGTCCCACTTCGGCAGTGCGCGGCTGCGGAAGTGGGCCGCCAGCGCGGCCTTCGCCGCCGGCAGATTATGCGCCGCCACCGCGCGCTTGACCGCCGCGAGCGCCGGCAGGTCCAGGTTCAGGTTCGCGAACAGCTCCGCATCGGTCATCCGCTGACCCGCCGCCGCGCCGGTCACCAGCTCCACCCCGCCGAGCCGCAGGATGGTTTTCGCGTCCGCGCCCTCCACCTGCAACTTCAGGCCGTTGATCTGTTTGGGCCCGACCGGTTCGCGCGCCTGCCCCAGTTCCGCGAACGGCAGCACGACCCGCCGCCAGCCCGCCCCATCCAGCGCCACCCTGCCCCCATAATAATCCGGCCCCTGCGTCGCCGGATTCTCCGAGGAAATTTCGCACGATAGCCGCGCGCCCACCGGCGCGTTTTCCACGTGCAGCCACAGCGCGAGGGCGTGGCCTGCCGACCAATCCAGCGCCGGGGCGAACGCTTGGCGGATGTAGTTGTGTTTGGCAGGCTGCCAGCGCACCGACTTCGGCCAGTCATGACGCACCGCCGCATCCGGCGCGCCGTACTTCCAGCCCTCCGGGCCGATGCCCGGCAACGGCGCCGCACCAGCTTGTACCAACCCCGCCAACGCCGACAGCACCGCCAGAAGAATTTTCATGCACCCGACATGCCCGAAAGCCCCCACCCCGTCAACCCTTTTCCAAGCCTTGGAAAGCTGACCGCTGAAAGCTGATCGCTGATGGCTTGCCTTTTCCGAGCCTCGGAACTTTTTCCGCGAAACTTTCCAAGCCTCGGAAAAAACCATTCCCACCTTTTCCAATCCTTGGAAGAACCCGCCCGCGCCGTTTCCAATCCTTGGACGAAAACCGCTTGTGCGCCTTTTACGCCGCCTTGGGGCGTGGCGCGGCCGTTTTTTCAATTTTAGGCCTAAATCGCATAAACCGATGGATGGATGGCGTGGAATCGTCGTGATTCCACGCGGAATCGTCGCCGTTCCGCACGTCCCAGCCTCCGTTCCGCACGGCATCGCCGTGGTTGCGCGCGTCCCAGCCTCCGGTCCGCACGGAATCGGCGTGGTTGCGCGCGTCCCAACCTCCGTACCACGCGGAACCACCACCGTTCCGCGTGACTTCGTGACGGTTCCGCGCGGCATCACGTCCGTGTCGTGCGTCATCACGGCCGTTGCGCGCGAAATCGTGACGAGGCCACGCGCTTAGAAACGGGCCGTTTATTTTTGGGGGTTAGTGTTCGGTGAAGCGGACGCCGAAACCATCCAGGCCGCCGCGGGCGGGCGTCCACTGTTGGTCCAAGCGCAGGATGTAGCGGCCAAGGTGCGAGCTTTGGATTTTCTGGAGCAGCGCGCGCAGGTCGGCGTCGGGGCCTTCGGCGACGAGTTCCACATCGCCGTTCATCAGGTTCATGACGTAACCGGTGATGCCGAGGTTTTCCGCGAGGCCGACCGCGGTGTAGCGGAAGCCGACGCCCTGCACATGGCCCTCGAAGCGGGCGGTCAGGCGGACGGGGTTGGCGGGCGCGGCGCGCATCGGCGGGACGATAGCGCGTAGCATTCGACAAAACAACCGCCCTGCGGCATCATCCGCGCGTGCTGCCGATCTGGACCATCTGGCTATGGGGTCGCAATCCGCGTGTAACGCTGTGGCGGGCACTCGCGCTGGGAGCGCTGTTCTATGTGCTGGGCCGTTTCGCTTTCCCGCCAGTGCATGTCTCCGGCATGAGCATGGAGCCGACGATTCATGATGGCGCCTGGCGGCTCGGCAACAAGCTGAAGTTCCTCCAGCGCGAGCCCGAACGCGGCGAACTGGTCATGGTCCGCATGGCCGGCTGGCGCGCCTTCTATCTCAAGCGCGTGCTCGCGCTGCCCGGCGAGACGATCGCCTTCTCCAACGGTGTGCTGCTGATCAATGGGCGCGTGCAGGCCGAGCCCTATCTCCGGTGCGGTTCGGCTTGGCAGCTGCCGGCGACGCGTGTGCCGCTGGGCGAATATTTTGTGGCCGGCGATAATCGTGCCGTGCCGCTGGCGGCCCACAAGGCCGGACTGACGCGGCGCGGTGACATCGCGGGAGGTCTGCTATGGTGAACAAGGTTCTGCTGGTGCTGCTGGTGGGCGGGGCGCTATGGCTCGGTGCGTGGTGGTGGCTGGGTGGCGACCGCGAGCTGAAAAAAATCGTACGGCAGAGCGACCGGCTCGCCGCAGCGCTGCACAAGGCGCCGGGCAATGGCTTGCTGGGGCTGGCGACGCGCACGCGCGAAATCGCCGACTTCTTTGCGCACCAGGCGCAGATCACGCCGGGCGAGCCGCTGCCTGCCCTGCATTCACGCGAGGAAGTGCTGGGGGTGGCGGCGAGCACGTTGCAGGCGGTCAGTTCGCTCGAAGTGAAGATTCTCGATCGCGAGGTGAGCTGGGTGCGGCCCCAAGAGGAGGCGGCGATGCGCCTGGCGGTCGAGGTGCTGGTGCAGGCGCATGGCGAGCGCCAGAAGTTACTGCACACCTATGCTGTGAACTGGATCCGCGAGGAAGAGCGCTGGGTCATCGCCACTGCGCAAATTGCGGAGAGCATCCGGCGGCCGGACTCGTCAGGCCAATAAGGCGACGGCCATCATCAGATCGGTCGGCTGGCGCAGATGGAGGTTCGGCCGCGGATTCGCGACCAGCTTGACCGTTTTCTTGATCAGGGCGAGCGCCTCCACGATGTCGGCGGGATGTTTCTTCTTTTTGGCGGCCGACTCCAACGCCAGCTTCAGCCAGTCCAAGCGGCAGGCCGTAGGCGACTGCAGATGCCAGAAGGTGTCGGCTGCGACCACTTCCTTGATGAGGTCGCCCTTGCCGGCGGCCATGAGCTGCTGTCCGACGGGTACGCCCGCTGCCGCTGCGCCATCCTTGCGGGCGGCCTTGACAACCTCGGAAACCAGACCGGCCTGGATGCACGGCCGGCCAGCGCCATGCAGGCAGAGGAACTGGATGTCTTCGCCCACATATTTAAGGGCGTGCTGTACCGAACCGAAGAAGGTGGCCGCGCCGGGCACAACCTTCCGTATTTTGGCAAAACCATGGAGTTGGCACAGACCGAGGGTCTGCTCGACGCGTTCCGGGGCTGTCACCAGAATCACACCACCAATCTCATGGGATTGCTCAAAGGCCTGCAAGCTATGGGAAAGGACCGCTTTACCGGCCAAGTCAAGGTAGGAAACCTCCACACCTGAAGCCATCTGCTCGTCCTTGCCGCATGTCACCAGAATTCCCCACGCCATTTGGTTCATGACCGCCGCCTTTCGTTGGGCTGCCGCTGATTTCCGAGGCCCTGCTAATCAAAATCAGCGTAGGGAGTCTAACAGCCAACCCTGCGGTGTCAAGGCCGGAGACCGGCGTGTATCTAACCCTCTGCCAAACAGTAGCTAGGAAAGGTCGTGCATGAAGAGGCCGTCCTTGAGCTTGGGTTCAAACCAAGTGCTTTTGGGCGGCATGATCTGGCCCGCATCGGCGATGGCCAGCAGTTGATCCAGCGTTGTCGGAAACATGGAGAACGCCACGGCGGCGCGGCCCTCGGAGACCAATTTGACCAGCTCGCCTGTGCCGCGGATGCCCCCGACGAAACCGACCCGCGGATTCTTCCGTGGATCATCAATGCCAAGAATCGGCGCCAGCAAACGATCCTGCAAGACGCTGACATCCAATTGTCCGACGGCATCGGCACGCGCATCCGCCGGCCAGTGCAAGCCCCACCAAGTGTCGCCCAGATACATGCCCACATTTCGTGGCGCGGCTGGCGAGGGCGTCGCGCCTGCCGTGACCGCAAACCCCGCCTGCTTGATGCGGGTCAGGAATTGCTCCGGTGTCAACCCGTTCAAATCCTTGACGACCCGGTTGTAGGGCAGGATACGCAGTTGATTGGACGGGAACAGCACGGCCAGTACCCAGTTATATTCCTCCGTGCCAGTCTGCGTGGCCCGCCGCTCCTGTGCCACGCGGACTCCGGCTGCGGCACGGTGATGACCATCGGCGATATAGAACACCGGTACCGCCGCGAACGCCTGTTCCCAAGCAGCGGTCTCCTCGATGCGCCAGAGCGTGTTACGGACACCATCGGGTGAGGTGAAATCGAAGAGCGGGGCGCCGGTCTGCACCTCGGTGGCGAGTTCGTCAATTCTGGACTGCGCACGGTAGGCTAGGAACACCGGGCCGGTTTGCGAGTTTAGCCCCGCGATATGCCGCATCCGGTCATCCTCCTTCGCCTTTAGCGTCTTCTCATGTTTGCGCACGAGTTCGCGCTCATAATCCTCCGCGTGGAAGGTCGCGACCAGTCCGGTTTGCGCGCGGCCCTCGCGAATCAGGCGATAGAGATAGAAGACGGGCTGCCTCTCCTGCATCAACACCCCTTCGTGACGCAGACGCTGCAGGTTTGCGACCGCTTGGGCATAGACGCGGTCATCATGCACGTCCATCTCACGCGGCAAATCAATCTCTGCCTTGCCCACATGCAGGAAGCTGATCGGATTGTCCGCGGCCAGCGCGCGGGCCTCATCGGAATCCAGTACATCGTAAGGCGGCGCTGCCACCCGTGCCGCCACTTCGGTCCGCGGTCGCCACGCCCGGAAAGGATGAAGTCTCATAGTTTGCGCCCTTGTTCGTCACGCGGAGTTTTCCAAACCTTGGAAACCGAAACCAGACTTTTTTCCAAGGTTTGGAAAATTTCACCGCGCCTTTTCCAAGCCTTGGAAAACAGAGGTCGCAGGCGTAGAGTCTGCCGCGAATTTCAGGAGCAGACTCATGGCACACACAACGTTTATCGGTTCGGGCAGTGCGGAGCAGCGGGAGATGCTGGCCGCCATCGAGGCCAAGAGCTTCGACGACCTCTTCGTGGATGTCCCGGCGGAATTCCAGACGGCGGATTTCAACATCCCCGCCGGGCGGTCGGAGTTGGAAATGTTGCAGACGCTGCGCGGGCTCGCGGCGAAGAACTCCACGCTGACCAACTTCTGCGGCGGCGGCTTCTATGACCACTTCATCCCCTCGGCGGTGGACGCGCTCGCGAGCCGCGGCGAGTTCTTCACCGCCTACACGCCGTACCAGCCGGAGGCGTCGCAGGGCACGCTGCAGGCGATCTACGAATACCAGACGGCGATCGCGCGGCTGACGGACATGGAGGCGGCGAACGCCTCGCTCTATGACGGCGGCACGGCGCTGTTCGAGGGGCTGATGATGGCGCTGCGCATCACCGGCCGCAACAAGGTGCTCGTCTGCGAGGGCGTCAATCCGATCTACCGCACGATGCTGCGCTGCTACACGGCGAACCTTTCCATCGCCTACGAGGAGGTCCCGCTCGATGCCGGCCAGGCCGGGCGCTGCAATTTCGCCGAGAAGCTCGATGACACCGTCGCGGCGGTGCTGGTGCAGAACCCGAACTTCTTCGGCTGCCTCGATGACCTGACGGAACTGGTCGCGGCGGCCCACAGGGTGGGCGCGCTGGCGGTGTTCTCGGTCTACCCGATGTCGCTGGGCATGGTGCAGACCCCGGGTGCGATGGGCGCGGACATCGTGACGGGCGAGGGCCAGAGCCTCGGCCTGCCGCTCTCGTTCGGCGGGCCGTATCTGGGCTTCATGGCCACGCGCAAGCCGTACGTGCGCAAGATGCCCGGCCGCATCGTGGGCGCGACGCTGGACGCGCAGGGGCGGCGCGGCTTCGTGTTGACGCTGCAGGCGCGCGAGCAGCACATCCGGCGCGAGAAGGCGATGAGCAACATCTGTACGAACGAGGCGCTGTGCGCGCTGCGGGCGACGATCTACCTCGCGCTGCTGGGCAAGGTGGGCTTCGCGCACTGCGCGCACCAGTGCGCGGTCCGCGCGGCCTACGCGTTCGACCGCCTGCGCGCGATCCCAGGCGTGAAGGCGACCTTCCCCGACCGCCACTTCTTCAACGAGTTCGCGCTGACGCTGCCCCGCGACGCCGGCGAGGTCATCAGCGAGCTGATCGAGCGCGGCATCGCGGCGGGCTTCCCGGTCGGCCGCTACTACGCCGGCATGCAGAACGTGCTGCTGCTGGCCTGCACCGAGAAGCGGACCAAGGCCGAGGTGGATATCCTCGCCGCGCAACTGGAAAGCGTGCTCTGATTCTCACAGAAGATAACGAAGAGAACGAAGATGCATCCGAAGTACAAAGAAGCTGATCGGTTGAGCCATGAAGTGATTGGCGCGGCCATCGAAGTGCATCGTCGCTTGGGGCCCGGTCTGCACGAATCCATTTACGAGAAATGTTTGATGCGGGAGTTGGAGTTGCGCGGCATTCCTGCGGAAAATCAAGTGGTCGTGCAGATTGAATACAAAGGCAAAGTTTTTGACGAGGAATTACGCTTGGATATTTTCGTCGGCAAATGCCTAGCCGTCGAACTCAAGGCCATCGAAGATGTGCTGCCGGTTCACAAGGCCATCGAGATTTCCTACATGCAATTGCTCGACGCACCGGTCGGGTTGATCCTGAATTTTCATGTGCCGATGATGGTACAAGGCATCAGCCGATATATTTTGCCGGGGGCCAATCTGGAATGACTTCGTTTCCTTCGTTACCTTTTGTGCAAGAATCTGGAGATCGAACATGCAACTGATTTACGAAAAGAGCGTGGCGGGGCGGCGGGCGGTACGGCTGATGAAGAAGCTCGACGACGCCACGCCGAAGATCAACGCGAAGCTGCTGCGCGCGCAGCCGGCCGAGCTGCCGGAGTTGAGCGAGCTGGACGTGGTGCGCCATTACACGGCGTTGAGCCGCCGGAATTTCTCGGTGGACACGCACTTCTACCCGCTGGGCTCCTGCACGATGAAGTACAACCCGAAGGCGTGCGAGGTCGCCAGCAATCTGCCGGGCCTCGCCGACGTGCATCCGCTGTGGCCGCAGCTCCGGCACGGCGGCTTCCTGACGCAGGGCGCGCTGCAACTGCTGTTCGAGACCGAACGGATGCTCGCCGAAATCTGCGGTATGGCGGAGTTCACGCTCCAGCCGCTCGCCGGCGCGCATGGCGAACTGACCGGCTGCATGATCATGGCCGCCTATCACCGCGACCGCGGCAACCAGAAGACGCACATCCTGATCCCGGACAGCGCGCACGGCACGAACCCCGCCAGCGCCGCGATCGCCGGCTACGATGTGCGCACCGTGCCCTCCGATGCGCAGGGCAACATGCACCTCGACGCGCTGCGCCAGGCCGTCAACAACGAGACCGCCGGCCTGATGATGACGTGTCCCTCGACGCTCGGCCTGTTCGTGGACCACCTCAAGGAGATCGCGGAACTCATCCACGGCGTGGATGGCCTGATGTATTACGACGGCGCGAACCTCAACGCGATCCTTGGCCGCGTGAAGCCCGGCCAGATCGGCTTCGACCTGTGCCAGCTTAACCTGCACAAGAGCTTCTCCACGCCGCACGGCGGTGGCGGCCCCGGCTCCGGCCCGGTCGGCGTCGTCGAGCGCCTGCGCCCGTTCCTGCCGATCTCGCGCGTCATCAAGCGCGGCGATGGCACCTTCTCGCTGAACTACGACGCACCCAAGAGCATCGGCTACATCGCGCCGTTCTACGGCAACTTCGGCGTGATCGTCCGCGCCTACGCCTACCTGCTGATGCTCGGCCGCGAGGGCCTGCGCGAGACCAGCGATGCCGCCGTGCTCAATGCGAATTATATCCAGGAGAAGCTGCGCGGCCTGCTCAAGGCCGTCGCGCCCGGCCGCTGCATGCACGAGTGCGTCTTCAGCGGCGAGCCGCTCAAGGCCGCGCACGTCCACACGCTCGACCTCGCCAAGGGCCTGATCGACCGCGGCATCCATCCGCCGACGATCTACTTCCCGCTCAACGTCCCCGAGGCCATCATGGTCGAGCCGACCGAGAGCGAGAGCCGCGAGACGCTCGACACCTTTGCGCAGGCCGTCGCCGAGCTGGTCGCGGCCGCGCAGCAAAATCCCGACGCGCTGCTCAAGGCGCCGGTGACGACGCCCGTCGGCCGCCTCGACGAGGTTGCCGCCGCGAAGAACATGGACTTGGTCTTCAAGCCCGGCTAAGCTCTTTGCGTGGTCAGGAGGCTGCGATGAAAAGAGGCAGGTTCAAGCTGGCTGTGCTGGGGGTGCTGCTGTCTCCACTGGCGGGGTTGGCCGCCGCCGACACTAATCCGCCGGCCGTGACGCAGGTCACGTTGAAGTTGGCTGATGGCGGGCGCGTCACCGGTACTCCGACGGGAGCCGTTTTGCCCTTCCACATGGATTACGCGAAGACGGAGATCCCTTGGAATGTGGTGGGCGATTGCGAGATTTCCAGCAACTCTGCCAGTGTGCTGAAGCTGAAAAACGGCGACCAACTGCGCGGGAGGGTGGGCGTGGAAGCGCTCAAACTGGAAACAGCGTTGGGTAAGTTGAACGTGTCTCTGGCTGCGGTGACCGGGTTTCAGGCGCGGTCGGGTCGTTCCGGGAACATCCTGGATGGGTTGGTCCTCTATTTCCCGTTTGACGAAGACAACGGCGATATTGTCCACGACGCCAGCGAAAACGGAAATAATGGAAAGGTCGTGGGCTCCAAGTCTGTAGTCGCCGGGAAAATTGGCGATGCCTTAAAGGTCGGACGAGGTTGCGGTTGCATCGAAGTTGCCGCGAACAGCGTTTGGTCATTTGGGGGCGAGCCATTCTCGCTGGCTTTGTGGATCAATCACAGTACAAACCTTGCGAAGGAGCAAATGATCATCGGCTGCAGTGATGGAGGCGGTTATTCCAATTGGAAGTGGAGCTTGGAGTTTTATAAAGGCAGGCTGGGTTTTCACCTGAATGCCCCACAGCGACCGGAGCAGAGAATAATAGACCAGAGAGTTGCAACCACCCCTTGGCGCGGAAAAGTCGGTCAGTGGTATCACATTGCGCTAACGCGGAACGTGGACGAATATCGCCTGTATGTCAATGGGGTGTGCCTGACGCGCGATGTGAACACCAATCCAGTAACCGTTGTTTCGGCACCACTGACTATCGGACAAGTCGAAGGCTTGTTCTTTGAGGGTGCCGTTGACGAGGTGATGATTTTCAACCGCGCGCTGTCGCCGGAGGAAATCATGGCGTTGTCTCAGCGGGAGGGACCGTTGGCGGCGGCGCAGCCTGCCGGCCAGGCAGCGTCCGGGCCACTCAAGGCGCGCGCGGAATTGGTGGATGGTTCGGTGGTGGTCGGCGAACTCAAGGACGAAGCCATCGGCGTGCAGGCCGCCAGTCTTGGCAAGGTGACAGCACCGCTGGCCTTGCTGCGCGAGTTGAAATTTTCCGAGGAGGGCAAGAAGGTCGCGGCCAAGCTGCGCAATGGCGATCTGTTGGTCGGTACACCACTGGTCACCAGCCTGAACCTAACGACGGCCTTTGGGCGTGTCACCCTCACGCCCCTCCATCTGCGAGCGGTACAGCTTGGTCATGAGAAAACCCCGCCGCCACCGGCCGCTGCTCCGCCGCGCCCGGCGCCGGCCTCCCCGCGCGAGAGGACGCGTATCATTGAACTTTAGAAGCACAACGCTACGCTCCGCACTGGCCGGCGTGTTTGCGCTGCTCTGGCTCTCCGGCTGCGCGACGGACCCGGTGACGGGGAAGTCGGCCTACAACCTCTATACGCTTGATGACGACATCAAGATGGGCACGCAGGCGATGGCGCAGAACGTCGCGCAGATGCAGAAGGCGCGCTGCCCGATCAACACCGATTCCGCCCGCGTCGCGCAGCTCAACGAGATGACGCGCCGCATCAGCGCGGTGACGCACTATCCCACCATCCCCTACACCGTCACGCTCTTTCAGACCAACATCGTCAACGCCGCCGCGTTCCCCGGCGGGCCGATGATGGTCTTCTCCGGCCTCTATGATCCGAGGAAGGGCCTCGTGCGCGATGAGGATGAACTGGCCGCCGTCATGGCGCACGAACTGGCGCACGTCAACTGTCGCCACACCACCCGGCGCTTGAGTGTGGTCACACCGGTGGTGCTGCTGGTGGGCGTGGGCGCGGCGGTGCTGGAGGCCAAGGAGCAGCAGCAGTGGGCGGAAATTCTGGCCGGCGGTTTCGCGGTCGTCGGCGCGCTCGCGCTGCCCGCCTACTCGCGGTCCGACGAATACCAGGCCGACGCCGTCGGCCTGATGTATATGGCCAAGGCCGGCTATGATCCGCGCGCCGCGCCGCGCATCTGGCAGCGCGCGATGGAGCAGAGCGGGAAGCGCAGCGGCGGCAGCGGCTCGCTCACCGGCGGTTTCAATTTGTTCTCCTCCCATCCCGCCGACCAGGCCCGGTACGAAGCCCTGCAAAAATTGCTGCCCGCCGCGATGGAGGAATATGCCCGCGTCCGCGGCGGCTACCCGCCCGGCTACACGCCCCCGCCGGGTGTCCCCATGCGCTGACGCGCCTGGCCGCGCGGTGGACGGTGTGTCTTCCAGGGCCCCTCTGTGCCTATGAAAGTGAGACACTTTGTTGACAGGAATATAGAGGGCGGGAAAAGGCTAGCGGATGCAGACGGAAACAGGAATGACAGAGGCGGCAGTGCGTAGTGAGCGGAGCGAACGGAGCAGCGCCGCCG
>CAISWQ010000111.1 GCA_903889245.1 uncultured Lentisphaerota bacterium | reverse complement strand
GCGCAGCAGGCGCGGCCAAAGATCAAAATCTCCGTCAAGACCACCGCCGACCCCGCGCTGGTCGAGGTGGATGGCATCCTGATCGGCACGACGCCGCTGGTGAGCGCGGAAATTTTCAAGGGTGACCACGTCCTGACGATCGGCAAGGCCGGCTACCGCGACATGTCCAAGCGCATCCTCTTCGAGAAGGATACCGCCATCGAGGTGCCGATGATCCGCACCGAGTTGAGCGCCGAGGAGATCAAGCAGATTTACGAAAAGGCCCGCCTCAACATCTTCCAGGGCGAGCCCGGCCTGATCATCAACACGATCAGCAACTGATCGTCTTGCGCGAAACGCCAAACGGGCGACCCGGTGGGCCGCCCGTTTGGCGTTTCGAAGCGGAACCGCGTTCAGATACCCATGAGCTTGCGGGTGAAGTCAGCGTTCTTCTTGCCATCCGCCGCGCCGTTCTTCGTCGGGCACGAGGTTTCCAGGACGATCCAGCCGCGGTAATCAATGTCGCGCAGCGCCGCGGCGATCGGCTCCATCTGCACCTTGCCCTCGCCGAGGAAATGCTTGCCGTCCTTGAAATGGATCATGGAGAGGCGCCCCTTGAGCGCGCGGAGTTCCGCCGGTACGTCAAAGCCCGCGCCCGTCGTGTTGCCCACATCGTAATACGCACCGACGAACTTGCTGCCGACGCGGTCAAGGATGTCGAGGTACTTCGCCGCGGGCAGCGTGCACTCGACGCCGAGCGTCACGCCCGCCGCCTCCGCCTGCGGTGCAACTTCCTTCAGGCGCTTGACCACCGACTCCAACTCGGCCTTCTTCCACTCGCTGCCCTGGAGCAGGTGCGCCTTGCCGAAGAACGGCACGAGGATGCCGGTCGCGCTGAGGTTCTTCGCCGCCGCGATGCACTGGCCGAGCCACGCCACCGCGCGCGGCTCCGTCGCCACCGGGTTGCCGTTCATCAAATCCATCGAGAGCGAACTGAAGACGACGCCCGCCGCCGCGGCCAGATCCTTCTGCCGCTGCTGCTCGCCCGCCTCGGCCACCTTCAGCGTATCGGCCGCGCCACCGACGCCGAGCTCGATACCCTCGATGCCGCACTGCTTCGCCACCTTGTAGTCGCCGCCAAAACAGTTCGTCCGCGAGCCCAGCCGGATTTTCGCGCCCGGCGCCGCCTGCGCCAGCCTCTGCGCGAATCCGCCGCACACCGCCGCGCCCGCCAGCGCCGTCGCGCCGCGCTGCATAAAAATCCGCCGTGTCATCATCGTCATCGTTCGTTCCTTTCCGGTTTGATGGGCAATCGTGCGTGGATTATCGCCGTGCGCCTGCGTGAGTCAAATGGCAATTTTCCAGAGCTTGGGGGAATCCCCGTCCGCTTTTCCAAGCCTTGGAAAACTTCCAGCTCAAGCGTGGCGGAGCTCGGCCAGCACACCGGCGAGTTCCGGCGGCAACGGGGCTGCGAGAGCGAGCGGCTGGCCAGTGACGGGATGGATAAATTCCAGCCGTGCGGCGTGGAGGAAGTGGCGGGCCAGGCCGAGCGTGTCCGCGCCGGGCGGGCCGTAGCTTTTATCGCCGACGACTGCGTGGCCTTGCTCCGCCAACTGGCAGCGAATCTGGTGCGTCACGCCGGTCTTAATCACCACGCGCAGCAGCGTGCAGGCGGCGAAGCGCCCGGCGATTTCCACCTCCGTGATCGCGCGCATGGGTTTGCGGACCTTCGCGCGGTTGCGCGCGGTGACGGCGACCATCTGCCCCGGCGTGGCGGGCTGATGCGCGAGTTCGTAGTCGAGGCAGCCGCCCTGGGTCATCCGGCCATGGACGAGCGCGAGATATTCCTTGTGGATGTTCCGCGCGCGGAACAGCGCGCGGAGCGCGGCGTAGACCGGCGGCGTGCGCGCGGCGAGGACGAGGCCGGAGGTGTCGGTGTCAATCCGGTGGACGAACGCGGGGAACATGGTGTCGCCGCCGAGGCCGGCGAGTTCCGGGTGGCGCGCGAGCAGCGCGTTGACCAGCGTGCCGGTCTCGCCGGCGCGCTGCGGGTGGACCGGCATGCCTGCGGGCTTGTTGCAGGCGAGCAGATACGCATCAGCAAAAACAGTGTCGAGCGGCAGCGTGGGATCGGGCACGGCGGCCAGGTCGGATTTTTCCAGGCATTGGAAAATCTGTACGACCTCGCTGGCGGCCAGCGCGTGGCCTTTCGCCGCGCGGCGGCCGCTGACCAGTACGGCGCCGGCGGTGATCGCCGCCTCCGCTTGTGCACGCGCAATCGCCGGGAAACGCCCGGTCAGCCAACGGCCAAGCCGCTGCCCGGCCTCCGCCGCTCCGACGACGAGCTGGACATCGCGAATCATCTTTTCTCTTGAATTTTTCCGCGTGGCGCGCAGCCTACACGAAAAATTTTCCGTGCAAAGGAGAAAGCCGATGAAAGCCGTTTTGCTGACTGCGAAAAGAGTATTGGAAGTCCGCGATGTGCCCGAGCCTGCCGCGCCCAAGGGGCGCGAGGTGCTGCTCGCCATCGAGTCGGTGGGCGTCTGTGGATCCGACATTCACTATTATCACGATGGCCGCGTGGGCGATCAGGTCATCACTTTCCCCTTTGCCATCGGGCACGAGTGCTCGGCGACCGTGGCCGCCATCGGGCCGGATGTGAAGCGCGTGAAGGTCGGCGATCGCGTCGCCGTGGAGCCGGCGATCTCGTGCGGCGAGTGCGACCAGTGTCGCGCGCACCGGCGGCACACGTGCCGCCGGCTGCTGTTTCTCGGCTGCCCCGGCCAGCTCGAGGGTTGCCTGCGCGAGCGGCTCGTGATGCCGGAGGAGAACTGCTTTCCGCTCGCGGCCAAGACGACGCTCGATCAGGGCGCACTCGTCGAGCCGCTCTCCATCGCCGTCTATGCCGCGGGTCTCGGCGCGCCCTGGCGCGGCCAGACCGTCGCCGTGCTGGGAGCGGGCCCGATCGGTCTCGGCGTACTGCTGGTGCTGCGCCAGCTCGGCTTGGAGAAAATTTACGTGAGCGAGCCGCTCGCCTACCGCCGCGACTATGCGAAGCAATTCGGCGCAGGCCACACGCTCGATCCATTCGCCGGCGACCTCGCGCGGGCGTGGCAACCCGCCGAGCCCTCAGGTTTCGACATTGTCTATGAGTGCTGCGGCCAGCAGGAGGCGATTGACGATGCGTTACGCCTGCTCAAACCGGGCGGCACGCTCGTGCTTGTTGGGATTCCCACGGTCAACCGTATCAGCCTCGCGATGGATAACGCGCGCCGCAAGGAAATTACGCTGCGCAATGTCCGCCGTCAGAACGAGAGCGTGCCGCCGGCGCTGAACTACATCGAGAGTGGCGCGATTCCGATGCACCAGCTGCAAACCCACGTTTTCCCCGTTGCGCAGGCCGCCGAGGCGTTCGACCTCGTCGCCCACTACCGCGATGGCGTACTCAAGGCGATGATCCATCTGCGGTGACGGCCGCGCCCCCGTACCCGGACGGGTACGCCACGCTGCGCGCGCAGGCGTCTCCCGCATTGACCGCGCCGCCGGCCCGCCTTACAGTTCCCACGGTGCGGATGGAAAGTTGAGGCGCGTATGAATATCGTGGTGGGCTATGACTTCTCCGAACACGCGGCGGAGGTGATGAAGGTGGCCGAGCGGTGCGCCGCCTCCATGGCGGGCAGTCTCTGGTTGATCCATGTGGCGGAGGCCGAACCGGATTTTGTCGGCTACAAGGCCGGCCCGCCCACGGTGCGCGAAGAGCTGGCCCAGCAATTCCGCCATGAGCATCAGGAACTGCAACGCCATGCGGGCGCCTTGCGCGAGGCGGGGGTCAATTGCACCGCCCTGCTGGTGCGCGGGCCGGTGGCGGCGACGTTGCTCAAGGAGGCCGGGCGGCTCAAGGCCGATGTCATCATCGTCGGCTCGCACGGCCACGGCGCGATGTTGCAACTGCTGCTGGGCAGCGTCAGCGAACAGATATTGAAGAAAGCCACCTGCCCTGTGCTGGTCATCCCCATTCGGAAACCCCTGTAGGGGAGCGCATCTTTGCTTTTCCAAGCCGTTGGAAAAGCTGGGTTGTCAGGGTTTCCTTTCTGGAAAAAAATCAGCCGCGTTCGGAGAGGATCTTGATGCCGCGGCGCAGGAACGTGGGCACGTCGAGGTCCTCATCGCCATGCTTGGTGGGCTCGACTTTTTCAAAGCGCCCGCCGCGGTCGCGCTTCTCGAAGACCAGTTCGCTTTGGGCCGCTGTGGGGGCCACCGGTTCGCCGGTCGGCGCCGGGCTCGCCGCCGTCGTTATTGGGGCGGATGCCACAGGGGCCGTGCGCGCCGGGGGAGGTGCCGTCAACCGCTTGCCGGCGACCCAGTGTTCGGCGGCAAGGACGGTGACCATCAGGCGGCCCTGCCAGTCGTTGTCAACCGTTGCGCCCATGAAGACTTTGGCCTCGCGCTTGGCGACTTGCTGGATATTGCTCATGACGCGCTGGACGTCGAGCAGCGCGAGGTCGGGTCCGCCCAGGATGTTGACGAGGAAGGCGTCGGCCTGTGCGAGGACGTTGCCATGGTCGAGCAGCGGGCTGGCGAGCAACGCCTGGGTGGCCTGCTGTGCCTTGTCGGGACCTTCGCCCTCGGCATAGCCGAAGGAGCAGGCGCCGCCGCTGTTCTCGACGAGGTTCTTGAGGTCGGAAAAATTCAGACGGATCAACCCGGTTTCGGTCAGCAGCTTCCAGAGGCCGATGACCGCCATACTGATCATGTGGTCGGAAGCGTCGAACGCGGCCTTCAGCGTGGCCTGGTCGGGAACGATTTCGAGCAGGCGCTGGTTGGGCAGGCAGATGGTGGCATCGGAATGCATCCGCAACTGGCGCAGTGCCTCCAGCGCGGCGTCCTTGTCGCGGTTGGCCTCGAAATCAAAGGGTGTTGAGGCAAAGCAGATGGTGAGCGCGCCCTGCTCATGGGCGATGCGCGCGGCCACCGGCGCGGCGCCGCTGCCGGTGCCGCCGCCGAGCGTGGTGATGACGAAGACCAGGTCCATGCCCTCGACCAAAGTGCGCAGCCGGAGTTCCTCGTCCTCGGCGGCGAGCTTGCCGATGGCGGCATCGCCACCCGCCCCGAAGCCGCGCGTCAGGGCGCGGCCGATGGAAAGCTGGACCGGGAGGCCTGTTTCCTTCAGCGCCTGGTCGTCGGAATCCACGGCGACGACGCTCGGGCCGTGCGCCAACAGGCCGGCCACATGCCGCGCGGCGCGGCAGCCGCCGCCGCCCACGCCGATGACCAGCAAACGATAGGGCGCGGCCGCGGTCGCGCCACCTTCCCCTTCCACCAAACGTAAGGACGTGCTCATAGTCTGAACCGTTTGCGAATGCGGCTCCAAAGCCCGCTGTGGGAGGCTTGAGCCTTGGCGGCATAACGCAGCATCCCGACCACCGCCGCGCATTCCGGCTGCTCCATGACGGCGGTCAGGCCGTTGACCTCGCGTGGCCGGCCGAGGCGGCAGGGCAAGCCGAAAATTTTCTCGGCCAGTTGCTCGACCTTCTTCAGGCGCGCGCCGCCGCCGGTGAGCACGATGCCGCTGCCCAGCTTGGAGATCAGTTTGTTCTGGCGCAACTGCTCGCGCACCAGCACGAGTATTTCCTCGATGCGGACATGCAGGATGGTTTGTAGATCTGCCAAGCGGACCTGCCGCGGTGGCTGGCTGGTGCCGGGATTGACGGTGACCGTCTGGTTGCGCACGGCAAACTCCGGCATGGCCGTGCCAAATTCCAGCTTGATGCGCTCGGCCTCCACCTGCGGCAGCCCGAAGCCGAAGGCGAGGTCATTGCTTAGATGATCACCGCCCACCGCAAAGGCGCCCGCGTCGGCGAGGCGTTCCTCGGCGTAGGCGATATAGTTGGTCGTGCCGCCGCCCAGATCAATCATCAGTACGCCGTTCTGCTTTTCGGCGGGCGTCAGCACCGCGAGCGCGGCACACAGTCCGCTGAACGCCACGTCGGCCACGTCCACCTGCGCGCTGCGGACCACCTTGACAATGTTGCGCATGGCGTTGCACTGGCCATGGACAATCAAGATATCGGCCGCAATTTTCGTGCCCTCGAGCCCTTCGGGATTGACCACCGGCAGATTCTCATCCACGAGGTAACGCTGGTGCACGGTGTGCAAGATCTCGTGCCCGGTCGGCAAGCTGATGGCGCGCGCCATCTTCTCGGCATTTTCGATGTCCTCAACCGTGATCTCGTGATCCTCGCTCAACACCGGGGCCGAGCCGCGGTTGACGCGGCTGCTGATGTGCCCGCCCGAGACGAGCAGGTGTACCGCGTTGATCGTCACATGGCTGTTGTCCTCGGCCTTTTGCAACGCGTCGCGGACGCAGGCCAGCGCATTGTCGAAATCAATGATCTCCCCCTTGCGTACGCCGCTCGAGGGGCTTTCGCCACTGCCGCTGATGATGAGCTGGCCCTCCTCGGTCAGCTCGCCGACGAGCGCGCGCACCGTGGAGGTGCCGACTTCCAAGGCGACGATGGGAGGGGTACTCATGGGAGCACTCCGGGCAGTGTCGCCGGCGCCAGCGTCACCGGCACGCCGCGATTCAGGGTGCAGTCAATCAGGCTGGCCGTTTGGCGGCGGTCGGCCAGCGACTTCTTTACGCCGGCCAACCGGCGCAGGCGGTCCTCCAGTTGCACGCGGGCCATGGGCACCCGCTCTCCGCTGGCCAGGCGCAACTCCAGGTTGTCTGGGTGCGCCACATTGATCGAGTCCACACGCAAGACCTCATTCAGGCGCAGCGTCTCGCAAAGGTCGAGCACGGTCAGTGCGTCGCGGATTTGGGCCTCGGTGATCTGCAGGCCCGGCTTCAGGCCCGGTACGCGGCTGCCGACGATCACGGGCAGGCGCGTCACGGCGGCGCGCGGAACCAGGGTGAAGCCTTCGCGATCCACCGGCAGGCTCATGGCGTCGGTGACCAAAAGGGCCAGCGCCGAACGTTCACCGACGCGGACAATCAGCGTATCCGGCAACTGCCGCCGGATTTCCACCGAGCGCACGCCCGGTAGTGTCAGCAGGTCGGCGTGGATTTGGGCCAGGTTGAGGGCAAAGAGGTTGAGGCCGGCCTGCAGGTTGTAGCGCTCGCGGAGGTCCTGCGGTTTAAGCGTGCCATCGGTGCGGATATCCGGCTCGCGCATGGTGAACAGCGGATTGGTGGCGAAGAGCTGTACGCGGATCCAATCGGCGCCCATCAGGCCCACCCAGATGCATCCGCCGGCCGCCACCAGCAGCGCCACGCTGGCGCCGAGCCACCGCGCCCGCGCCTGCTTTTTCTCCTGCGCCCGCGCGTCCACCTGCAGGAGTTGTTCGCCCGCCATCTTTTTCCGGCGGTTGGCCCGCCGCCGGGAACTTTCTTCACCCTCTCGAAACCACATGGTCGTCTCCAAAGTTTGCGCGTCAGTGTACCGAGGCACGCTGCATGATGCGATCACAAAGCTCGACGAAGTTGATGCCGGCCGCCGCCGCCGCCTTCGGCAGCAGACTCGTCTCCGTGAAGCCGGGGATCGTGTTCATCTCCAGTACGAACAACTCGTCTGCCGGTGTCAGCCGCAGGTCCACGCGGCCGAGATCGCGGCAGCCCAGCGCCTGGAACACGCGCCGCCCCAGCGCCTGCGCGCGCGCCGTCTGCTCCGCCGTCAGCGGCGCGGGCACGAGATAGTCCGTGCGGCCCTGCGTGTACTTCGCGCCATAGTCATACCAGCCATCCGGCGCGCGGATCTCGACCACCGGCAACGCCTCCTCGCCGAGGAGGCCCACGGTCAGCTCGCGGCCCGGGATATAGGTCTCCACCAGCACCGGATTGCCGTGTGCCAGCGCAGCGCGCAGCGCGCCGTCCCAAGCCGCCTCCTGGCGCACGCAATGCAACCCGATGGACGAGCCCTCGCTGGCCGGCTTGACGACGAGCGGCAACGGCAGCGTGTGCGGCCCGGGCGCGGTGAGCACCTCATAGTCGGGCGTCGGAATTTCTTCCGCCGCGAAGACGCGCTTGCTCGCCAGCTTGTCGAGCGACTTCCGGCTCGCCTCGGGGCCGGAGCCGATGTATGGCATGTTCATGGCGCCCAGCTTCTGCTGCACCACGCCATCCTCGCCGAACGCGCCGTGCAGCGCGATGAACACCGCCTCGACATCCGCAGCGAAGGTCAGCGCACCGTCCTTCGGATCCACCTCGTCCACGGTGTAGCCTGCCGTGCGCAGCGCCTTCGCGATGGCCGCGCCGGAGCGCAGCGACACCGGCGCTTCCGCCGACGGTCCGCCCATCAGGACGGCCACCTTCTTAAATTTTTTCGCCATAATGATCTTTCGCCCACAACGCCATTTTCTCCACATCGCCCGCGCCCACGATCAGCAGCGCGTCGCCGTTCCGCAGCCTGTCGCGCAGATAAAACCACGCGGCCTCCAAAGATTCAACCTCGCGCAGCTTCGGCGCGCCCGTTTGCGCAAAATGCCGCGCCAGATCGTGGCTCGTGCCGCCCGCGAGTGGCGCTTCCGACGCCGCATAGACCGGTGCCAGCACGACTTCCGCGACGCCGTCGAACGCGGCCGGAAACTCCGCGCCGAGCGCCAGCGTCCGCGTGTAGCGATGCGGCTGGAACACGGCGACCAACCTGCGGCCCAGTCCACGCGCGGCGGCGATCAGCGCGCGGATTTCCGTCGGATGATGCGCGTAATCGGAGATCACCAACACGCCGCCGGCCTCGCTGACGACCTCGAACCGCCGGCGCGCCGGGCAGAACTTTTCCAAGGACTGGAACATCTTCATCGGATTTTTCCAAGCCTCGGAAAAAGTACCAGCACCGGTTTCCAATGTTTGGAAAATCGTGTGCGCCACGGCGCAGGCGGCGAGGGCGTTCTGGATGTTGTGGCGGCCGGGAACCGGCAGGTGCAACCGCCCGATTTTCGTGCCACGATGCAGCAGGTCGAAGTCACTGGCGAAGGCCGTGAGTTCGATATTCGTGGCGCGGAACTCGGCGCCGTCCGCGAAGCCGTAGGAGCGGCCGCCGGCGCACAGCGTGGAGGCGCGCGGATCGTCGGCGCAGAAAAGCACACGGCGGGCTTGCTGGATGAAACGCTGGAAGCATTCCATGAGTTCCGGTTCGCCGCGGAAATGTTCCATGTGGTCGAACTCGATGTTGGTGACGACCGCGATGTCCGGCGCGTAGAGCGCGAGCGTGCCATCGCTCTCATCGGCCTCGACCACGACGTACCGGCCGGCACCCGCCGCGGCGACACCGCCCAGGGAATCCACTTCGCCGCCGATGGCGAACGCCGGCGCGAGTCCGGCGGCCTGTAGGAGTTGCGCGGTCATCGCGGTCGTCGTGGTTTTGCCATGTGTGCCGGCAATCGCGATGGCGAAGGGAAAAGTTTTCAGCAGCGCGGGCAGGACGACGCCGCGCGCGAGCACGGGCAGGCCGCGCGCCTGCGCCGCGAGAATTTCCGGCGCGTCGGCGGCCACGGCGGGTGTGCGCACGAGCCAGGCAAGTTCCGGCGTGAGGTGCGCGGCGTCATGGCCGTACTGCACGGCGACGCCGCGCTGGCGGAGCCAGTCGGTGACGCGGCCCGGGGTGGAGTCGCAACCGGAAACCGTGTAGCCGCGCGAGGCGAGCAGCTGTGCCAGCCCAGCCATGCCGACGCCGCCGATGCCGGCGAAGTGGACCGCCGCCGGCCCGCGGGTCAGCAGTGCCGCCACCGTGGCGAAGTCGCGTGCGAGTTGGGCGAAGTCAGGCATGGTCGCCACGTCCAACTTTTTCCACCAGGTCGGCGAGCGCCATGGCGCCGCAGCACTCGCGATGCGCATGGCCGGCGGCACTCATCGCGGCCAGCTTGGCGCGGTTGCGGCAGCGCTCCGCGAGGTAGTCGGCGAGCCACGGGGCGGTGAGATTTTCCTCGGGGACACAGTCGGCCGCACCGAGGCGGACCATCGCCTCCGCGTTGGCCGTCTGATGATCTGCGGCGGCGAAAGGATACGGCACGAGCAACGCCGGCACGCCGAACGCGAGCAGTTCGGCGCAGGTCGAGGCGCCGGAGCGGCAGACCGCGAGGTCGGCGGCGGCGTAGAGCGGCGCCATATTGGTGGTGAAGGCGTGGAGCTCCGCCGTGACGCCGGCCTTGGTGTAAGCAGCCCGGACGCGCGGTTCATCGGCTTTGCCGGTCAGATGCAGCGGATGGACGGGGAGGCCGCGGGCGTGCAGCAGCGCGAACGCGTCCACGGCCACCTCGTTCAGGCGGCGCGCGCCACGGCTGCCGCCGAGGATCATCACGTTGTGGCGTTCAGTGCACGGCGCGCGCTGCCGCTCACGGCTGGCGCGCTCGAGGTCGCGCCGGATCGGCATGCCGGTGACCGTGAGTTTCGTTTTTTGCAGATAGAAGCGCGAGGCCTCGAAGCTCACGGCCACGGCGGTGGCCCAACGCGCGAAAAAGCGGATCGCGCGGCCGGGCACCACATTGGCCTCGTGCAGCACCACCGGCACCTGGTTGCGGCGCGCGGCCCAGATCGGACCGACCGAGGCATAGCTGCCCATCGCGAGCAAAACAGCGGGCCGGCTTTGGCGCATCCGTTTGCGGCAGGTTCGCATGGCGCGCAGCAGGCTCCAGGCCGCGGGCAGGAAGCGCGGCGAGTAGGGCGCGGGCAGCCCGCGCGAGGGGATGGTGATGACCGCGCCCGGCCAACCTTTCACGGCGGCGGACTCGACGTCCTTGCCCGCCAGCCAGAGCGTGACCTCGTGGCCGCGCTCGCGGAGCACCTCGGCGGTCGCCAGGCCGGGGAAAATATGACCGCCGGTTCCGCCGCAGGCAATGGCGACGTGCAGGCGGCGCGCGCCGGTCCTCTCCGCGGGCGTGGCGCAGGCAGCGCTCATCCCGCGCGCTCCTTGGCCAGCAGGAATTTCTTCCAGGCGAGACCGGCGGAGAAACCACCCAGCGCGCCATGGGCGGCGACCACGCGGTGGCAGGGGATGAACAGCGGCAGCGGATTCGCCCCGCAGGCCCGGCCGACGGCGCGGGCCGCGCGTGGGACGTCAAGTTGCCGGGCGATGTCGCCATAGGTGCGTGTGGCGCCGCGGGGGATTTTTTGCAGCGCGGCGAGCACGCGCGCGGTGAAAGCGGCCGCAGGTTTCGTCAACGGCGGGGCGGCGGGTGGCGTCCGGCCCAGAAGACAGGCGCGTACGAATTTTTCAGCGGCCCGCAGCACGCGGCGATTCGCCGGCGCGCCCGTGAACTGTCGCGCGATCAGGCGGGGCGCGTTCGCAGCCGTCCTGTGTTTTGCCGGCAATGCACACCACAGCAGCCGGCCGTTTTCCGCGCAGAGACGGATGACACCCCACGTGGTGATGAGGTCAAGCCGGGCGGAAGCAGGCGCGTTCATCGGAAGACAAGCTTGAAGATGAGATAACCGAGGAGAAAGACGCCCGCGAACAGCAGCAGCGCACGGTTGCGCTGGACGCGCCGCTCGTGCCGGAGCGAAGCGGCGCCCAAAAAACGCGTGCTGGAAAACAAGTGGGCAAATTTCTCATTGCCGGCGACTGGCGTGCGGGGCGCGGCAGCCATCGGCTCGGCCGGCGGCTCGACCGGCTCCGGCGCCGGCGGCTCGGGCTGGGCGGTCCTCGGCGAGGTTGTAGTCCGGAGGCGTGGTGTCGCCCGTGTCGAGGGCAGCAGGTGCGGATGCTCCATCAGCCGCTCGGGCTTCTTGAGCGCGCGTTCCAACCGCTTGATCTCGGCGGCGAGTTCCTCGCGGCTCTGTGCCACTTCGCGCAGGCGGCGCAGGATGGGGTTCTTTTCGGGACGCATGGCTGGGTCCGCCGTGACCTAGTGCGTACGCCAGATGATGATGCCCATGAGTGCCACCAGCGTCAGGATCAGCGGCAACGTGACCGCCAGGCCGACTTTGAGCCAGTAGCTGAAAGTCCTGGGGGGCTCCTCATCGTGCCGCCGGCCTTCCTCGAAAATGACGGCCGGATGCGCGCCCGGTGCGCCGCCTGCCGCGGGCGCGGCGGTGCTGATGGCATCCATCTTGGCGACGGCTTTGTTGTACTCGAGACGGATATCATCCACGAGTGTCGAAGCCTTGTTGAGCTCGGTGCGAAACGCTTCTTCGGACCAGGTCTCCTCGTCAATCGCCTGCAGGTCGCCGAGCATCGCCTTGAAACGTTTGCGCGTGGCGCTCAAGAGTTCCGCGAGGCGGTTGGCGGCGATCTCCTCCTTCTCGATGGTGACGAGGCTCTGCGTCAGCCGGTCCGTCATCTCGCGCCTGCCGTGTGCGTAGTCATCCTGTTTCTTGCGCAGGTCGTCGAGATCCTTGCGCTGGCGGTCGAGATCCTCCTGCCGCTGGCGCAGTTTCTCCAGTTCCTCGGTGGCGCCGGCGACGCGCTGATCGAGTTCCTGCTTGTGCTTGGTCATGCGCGTCAACGTAAAGTCCGAGACCGAGCGGACCGGCACGCCCTCGGCTGCGGCGCCCTCGTTACCCACGCGGGTCAGGTCTTCCCCGGCGAGTTTGCCGCGCCGCTCGGCTTCCTCCGCGCGGTGCAGATCATCATCAAAGAAATCGCGATTGCTCATGTGTTACTCCTGTCGAAAAAACCGCGCGCATCATAGGCGTCGGCCTACGGCGGCTCAACCCCAAAAAGACACGCCGCGTACCGCGGGATTCAAGGCTCGACAAGGTGTCACGCCGCGCTAGAATATGCCCCGGTTTCAGGGCATGGTTATGACGCTTGGACAAAGGGTGTGGTTCCTGTCGGTACTGGCCGGCTGTGCGGGTACGGTCGTGGTTCCCGCCGCCGGCACCAATGCCCCGGCCGCCTCCACCAATGCGCCTGTCCAGGCGCGGGATTATCGCGCCATGCTGCAGCGGGTCCGCGCCAAGCAGGAGGAGCGCAACGGTCTGGAGGAGGTTCAGAAGGCCATCAGCACTTTCCAGATGCGCATCGGCCGTCTGCCGACCGAGTTGGCTGAACTGGTCGAGCGTGGCATCCTGCCCGGTCTGCCGCGGCCGCCGCCGGAGACGCGCTTTGTCTATGATCGCCTCAAGGGCAATGTGACCGTTGCGCCGCTGCCCAACGCCATCGGGGCGCCGCGCAGCAACGTGACGGGCCGGGCCAACGTGGTTTTGCCCCGGTGATGAAGACCATGACGCCTCCTGTGACCATGAAAAAAATCATCCGCTCATTGACCGGGGCGGCGCTGCTCGCCGCCGGTGCGCAAGCGGCCACGCCCACCAACAACTTTGCCCGCTGGGAGAAGGAGGTCACGGCGTTCGAGGCCGCCGACCGTACCAACCCGCCGCCGAAGCAGGCCGTGCTGTTTATCGGCTCCTCCGGGATCCGCCTGTGGAAGACGCTGGCGCAGGATTTTCCGGAGCACCGCGTCATCAACCGCGGCTTTGGCGGCTCGCACATCGCCGACGCGACGCACTTCGCCGAGCGCCTCGTATTCCCCTGTGAGCCGCGGATGATTGTCCTGCGCTCCGGCAGTAACGATCTACAGTCGAACAAAAAGCCGGAGCAGGTCGCCGCCGACTTCAAAGCGTTCGTCGGGAAGGTGCGCGGCAAATTTCCGGACATGAAGATTATCTTCGTCGAGATGAACCCAACCATCGCCCGCTGGAAGAACCTGGCCAAGGAACAGACCACCAACCAGCTGATCGCCGACTATATCAAGCAGACGCCGGGCCTCCTCTTCGTCAGCACCAGCGCGCAGTTCCTCGGACCGGACGGCCAGCCGCGCGCCGAGTTGCTCGCGACCGACAAGCTGCATTTCTCGGCCGCCGGTTACAAGGTCCTGACCGGCCTCCTCCGGCCCGTGCTCGCGCCCTGACATCGCCTGCAATTTCGGATGCGACTGCGGCGTTGTCCGCCCATGAAAGGGCTCACATGAAAACACATCCCGCCATGTGGCTCGCCGTCCTGTTCGCCACCCGCCTTCTCAGTGCCGCCGAGGCACCCGCCGGCTTCGACTGGCAGCGCGCGCGGCAACTGTTCCAACGCTCGCAACGTGGCGAGCAACTCGCGCCGGACGATCAGGCCTATCTCGACAAGGCCAAGGCGTTGCGCGGGCAGAGGCAGAACGATCAACCCCAGAAGGGGAAAACCGACGCCACTGCTCCCGCGCCCGGCGGCCAGGATTCAACCGGCCTGCTTCCGCTCTGCGACCTCGGCGCACAAAAATACAAGGGCGAGGACGGCGGGCTTTATGGCGGCGGCAAAAACGAGCCGCCTGCGGCGCACGCGGCCGCGGCAAGGAAAGAGTTGGCGCACATCCGGCCGCGCGACGCCGCTGGCCAACCGGCCGACGATGGCAAGGTGGTGCTGCTCTCGGTCGGCATGTCGAACACGACGCAGGAATTTTCCCGCTTCAAACAACTCGCCGATGCCGACAAGGCCAAGGCACCGCCACTCGTCATCGTGGATGGCGCGCAGGGCGGGCAGGCGGCGGCGCAGTGGCTCATCGGCCCGGAGAGCCGCGTCTGGCAGACCGTGGATGAGCGCCTGAAGGCCGCTGGCGTCACCACGCGGCAGGTGCAGGTGGTCTGGCTCAAGCAGGCAAAAATCCGGCCGACCGAGGACTATCCTGCGCATGCGCAAAAATTGCAGTCCGACATCGCCGAGGGCCTGCGCCGTCTCAAAACCAAATTCCCAAACCTGCGCCTCGCCCATCTCTCCAGCCGCATCTACGCCGGCTATGCCACCACGCAGCTCAATCCCGAACCCTTCGCCTACGAAAGCGCCTTCGTCGTGCGCGCGCTGATCCAGGCGCAGCTCAAGGGCGATGAGGCACTGAACTACGACGCCGCGCGCGGCGCGGTCAAGACGCCGCTGCTGCTCTGGGGCCCCTATCTCTGGGCCGATGGCACGCAGCCGCGCAGCGATGGCCTGACGTGGACGCGCAGCGACCTGACGCCGCGCGACGGCACGCATCCGAGCGACGCCGGCCGCCAGAAAGTCGCCGAGCAGTTGCTGAAGTTCTGCAAGACCGATCCCTACGCCCGCGCCTGGTTCCTCGCCAGGCCGTGAACGCGCAGGCGTCTTCCAAAGCTTGGAAAATATCACAGGGAAAGTTCCAAGGTAAGATGAGAAGGCTGATCGCCCCGAGCTGTGATAGACACGCTCAAGAAACTAACGCAGTCCCAGTAAGGCTGCAGAAAGGCAGGCGATCAGCCGTGAAAGAAAATAACATCATCG
>CAISWQ010000110.1 GCA_903889245.1 uncultured Lentisphaerota bacterium | reverse complement strand
GGGTACGCTCGCCCTCCCCAACAAGCGACCCTGGGAGGGCGAGCGTACCCGCGAGCCGTCCGCCAGCGGCGGGCCGGTTTTCCAAGGCTTGGAAAAAATCCGGCGAAATCTCCCAAGGCCTGGAAAATTGTCCGTGCGATTTTCCAAGGCTTGGAAAGTTTCACCGCGCGTTTTTCCAAACCCTGGAAAAACCGGTGGGTACGCCTTCCAGTCTTTGGAAGCTACTCGGCCCCGGCACTTGCCGCAGCGACAGTCCCGCCCTGCATGGCGGCCGCGATTTTCCATGGGGAGGGCGACCCGCGGCGCCCATCACGGCGCCCGTCTGCAACAGGAACAGCGGCCGATTTCGGTGCGACCAACATAGTAGCGCTCGAAGTCGGTCTGCTCGTCGGGCGTGGGCACAAACGGCTCGACCGGCTCGAAGCGCGGGTCGGCGAGCAGCAGCGCGCGGACCTCGGCGAAGTAGGGCAGGTGGTCGGTGGCGAAGTGCAGCACGCCGCCGGGGACGAGCGCGCGGTGGAGCGCATCCATGAAGCGTTCGTTGAAGAGACGGTGCTCGTGGTGGCGCGCCTTGGGCCACGGGTCGGGGAAGAAGATGTAGCAGGTCTGGATGGAGGCGGGCGGCAGCAGGTAGGTGGTGGCGTAGTAGCCTTCCATGCGCAGCACGCGGATGTTGTCGAGGTCGAGCCGGCGCGCCTTGTTATCCACCTTGCGGACGCGGCGCAGCATCCGGTCCACGCCGAGGAAGTTTACGTCGCGGTGCGCGGCGGCGCGCGCGAGGAGGAAGCGGCCCTTGCCGCAGCCGAGGTCGAGTTCGATCGGTCGCGCGTTGCCGAACAGCTCCGCGAGCGGCAGCGGCTGCGTCCAGTCGGGCGGAAAAATCCGCAGGCTCTGCGGGAGTATGCGCTGCGCTGGTGAACTATCAGACATCAGTACGTGTCAGCGCTCACTTCGCCTCGAGGCAGGCGCCTTCCTTGGTGCTGCGAATATAGAGACGGCCGTCGGCGAAGGCGGGCGTGGACCAGCATTTGCCGGCGACGGCCTTGACGCGGGCGATTTCCTTGTAGGCGGCGGGCGTGGCCTCGACGAGCGCGAGGTGGCCATCATCGGCGAGCGCGACGAGTGTCTGGCCGACGAGGATGACGTTGCCGCTGCCGTAACCGGGTTGTTCCCATTTCACGGCCCCGGTTTTGACGTCGATGCACTTGAGCGGACCGACGCCGAATTTCTTCGGGCCGAACATGCCGTAGAGGTAGCCGTCCTTCGCGACCGGCGTGCACCAGATGGTGGCCGCCTGCTTGTTGCCCTCGGCGAACCAGAGCTTCTCGGCCTTGAACGTGTCGCCGTTCTTCGTGACGCGGCAGGCGCCGCCGCCGATGTCGTAGCCGTTCGCGCAGTAGACGATGTCGCCGGCGACGACCGGGTTGATGGCGCTGGCGACCTTGAAGGTGAACGGATAGCGCCAGAGTTCCTTGCCATCGGCGGGCGCGACGGCCACGAGGCCGCTCTTGAGGAAGAAAATCACCTGCCGCACGCCGTGGATCGTGGCGAGCGTCGGCGTGGAATGCGTCATCACGTCGTCGCCGGTTTTCCAGGCGACCGCGCCGGTCTTCTTGTTGAGCGCGAGCAACGTCTGGCCGGGGCCGCCGCCCGCGACGAAGAGCAGATCGCCCTCGATCGCCGGCGACTGCGCGCTGTTCCACTTGATGTTGAGGCCGGCGTTCTCCTTGATCACATCGTGACTCCAGACCTTTTTGCCGGTCTTGGCGTCGAGCGCCTGCACGACGATGTCCTGCGTGCCCACATAGACGAGGCCGTCGTTGACGGTCGGCGTCGCGCGCGGGCCGTCGCCGCCTTTGTTGCTGGGCGCGCCGGCGTCGCCGCCACCGGGATACTTGCCGCTGCCGATATCGGTGGCCCAGAGTTCCTTGCCGGTCTTGGCGTCGAGCGCCACGCACAGCTCGCGGCCATTGCGGCTGACCTGCGTATAGGCGACGCCGCCGGCGATGCTGAACGAGCTGAAGCCGAGGTTGGCCGGCACCTTCCACACCGGCTTGAGGCTGTGGAGCGCGGCCGGTTCCGGCGCAATGCCGTCCTGGTTCGGGCCGCGGTACTGCGGCCAGTCGCCGGCGAGCGCCACCACGCCGCATACGACCAGACCGCCACAAACCGTCTCCCAAATTTTTCCCTGATACATAGTCAACCTCGCTCGTTTTATCTGTTCTTCAGCGCTGCATTCAACCGGCGCCAACGCGCGGAGTGTAGCTGAAACCCCTGGCGACGCACGCTGATTTTTTGGCCACCCCGGGGGCACTCAAGGGCCCCAGGGTTGATCGCCAAGTTGCAGGCCGAGGATGGCTGGTGACGCGGCATCCAGCTTGATGCGCTTGAGTGCGCCACAGGGGTGGCCACCCTCAAAGTAGCCGACATAGCAGCCGAGCTCCGCGCCGGCGGCATTCAACATCCGCACCACGCCTTTGCCATGAGCCAGGGCGGGGCCTGCCGGCATGGGCTGCGTTGCACCCTGCCAGCGGATGGCATAGTCCGCCGGGAAAGCACGGAACCAGACCATGGCGCGCGGTTCAGCGGCGGTGGCCACCCAGACGCCGGGCCCGGCGGGTTTTTCGGGGAGCTGCAAGTTGGTGAACGGAGTCATTAGCCAGACCCCGGATAACTTGCGCACGGAATAACCTTGCATGCGACCATGCTGATCAAACTGGATCGTTATTGAACTGCGCTGCGGTTGCGCCGGATCGTTCGATGGCGCCTCGTAGTGATAGACATAGTGTCGTTCACCGGCCTGTTTGCCCGGCTGAATTTCCTGTGGCGGACCCATCTGTTGCAAGAGGTCGGGTTCCCACAGGCAGGCAGAACGGAGGGCGGCCTTCAGTTTATTGGTGGTGAGTTCCAGAATGAAATTTTTCTCCGGCGGCAAAGCGGCGGCTTGTACCGGCGCGGGCGTGGCCGCTACCTTCGCCGGTGGTGACACCTTGAGCTTGAGGAAGACCAGATCGGGGAAGGCGCTGGTGTTGCCGTTGAAGGCCCAGCCACTCAACACTCCCTGCGGATTGAAATCCAGCGTCACGGTCAGGTGATAGTCCAGCAGGCGGGGCGGGGTGATCACGTTGTTGGGTTGAACCGCCGCGGGCAGGACCTCCTGCCTTTGATACTGGTAGGTCCATGTTTCGCCGCGGTTATCACGCGGCGCCTTTTGGGCGGGCAGGCCGGCTTGGGCCTGAATCTGCGCCGCGGTCATGCCCGCCTGCATGGCTTCATCCAGACGCTGCTTCATCTTGGTGTCGGCCTTGAAATCGAAGGTCGAGCAACCACAGAGCGCCAGCAGCAGCGCCAGACCAACAGGAAGATGAGTCTTCACTTCTTTGCCTCACGCCTTTAGCGGCGGAAAGTTTTATTCCCCACGGTCAACGTGTTGCCGCTGACGGTGCCTGTCGCGCTGCCACCGGGCAGGTTGATGGTCACCTGGTTGCCCTTCACCGAATAGGTGAGCGGGACCGACTTATCTCCCACCCGGCTCCGAATGAACGCATCCAGCAGGCTGATCGTATGGGTGCCCGCGCCGCCGGCTTTCAACGCCAGCGTCTCGCGGAAATTGGCCGTCGTGTCAATCCGTGACCAGTCGCCCACGACGTTGGCGTTCTGCACGGCTGGCGGCGGCGTTGCCACAGGAACGCGGGCGGGCGGCGGTGGCGCCGCCGGACGCACCGGGACCGGCCGTGTCACTGCCGGGGCGGGTGGCGTTGGGGTTGTGCGGGGACGAGCCGGCGGCACATCAGGCATGGCCGCCAGCACAGCTTGGAGCTGCGCCTCGTAGAGCGCCGTAGTCGCAGCGGGGGTTGTCGCAGCCGGATGCTCACCCGGAAGAGCGGATGGAGCGACGGCCTTGGTGTGCGAGGGGGACACGTTCATCTGTGCGGCGCGACCGCCCGCCGTTGCGCCTTTCAACTTCGGGCCATCGGAGCCATCCGGCTGGGCCAGCCCATCCCGGACAAGGCGACCGTGCAACCACTCGACCGCATCCAAGCCGGCCCACCCGCTTTGCCGGTCGCGAACGGGCCGCAGATTGGTGGAGAAACCCGGTGGCGCCTTGCCCCAGGCATCACCCAAAATCTGGCGCAATCCCGGATGATTCCACCACGGGGCGGAAGCCGGGAAGGGATGTTCCTCCACGTTGCCGTTCCAATCCACGGAGTACATCGTGCCGTCGGGCCGGCCGAACGTCCAATGACCAGCCACGCCATCGCCGCGTCCCAGGAAGACATCGTTGGTCCCGATGATGTTGTTGCCCGCAAAGGCCTTGGCGGCTGGTTCCTTGGGCGGCGCATATTTCCCCGTGGCAGGATGGTAGCCCTTCTCGAATTTTTTATATTCATCGGGCTTCAGCAAGCCGGCGGCGACGGCTTGCTCCCACGCGGCTTGCTTGAGGTCCGCGGCGTTGACCGGCGGTGGCGGCTGGGCGGCGACGGTCGGTTTCAGGACATCCTTCAAGGCCTTGCCGGAGGACAGCGCCTGCCAGACCTCGGCCATGGTCATCCCTTCTTTGGGTTGATAGAAGCCGCTCTTCACGAGCTTGATGAGCATCTGCTGCTTGTCGGCCTCGACCTGCGTGCCCTTGACGTCCTGCTGGTCGGCGTATTGCCAGTAATCCTCAAAGGCGCTCTGGATATGCTGGTTCAGCGTCTGGCCGTCGGCGGTGGTGATGTTCTCCAGCAGTTGAGCCGTCAGGCCGTAGGACACCAAGCCTGCCATGACGACCGGCAGATAGGGCGCGACGCTCGGCGCCCACGCCGTCAAACCGCTCTGGGCATAATTCATGACCTTGAGCATGCCGAACGTGGTTGCTGTGAAACCGCCCGCGGTACCCGCCGCCCCAAGGTAGTTCCCAGTCTCGACCTGCCCATAGACCGTGCCGGCGGTCTTGATCGCCTCGAGCAGCAGCAGGGTGTGGCCCGCGGCCGTGAGCGCCGTGCCCGCCGCGCCCAGTTGCGTGCTGGTGAGCTTGAAGGAGTTATCGCCGAAGAAGCCGCCGCCGGTGGGCGTCAAGCCGGACTTGGGGGCCGGCTGCAGATTCTTGAGGGCCTCAACGAGATTCTTGGCCGCCGCATCGCCGTATTTGGCCCGCACGCTCTCCATGAGCTGACCCTTGGCGCCCGGCGGCAGATTTTGCGCAAAGCAGGCGGCCTGCTGGAAGGCCTGGCCGGCGGCGGGATTCTTCGCGCCCTGCCCGGACAGCACCTCGGCCATGTTCTGCACCTGTTGCTGGATGAGCGCATCGGACAGCGCGTTGCCAGCAAACGCCTTGCCGGGTGCGCCGCCCTCGCGGATCGCGCCATTCGCCGGCAGCTTCGAGCCCGGCGGCGCTGACACACCGGTTTCCTGGGCGATCACTTTCACATCCGCGTCAAACCGGTTGATGTATTTCTGTTCCAGATGGGCGGCCTTGATGTGGGTGGCCTCCAGCGTCTTGTAGAGTTCATAGGCGGGGGTCCCCGGCACCTTGGTGTCGGGATTCTTCTCCAGCTTGATCAGCTCCTCCAACAGGTTGGCGGCCAGGTTGTTTTTCTTCGCGCCAAAGTTCAGCATCTCATTGGCGTGATCCACCGCCTGCGCGACGTTGACCGGACCGCCTTCGCGGATGGCGGCCTCGTGCGCGGCGGCGCCGGGCGTCTTGTAGGCGTCGTTGTTCAGACCCGCAATGGTTTCAAATTGCTCCGGTGTGACGTTCTTGGGGTCCACCATGATGTCAATGTTCAGCTTTTGCAGGAAATTCTGCTGCGGCACCTCGCCGCCCTGCTTCACATAGTCGTGCAGCGCCTCGTTGATGCTGTTCTGGATGGCCTTCACCTGTTCCGGCGAGGTGGCATCGGTGAGGATGTCCAGGTCGGTGCCGGGCTGGAACGTGCTGCCGATCTTGATCTGCACATTGGCGTTGGCGTTATGCTCCGCCGCCTTCTGTTTGATGATCTGGACGACCTGCTCGACGTAGGCCTGCTGGCAGACCTGATAGGTGCCGGCCTCCAGCCCGCCGCCCTTGGCGCCGAGCAGGCCGAGGTCGTTGAGCACGTTGTTCTGTCCAGCGAGCGCGGCCTTGGCCGACTCCAACGTCGCCTGCTCCGCGGCGGTGATGGTGCCGTTGGCCACCTTGGCCGAAAGGTTGGCCACCTGCCCGGCGAGCGTCTTGACCGCGACCAAGTCCGCTGGCGCCGGCAGCGCCAGCAGAACCAGCAGCGGCCCGACTCCGCGGAATATGGCTGACCATGGTTTCATGGACGGAGCCCATCGGGAACAAACCAACCGGTGGCGCTCAACGGATCGCCGTTGAGGAAGCTGACCGGATTCGATGCGTGCAGGCCGCTGGCCGTCGGCTCCACCGCCGGCAGCGCCAGCGCGCGTTGCAGCCAGGTATGCAGCATGCGCCCGTTCCACAGTAGGAGAAGATTGCGGAACGTCAACGCCGACCGAAAACCCAAATCCAGTTGCAGTTCATCGCGCTCGGAGAGCAGGCCGCCGAGCGGATTGAATTGCCGCTGGGCCGTCACCGTGCCGCTGCGGTCGGTCAGGTGGGTGATGGTGCCCGCGGCATCGGTCAACGGATAATGCACGGTCCCGTCCGCGCGGATGACCGCGACGCACAAGCCCAGATCGGGGATGCGGATATATTTTCGCAGCCGCTGGCCGCTGCTGTCGCTGGTGGCATAGAGCCGGTTGCCGAGATGGGTCAGGCGTTGGTTGTGCCCGCCCACGGCGTGCGTCGCCACGCGCCCGAAGGCATCATAGCTCCATGCCACACGCGTCCCATCGCGCGCCACCAACTGGACCAGCCGGTGGTCGGCATCATAGGCGAAGGCGTTCCGGTTGGTGCCTTCGAATGTTTCCAGCATGCGTCCGGCGGCGTCGCAACGTATTCGCATTTCGCCCCACGCGTTTGGGCAGCCCGGTCGCTCATAAGCACACGCTTTTCCATAAAGCGCAACCGGATTGCCCCACGCATCGAACGCGGCCGTGGGATGTGGCGCGCCTTTGAAGGCGGCCGCCCGCTGTTGCCCGAAGGCGTCATAGGCCAGCCGGTGACGCCGTTGCGCACTCTCTTCCACCACGGTCACCCGGCCGGCGGCGTCATATTCATAGGCCACGCGCGCCAGCGTGCCGGTCGGGCCGCTGTGCTGGATTTCGCGGATGCGGCCCGCCGCGTCGTAGCGCCAGCGGGTGACCACGCCGTTGGGCCGCTCCAGCGCCTCCGGCCAGCGGTTGGCGCCATAGAGCAGCCTGAACAAGCCGGCGCCCTTGCTCTGGGCTTCGAGCAGCAAACCCGTGGCGTCGCGCAGGAACCGCACCTGCTCGCCATCGGAATCGCTCACGCTGGACAGCCCGCCGCTTGCGTCGTAGCCCAGCGTCAGCGCCAGCCCGGCCGGCCAATCGTTCAAACGAACGGGCCGGCTGAACTGGTCATATTCGCGCGTCAGCCGGCTAGCTTGGCCACGGGCTTCCAGCCAGCGGCCATCCTCGTCATAGCGGAAACCGGCCAGCAGTCCGCCGGCCGCGTCGGTCTTGGAAAGCAACCGGCCCTGCGCATCGTGGCGGAACAACACCACCTCGCCGAGCGGGTCCGCGCGCGTCACTGTGCTCGCGTTCTCATCCTTCAAGAAACTCCAGTTCCCGAAGACAGCGCTGCGAAAGATGGCGACGCGTTCGCGCCGGGGCGTGTACCACTGCTGCGTCTCGAAACCTTCCAGGGTCCACGTCGTGGTCTCATTCAGCGCATCGGTCCGGGCCAGCAGCGCGCGGCGCTCCTGGCCGCGGCCCTCGCTCCAGCGCAAGCCCTCCGCCGTCTCCCGCAAGACGCGCTCGCTGCCGTCCGGCAAGGTCAGGCGGGTTTCGTTATCATCGTAGGCCAGGCGCGTCACGCCGCCATCCCAGCCGGTCGTTTGCGTCAGCCGCCCATGCTGATCGTAGGCAAACGTTGTCCGCGCACCGTCGGGCCGCTGCATGGCCGCCAGCCGGCCCTGTGCGTCAAACGCGCGGAGCAGCACCACCTGCCCGCCCTGCACCAGCGCCTCGCTCCGTCCATCGGCGCTGCGCACCAACCCCCGCGCGCCCACCTGCTGACGCGCCTCCGGCGACTGCGGATCGCCCACGATGTGGCGCGCAAGCAGCGGCCCCGCCTGCCACTCCACCGCCTGGCCCGCCGCATCGAATTGCGCGCGCACCGGCAACTGCCCGGCCCGGCGGCTGACGACCTCCCGCGCGCCACCGCGACCGGCCACCGGGAAAGCAATATGCTCTGCGCCCTCGCGGTCATAATGCATCTGTATCCCCGTCCGCAGATCGGTGAACATACGGCTGGCCAGATGGCCATCGGGGTCGCTGCTCTCCGTGTCCTCCCAGCCCGGCGCGAACCGGTACGCCGTCCGGCTGCCATCAGTGGTCCACACACATACGCTGTTGGTGTTTCCGCGCGTCGCGTATTCCACCAGCCGCGTCGCGCCGCCGGCGGCTTTGATCATGCTGACGCGCCCCTGCGCGTCATACTGGATCGTGGCCGTCCCGCTTCCGTCGCGGATGGAGAGCGGGCGGCCCTGCGCGTTGGTCGCCAGCACCTGCGCCGGCGGTGAGACGCGCAGGGTGCCGCTACGTGGCTCAAACCGCCCCTGCGCCGCCGCCGAGAAGCCTCCCAGCAGCGCGCAGAAAAACCAACCCGCACTCTGCCGCATCACTTTCACATCTTTCTGATAGCACTCCGCCGTCCAGCAAACAAGCCCGCAAACCGCGCGGCCTTTCCAAGGATTGGAAACCAGCGCGGCAAAATTTCCAGGCGTTGGAAAATTTCGCGGATAATTTTCCAAGGCTTGGAAAAGCTGGCCCGCCTTTTTCCAGGCATGGAAAGAGGCTCCGGGCTGCAAGCCGTGGTGAAGAGAATCTGGCTGCTGTTGAGTGGCTGCGCGACAAACGAAGTCAGGCTCGCCAGCGCAGCCGGGAACCATGCAGGCGGCGGCGCAACCAATAGGCGGAGACGGCCAGCACGAACAGGTTCATGGAGGCCGGTTCCGGAATGGCGGACAGCAGGATGTCGTTGGACTGGCCATCGCCGGAGTTGAAGGCATAGTTGAGGGAGAACCAGTTGGTGGCTGTGCCGCCATCCGTGACTGCACTGAAAAGTGCGTTGTTATAGAGGTTGGATAGCGCGCCGAAGGCATCGGTGATCTGAAAATAGGCATTCGTGCCATCGAACGCGCTCATGCCACTGAACAGATTATTGTAGAGCAGAAACTGGTCGCCACGCTGCCAGGTGTACGTGTTCAGATCCAACTGCAACTGCGGCAGGCCGCCGCCGGCGTAGTTCAGACTGTTGCTACTCGTACTCATGTCGTACGTGGTGGCGCTGCCAATCCAGAACTGGTTGGTCGAACCGCCGGCCAGCGTCAGGCTTTGGAAATAATTGGTGTCGCCGCCGGCGCCTGGCGTCAGCAGGCCCCCGGCGAGGTTGGTGACGGCGCCGGCAAACTGGCCGCCACCCGACACATGCGCGCCGCTGCCGATGATCAGGCCGCCGGTGAGTGTGCCACGGTTGGTGAGGCTCTGGCCACCGGCCAAAACATAATGGCCGGCGGTGGTGGTACTGACATCGAACAGCGCGCCGCTCTTGATGTCCAGCGGGCCGCTGCCCGGCGTGCCGCTGCCGGAGAGCTTGAGCGTGCCGTTGTTGATGGTCGTGCCGCCGGCATAGGTGTTGACGCCGCTTAGGGTCAACACGCCGCCGCCGCCTTTGACCAGCGCACCCGTATTCGTGAGTATGCCCGCATAGGTGCTGGAACCCTGCTGGTTCACCGTCAGCACCGTGCCGGCGCCGAGATTGATGGCGGCCGCACTGTAACCCGTCAGGTTGCTGCTCAAGGTCAGCGACTGGTCCAACCGGAGCAAGGCGGTGTTCGTGATCAGCAACGGGCCGCTACCCAGCGCGCTGGCGTTGGCGACGGCCAGCGTGCCGGTGTGCAGCGTGGTCCCACCGGTATAGCTGTTGGCCGCATTCAGGATGATGACTTGATTACCCGACGCGGCGATGGTGTTGCCACCGATGCGCACCAGGCCGGTTCCCGTGATGAAATTGCTGACGGTGTGCGTGTCGGAGCGCGTGAAAAGCAGCGTGCCGTTGTTGGTGATCGTGGCCGTACCCAGTGTGCCGCCCGTGCCCGCATCCAGCGACGTGTTGTCGCCGGGCACGCCGCCCACCCGGACCGGCGTGCCAGCGTTGATGGTCACGGCACCGGTCAAGGTGTTCGTGCCGGTCAGGACGAAGCCGCGCTCGCCACCCATGGTAGCCGTCGCGTCGCTGAAGATCAGGTTGCCATCGCCGGACAAAATGCCCTGAAGCTTCAGGAAGCGCGTGCCGACAGAACCGGTGGTATCATTCTGGAGCGTGGAGGTGGTGCCATTGGAAAGGATGATCGGCGAGGTCCACGTCCAGTTGCCTTGGATTTGGGCGGCCGTGCCGCCCGCCAGATTCAGCACGCCGGTGCCCCAGGCGGTGCGCCCGTTGCGGATTACCTGCACCTTCACACCCGCGCCAAGGGTCCAGTTTCCGCCGAAGCTGCTGTTGGCATTGGCGTCGCTGAAACCCGTGCTCCCGCTGGGACCCGGCAACATGACGAGGGTGGCCGTACCGGCACCAACGGAGTTGAGGATGATCTCACCACTGCCGGTCAAGCCCCGCGAGGTGTTGACCGTGAAAAGATTGAGCGTGCGGCCGCCGGCTATGGACCACTGCTGGTTGCTGGCCGCCGACAGGTTGGCATTGAGGGCAAGATTCTGGGTGGCGTTGGACATGTTGATACCCGCCGCGCCCAACGTCAGGATGGCCGCGCTGTTGCTGATGATGATGGCCCCGCCCGGATTGGCGATCCGCAGGCCATCCCACACCACATTGCCGCCCAGACTGGCCGTATTGGCGGCGGTCAGCGTGGAATCCCACACCGCGATATCGTTGGTGCTGGGCGCCGTGTCGCCGACCCAACTGGTGCCGAGGTTGAGATCGTTGCTATTGACGGCCTTGACCATCTCCGCGGCGGACGCCGTTCCCATCCACAACCCCCAACAAAGCAACAGCAGACATCTTTTTTTCATGGCCCATCTCCGTAAGCGAGGAATAGTTTGGGTGGCAACCGGTCCGGAGGCAAGGGCGGTCTCTTGGTTCCCTATGTAGACCAAGGCGGCGCCGGTCAGGCCGGGCCAATGGTTTCGCCGCGGCAGTAGTCGCACATCACACGGACGGAGTGACGCCGTCCGGTTTCGCCCGACGCGCATTGCATGATCAGACCGGCGAGCCGCCGGATCAACACGGCGGAGTTGATGCGATAATGGTCCACGGCGGGTACCAGATGACTGATGACCGGATCGTCGAACAGGTGGATCAACGAAACGTCGCCCGGTACGCGGACGCCACGGTGTGTCAAATAGGTCAACGTGGTCACCGCGTCGCCGGTCAGGCAGGTCAGGAGCGCGAGGGGCGGCGACCGATGCGCCAAAAGCTGATCCAACAGGCGGCAGAGACCCTGCTTGGTGCCATCATGCGTCACGCTGACCGGTTGCCGGAAGGCCCCTCCCCGTCGTTGGAGCAGTTCCTTCATGGCCCGGGCAATGACCAGGAATCCGCCCAGCTCCTGTTGCGGGTGCAGCAGGACGATATTGCGATGGCCCTTGGCGTACAAGGTGGCCACGGCATGTTGGGCTGCCGCCGCAACATCTTCATCCACAAACGGGAGTTCCACCCCGGGATGCGGATGGCCCAGAATGATCGCCGGCTGATCCGCCCGCGCAAACCACTGCTGAACGGCCTTGGTGGAATGATGGAGCACCCAGACGGCCTGCGGCCATTTCCTGACCAGTTCCTCCAGCAGACCGGCGGGGTGCGCGACCTGGAAAGCGCGGCTGGCCACCACCTCCAGGCGATAGCCGGCATCCGCCAGGCTGGCGCGCAAGCGGTCCACCTGCTCCAGCGTCCGGGCCGGCAGCGCCGGCAGACTGGCCGGCGAGAGCAAAATCACCTGGCCGCTGGAACGAGTGTGCGCCTTGGGCCGGGGCCGGGCCGCGATACGGCGGCCCAGCGAACGCGCACCGGCCGCCACCCAACCCTCCTTCTCCAATATCTTCAGCGCCCGTCGCAACGTGTTGCGGGCAATCTGCAGGCGCTGACAAAGCTCACGCTCCGCCGGCAACTTATCCTTCCACAGCCCCTGTTGGATCTGTTGCCGGAGCAACTCCGCCGATTGCTGCGCAAAGCTCCGGTTAGGCAGAACCTGTTCCATGCCGGCCAGCCTAGTGGCAGCCCTGCCGGAAAGCAAGCGGCGCTTGGCTCAACCCGTGAACCATGCAAATACGCTTGCCCCGCGACCTGGAAAGCGACACCTTCCCCGGTGTTTCTGGCCGTGACCGGGAAACACACGAGGACAAAACCGAGGGCTGGAGAAAACCGAATATGAACATCCAAGCTGGTGGCTGGTGTGCGCTGGTGCTGTCACTCGTGGTCGCGCGGGCGGCGGAACTACCGCTGGTGGATGTGTTCACCGGCGGGCAGGAGGGTTTTGCGGTCTATCGCATCCCGGCGCTCGTCACGACAAAACGCGGCACGCTGCTCGCCTTCGCCGAGGGCCGCAAGAACATGGGCGACCAGGCGCAGAACCAGATCGTCCTCAAGCGCAGCACCGATGGCGGCCAGACGTGGTTGCCGTTGCAGGTCGTCGCGGCCGATGGCGCGAGCAGCCTGAACAACCCGCAGGCGGTCGTCGCTGGCAAGACCGGCCGCGTGCTGCTGATGTACCAGCGCTATCCGCCGGGCCGCCGCGAGGGCAACGTGGTCGCCGGGCTGACCGGCACGAACGTCTGCACCGGCTGGATCACGCACAGCGATGATGAGGGCGTCACATGGTCCGCGCCGCGCGATATCTCCGCGCAGCTCAAGCACCCGACGGCGACCAGCCTCGCGGGCGGGCCGGGCATTGGTATCGAGCTGCGCCGCGGGCCGCACGCGGGCCGGCTCCTCATGCCGTTCAACGAGGGACCCGCCGGCAAGTGGCGCGTCTTTGCGGCGTTCAGCGATGATGGCGGCGCGTCGTGGAAGCTGGGCGAGGTTGCGCCGCAGGGCGGCAAGGGCTATGGCAACGAGGTGCAGATGGTCGAGCTCGGCGATGGTTCCGTGCTGCTCAACGCGCGCAACCAGGGCGGCGCGAAGCTGCGCAAGGTTGCGACCAGCCGCGATGGCGGCGCGACGTGGTCGCCGCTCGCCGATGATCCCAACCTGCCGGAGCCGGTCTGCCAGGCGTCGCTGCTGCGGCATCCGAACACCGGCGCGCCAGAGAAGGACGTGCTGTTGTTCTGCAATCCGGCGTCACAGAGCAAGCGCGCCAACGGCACCGTGCGCTTGAGCCGCGATGATGGGAAAACGTGGCCGGTCAACCGCGTGGTCTGCCCCGGCCCGTTCGCCTATGGCTGCCTGACCTCGCTGCCCGACGGCGCGGTGGGTCTGGTCTTCGAGGGCGATAATTACCGCCGCATCCAGTTCTGCCGGTTCACGCTCGACTGGCTCGCCGAAAAAAAATGAATACAGCTGAACTTGCCAAGTCTTATCGCGCGACGCTGCTCGATGATGTCATCCCGTTCTGGCTGCGGCACGGGCTCGACCGCGAGCACGGCGGCATCCTGACCGCGCTCGACCGCGATGGCAGCCTGCTCGATACCGACAAGTCGGTCTGGTTCCAGGGCCGCGCGGGTTGGATGTTCGCGACGCTCTTCAACACCCTCGCGCCGCGCACCGAGTGGCTGGCGGCCGCGCGCAGTTGCGTGGATTTTCTGCGGCAACACTGCGCCGCGCCGGACGGCAAACTCTATTTCACGGTGACGCGCGAGGGCCGACCGCTGCGGATGCGGCGCTACGTCTATAGCGAGAGCTTCGCCGCCATCGCCTGCGCCGCGCTCGCGAAGGCGGCGGGCGATGCCGAGCTGGCGGCGGCGGCGCAACAGTATTTCGCCACCTATCTGCACCACAGCTTCACGCCCGGCGTCATGCCGCCGAAGACCGACCCGGACACGCGGCCCGCGCAGGGCCTCGGCGCGCACATGATCGGCATCGTCACCGCGCAGGAGCTGCGCACGAACCTCGGCGACGTGGCCGTTGGCGGGCGCACGTGCAGCGCGTGGATTGATTTCAGCATCGCCGCCATCGAGCGCGACTTCATGAAGCCGGAGCTGAAGGCGGTGCTGGAGCAGGTCGGGCCGCAGGGCGAGGTGCTCGATCATTTTGATGGCCGCACCCTGAATCCCGGCCACGCGCTCGAGGCGGCGTGGTTCATCATGCACGAAGGCGCGCTGCGCCAGGACCGGCGGCTCATCCAAACCGGCCTGACGATCCTCGACTGGATGTGGGCGCGCGGCTGGGACGAGGAGTGCGGCGGCCTCTTCTACTTTCGCGACCTGCGCGGCCTGCCGGTGCAGGAGTACTGGCACGACATGAAATTCTGGTGGCCGCACAACGAGGCGATCATCGCCACGCTGCTCGCGTGGAAGTTGACCGGCGACGAGAAATACGCGCGCTGGCACCGGCTGGTCCACGACTGGAGCTTTGCGCATTTCCCCGACCGCGAGCACGGCGAGTGGTATGGCTATCTGCACCGCGAGGGCTCCGTCTCGGTCCGGCTCAAAGGCAACCTGTGGAAAGGCCCGTTCCATTTGCCGAGGATGCTGTGGTACTGTTTGCGCCTGTTGGAAGGATCATGAAGTTCAGGGTTCCAGCTTGGGTGTGCGGTGTGTGGTGGAGTCTTTGCCTGCTGCCCGTGACGGGCCAGGTGAAGGTGTCCACGCGCGAGCTGCCGCCGTTGCCGGACCAGCACGGCGTCGCCGGCGCGTTCGCCGGCATCAGCGGCGACGCGCTCCTCGTCGCCGGTGGCGCAAACTTCCCCGACCAGCCGCCGTGGGAGGGCGGACAGAAAAAATGGCACGACGCGATCTATGTCCTGCCCCATGGCGCAACGAACTGGCTGACCGGTTTCAAACTCCCTCGCCCGCTGGCCTATGGCGTAGCCGTGCCGTGGGATGATGGCGTGCTCTGTCTGGGCGGCAACGATGCCGAGCGCCATCACCGCGCGGTGTTTCTGTTACGCTGGCAGGCGGGCACGATTGTGATCGCGACCAATTTCCCGCCGCTGCCGCAACCGCTGGCCAACGCCTGCGGCGTGGTGTGCAAGGGTAGTGTCTGCGTGTTCGGTGGCGAAACCACGCCGGGCGCGACCACCGCGAGCCCCGGCGCATGGCGGCTGGCACTGGCGAAAACCGCGGAGGGTTGGGAACGGCTGCCTGATTTGCCCGGCCCCGCCCGTACGCTGGCCATGGCCGCCAGCACCGGCCACAACCTCTATGTCCTCGGCGGGGTGGCGCTCTCCGCGGGACCCGAGGGCAAGCCGGTGCGCCGCTATCTCTCCGATGTCCATGCCCTCGCCAGCCCGGCCTCCGTGTGGGAGCGCAAAAAAGATCTGCCGGTGCCGCTCGCCGCTGCACCCGGCCCCGCGCCGGTGGTGGGCAGCGGCTGGGTCGCGCTGATCGGCGGTGACGATGGCTCGCGTTACGGCTTCCAACCGCCCGCCGCGCACCCCGGTTTCTCCTCCAGCATTCTGCTCTGGCATCCCAGCCGGACGCACAACCGGCTGGCGGGCGTGCTCACCGCGCCGCGTGTGACGACCGCGGCGGTGTCCTGGCGCGGCGAACTCATTGTCCCCAGCGGCGAGGTCCGCCCCGGTGTCCGTTCACCGGCGATACGCGCCTACCGGATCGAGGCGCCATGATCGCGGGCTGTTTTCCAAGGCTTGGAACCCGGGGCAGCTGGTTTTTCCAAGGCTTGGAAAAACGCCGGGAATTTTCCCCAAGCCCTGGAAAACGGCCACACTCGACTTTGGGGACGAAATGAGGATACTGCGCGGCGCATGAATTTCGCCAACTCCAAAACCGGCACCTACGCGTGGGCCGTTGTCGCGATGCTCTGGCCGGTGGCGCTGCTCAACTACCTCGACCGCCAGATGGTCTCGGTCATCCGCGACGACATCCGCGCCGGTATCCCCACGATCACCAGCGACGCGCAGTTCGGCGTGCTGATGGCGATCTTCATGTGGGTCTATGCGGTGTTGAGCCCGGTCGGCGGCTTCATCGCCGACAAGTTCAACCGGCGCTGGATGGTGATCGGCAGCCTGTTCGTCTGGTCGGCGGTGACGTGGCTGACCGGCCACGCGCAGACCTACACGGAGATGAAAATCTACCGCGCGCTGATGGGCATCAGCGAGGCGTGCTACATCCCCGCCGCGCTCGCGCTGATCGCGGACTTCCACGTCGGCGGCACGCGCGCGCGCGCCGTCGGCATCCACCAGACCGGCATCTACGCGGGCCTCGCGCTCGGCGGCATCGGCGGCTACATCGCGCAGATGAGCTCGTGGCGCAACTGCTTCACGTGGTTCGGCGCGATCGGCGTCGTGTATGCGCTCGTGCTGCTGTTCACGCTGCGCGATCCGCCGGCGGCCGAGCTGCGCGCGGGCGGGCCGAAGGCGCGCGTCACGCTCGGCACGACGCTGCGCGCGCTGTTCTCGCAGCCGGCGTTCTGGATTCTTGTCGTCTACTTCACGCTGCCCGCCATCGCGGGCTGGGTTACCAAGAACTGGCTGCCGACGTTCCTCGCCGACACGTTCAAGCTCGCGAAGGGACCGGCCGGCCTCTCCGCCACCGGCTACATCCAGATCGCCTCGTTCCTCGGCGTGCTCGCCGGCGGCGTGCTCGCCGACCGCTGGATGCACACGACGCCGCGCGGCCGCATCTTCACGAGCGCCATCGGCGTCTTCCTGTGCGTGCCGGCGCTGCTCGGCCTTGGCTACGCGTGGAGCCTCGGCGCGGCCATCGTCTTTATGCTGCTGTTCGGGCTCGGCTGGGGCTTCTTCGACTGCAACAACATGCCGATCCTCTGCCAGATCGCGCGGCCGGAGCACCGCGCCACCGGCTACGGCATCATGAACCTCGTCAGCATCAGCGTCGGCGGCGGTGCGACGGTCGCCCTCGGCTGGATGCGCGACGCCGGCATTTCGTTCTCGCTCGCGTTTGTCGTCTCCGCCGTCGTCGCGCTGGTGAGCGCCATCCTGATTTTGATCGTCAAACCCCGCACCGATCTGGAAACCCCATCGCAGAAAGCCTCATGAAAAAAACCATACCGCTCACCGGACTCGTCGCCGCCGCCCACACACCGTTCAAGCAAGATGGCGCGCTCAACCTCGCCATCGTTGAGCAGCAGGCCGCGCATTTGCTCAAGAACAAGATTCCCACCGTGTTCATCGGCGGCAGCACCGGCGAGAGCCACTCGCTCGCGCTCGCCGAGCGCCGGCAACTCGCCGAGCGCTGGAGCGCCGTGACGCGTGGCACGAAACTGGGCCTCGTGGTCCACGTCGGCTCCAACTGCCTCGCCGACGCGCGCGAGCTGGCCGCGCAAGCCGAGCAGTTTGGCGCGCAGGCCATCGCCATGCTCTCGCCGAGCTACTTCAAGCCGCGCGACCTCGCCACGCTCGCCGCCTGCTGCGCCGAGGTTGCCTCCGCCGCGCCGGAGACGCCGTTCTATTTCTACGACATCCCGTCGCTGACCGGCACGAACTTCTCGATGCCCGACTTCCTCGCGCAGGCGGCGGACAAGCTCCCGACGCTCGCCGGGCTCAAGTACACCAACTCGAACCTGATGGACTACCAGCTCTGCCTGCGCGCCGCCGGCGGCCGCTTCGACGTGCCCTACGGCTGCGACGAGTGGATGCTGGCCGCGTTCGCGCTCGGCGCGAAGGGCGCGGTCGGCAGTACCTATAATTTTGCCGCACCGATCTATCAGCGCCTGCTGGCCGCGTTCGCCGCCGGCGACATGGAGGCCACGCGCGCCGAACAGTTCCGCTCCGTCCAGCTCATCCGCCTGCTCGCGGGCTATGGCTACATGGGTGCTTCCAAGGCGCTGATGGCGATGCTCGGCGTGGAGCTCGGCCCCGCGCGCCTGCCGAACGCCCCGCTGACGCCGGAGCAGGTCAAGAAACTCCGCGCCGACCTTGAACAGCTCGGCTTCTTCGGATGGATCGCTTGAGTCGGGCTCTCGCGTTTCTGTAGTTCCGCCACGCTGTTGGCGGAACTGCTCCGGCGGCAGAGTGCGAGAATTGTTTCAGAAAAACCTTCCTGTGGGCGGGAGCTACAGCTCCCGCGTGCTTCAATGGGGGGTATTTCGCGGGAGCTGTAGCTCCCGCCCACAGGAAAAATTCGCGGTTGCCGGCCAGATGAAAATCCAACGCGAAGTGGCCGATACCTAGAACTACTAGGTATCGGTCGCTTTCTGACCCGAAGGGCCGCACTCTGACGAGTGCGGCTACAGAGCGGCTCAAAATCATGATGACCGGCTGCTTTTCCGCATGATTTTATGAAACGCCGTTCCGTAGCCGCGTTCGTCAGAACGAGGCCCACCCAACTCCAACCGCACCAAAGGCCGGCGGAATATCCCACCCTAACCCGTTCCCCCGCCACCGCTTGGCCGCGGCTGTAACCGGCCACCAGCGCCCGCCGACTATGCAGGCAGAAGGCGGCCCGCAGAACGGGCGGCCCAAGTGAAAGGAAGCAGACCATGAAAAGCATTTGGACAATCGCAGCCGTGGCGGTGATCGCAGCCGTGGGTTTAACGGGGTGCGCCACGCCCAACCAGCAGTTCGGCCAGGCGGAGATGAACAACACGGTGCTGGGCGCGGCGCTGGGCGGTGTGCTCGGCGGCGTGCTCGGCAACAACGTGGGCGACGGCCGCAACCAGGTGCTCGGCGCCGCGATCGGCACGGCACTCGGCGGCTGGGCCGGCAACCAATATGGCAAGGGCCAGGATGTGATGCACAATCGCATCGCCGCGCTCGAGCAGGCGCAGAGCACCGTCACCGTGATGGTGAACAACTCGAACGGCAGTTATACTCCCGTCGTGCTGCGCAAGTACGGGACCCAGTTCGTCGGCCCGCGCGGCGAGTACTATGCCGCGCTGCCGGGCGAGGCGCAGTTGAAGCCGGTCTATGGTTTCTGAACCTGCACGCTGGCGACGAAAGGAACAACGCCATGAAAAAGATCGTCCTCATCCTGGTCGGCACGCTGGCGGGTGGCGCGACCGCGTGGGCCTACGGGCCCTACTGCGGCCCGCTGCCTGCGCCGCTGCTCGTGCATCGTGCGCCCGTCGTGCGCGTCGGCTACTGCGCGGCGCCCACGGTGATTGTCGCAGCGCCCGTGGTGCGCACGACGCGCGTGGTCTATGCCGCGCCGGTGGTGTACACGCCGCCGCCCGTCGTGGTGATGGCGCCGCCCTCGGTCTACATCGCGCCACCTCCACCGCCGCTGCCTCCGCCGCCGGTCGTCTATCAGGCGCCGGTGGTCTATCCAGCGCCAGCGGTCTATAGCGCGCCGGTGGCCTGCTGGCAGCCGGCCTACTGCGCGCCGCCGGCGTTGCAACTCGTCGCCGCGCTGCCGCTGTTCCCGTTCTGGTTCGGCGGTCATCACGGCGGTGGTCATCACGGCAGTTGGAGCCACGGTGGCGGCCATCGCCGGTGAAACAGAGTCGGTCAACTCGTGCGCTGTTTCCAAAGATTGGAAACGGCGCGCGGCTTTTTTCCAAGGATGGGAACGTTTCGCAGCGGGGTTCTCCAAGCCTTGGAAAATTCCGGCTCCACTTTTCCAAGCCTTGGAAAACAGGAGGTGGAACGCGACCTCCGGGCGCGTTCGGGCGTGAAGACCATAAATATCTTTTAATGAAATCGCGCGTGCCACTGCGGGCAGGAAAGTGTTTACTCTGCGCGGCGAGGAACAACCGATGAAACGCAAAAGCTGGGTGATGATCGTGGTGCTGCTGGCGGTCGTGGCGGCGGGCGGCGGTCTCTGGTTGTGGTTCAAGGACGAGGCGGGCGCGGGCGCCTTCACGACCGCGCCGGTGAAGAAGGGCGACGTGGTCGCCACGATCAGCGCGACGGGCACGATCGAGCCGGAGGAGGTGGTGGATGTCGGCGCGCAGGTCGCCGGCCAGATCATCAGCTTCGGCAAGGACGCGCAGGGCAAGCCGGTGGATTATGGTTCGGTCGTCGAGGCGGGCCTGGTCCTCGCGCAGATTGATGACTCGCTCTACACCGCCGACGCCGCGACCGCGGCCGCGCAGTTGCAGCAGGCGCAGGCGGCGCTGGCCACGGCGAACGCCAACCTCGAACTCTACCGCGCCAAGTTCCGGCAGGCCGAGCGCGACTGGCAGCGCGCGCAGAAGATCGGCCCTTCCGATGCGCTGGCGCAGAGCGCCTATGACGCCTATCAGTCGGCCTTCGAGTCGGCGCAGGCGCAGGTGGCGGTCGGCGCGGCCGCGCTTGGGCAGGCGCGCGGTTCGATCGCGCAGGCGGAGGCCGCGGTGCAGCGCACGAAGCGCAACCTCGGCTACTGCGTCATCAAGTCGCCGGTGAAGGGCGTCATCATTGACCGGCGCGTGAACATCGGGCAGACGGTGGTCGCCAGCCTGAACGCGCCGAGCCTGTTCCTGATCGCGAAGGACCTCAAGCGTATCCAGGTCTGGATCGCGGTCAACGAGGCCGATATCGGCAACATCAAGCCCGGCCAGCCGGTGACGTTCACGGTGGACGCGTTTCCCAACCGCACCTTCAAGGGCGAGGTCGGCAAGGTGCGGCTGAACGCGACGATGACGCAGAATGTGGTCACCTACACGGTCGAGGTCGTCGCCGACAATGCCGAGGGCACGCTGCTGCCCTACCTGACGGCGAACGCGAAGTTCCTCGTGGACAAGCACGAGAGCGTGCTGAACGTACCGAATGCGGCGCTGCGCTGGACGCCATTACCCGCGCAGATTGCGCCGGACGCGCGCGAGGCCGCGACCGGCGGCGCACGGCGCGGGCGCGGCGGCGGCCGGCCGCCGGAGGCCGGCGG
>CAISWQ010000109.1 GCA_903889245.1 uncultured Lentisphaerota bacterium | reverse complement strand
GCGTGTACTCTCGCTTCATGGACGGGTCTCCTTGCGGGGGTTGTTAGGTCCAACAACCGTTAGGTGTACCCGTCCGCTTTCGGTGGTGCACTTATTATGTGCATGCGGGGGTCTGGAAACGCGCCGGTTGTCTCGGCCCTTGACTCTGTGGCCGGTCCTGCGAACAATACGCGGGTGAAAATTTTCTGCATCACCGTCGCGCTGCTGGGGCTGTGCGGCGGGTTGGGCGCGGCGGAGACGAATGCGCCGGCGAAGAAAGGCGTGGCGGGCAGTCTCGAAGTGGCGCGGGCGCTCAAGGCGTCCTGGTATTACAACTGGGGCCCCAAGGGCGCGTCGGAGCCGGGGCTCGAGTTCGTGCCGATGATCAAGGGCAAGGCGCACGTCAACGACCGCACGCTGGAGGCGATCAAGGCCTCCGGCGCCAAGACGCTGCTGTGCTTCAACGAGCCGGAGCGCGCCACCCAGGGCAACGCCACGGTCGAGGAGGTGCTCGACCTCTGGCCCAAGCTGATGGCGACCGGGCTGCGGCTCGGCAGTCCCGCGCCGTCGTCGGATGGCCAGGGCGTCGCGTGGCTGGAGCAGTTCATGGCGGGCGTCAAGAAGCGCAAGCTGCGCGTGGACTTTATCGCCGTGCATTGGTATCGCAGCGCCAGGGAGGACGAATTCCAGCGCTGGCTCCGCAGCCTGAAGGCCAAGTGGGACCGGCCGATCTGGGTGACGGAGTTCAATGCGTACTACACCAAGGATGACAAGGACCGTTTTGCCGAGCGTGCCTTCAAGATGCTCGACCGCGAACGCGTGGTGGAGCGTTATGCCTACATGGACTGCGGCCCCGGCACACCCGGCGGCCTGTGGAAGGACGCCACCCGCCAGACCCCCTCCGACCTCGGCCTGAAATACCGTGACCGCTGATGTGGGCTGTAATGCTTCACCAGCGCTCCCCATCTGACTTGTAAGCGCCGTTCAGGCCCGATGGAATATCGTCCATCGTATGTATTGTGGTGGCGCACTTGCGCGGCGGCGGGACGATACGCTAGAGTCCGCGCGCCATGCGCCTCACGCCCATCATTGCCTCGACCATGCTCTCCGACGGCGGCACGACCTATGCCGTCGTGCCGCGGGCGCTGTGGCAGAAGGCGACGCCACCGGACGAGGGCAACCGCATCCCGCACAACGTCCATGCGTGGCTGGTGACGCTCGACGATGGCCGGCACGGGCTGCTCGATACGGGCTGCGGGCCGGCGGATTTCCTCTCCGAAAAGGAACGCGCGCTCTGCGGGCTGGGACCGGGCTGGCCGCTGATGGAAGCGCTCGCGCGGCTCGGTCTCACACCACAGCAAATTGATTTTGTCGCCCTGACGCACCTGCATTGGGATCATGTCGGCGGGGTGAGCCGCTGCCTGTCCGGCGGCGGGCGCGCGCCGGCGTTCCCGCAGGCGCAGCATTTCGTCTCGCGCGCCGAATGGGAGGATGCGACCTCCGGCGATCCGCTCTTCTACAAGGCCTATCCCCAAGCCGTGCTGGCGCCGCTGCGCGAGCATCCCGAGTTGTTGCGGCTGGTAGATGAGCCGGTGGCGGAGGTGGTCCCCGGCGTCCGGCTGCTGCGCACCGGCGGCCACACGCGCGGCCATTCGGCCATCGAGGTACGCGGAGCCGCGCTGGAACTGGTGGATGAGCAGGGCGGCCGCGGCCCGGTGGCGCAGGCGGCGCTACTCGCGGGCGATGTCTGCCCGACGCGGCATCACCTGCGGATGGTCTTCCAACTGGCCTACGACACCTTCCCGCTCGATACGCGCGCGTGGAAGCGCGCGACCCTGCCGCGCCTGGTCGCGGAGAAAGCCGTCTTGCTGTTCGATCACGATCCTGATTTCTTCGGCGGCACGTTGCGGCCCGATGACAAGACCGAGTTCGCGGTGGACGCCGGCTGGCCGGTTCAGGAGCCGAAAGCATGAGCAATCAACTTCAGCATTTCGTGGCGACGCCCGGCGAGGCCGGCGTCACCTTACAGGAATTTCTGGCGGAGCACCTGCGGCTCTCCAAGGGCAAGGCGAAGGAACTGCTCGACCGGCGCGTGGTGTTCGTCAACGGCCGCCGCATCTGGATGGCGCGGCACGCGCTGCGGGCGCGCGACACGATCGAGGTGCAGCAAGCCGTCGCGCCGGCGGCGCTGAAGCAGCCGGTGAAGATTTTGTTTCAGGATGGTGTGCTGCTGGTGGCGGACAAACCCGCCGGGTTGCTGGCCAACGGCGCGGGCAGCGTCGAGGAGCGCCTGCGCGAGCAACTGAAGCTGCCGGAACTGGAGGCGGTGCACCGGCTCGACCGCGACACTTCGGGCTGCCTGCTGTTCGCCAAGCAGCGCGCGTTGCGCGAGGCGCTGGTCACGCTGTTCGGGCAGCGCGAGGTGACCAAGGTCTATCACGCGATTGCCGCCGGCCGCGTGCCCGACAACATCCGCGACATCCGGACGCCGGTGGATGGCGAGCCGGCGCTGACGCGCGTCGAGCGGCTCGACGCCAATCTGCAGGCGAGCCACCTCAAGCTGAATATCGAGACCGGCCGCACGCATCAAATCCGCCGGCACCTGCTGGCGATCCATCACCCGGTGGTCGGCGACAAGCAGTATGGCGGCCGCTTCCAGCCCGCCGGTCATCTGGCGGAAATTCCGCGCCAGATGCTGCACGCGGCGGTGCTCGTCTTCCCGCATCCACAGGGCGGCGCGACGATCCGCTGCAACGCGCCGCTGCCGCCGGATTTCCGCGCGTGCCTGCATCGCCTGCACCTGCACTAAACGGGTCCCACATGCATGACTTCCTTGAACTCTGCCGGCGGCGCGAAAGCACGCGGCGCTATGACCGTTCGCGTCCCGTGCCGCGCGCGGCCGTGGAACGCTGCCTGGAAGCGGCGCGGCTCGCGCCCTCGGCGTGCAACTCGCAACCGTGGTCCTTCATCGTGGTGGATCAATCCGCCGACCGCGACGCGCTGGCCGCCGCCGCTTTTTCCGGCGTGCACGGCTTCAACAAGTTTGCCGCCGAGGCGCCGGTGCTGATCGTCGCCGTGCGCGAGCTCTCCAAATTTTCCGCGCGCGTCGGCGGCTGGGTACGCGGCCTCGACTACAGCCTGATTGATCTTGGCATCGCCTGCGAACACCTCGTGTTGCAGGCGGCGGAGGAAGGCCTCGGCACCTGCTGGCTCGGCTGGTTCGATGAGCGCGCGGTCGGCAAGGTGCTGGGGCTGCCGCGCAAGGCGAAGATAGACATCATCATCTCGCTCGGCTACTCCGCCGATGCCGGCACGCGCGACAAGCTCCGCAAGCCGCCGGAGGAAGTCTGGCGCTTCCATTCCGGCTCCACTCTATAAGCATCCGCCATCAACCATTTTCCTCCCATGCGTCTTCGTCACTGGTTCTATCTGGTCGGCACGCCCGCGCTCATCACGGCCTTCTTCCTGGTGCCCTGGCAGCGTGTATGGGGGCTGACGCACAGCCGCCTGCGCGCGCCCGCCTCGGTGGCCGAGCGGGTCAAGCACTATGGCGACGCCGCCCGCGCCCGCCTGCTGCCGCAGTTCGCGCGCGTCGCCGTCGCCTATCCGCCGCGCGCGGTCACACTCGTCGGGCTCAAGGCCGAGAAGCGGCTCGAAGTCTGGGTCAGCGCCGACGGCATCAAGTTCCAACTGCTGACCAGCTATCCGATCCGCGCCGCGAGTGGCGTGCCCGGCCCGAAGCTGCGCGAGGGTGACCGGCAGGTGCCGGAGGGCCTGTATCGCATCGAGTCGCTGAACCCCAACAGCCGCTTTCATCTTGCGCTGCGCGTGAACTATCCCAACGACTTTGACCGCAAGCAGGCCCGGGCAGAGGGGCGGGCGCAGCTTGGCGGCGATATCATGATCCACGGCAGCGATGTCTCCATCGGCTGTCTGGCGATGGGCGATGCCGCCGCCGAGGACCTGTTCGTGCTCGCCGCCGAGACCGGGATCAAACATGTTTCCGTCATCCTGGCGCCGATGGACTTCCGCGTCCGCGAGCTGCCACCGGACATCAAGACGCTTCCCGCGTGGGCGGCAGAGTTGTATGCTGCCATCCGAAAAGAGCTGGCGCGCCTGCAACCCGGCGCGCTGTCGCGCTAATGGCTCCTGTTCCGAAAATCGAAAATCGCTTGCGCCGACAGGGCGCGATGAGCTGGCTGGTGCTGCGCGAAGCCGTACGCGCCTTTCTGGCCAACAACGGGTTGGAGACCGCCGCGACGCTGGCCTACTATGGGTTTCTCGCGCTGGCGCCGCTGCTGCTGTTGTTGGTTTATAGCCTCGGCCACATCCTGGTTTCCTCGGACACGGTGCTGGCGAACATGGTCGAGTTCACCGGCAACGTTTTCCCCTCCTTCAGCCAGGAACTGCTGGTGGATCTGATGAGTTTTGCCCAAGGCGGCACGTGGGGATTGGTCAGCATCGTCCTGCTGATCTGGTCCATGACGCCCTTTGCGGGTGCGCTGCGCAGCGCCTATCACCGCGCTTTCAAGGTGGACCGCACGCAAAATTTTCTGCTCTACAAGTTGCGCGATATTGGCGCGGTACTGCTCTTGCTGGCCATTTTTGTGCTGCTGGTGACGCTCAACGCGTTGCATTTCATCCGCAGCGAGTGGCTGCCCGCCCACAGCCCGGGGGTGCTGGCCGCCGGCAAGGGCGCCGGTTTGTTTGTGCTCACCGTGGCCATCCTGACGCTGTTCGAGAAGGTCTTCGTGCCGGTCCGCGTGCGCCTGCCGATTCTGCTGCTCGGCGCGCTGTTCGTGGCCATCCTGCTGGGCGTCATCCGTCCGCTCTTCGATTTGCTGCTGCAGTTCAATCCCAACTATGGTTATGCCTTCGGCTCGCTCAAGGCCATCTTCCTGCTGATGGTCTGGGTCTATTATACGTTTGCGGTGATCTTGCTGGGCGCTGAACTGATGGCGGCCGTGTGGCGGCGCGACTCGCTCGTCCTGCGCCGCCTCTTCACCGGGCACGGCCACCGTCCAGCTACCGCGGTGCTGCTGGAAAGGTATGCCCGCGACCTTGCCCCCCAAACGCTCCTCTTCCGGCAAGGCAACACCGGCGCGGAGATGTTCTATGTCCTGGATGGCAGCATCGAGCTCTCCGCCGGCGCGGAGAAGCTGCGCGTCATGCGCGCCGGCGATTACTTTGGCGAGATGGCGATGTTGCTGGAGACCCCGCGCACCGCGACCGCGCAGGCCGGCCCGGAGGGCGCGCGCCTCGCGACCATCGCGCGCGACAACTTCGACCTGATCCTGCGCGAGAACCCGCAGATCGTCCGCGCCCTGCTCAAGGAGATGGCCGACCGCCTCAAAGCGACCGACCAGAAGCTCAACAACCACGGCGGCTGAATTTTTCCAACCTTGGGAAAAGGAGCGGTGTGTTTTTTCCAAGGCCGCTGGTTGTCAATGAAAGTGAGACACATTTTCCATCATGATTTAGTCGTGTTTGGCTGGGGTGGATTGATCCAGACCTGATCCGGCACCCGCCTGGGCACCGGCAGTCCTTTGACAAAGCGTTCGGGG
>CAISWQ010000108.1 GCA_903889245.1 uncultured Lentisphaerota bacterium | reverse complement strand
GACCGGCCCGAGCAACGGCGTCCTCTGGGCGCAGGGCGCGACCTTGGCGGTGGTGGGCGGCACGGGTTCCAACAACTTCTTCCGCATCAACTACGACGACGTGGCCAACGGCCATGCGATCACGTTGACCTCGGTGCCGGAGCCGGGTACGGCCTCGCTGCTCGGTCTGGTCGGCCTTGCGTTCCTCGTGCGGCATCTGCGCCGCCGCTTCCAGAAGCAGGGCTAAGCAACTCTGCGGTGTGACGAGCGTCCTGCCCGTGAAGGACATCAGCTTTTCCCAGGCTTGGAAACTGGGCGGTCCGCTTTTCCAAACCTGGGATCAAACCGTCCCACATCAGGAAAATCCCTGATTCATATCACGGGCTGACCCCGATGGCACACCACACCCTGCTGCTTTAGATTGTTCCCGGATGAAGCATTTGTGCATGCCTTCATGAGGGCCGCGAGGCGATGAATGGATATAAAATAATCACGGAGCGTTTCGCCGTCACCAATCCCATGGGACTGGACCTGCGCTGTGTCCGTATGCTGGTCCAGTGTGCCCTGCAATTCGACGCGGAGGTTGAGGTGAAATATCAGCAGGAGGCGGTGGATGGCAGGAGTATGCTCGACGTGCTGGCACTGGGCATACCATGCGGTGCGCTGGTGGAGGTCAGTCTCTATGGTCGCGAAGCGTACCAGGCCCATCAAGCCCTGCAGTTCTTGTTCAACCACGCCTTCGCAACCGAGGCACTGGTGGGGAGCCGCGGGGTGGCGGTGGCCTGATGAATATCCCGGAATCCAGTTCGGCTTCAGACCATCGCAAACGCGTCTTGCTGGTTGATGATCACCCCATTGTGCGGATGGGTCTGGCCAATATCATCAATCAGGAGACCGATCTTTATATCTGCGCCGAAGCCGATGGTGAACGCACGGCACTGGCCGCCGTGCAAAGTCAGCGGCCCGATATCGCCGTCGTGGACTGGTCACTACAGGGCCGTGACGCCGCCGAGTTGATCGGCTTGTTACGCCAGCGCCATCCACAGGTACCCATCCTCGTGCTCTCGATGCATGATGAACTGTTCTACGCCGAACGAGCCCTGCGTGCAGGCGCCCACGGCTATATCATGAAGCAAGAGGCCACGGAGAACGTCATCGCGGCCATTCGTTGCGTGGTCTCCGGCCATTCCTACTTAAGCAGCCGTATGGCCCACATTACCCATGAATCAACGCATGAGTGGCTCGAGGGGCGCCGCAATCCCCAGAAACTCCCGGCCATCCCCGACACCAGCATACTCGAGACCCAGCCGCCGCCCCCGGCGGGTGAACCGGTCAAGAAACTGCGCCTATCCATTGTCATTCCCGTCTACAATTCCGAGCAAACCATCGAACGCTTATGCGGGCATCTGCTGGCAGAGCTGACGCCATGGTATCTGTTGCAGATCATCCTCGTGGATGACAACAGCAGCGACCGCTCGGCCGCGATATGCCAGCAGGTCCATGTGAAACATCCCGAAGAGGTGGATTGCGTCGTCCTCTCGCGCAATTTCGGCGAGCATAATGCCGTCATGGCCGGATTGAATTTTGCGGACGGGGATTACTGCGTCATCATGGACGATGATTTCCAGAATCCACCCTCGGAGGTCCGCAAACTGGTTCAGGAAGCGGCCAAGGGACACGATGTGGTGTATGTCCGCTACGAGGCCAAATACCACGCGCCCCTGCGCAATCTGGGCAGCCGGCTGCACAATTGGATGGCCACGCGCGCGCTGCGCAAGCCGCCGGAGTTATATCTCTCCAGTTTCAAGGTCATTTCACGCTTTCTCCTGCAGGAAATTGTCCGTTATACGGGACCCAACCCCTACATTGATGCCATCATCCTGCGCACGACGCGGAAGATCGGAGTGGTGACCACCCGGCATGAGCCACGGCGCGAGGGCAAATCGGGCTATACGTTGGGCAAACTGGTTTCGCTCTGGGCCAACATGGCTGTGGCCTTCTCCCTCTTTCCGCTCCGCTTGATGGTGGGGTTGGGCTTCATCATGCTCGTGGTTGGCACTGGCTTTGGCGTCTATACCTTGGTCGCTCTGCTAGTGCCGGGCTGGCAAGACCCCGATGCCTTGGAACGCCTGAACGCCACTAACTGGTTCTTCCGCGGCATCACGCTCGTGGCGGTCGGGGTGGTCGGCGAGTATGTCGGACGCACCTATATGCATCTGACCCGCGAACCACAGTTCATCATTCGCAGCATCACCCGCCATCGTTCTTGATCATGAGTCGCCTTGAGGCAACTTGGTTGACGGCCGACCCGGCGGCGGGCGCACGCCGATTCGCCCTGCTGGCGCTCGGCCTCATTCTCGGCATGGGCCTGCTGCTCTATGCCCATACCCTGCCCTTCCCCTTCGTTTTCGATGACCATATCTACCTGGTGAACAATCCCTTCATCCGGGATGGCAGTTGTTTTTATTACCAAGGTGATTTCACCCGTTTCGCCAGCCTATCGCGTGAACTGGGGCTGGATCCCGACCTCTCCACCAACTTCATCCTGCGCCCCATTGCTTATCTTACTTTCCACCTGAATTATGTGCTCGATGGCCTGCGGCCGCATGGTTACCGCGCCGTGAATATTTTGATTCATCTGGCCAATGCCATGCTGATCTTCCTCCTGCTGACTCGCATTCTGCGCACCTCAACCAAGCGTGGCACCTTGGCGCTATTCTCGGTTAATTTCATCGCACTTTCCACAGCACTGCTTTTCCTGGCGCACCCGCTGCAACCCGAATCGGTCACCTACATTGTGCAGCGTTTCACCTCGCTGGGGACGCTGTTCTATCTTGGCTCGCTGCTGCTCTTTCTGAAGGCCAATGCCGTCGAGTACACCCCCTCGGCCTTGGGCTGGCGGAGCGTCTCCGTCATCTGCCTCATCCTCGGCATGTTCGTGAAGGAATTTCTTTTCACGGCCCCTTTTCTCATGCTGCTGCTGGACAGCGTGGTCATGGGGACGCCCTTCAAGGTCGCGAGCCGGCGTACCCTGCCCTATTTTTTCTGTTTGCCCATCATCCCGGTGTTGATCCTGTTCACCTCGCAGGCCCAGCAGGAGGGCAGCGCCAGTCTGACGGCGGCACTCAACATCACCAACGGCTCTGGTTATGCGCCCTATCACTATGCCCTGACCCAGTTGAGCGTGGTGTTGATTTATCTGCGCCTGGTTATGCTTCCCACGGGTCTCAATTTGGATTGGGATTATCCCCTGACCACGTCCCTCTGGCAGGGCCCGGCGCTTTTATCGGCGCTGGTGATTGCCAGCCTCCTAGGCGGTGTCTGGTACTGGTATAGGCGTCATAGACCAGAGGTTCGTCCCGCGCTGCTGCTAGTCTCCGTGCTGTGGTTCTTCGTGACCTTGGGGATTGATTCGAGCATGGTGCCCCTGCCCGACTTGCTCGCGGAACATCGTTCCTACCTGCCCTCCATCGGTGCGCTCTGTGCCCTCGTCTGCGGTGCCGATCTGCTGCGGACCCGTTGGCAGGACCGGCCCACCCTCCGCTATCTGGTGCCCGCCGCCATGGTACTCTGGCTGCTGGCGCTGGCCTCGGCCACCAACGCCCGTCATCTGGCCTGGCGCTCGGAAGTCGCGATGTGGGAAGACGTCACCGCCAAGAGTCCCAAGAAGTTCCGGCCGTGGCTCAATCTGGGGACAGCCTATTTTGAGCGCAACCGCCCCAAGGAAGCTGTCGTCTGCATTCGCAAGGCCATTACGCTGTTGCCGACGGCCACGATTGCCTATCGCAACCTGGCGCGAGCGGAGAACATGACCGGTCACCCTCGCGAAGCGTTGGAGGCTGCACGCATGGGCATCTGGGTATCGCCCGGTGATCATGAGTTGCACTTCGAAATGGGTCTGGCTTATGCCGGCTTGGGCGATGTGAAACAGGCGGAGCAGGCCTTTAGGAAATCACAAGAACTTCAGCCCAGCTACCGGCCACCCTATCTGGCCTTGGCGGGTCTCTATAGTAACGCGAAGCGTTACGACAAAGCCCTGGTGCAGTTTCAAATCGCCGACCGACTACACCCGCTGGATGCCCAGCAGCGCCAGCTTGCAGACCAGACCGCTCGCATGATCCTGCAACAGCAGCAGACGACACCGCACTAGCACTTCATCACCGCTATCCGTATGGAACCACATGAATATCAACGCATGGCCGCCGTCGAAGACCGGCATTGGTGGTATGCGGGTCTGCACGAACTCATGCTCCGCTGGGTACGCCGCGAGACCACGGGCAGCATACGACCGCTGGACATGCTGGATGCCGGCTGCGGCACCGGCCGTCTATGCCAGCTCATGCAACCTTTCGGTCACGTCACGGGTTGTGATCTGCACCCGGACGCCCTCGCTGCCACACGGGCCCGCGGCATCAACGACGCGTTCCAATGTGATCTGGTCGCGGACAGCCTGGGCCAAGGCAGCTACGATGTGATCACCTGCGTGGACGTACTCTATCACCGCGCCGTGACCGACGAAGCGGCGGTGCTGCACAGCCTGCACCGGGCCCTGCGACAAGGCGGGCTGCTGCTGCTCCATGTGCCTGCTTTCGAGTGCCTGCGCGGTGCGCATGACAGGGCTGTTCATACCCGTCGGCGTTTCCGGCGGCCGGAACTGCTGAACCTGCTCGCCCAGGCCAGGTTCACCGTTGAGTTCGCGTCCTATCGCCTGCCGCTGCTCTTCCTGCCTGCCCTGCTTTGGCGTGTCGCGTCCCGTCAACAACGAGCCCCGCGTGCCGATATCACACTCCGGCTGCCGTCCTGGCTCAACACCGCCCTGACGCAGGCCGTGGGTTGGGAGAATCAGTGGCTCGCGGCCGGCTGGCGCTTTCCCTTCGGTCTCTCCCTCTTCGTCAGCGCCCGGAAGGTCGAATGGCAGCGCAAGGCCGCTGCCTGGCCGATGGGGCGCCTGCCCAAGAGTCGCGATGAACAAACGGACTTTCTCAAGCTTTACCATAATCAGCGACCGCTCGAGTTCGGGGTTGGCAACTTCGGAGGCTAAAGGAATCCGCCTATGATCAGTGTCATCATCCCCACCATGAACGAAGAGAAGACGATTGGCTCTGTCGTGACCATCGCCCGGCATCATCCACAGGTGACAGAAGTCATCGTGGTGGATGACAAGTCATTCGATAACACCGTGCAGGTGGCCAGAAACGCCGGCGCCAGCGTCATCACGAGCACCAAGATCGGCAAGGGCGCCTCCATGCGCGATGGGCTGCTGGTATCCTCACAGGACTTGATCGTTTATCTCGATGGCGACTTGGGCAAACTGAATGCCGAGGTCATTCAAGTGCTGACGGAGCCGCTCATCAGCCAGCAAGCCGACTTCGTGAAAGCCCGGTTTTCGCGCGAGGCCGGCCGGGTCACGGAGCTGGTCGCCAAACCCTTGTTGAGTCTTTTGTTCCCGGGGCTCACTTCCTTCGCCCAGCCGCTCGGGGGGATGGTGGCCGGACGACGCGATTTCCTGCGACGGGTGACCTTCGAGGACGGTTATGGTGTGGACATCGGACTGTTTATAGACATGCATTTGCTCGGCGCGCGCATGGTCGAGGTGGATATCGGCCAGATTGAGCACAAGATGAAGCCGTGGCACCAACTGACCCGGATGTCGAAAGAAGTAGCCAGGGCCATCCTCTCGCGCGCCACCCGGCTCTCGCGCACCAGTCTTGATGAACTGGAGACGATCTCCGTCATTCGCGACTACATGGATGATGCGATCCGCGATACTGTCCGGCAGTTGAAAAAAATGGTCGTTTTCGACATGGATAATACGCTGCTCCAAGGCCGCTTCATCGAGGCCGCGGCGCGGACCTTCGGTTTTCACAAGGACCTGATTGACATCGTCACCCGCAATCAGGATTCCTATCTGGTCACCAAGCTCATTGCCCGCCTGCTCAAGGGGAAAAATATCGCCGAACTGCTCGCCGTGGCCGAAACCGTCCCCTTGGTGGAAGATGCCCATCAGGTGATCACCACGCTAAAACAGCGCGGGTACATCATCGGCATCATCACCGACAGCTACGAGTGCATCGCCAACCACGTCAAGAACAAGCTGGGCGCCGATTTCGTCATGGCCAACGAACTCGAATTCTCGCGCAGCATCGCGACGGGCGAGGTCAAGATCCCCTCCTATTTCTGCCGTTCGGAAACCAGCCGCTGCCACCACAACTTCTGCAAGTCGAATGCGCTGCTGCATGCGGCCACCCAGCACGGCATGGATTTGCGCAGCATCGTGGCCGTGGGCGATGGCGAGAACGACATCTGCATGGTGCGCCTGGCCGGTATCGGCGTCTCCCTGTGCTCCAACAACGAGACCTTGAAGGCGGTTGCCGATTACCGCATCACCGAGCGGCGCTTCGTCCAGTTGTTGGACTTTGCCGAGTGAACCTGCGCCCGTGCGCACATCAACCGGCGGCCTGCACCGCCAGCCGCACCTGCTGCGCCACGCGCTCCGCGCCAGCGTCGGTCAACTGCGCATACATCGGCAGGCTCATGATTTCACCGCAGATTTTTTCCGTCACCGGCAGATGCGCGCCCACCCCGAGCGCCTGATAGGCCGGCTGGCGATGAACCGGCACGGGATAGTGCAGCCCCGTCCCAACGCCCGCTGCCGACAGCGCCGCCCGGACCCGGTCGCGCTCCGCCACGCGAATCACATACTGATGAAAAACATGCCGCCGGTCTGACACCTGTGCGGGCCGCATCACAGCCACACCCTCCAACGCCTGCTCATAGCGTGCGGCCAGTCTCCGGCGGTCCTCGTTCCAGCCCTCCAGGTGGCGCAATTTCACGCGCAGGACGGCCGCCTGTATTTCGTCGAGCCGGCTGTTCAGACCCCGCTGGCTGCTCACATAGCGCTCGCGCCAGCCGTACTCGCGGAGCAGGCGCGCCTGTTCGGCCACGTCAACACGCTTCGTCACCACACAACCGCCATCGCCGAGCGCGCCGAGGTTTTTCGTCGGATAGAAACTGAAGGCCGCGGCGTCGCCGAGCGTGCCAACCTTGTGCCACGCGCCATGCACCAGACAGGCGGCGCCATGCGCCTGGGCGCAATCCTCGATGACCAGCAGCTTGTGTTCGCGGGCGAACGCCAGTAGTGCGGCCATGTCGACGGGCTGTCCATAGAGATGCACGGGCACGAGGGCCTTGGTGCGCGCGGTCAGCGCGTCCGTGAGCAGTTCCGGCGCGAGCGTATAGGTGTGCGCATCCACGTCCACCAGCACCGGCGTCGCGCCGCTCTGCTCGACCGCCACGATGGTCGCCACCGCCGTGTGCGCCACCGTGATGACCTCGTCACCCGCCCCCACCCCACAGGCCCGCAACGCCAGATGTAAGGCGTCGGTCCCCGAAGCCACACCGATCGCGGCCTGTGCTCCTAGATACGTGGCGAACTCCCGCTCGAAGGCCTGAACCTCTTCCCCCAGAATGTAGCGGCCGCGTTCTAGCACTTGGCGGATGGCGGCTTCGATGTCCGCGCGGCACGCCAGATATTCGGCGTGGGGATCGGTCTGTGGAATGGCGGGGACCATGCTGGCGCTGCCTTCACTCCCAATACTGCGCCTGATGGTGGCGATAGAAGGCGAGGCTGCGTTGCAGACCCTCGCGCAGCATCACCTGTGGTTGCCAGCCCAGTTCGGCCTGGATCTTGCGGAAATCACCATAGTAATCTCCGACATCAATCTTCTTCAGATCATCGGCGAAGGGCACGAGTTCGAAGCGCCCGCCGCCGTTGACCTCGATCAGCAAGGCCGCCAGATCCTTGAGCGCGAGCACCTCGCCACCGCCGAGATTATAGACCTGTCCGCTGGCCCGGTCAGACGCCGCTGCGAGCAGCAACGCCGCGACCACGTCGTCCACGAAATTAAAATCGCGCCGTTGCAAGCCATCGCCAAACACCTTGATCGCCTGTCCCTCGATGAGCTGCCGCAGCCAGATGCCGAGGAAGGTCTGGCGCGCGTCGCGCACACGCATCCGTGGCCCGTAGGTGTTGGTCAACCGCAGGACGCAGCACGGTATGCCATAGGTCGCGTGATAGAGGAGGTGATACCACTCGCCCGCCGTCTTGTTGATGCCGTTGACGTCCACCGGCCGGATGGGATGTTTTTCATCTACCGGCAAATAATCGGGCCGGCCATAAATCTGGCGTGTGCCGGCGAACACGATGCGGATGGTGGGATTCTCTTTCCGGCAGGTTTCCAGGATCGAGAGCTGCGCGTTGCAATTGATCTCCAGGTCCGGCTGCGGCGCGCGCATGGAGTCGAGATGACTCGTCTGCCCCGCGAGGTTGAACAGCACGTCCTTGCCGCGCACCAGATGGCGCATCGAGTAGGGATCGCGCACATCGGAGATGTTCACCTGCAGACGCTCGCGAATGTCCGCGATGTTGAACAGATTGCCGCCATAGTCCGGGATCAGGCTGTCCACCAGCGTCACCTGCGCGTCCAGCTCCAACAACCGCCGCGCGAGCGTCGAGCCGATGAAGCCCAACCCGCCCGTGATCAACACCTCGCGCCCACAAAAGAAGTCTTCCCGCATGGTTCCGCCTGACCGCTCCCGCCCACACACCGGCGGCACTGTACTCCTGCGGCCCCTCTTTTCCAAGGCTTCTGAGGACCGAAGTTGGCGGATGATTTTTGATCTCGAGGGACAGGTCTCGGCTCCGGTTGGGGTGACGTCAACATTGGCTTAGTTGGGTTGAGGCTTTGTCGTAATCCATCCAACAAGGGCTTGCGCTACAAGCATCGGCTCCAGCCTTGCGAAAAAAACAGGACGCGGTGGGATCCGTTGCGGCCGGGCGCGGCCCCACCGACGAAAACCTGCTGGCGCAGCAACGTAGACTCCAAGCCCATGTTGAGGGTGAATTCGCCGATGGCATGGGTCGCGTCGGCCAGACCCAGTTTGAGAGGAAACTCGACGACAACGGCTAGGCCGCCGAGCGGCGTGACCGGACATGGCCGCGCCCGCAAGGGCGCCGTTCAACGACGGTTGTCGTTTGTGTTCCCCGGCCACGACGGAGCGTGGCCCTCCTGTTGAGAAAAGAGCTCGTGTGTGGAGGGACGCGCTCCGTCGCGTCCGCCTATTCATCAAAGGAATGGAGACAGAGGAATGCGGAGAGCGATCGGCTCATTCCTTTATCTTCATTCCTTTGTCTATCGAACTGTCGCTACCAACCAACGGCGGGCACAGCCCGCCGCTACAGAATGTCAGCAGGTTAGGGCTGTTTTTGTTGCAGCAGCGCTTGGAAGGCGCGGCCCATGTGGGCAGGATGGATGAGCTGGTGGATGGCGTTGCGCTCGACGGAATTTTTGCCGGCGTCGCGCTCGACAATGGCGCGGATCAAGTCCGCGCCTTCCTCCAGCAGAAACTTACCCTGCTCGCAGAAGTGGACCGGCGCCAGCCCGAGCGCGCGGCCGCACTCGATGACCGCCGAGAAATCCACGTGCGCCGTGATGTCCTGCACGCCGATATTCACGAACGGATCGCCGTGGCGTTGGTGCCGGTGATAACACTGTAAGTGTCCGTCGCGCCGGTGCGGCGCAAAATAGTCGGCGCGCTCGAAGCCGTAGTCGAACGTCAGGACCCAGCCGCGCCGCAGCCGCTTGGCCATCTGCTCCAGCCAATCCAGCGCGCGCAGGTTGATCTCCGTCCGGTAGCCCTCCATCTGCGCCACCGGCAGTTCCGCGAGCGCCGCCGTCAATCGCGGATCGGAGAGCGGCCCGGCTGCCTCGGCGAAACCATCCGCCGTCGCCACCACATACAGTTCGCGCCACGCGCCACCCTGCACCTGCACGCGGTGGACCGGCAGCGCGTCGAGCAGTTCATTGGAGAAAACGCAGCCGGTCATTTCGTCCGGCAGCGGTTCGCCAGCCTCAACAATCCTCCAATCCAGCTCCGGCGCGGCGGCCAGCGCATCGGCGCGCAGCTCGCCGCCGCGTCCGCCGAATTCCCAGATGGTGAAATCATCTGCGCCTAATTCCGCGCGGCGCTTGCGGAAAAACTGCGCGAGAATTTTTCCGAACAGCGGGCCGACGCTAACGCTGGTGAAGAAGTCACCGCACCGGCCGATGCGCGCGGCGCCGCTGGTGTAATAGCCGAGCTGCGGATGATAGAGCGCCAGCTCCATGAAGCGCGCGAAGGTAATTCTGCCGCCGGCGCGTGCGAGCTCCGCGCGGATGGCGGCGACGAGTTCCGGCCGGCTGGAGTCAGGCGCGGGCATTTTCCAAGGCTTGGAAAAGGGTGACGCGATTTTTTCCAAGCTTCGGAAAAACCGCTGTGGGCAGTTTCCAATCCTTGGAAAAATGCAGGGCGGTGGCGCGGAAAATTTTCGTCGTCGCGATGTAGGGCAGGCGGCCGAGCACCTGGACGCGGCCCAGCCGGGCGATGCTGGCGAGGTTGTCGCGCTCGATGCGGCCGCGGCGGCCACGTTTGGTGGAGACGACCACGACGCCGGCGATCTTCAGCCCGGCGGCGCGCAGCGCGGCGAGCGTCAGCAGCGTGTGATTCAGCGTGCCGAGGTTCGGGCGCGCGACGACGAGCACCGGCAGCGCGAGCGCGCGCATCAGGTCGAGCATGGTGCGCCGCTCGTCGAGCGGGACGAGTACGCCGCCCGCGCCCTCGGCGACGACGAAGTCGTGCCGCGCCGCGAGCCGGCGGAACGCGGCGGTGATGCGGCGCAACTGGATGGGCCGGCGCGCGAGGCGCGCGGCGAGGTGCGGCGAGCACGCGGGGAGGTAGCGGTAGGGGCACATCCATTCCGCCTCCTCGACGGCGGGCGTGAGGCGGAGCGCGCGCAGGCACTGGTCGAGGTCCGGCGCGATGAGGTCATCGCCGTGCTTGAGGCAGCCGGTCTGGATGGGCTTCATCGGCACGGCATCGAGCCCGCGCTGGCGCAGCGAGAGCAGCAGCGCGGTGGCGACCGCGGTCTTGCCGACATCGGTGTCGGTGCCGGTGACGAAAAGGCCTTTGTGCTTCACGCTGCTTGCTCCTGCTCTTAATCGTAACTCCTAATCGTAATCCTGATCCTGTCACGCGGGAGATTATGATTAAGATTAGGAGTTAAGATTAGGATTATGATTTCAATTATGCCTTCCGCGCGGCGAGATAGGCGACGCGGAAGGTGGCGCGGACGCCGCCGCGGCGCGCGGGGAAATTCTTCTCGTAGTCGGCGGCGAGCTGCTGGAGTTCGCGGCGGTTCAACGGACGACCGCTGCCGGCGACGGGGCCGCCGGTCAGGCCCTGTTCGTGCAGCATGGTCAGCAGCGCGTTGGCGGAGGGCAGCGAGACCAGCGCCTTGTGGCGGCGCGCGGTCAGCGCGGCGAAGCCGGCGCCGCGCGCGTAGGCGGCGATGGTCGGGAACGAGGGCAGCGCGTGCAGCACCGGCTTGGCGGGCGCCACACGGCGGCGCGCGGCGTGCAGCTCCGCGAGCGTGCCGCGCAGCATGATCGCGGCGAAGCAGCGGCCGCGCGGCGCGAGCCAGCGCACGATGTGGCGGAAGACCGGCGCGAGCGGCTCGACCCAGTGGAGCGCGCAACTGCTGACGATCAGGTCGAACTTGCCGGCGGGCTGGTAGCGGCGAACGTCGCCCACGTGCCAGCGGACGCGCGCCGCGCCGCGCCAGCGCGTACGGGCGTGCGCGACCATCGCGGCGGAGATATCCAGCGCGTGGACCTCAGCGGCGGGAAAGCGCTCGCGCAACTGTTCGGTCAGCAGGCCGGTGCCGCAGCCGATTTCGAGGATGCGTTTGGGCGCGGGGCCTTTCTCGATCTCCCAGAGCAGGCGGCGGGCGACGGACCACTGGATGGCGGAATGTTTGTCGTAGGTGGCCGCCGCGGCGTCGAAGCGCTTGCCGACGGTGCGTTGCAGCTTGGTGGTCATCAGAACGTCTCCAAAAAGTTTTTGATCTCGGCCGCCAGTTTTTCCGGCGCGCGCAGCGGCAGATCGTGGCCCACCTCGTCAAAGGCGGCGAAGCGGCTGAACACGAACTGCGCGGCCAGCCACTCGCCGGCGGCGCAGGGGATGATGCGGTCGGCGCGGCCGTGCAACACGAGCGCGGGCTTGGCGCAGCACGCGAGCTGCGCGCGCAGGTCGGTGACGAGCAACTCCTCGAGTCCGGCGGCGAGTTGGTCGGGGCCGAGCGCGAGCGCGGCGGCCACCTTCTCATCCAACTCGGCGGGCGTGAGCGCGGCCGGCGCGGCCACATCGGCGAAGAACTGGCGCAATACGGCCGCCGGCTCCTTACGGAGCGCCGCCTTCATCGCGCGCAGGCGCGCGGTGGCGAGGCCGTGCGGGAAATCCGGCGCGGCGCAAAAGCGCGCGGTGGAGCCGACGAGGATGACGCCGGGGAATTTTTCCGGCGCGCCCAGCGCGGCGTAGAGCGCGCGCAGGCCGCCGAGGCTCCAGCCGAGCAGGAACGCCGGTTCGCGCAACTTGGGCAGGGATTCGTGCGCGGCGAAGAGGCGCGGCGCGGCAACTTCGGCGAGCGCATCGGCCAGCGGGCGCAACGCCGCCACCGGATGCGCCCAGCCGGCGATCATCAGGACCAGCGGTTTCATTCCGAGGCGCGCGTTTTGACCTTCAGCTCCGGGTGCTTGCCGGTGACGAGGCTGTTGGGCGGCACGCTCTCCATCAGGAAGACGTTGCCGCCGATGGTCGAGTTGCGGCCGATCACGGTCTCGCCGCCGAGGATGGTCGCGCCGGCGTAGATCACCACGTTATCCTCCACCGTCGGGTGCCGCTGGATGTGCTTGACCGGCAGGCCGTGCGCGTCGAGCGCGAAGCTGCGCGCGCCGAGCGTGACGCCCTGGTAAAGCTTCACGTGGTTGCCAATCCGCGCGGTCTCGCCGATGACGACGCCAGTGCCGTGGTCAATGAAGAAGCCGTGACCGATCTGCGCGCCGGGGTTGATATCAATGCCGGTCTGCGCGTGCGTCCACTCGCTCATGATGCGCGGGACGATGGGCACAGCGAGGCGGTAGAGCTCGTGCGCGAGCCGGTGCGAGGTGATCGCGAGCAGGCCCGGATAGGCGAGCTGTACCTCGGCGAACGTCAGCGCCGCCGGGTCGCCCTCGTACGCGGCGCGCACGTCCTCGACCAGCATCTCCCGCACTTGGGCGAGCTGGTCATAGAACGCGCTCATCACGCGGATGGCCTCGGCGCGGACATCGGCGGGTTTCCGGCCGCGCTTGCGCTCGGTCAGCGCCGCCGCGCCGATCCAGCGGAACGGCAGCGCGCGCTCGATCTGCGAGAGCAGCGGCCGCCACGCCTCGCTCAAGCGCCGCGTGAGGAACACGCCCAACTCGTCGGCGGCCACGGGCCCCTCCGACATCTTGCCGGGGAACATCACGTCAATCAGCAGCTTCAGCGCCTCGACGATTGGCCCCGGGTTCGGGTGGTTGCTCAACAGGCTTTCCGGGCTATCGCCGCGCACGGCATAGAGCGGGACGAGCGCGCGCGCCGTCCGGCACAGGCTGTACTCCATGTCGGTGGCGAGGCAGGCGGCATGTTTTTTCTTTTTCATCGGGAACTCCGCGGAAAAACGCGGGGCAAGGCTACTCCAGCGCCGCGCGGCAATCAAGCGCGCGGGGGAAGAAGGGAGAGTGGCGAGGGGCGAGGGAGAAGGGTGCAGAAAAGAGAACCACAGAATATCGCACAAGGAACCGTAGAAGGCTGAAAGCCGGAACTCCTACATTGGTCATTCGATATTCGGCGGTTCGGTTGAGTGTTCATCGGTATTCCAGCACTCCATCATTCCAGTACTCCATCACTCCTTGCCTCTTCTTTCCCGCGGCTCTGCTCCAGATCAGGCCCGGTTGGGTACAGGGGTGTGGCGCTGAAAATTTCTTTGAACGCTTTTCGCGCCGGCCGGTCGAATGATTCTGAATGCCTATGGAAGGAGTCAGACCATGAACAAGCTGTTGGGAATGTTCGGCGCGCTGGCACTGCTAGCCGGCGCGGCCCACGCGGAAAAAATCGCCTATCTCGGCGTGGCCACCATGCCGGTGGACCCGGTGACCGCCTACCATCTGGACCTGCCCGAAGGCGTCGGCCTGGCCGTCGTCGAAATCGCGGATGATGGCGTGGTCAAGGACAAGCTACGCGAACACGACATCCTGCAAAAACTCGACGACCAGATTTTGACCAGCCCGGAACAGCTCGCCGTCCTCGTCCGCGGCCACAAGCCCGGCGACGCCGTCAAGCTGACCGCCCTGCGCAAGGGCAAGGAAGAAGTCATCAAGGTCACGCTGGGCGGCGCCGACGCGCGGAAGCTGGCCCAGCCCCCGCGCGGCCATGCCGGCGGCATGATGATGGCCCCGCCGATGCCCGGCATGGATCCGGGCCAACTCATGAAGCAATGGCGTCAGCAGTGGCCGCAGCAGGCGCCGCGGCTGATCCCGCAGCCCGATGACGACCAGAAGCCCGCCCCCCGGCGCAGTCCGCGCGTCGAGACCCACGTCGAGTCGCACACCTCCAGCACGATCACCGAATCGCGCGACGGCCTGACGGTGACGATCACCGAGCGCGACGGCCAGAAGACCGTGCGCGCCGAGGAAGACGGCAAGGTCATCGTGGACGACAAGCCGATCAACACCGACAAGCAGCTCGGCGCGCTGCCGGACAAGGTGCGCGAGCGCGTCAAAGAGATGCAGAAGACGATCAAGGTCGAGACCCCGACCGCCCCGAAGAGCCGGGGTGGCCGGCGGACGACGGAGTTGTAACCGCCCAGCTTCGCGGCCCGGCGCGTGTTCCGCAGCCCACACTCCTCACACCCGGGAGTTTAGCGGAAATACCCAGCGCGCCGGGCCGCTTCCTTCTTCCCCGGGGTAATTTCCCGCCACTCCAAATCCGCACACCTTAACAGGTGTGCGAATTTGGTTTTTCCGAGGCCCGGAAAAATCCGGCATCTACTTTCCAAACCTTGGAAGAAGAAACGTACGCAGGGTGGAACGTTTGCCTCCGGGCGCCATCAAAGCGAGCCCGGAGGTCACGCTCTACCTTCCACTTTCCCGTCCTTGGAAACGATCAGCGGCGCGGATGGTCTTCCATCAGCTTGATGAAGCGCGGGAAGAGGTAGGCGGCGTCGTGCGGGCCGGGCGCGGCTTCGGGATGATACTGCACCGAGAACACCGGCAGCTTCGTGTGGCGCATGCCTTCGCTGGTCTGGTCGTTGAGGTTGATGTGCGTCGTCTCGACCTCCGGCGGGAGCGAGGCGATGTCCACAGCAAAGCCGTGGTTCTGGCTGGTGATCTCGACCTTGCGCGTGGTCAGATCCATCACCGGCTGGTTGCCGCCGCGATGGCCGAACTTGAGCTTGTAGGTCTTGCCGCCGAACGCCTGGCCGAGCAATTGATGGCCGAAGCAGATGCCGAAGGTCGGCACGCCGGTGCCAATCACGTCCTTGACGAGCTGGACCATCTGCGGCACGGCGGAAGGATCGCCGGGGCCGTTCGACACAAAAAAACCATCGGGCTGGCTGGCCAGAATTTCCGCGGAGCTGCTCGTGGCCGGGAACACATCCACGGCGCAGCCGAGGCGCGCCATGATGCGGAGCTGGTTGCGCTTCATGCCGCAATCGAGCGCGGCGACCTTGAAGCGCTGCGGCGCGACGCGCGTGGGCGCGTCGAAACCGTGGCCGGGATCGGTCCACGTGTAGCGCTTGGTCGTGCTGACTTCCGTCGAGAGGTCGCGGCCGACGAGGCCCGGCGAATTTTTCGCCTTCTGCACGAGGCTCTGCGGGTCGAGGTCGTCGGTGCTCATTACGCACTTCATCGCGCCGAGCGAGCGGATATGCAGTGTGATGGCGCGCGTATCCACGTGATCCACGCCGAGGATGCGGCCCTTGATGAGATACTCCGGCAGCGACTTGGTCTTGCGGAAATTGCTGGCGATACGGCTGCACTCGCCGACGACGAGGCCGGCGGCGTGCGGCTTCCACGACTCGATATCCTCATCGTTGATGCCGTAGTTGCCGATCAGCGGATAGGTGAGCGTGACGATCTGGCCGTTGTAGCTCGGGTCGGTGAGGATTTCCTGGTAGCCAGTCATGGAGGTGTTGAAGACCAGTTCGCCGAAGACCTCGCCGTGCCCGGCGAAGGCGCGGCCCTCAAATACAGTTCCATCTTCGAGCGCAATGAGTGCTTTTTTCATGGTGATGTGAGCTTGGTTATTTGTGTTTCGTCTTGTGGGTCGCGGCGTGGGCGCCGAGCAGCGGGAATTGTTTGCGGATGGCCGCGCCGATGAAGTCGCGGAACAGCGGCTGCGGCACGAGCGGCTGCGACTTGAATTCCGGGTGGAACTGGCAGCCGACGAACCACGGATGATCGGCCAGTTCGATAATCTCAACAAGGTGCTTGTCCGGCGAGAGGCCGGAAAGCACCAGCCCGCGTTTCTCGAACTGCGGACGATACTTGTTGTTGACCTCGTAGCGGTGGCGGTGGCGCTCGCTGATCTGGGTGGCGCCATAGGCGGCGGCCGCGCGGCTGCCGGCCTTGAGCGCACACGGCCACGCGCCCAGCCGCATGCTGCCGCCGAGGTCCACAACCTTCTCCTGCTCCTCCATCAGGCAGACCACCGGGTGCGGCGATTGCTTGTTGACCTCGGTCGTGTGCGCGCCACCCAGCCCGCAGACATTCCGCGCGAACTCGATCACCGCCATCTGCAAGCCGAGGCAGATGCCAAAGAACGGAATCTTGTTCTCGCGCGCGAACTTGACCGCCGCGATCTTGCCCTCGATGCCGCGCTCGCCGAAGCCGCCGGGGACGAGAATACCGCCCGCCGCACCGAGCACGTCGAAGCCCCGGCCCTCCTCCAAATCCTCGGCCGCGACCTTGACGATCTCGACCTTGTGCTTGTGCGCGATGCCGCCGTGGCAGATCGCCTCGTAGATGGACTTGTAGGCGTCCTGCAATTCGGAATATTTGCCGACGACCGCGATGCGCACCGTGCCCTGCGGATGGATGAGCGCGTCCACCATCCTGCACCACGCCTCCATCTTCGCCGGCGGCCGCGCGAGCCGGAAGTGGACCATGATCAGCTCGTCGAGGCCCTGCTCGCAGAGCACCAGCGGCAGCTCGTAGATGGAATGCTTGACGTCCTGCTCGACGATCACCGCGTTGAGCGGCACATTGCAAAACAGCGAAAGTTTGCGGCGGACGTCGTCCTCAAGCGGCACCTCCGTCCGGCAGATCAGCACGTCCGGCGTGATGCCGATCTCGCGCAGCTTGGCCACGCTCTGCTGGCTCGGCTTGGTCTTGACCTCGCCCGCCGCCTTGATGAACGGCACGTAGGTCAGGTGGATGAACATCACGCGCTCGCGGCCTTCCTCCAGCCCGATCTGGCGGATCGCCTCGAGAAACGTCAGGCCCTCGATGTCGCCGACCGTGCCGCCGAGCTCGACGAGAACCACGTCCACACCCTTCTCATCCACGGCGCGAATGCGCGTTTTGATCTCATCGGTAATGTGCGGGATCATCTGGACCGTGGCGCCGAGGTAATCGCCGTGGCGCTCCTTGCGCAGCACGTCCCAATAGATCCGGCCCGCGGTGAAGTTGCTCTGCTTGGAGGTCGGCTGGCCGGTGAACCGCTCGTAGTGGCCGAGGTCGAGATCGGTTTCCGCGCCGTCATCGGTCACATAGACCTCGCCGTGCTGGAACGGGCTCATCGTGCCAGGGTCCACGTTCAGGTAGGGATCAATCTTGATCATGCGGATGTTCAAACCGCGGTTGATCAGGAGCCGGCCGACCGAGGAGGAGGTCAGCCCCTTGCCCAACGAACTGACCACACCACCTGTGATGAAAATGTATTTCGCCATCGTTGCCAATCCTCGGAAAAGTTTGGGCGCGGTTGCCCGCGCGGTCGGGGGTGAGAATAAAACCGATTTCCACGCCGGACACAACCATTTTCCCGCCGCCGTGCCGAAAATAGTCACATCAGGCCTGGCCGGGGACAGGTTCGCATCCAAAGATCCACTGGCGCACAACGAAAATTGTCTCGACCCGCCGCCGGGTTTTACAAATGCTGCCGCGCATGAGGGACACATGAAGCATCACATCCTGATGGCGGTTGTGCTTGGCGCGGCGGCGGCACGGGCGGGCGACGGTGGCACCCCCGGCTGGGCGGCGGACACGGCCGGCGGTCGCGGCGGGCATATCATCAAGGTGACCACGCTCGCCGCCACAGGGCCGGGCTCGCTCAAGGAAGCCCTCCAGACCAAGGGGCCGCGTATCATCGTCTTCGAGGTCGGCGGCATCATGGACCTCGGCGGCAAAACGCTGGAGATCACCGAGCCGTTCCTGACCATCGCCGGCCAGACCGCGCCGAGTCCGGGCATCACGCTGATCCGCGGCCAGCTCGCGTGCAAACGGGTTCACGACGTTGTGATTCAGCACCTCCGCGTCCGCGCCGGCGAGGCCGGCCACGCCAAAAAGAGCGGCTACGAGATCCACGGCCTTGACCACAACGCTGCCTGGAACGTCATCATTGACCACTGCTCCTTCTCCTGGGCGACGGACGAAAATCTCTCAGCCTCCGGCCCGCGCTTCGAGGGCAAGGGCCTCGCCGAGTGGCGCTCGAACACCTCGCACCGCGTGACGTTTGCCAACTGCATCATTGCGGAAGGGCTTTCCAAATCCACGCACGGCAAGGGCGAGCATTCCAAGGGTTCGCTGATCCACGACAACGCCACCGGCATCCTGATCGTCAGCAATCTCTACGCCTCGAACCACGAGCGCAACCCGCTGGCGAAGGGCGGCGTACAGGCGTGCCTCATCAATAACTGGATCGCGAACCCCGGCCGGCTCGCCATCCATTACGGCCTGGTCAGCAAGGAATGGACTCCGCACGCGCCCGTGACCGGCCGGCTCGCCCTCGTCGGCAACGTGCTGGAAGCCGGGCCCGACAGCGCACCGAAGCTCGCGCTCTTCACCAACTCCAAGCAAAGCCCGGTGGAGCTGTTCATGGACGACAATCTCGCCACCGACATGAACGAAAAACCGTTGCCGCAGACCAGCGGCGCATTCACCAAGCTCGACGCCCGCCCCTTCTGGCCCGCCGGCCTCGTCGCCCTGCCGGCGGCGCAGGTCAAGGAGCACGTGCTGAAAAACGCCGGCGCCCGCCCGTGGGACCGCGACGCCGTGGATCGGCGCATCGTGCAGGCGGCGGTCGAGAAGAAGGGCAGGATTATTGACAGTGAGCAGGACGTCGGCGGCTACCCCACCGCGACGCCGACCCAGGCCGCCTTCCAGCCCGCCGACTGGGACCTCGACACACTGGAGAGGAAACCACGGCAGTGAACATCGCAGACCCGTTTCCAGGGCTTGAAAAAAACTACAGGAATTTCCCCGAGCCTTGGAAACGCGTTCCCCATCCACCACGTCCATTAAGTCCGTTTCCTCCCATTGAAAACAGCGCAGACGAGCCACCACGGATCACCGGAAGCACACGGAGCCGCAGCCGCCAAACAGCCCAACTGGGAAAACAGCGAGGACGGGCAGGCGGGGAGAAGATCCGCCACAGATGAACACAGATTTTCACGGATGCTCACAGATCCCCATCGTAATCTGTGGAAAGTCTTCGTCGGACCTTCGTTGTTGCCCAGCACCTCCTCATCCCCGAAACCCATTGTTGCGGCCGCATGTTTCCGGCATACTCGCCGCGCGTTTGCGGCGGCAGGCGCAGGAGGCGGCATCATGAAACTGAAACTCTTGGGCGCGGCGTTGGTGGCGGCACTGGGCGGGCTGCTATTCGGCTTCGACACCGCCGTCATCTCCGGCACCACCGACTGGCTCAAAACCACGTTCCAACTCTCCGGCTTCTGGCTCGGTTTCACGGTCTCCAGCGCACTGATCGGCACGATTATCGGTTCGCTCGTCGTCGGCTGGCCGGCGGACCGCTACGGCCGCCGCGGCGTGCTTTTCGTCCTCGCGCTCTTCTACTTCATCACCGCCGTCGGCTGCGCGCTGGCGTGGGACTGGACTTCGTTCGTGTTCTTCCGTTTCCTCGGCGGGCTGGCGGTCGGCGGCGCCTCGGTGGTCTCGCCGATGTACATCGCCGAGCTCTCGCCGGCGAACCTGCGCGGGCGGCTGGTCGCCATCACGCAATTCAACATCGTGCTCGGCATCCTGCTCGCCTACCTCTCCAACTGGGTCATCAGCCACCACTTCGGCGCCGCGCTCGGCGAGGTGCAATACCGCTGGATGTTCGGCGTGCAGGCGTTGCCCGCCGCGATCTTCTTCCTGCTGCTCTTCGGCACGCCGCAGAGCCCGCGCTGGCTTGTCGCGCGCCGCCGCGCCGCGGAGGCGCAGGCCGTGCTTGAGCAGTGCGGTTCCGACCGCGGCGGCGCGGCCGCGGAGATCGCCGAGATCCAGGCCTCGCTCGACCTCGACCACCACGCGCTCACCGAGCCATTCTACACGCGGAAATATCTCAAGCCGATCCTGCTCGCCGTCGCCATCGCGATGTTCAACCAGCTCTCCGGCATCAACGCGCTGATCTACTACACCGCACACATCTTCAAGATGGCCGGTTATGCGCAGGCCGACGCGCTCCTCCAGTCGGTGGTCATCGGCCTCGTCAACCTCGTCTTCACCATGGCCGCGCTGGCGGTGATTGACCACTTCGGCCGCCGCAAGCTGATGCTCGTCGGTTCCCTCGGCTACATCATCAGCCTCGGCGCGGCCGCCTACTCGTTCTACACCGGCACCGGCGGCAAGCTGTTGCTCGGCAGCCTGGTGATCTTCATCGCCGCGCACGCGTTCGGCCAGGGCGCGGTGATCTGGGTCTTCATCAGCGAGATTTTCCCGAACCGCGTCCGCGCGCGCGGGCAGGCGCTCGGCAGCTTCACGCACTGGGTGATGGCCGCCGCGATTTCGTGGACCTTTCCGATGATTGCGGAGGCCTCCGGCTGGATGACCTTCGCCTTCTACGGCGTCTGCATGGTTGGCCAGCTTGTCTGGGTGCTACTGGTGATGCCGGAGACCAAGGGCATCACGCTGGAGAAAATCCAGCAGTCACTGGGCATCAAATAGAAATCCAAGCCCTGGAAAATCAGGCCCGCCACTTTCCAAGCCTTGGAACATTCATGCACTTTGTTTTTGACTGTCGCTGGCTCCAAGGTTAAATGGCCGCGGGTTTGTGCAGGGAGCAGAAAGGAAGCGCATGAAACTGGATCCGAGAAAGCTGAAGGATTGGCAGGTCGCCGAGGCGGCCGAGGCCACGATGAAACCGTTCCTGCAACTGGGCCAGGAATTGGGACTGCAAGAGCGGGAACTCATCCCGATGGGCTGGCATCTGGGCAAGGTGGACTATTTGAGCGTCCTCGCGCGCCTCAAGCACGCGCCGCAGGGCAAGTACATCGACATCACCGCCATCACGCCGACGCCGCTGGGCGAGGGTAAGACGACGACGACCATCGGGCTGATCGAGGGCTTGGGCAAGATCGGCAAGCGCGTCACCGGCGCGATCCGCCAGCCGAGCGGCGGGCCGACGTTCAACATCAAGGGCTCCGCCGCCGGCGGCGGGCTGGCGCAGTGCATCCCGCTGACGCCACTCTCCATCCGCCTGACCGGCGACATTGACTCCATCGCCAACGCGAACAACCTCGCGATGGTCGCGCTGACCTCGCGTTTGCAGCACGAGCGCAACTACGATGACGCGCGCCTCGCCAAGAGCCACCTCAAGCGGCTCGATATTGACCCGGCGCGCGTGCAAATCCGCTGGGCGATTGATTACTGCGCGCAGGCGCTGCGCAGCATCGTCATCGGGCGCGGCGACAAGATGGATGGCTTCGAGATGGACTCCGGTTTCCAGATCACCGTCTCCAGCGAGGTCATGGCGATCCTCGCCGTGGCGAAGGACCTCAAGGACCTGCGCGAGCGCATGGGCCGGATCGTCGTGGCGTTGGACAAGAAGGGCCGCGAGGTCACCACGCGCGATCTCGAGGTGGATGGCGCGATGACCGCGTGGCTGGTGGACGCGATCAAGCCGAACCTGATGCAGACGATCGAGGGGCAGCCGGTGTTCGTCCACGCCGGACCGTTCGCGAACATCGCGATCGGGCAGAGCTCGATCATCGCTGATGAACTCGGCACGCGGCTTGCGGATTACCACGTGACCGAGAGCGGCTTCGGCGCGGACATCGGCTTCGAGAAGTTCTGGAACCTGAAGTGCCGCTACTCCGGCCTCAAGCCGAGCGCGGTGGTGATCGTGGCCACGGTGCGCGCGCTCAAGATGCACGGCGGCGGACCGCAGGTGAAGCCGGGCAAGCCGCTGGACGCGGTCTATCAGCAGGAGAACCTCCAGTTGCTCGAACAGGGGTGCGAGAACCTCGTCGCGCACATCGAGACCGTGCGCAAGAGCGGCGTGCGGCCGGTGGTCTGCATCAACAGCTTCCACACCGACACGAAGGCCGAGATCGCCCTGATCCGCAAGGTGGCTGAACAGAGCGGCGCGCTGGCCGCGCTCTCCGAGCACTGGCTCAAGGGCGGCGAGGGCGCGATCGAGCTCGCCGAGGCCGTCGTCGCCGCCAGCGAGGAGCAGCACCACTTCAAGTTCCTCTATGACCTCAAGACGCCGCTGCGCGAACGCATCGAGCTGATCGCGAAGGAAGTCTATGGCGCCGATGGCGTGGACTATACCGAGGAGGCGCTCGCGCGCGCGAAGGAACTCGAGGCCGATCCCAAGTCCAACGAGCTCGGCACCTGCATGGTCAAGACGCACTTGAGCCTCTCGCACGATCCCGACATCAAGGGCCGGCCGCGCCGCTGGCGGCTGCCCGTGCGCGACATCCTCGTCTATCGCGGCGCCGGCTTCATCGTCCCCGTCGCGGGTTCCATCAAGCTGATGCCGGGCACGGCCTCCGACCCGGCGTTCCGGCGCATTGATGTGGATGTCCACACCGGCCGTGTGCAGGGCTTGTTCTAAATCAACCTTGATGCGCTGGCCGCGGTGATTTCCCCAACGGCATCCGTCCCCATTATCCCCGTGGGGATAATGGCAGAGTTGTACAACTCTGCCATTATCCTTGTGTGACGGAGACTGGCAGGGCGTGGGCGTGATCGGGTCAGGGCAGCGTGTGGGTGTGGTGCAGGCGGCTGGAGCGGTGGCTGTAGGTGAAGTAGATCACAAAGCCGAGGCCCATCCAGGCGAGCAGACGGATCCACGTGTCCAGGGGTAGCGAGGCCATCTGCACGAGGGAGAAGAGGATGCCGAGCAGCGGAATCACCGGCACCCACGGCGTGCGGAAGGGACGATGCGCTTCCGGCTTGGTGCGCCGCATTACCAGCACGCCAGCGCAAACCATCGCGAAGGCGAGCAGCGCGCCGATGGACACCAGTTCGCCAAGCAGGCCGATGGGGAACAGCCCGGCCATCGCCATCGCGACCACACCGGTGATGATCGTCGCAATCCACGGCGTCTTGAAGCGCGGATGAATCTGTGCAAAGCCGCGCGGCAGCAGCCAGTCGTGCGCCATCGAGAAGAAGATGCGCGTCTGGCCGAGCATCAGCACGAGAATCACACTGCTCAACCCGGCGATGGCGCCGAGCTTGACCAGCGGCCGCAACCACGCCAGCGATTGACCCGCGGCATCAATACCCACGGCGATGGGATGCGGCACATTAAGCTGCGCGTAAGGGACGAGGCCCGTGAGCACGCCGGAGACGCAGACATAGAGCACGCCGCAGATCGCGAGCGAGAGCAGGATGCCGGTGGGCATGTCGCGCTGCGGATTCTTCGCCTCCTGCGCGGCGGTGGAGACGGCGTCGAACCCGATGTAGGCGAAGAAGACGACCGCCGCCCCGCGCAGCACGCCGCTCCAGCCGAAGTGGCCGTACTCGCCGGTGTTCGGCGGGATGAACGGCTTCCAGTTGGCGCTATCCACAAACCAGATGCCGAGCAGCACGAACAGCAGGATCACCGCGACCTTGATGAGCACGATGACACCGTTGAACGTCGCCGACTGCCGGATGCCGATCACCAGCAGCATGGTGACGAACACGACCACCAGCACCGCCGGCACGTTCAGGATCGCGCCGGTCAGGTGCATGCCCAGCTTGGGATCGTAGGCGAACGGTGCATTGCAGAGCGCCGCCGGGATCGTGAGGCCGAGGTCCTTGCAAAAACTGACGACGTAGCCCGACCAGCCGACCGCGACCGTCGAGGCGCCGAACAGATATTCCAAAATCAAATCCCAGCCGATGATCCACGCGAACAGCTCGCCGAGCGTCGCGTAGGAATAGGTGTAGGCGCTGCCGGCGACCGGAATCATCGAGGCGAACTCCGCGTAGCACAGGCCGGCGAACGCGCAGCCGAGGCCGGAAATGACATAGGCGAGCACGATCGAGGGCCCCGCGTAATTCGCCGCCGCCTGCCCGGTCAGCACGAAGATGCCCGCGCCGATGATGCCGCCGATGCCCAGCAGCGTCAGATGCCACGGCCCGAGTGCGCGGTGCAACTTATGCTCGCCGCTATCGGCTTCACCGATCAATTGCAGGTGCGACTTGGTGCGGAAAAATCTTTTCATCAGTGTCAGGGGGATTTTTGCCGCGCAGTGTGCCACGCCCCCCGCAAAATGCCAGCCGGAAAACCGCCCGGCTGCGCGCTTGCCAAGCCCGGGGGGCTTGTGTATCGTCCCGCCCGTTCACGCTCCCGGGTAATTATGGCTGATAGCAAAGAAAACATCATTGAAGTCGAAGGCGTCGTCGCCAAGGTGCTGCCGGCGACCATGTACCGCGTCCGGCTGCCCAACGGCCACGAGGTTCTCGCGCACATTTCCGGCAAGATGCGCAAGAACTTCATCAAGATCACCACCGGCGACCGCGTCACGCTCGAGATGAGCCCCTACGACCTGACCCGCGGCCGCATCACCTTCCGCCACAAAGTCTGATCCGCGTTCCGCGCACGCAACGCTTTTTCAAGCCCTGGATAAAGCTGCCGCAGTATTTCCCATCCTTGGACAACACCACCCCGTTCATAGCGCGGGTTGGGAGCGCCAGACCCAGTCGCCTTGCTTTTCGTCGAGGCGCGGTTGCTCGCTGGCTTGGTCGGGCTTGGTCAGGCCGGCCACGCCGCCGTCGTCCTGCTGATTCCAGCCGATGGACCAGAGGAGAAAACCTTCGCCGTCCCGGCGGTAGCGGAGCGGCTGGCCATCAATCACATCGCGCGGCACGGCGGCGATGTACTGCGGCACGAGCGCGTCGAGCTGGTCGGGATAGCGACCGTTGGCGAGGCGGTAGCGCTCCAATGCACAGGCGAGCGTGGCACTCTGGATGGACGTGTGCGCCACACCGCTTTTTGTAATGACTGACGAAACGGCCGGGACGAGCAGGTGTTCCAGCACACGATAGGGAAACGTCTTCCAGGCGCGGTCGCTAAAAGCGGCATCGCTCGCCTTGACGCGCGCTGGGTTAATCCGGCCGGCGCGGCCATCGAAACCAGGCAGGATGTGGCGCTGATAGAACAGGTCCACGTTGAGGCAGTTGAAATAAATCCAACCGCTGGGCATGACCCGCAACGCCCTGCTTTCGCCGTCCAGACTATCGAGCAGCGTGGAATTACCCAGCATGACATCGAGGGTCCACCTGGCCATGCAGCGCTCGCCGTGAAACGCGGTGTCGAGGTGCGTCATCAGGTTGATCGCGGCGAGGTCCTGCTGGAACTGCTGAAGCTGGGCCTCACTCCAGCTATGGTCGGCCAGCCCTTCCCACAGCGGCTGCATGGCCGCCTGGAGAACCGCGATACGCACCATCAACGAAATCAACAGGGGCTCATCCTTGATCGCGTCGCCCAGCCGCAGGGTGAGGCGGATGTCCTGGGCCGCCGCGTCGGTCTGGCCCGCGTCCAGTTCCGCCACAGCGCGCAGACGCAGCAGCTTGCCCATGGAATTCACGATCGAGGCGTGCGGCAGCAGGCACGCAAAACCCTTTTCATACTGGATGGGGAAGCGGCACTGCGGACGCGCGGCGCAGGCATCCGCTACTTCCTTGAGGATGGCGCGCGCGGGCTCGAACGCGGCGAGCAGGTTCTCGTTGGAATAAGCGGCGCGCAGTTGCGTCAGGTCCACCCGCTGCGCCCTGCGCCAATCCCCGGTGGTGGGCATTTGCGAGACCAGCGGCCGGGTCGCGAGGGCAAGGCGCGTCTGGTTTTGATTGCTCGCAGTCATCAACTCGGCAAACAGCGGCGCGACGGCAAGATTCTGCTCGTCGGGTATCGGCGGCGGCGCGACCTTGAGGATGTCGAGCGTATCGCCCTTCGCCTCCAGCTCGCGCAGGTGGCGGTTCCACGCCGCCTTGCCGCGGATATTTTCCTCGACCACAATCGCCACAATCAAGGTGACGAGAGCCACCAACACGAAGGTGGTCACCTTCAGGATTTTCTTCAGCATGGCAGGACTCCTTTCTCCTCGCGCAGCCAACTGCTCGCGCCCGGCCGCGGACGCGGCATCACCGGTTGGGCGTGATTCGCCACCACTACGTCCACATCTTGTATGGCGCGCCGTTTCTCGGCCAGCGCCGTTTGCAATGCCCGCGTATCCGCCCGGCCCGCCAGCGCAACCGGCACCGGTTGGTTGATGGTATTCGCCGCCAGCAGGACCAGCCAGCAGACGGCCAGCGCCGCCCATGCCTTGGGCGCAGGCCAGAGCCAGGAACGCCAACCCGTCACGGGTTCAGCTTGCTGCACCGCGGTAACCCGCGCTTCGCGCAGAACCTGGGCGCGCCATTCCGGCGGCGCCGCCCGCAACGGCTGTTCCATCAACTTCTTTTCGAACTCGCTGTTCATGACTTGATCTCCGCGTAGAGGGGACGCAACCGCTCGCGCATTTTGTCTAACCCGTAGCGATAGCGGCTCGCCGCCGTGTTCAAAGGAATCTCCAAGGCCTCCGCAATCCGCTCGAAGGTCAGCCCTGCCCACAGCTTCAGGTGGACCACCGCCCGCTGTTCCTCCGGCAGTTCCGCGAGCGCAGCCTCCAGTTCGACACGGAAGGTTTGTGTGTCGGCATCTGGCGCGGGTACGAAGAGCGCGGTGTTCTCCACGGCCTGCGCCTCGTGTTTGCGGTCACGCGCCGCGCGGCGGCGGATCGCGTCCACCGCCTGGTTATGCGCCATGCGCAGCAGGAAGCCGCGCTCGTCGCGCACGCCCGTCAGCAACTCCGGCTTGAGCGCGAGCCGGCGGAAGATTTCTTGCAGGGCATCGCGCGTATCGGACTCGCTGCGGGTCAGGTTCAGCAGGAAGCCGAACAGCGCGTGCGCGTGCTCGTCGTAGAGCCGGCCCAGTTGTGCGGTGTCGTTCATCCAAAATCCAGACGCAGGCCGCGCGGAGTTTTGTCTTTCCGCCGCCCATTTCCAAGCCTTGGAAAAGGCGGGCGCGTTTTTTCCAGGGCTTGGAAAAATACGCCGCCCGCTTTCCAAGCCTTGGAAAACACGCGCGCGTCCGCTACCTTCCGCGCGATGAAAACTTTTCTCCTGCTCGGCGCGACGCTCGGCCTCGCGGCGTCGGCTGCCACGGTGACGCCGAACATCAGCAACCGCCCGCCCAATCCCGACGAAATCGGCTACCGCCCGGCCGAGGGCAGCGCGGTGCGGCTCAATCCGCCGTCGTTCATCTGGCTGCACGAGAAGGAGGCGGCGACCTACACGATCCAGTGGTCGCCGCGCGCGGATTTCGCGGGCGCGGCCACGGCCGGCAACTTCGTCTGGAACACCTACACGCACAGCGCGCCGCTCGCGCCAGGCAAATATTTCTGGCGCTACCGCTACACGACGAAGAAGGGCGTGGCCTCCGACTGGAGCGTGGCGCGCTCGGTCGTCGTCCCGGCCGAGGCGACGCCGTTCCCGATGCCGACGCGCGCCCAGCAGCGCGCGTCGGTCCCGGTCACTCATCCGCGCCTGTTCCTGCGACCCGACGATCTGCCGCGGCTGCGTGAGTTGGCCAAGGGCAAGGGCGAGGCCGCCAAGAAATTCGCCGAGGTCCGGAAGGCCGCCGACCGCGCGCTCGCCGCCGGCCCGACGCCGGAGCCGACGCAACGCGGCTCGGCCACGGACAAGGAAAATGACGAGGCGGTGAAGTATTGGTGGCCGAACCGCGAGCAGACGCAGAAGGCCTGCCAGGAGGCCGAGCACATCGCGTTCACGTGGCTGATCACCCGCGAGCCGAAGTATGGCGAGGCCGCGCGCAAGTGGCTGCTCCACCTCGCGGCATGGGATCCCGATGGGCCGACGAACTTCCGCCTGAACTGCGAGGCGGGCAAGGTGATGCTCTACCGGCCGGCGCGCGCCTATGACTGGGCGTGGGACACGCTCACCGAGGCCGACCGCGCGAAGGTCCGCGCTGCGATGCAGCGCCGCATCAGCGACGCGTGGAAAAGCGGCGAGGTCGGCTACGGCACGGGCCACTTGAGCCGGCCGTTCAGCAGCCACGGCAACCGCGTCTGGCACAAGGTCGGCGAGTCGGGCGTCGCGTTCCTCGGCGAGGTCCCCGAGGCGGAGATGTGGCTCGACTACGCGGTGAATAAATTCTTCGGCTGCTATCCCGTGTGGGCCGATGACGACGGCGGCTGGCACGAGGGTGTGAGCTACTGGAACGGCTACATGAGCAAGGCCGTCTGGTGGCAGCAGTACGCGAAGAGCGCGCT
>CAISWQ010000107.1 GCA_903889245.1 uncultured Lentisphaerota bacterium | reverse complement strand
CGCGCCCGCGCGGCCCGCCCCGCGCCCGCCCCCGGCCCCGCAGGCCGGCGGCGTGGACGAAGTCAAGGACGACGACGATTTGCCGTTTTAAGCAGAACCAACAACGGAGCGAGAGGTAGATCATGAGAGAGTTCGATGGAGAAGGCCGCGGTTTTGGCGAGCGTGACCGTGGGCCGCGCCGCCGGCCGAAGAGCCTGCCGGCCAACCAGGTCGTGGACTATAAAGATGCCGAGTTTCTGAAGAAATTCGTCACGGAGCAGGGCCGGATGCTGCCGCGCCGCATCACCGGCGCGAACGCGATGCAGCAACGCCAGATCAAGCGCGCCATCCGGCGCGCCCGTGTCATCGGCCTGCTGCCCTGAACAACAAAGGAAGGTGACATCATGGCGAAGGAAGTTTTATTGCTGTCCGACGTGCCCGGTCTGGGCATCGAGGGCGACGTTGTGCGCGTGGCCGATGGCTACCTGCGTAATTTTCTGATGCCGAAGAAACTCGCGGCCCCTGTGACCGAGGGTACGCGGCGGCAACTCGAAAAGAAGCGCGCCGCCCGCGAGGAGCGGCTTGCCGCCGAGCGCGCGACCCTGGCCGACGTGGCCAAGGCGCTCGAACAGCTTTCCGTGACCATCCCGGTCAAGACCGGCGAGGAAGGCAAGCTGTTCGGCTCCGTGACGGTGCTCGACATCGTCGCCGCCGTCGAGAAGCAGGGGCACAAAGTGGACCGCCACCAGGTCCACCTCGAAGAGCCGATCAAGAAGACCGGCAAGTTCGATATCCCCGTCAAGCTGCATCCCGAAGTCACGGCGACCCTCAAGGTCTGGATCGTCGAGGAGTAAGCGGCAATGGCTGCCACGGGCACGCCGGGGCGCACCGACCGCATCCCGCCGCACGACGAGGAGGCGGAGCGCGGGGTGTTGGGTTCGCTCCTGTTGGATGCCCAGCATGTGCTCGACCTCTGCCGGGTCCATCAGCTCGGGGCGAACTCGTTCTATATCCCGGCCCACCAAACCCTCTTCGAGGTGTTCGCGAAGGTGGCCGACGCCGGCCAGCCCGTGGACCTGCTGACCGCGAACATCCACCTCAAGAACAACGGCCTGCTCGAAAAAATCGGCGGGCCGCTCTTCCTCGAACGCCTCGTGGATTCCGCGGTGACGGCCGCGCACGCCGAGTTCTACATCAAGATTGTGCGCGAGCACGACCTCCTGCGCCGGATGATCCGCCAGGCGCAGAAGACCATCGAGGAGTGTTACACGCACGAAGGCACGGCGGACAACCTGCTCAACACCACCGAGCAGGCGTTCTACGATATCGCCCACGCCACCCAGCGCGAGGAGCGCAAGTGGGCGGACCTGGTCGAGGCCAGCCACAAGCACATCGAGGAAATCATCGCCAGCAACAAGGACCTGACCGGCCTGCCGACCGGGTTCATCGAGCTGGATCGGATGACGCGCGGCCTGCAACCGGGCGAACTCATCATCCTCGCGGCGCGACCCTCGATGGGCAAGACCGCGCTCGCGCTCAACATCGCCGAGAACGCCGCGCTGCATCGCGAGAAACATCATCCCATCGCCGTCTTCAGCCTCGAAATGTCGGCCGAGGCGCTCGTCCGCCGCATGATCTGCTGCCGCGCCAGTGTCAGTTCACAATTGCTTGGACGCGGCTATCTGGCTAAAGAACTGCATGGCCAGATCATCACCGCGGTCGACCGGCTCATCAAGGCGCCGATCGTCATAGACGACTCCGCTGGCCTCGAAGTGTCTGAACTGCGCTCCCGCGCCAGGCAGATCAAACGCAAGCATCTGGTGGAGCTGATTGTAGTGGACTATCTACAACTGTTGCATTGCAAAGAGGCCGCCCGTGAAGGGCGACAGAACGAAGTCGCCGCGATCTCCAGCGAGCTCAAGGTGATGGCCAAGGAACTCCAGGTGCCCGTCCTCTGCTTGAGCCAGTTGAGCCGCGCCCCCGAAACTCGCGACAAAACCTCCGGCGTGCCCAAGCTCTCCGACTTGCGCGACTCCGGCGCGATTGAACAAGATGCCGACGTCGTCTGTCTATTGCGTCGTCCCTGCAAGTATCCAGGAGACGAAGAGGCTACAGACACAACCCTGGCCATAGTGGATATCGCCAAACAGCGGAATGGACCGACTGGCGAAGTGAAACTGAATTTCTTTGCGGAGTACACCCGCTTTGCGGACCGCGTCGAGATGCGCGGCGCGGAGGGCGGCGCGCCGTGACCGGCGTTTTCCAAGCCCCGGAAAAAAGCCGCGGAATTTTTCCAAGCCTTGGAAAAACCGGCGGTGAACTTTTCCAAGCCTTGGAAAAAACCGTGTCCGCGCTTTCCAACCTTTGGAAACCCGCGCTCGCCGCCCTGCTGCTGGCGGTGCCCGCGCCGGCCGCTGGCGAGGGCGTGGTCAGGGAGTTGCGCGTCGAACGTTATGGCGGCGGAACGGTGGAAGCCGGCTCGGTGCTGGCCTTCGTCAGCACGAAGGTGGGCGAGGAGTTGAGCCGCGCGGGCATCGCGCGCGACGTGAAGAACCTCCAGAAGAGCGGGCGCTTCAGCTACGTCGAGAGTCGCGTCGAGCAGGCGCCGGGCGGCTACAACCTGGTGTTCTATGTGACGCCGAAGCCGCGCCTCCGCAAGCTGGAGGTCGAGGGCGCGGAGGCGCTGGGCAACCGCAAGGTGCGCGAACTGCTGGAACTGGGTCCCGGCGACATCGCCGATGATGCGACCCTGGCCGCACACGCGGTCAAGGTCTACGACAAGTACAATAAGAAATATTATCCCGAACCCCGGCTGTCGTGGACCATCACGCCGGTGGCGGACCAGGACGTGGCCGATGTGCTGATCACCGTCAAGGAAGGGCCTTATGCGACGGTCAAGGAGATCAATTTTCTGGGTAACGAGCATCTCAACGCCCGCACATTGCGGGCGGCGATGAAGCAGCAACGCGAGTGGCTGTTCACCTTCCTCACCGGCGACGGCACCTTTGATCCCGATGCGGTGGCGACCGACCGCGAGGCGTTGCGCCGCGCCTACCTGGACGAGGGCTATCTCGACGTCGAGGTCAGCGACATCACCGTGCGGCCGGTGGGCAAACGTGGGCTGGGTTTGGAGGTGCAGATCAAGGAAGGCGCGCCCTACCGCATCAGCGGGGTGGGCGTGGCCGGCATGACCAAGTTCACCGAGGCGGAGGTGCTGAAGCTGGTGAGCGTGCGCCCCGGCGATCTGGCGGCGATGGACAAGCTGGACCGGGAGGCCCAACTGATCCGCGACTTCTACGGTACGCGCGGTTACATTCGCACGGCCGTGGATGTGCGGCTGGATACCGACCCCGGGCAGCACACCGCCGCCGTGGTGTTCAACGTCCGCGAGGGGCAGCTTTCCTACATCCGCAACATCCGCATCCGTGGCAACACGCGCACGAAGGACAAGGTCATCCGCCGCGAGTTGAGCGTGCATCCGGGCGAGTTGTTCAACGAGGTGCGGGTGCGCAACAGCGCCAGCATTCTGCGTAACATGGGGTACTTCAAGTTTGTGGACATCACGCCCCTGGCGACGGCGCAGACGAACGAATTTGACCTGGCGGTGGATGTCGAGGAGGACCGTACGGGCAATTTCATGGTCGGCGCGGGCTTCTCGAGTATTGACAGCATCGTCGGGTATGCCGAGCTCTCGCAGGGTAACTTCAACCTGTTCGGCCCGCCGTGGACTGGCGGCGGCCAGAAGCTGAAGCTGCGCCTGCAGGGCGGCACGCAGCGGCGGGACGTGGAACTCTCCTTTATCGAGCCGTTCTTCCTCGACCGCCGCCTGATGTTCGGCGTGGACCTCTACCAGCACGACAGCTTCTATTACAGCACCGAGTATAACCAGAAGGACACCGGCGGACGGTTGACGTTGAGCCAGCCGCTGCCGCTGATCATCGGCGGCCAGAACCGCCTGAACTACATTTATAGCCTGGACGCTTTCAACATCTACGATGTGAGCACCAACGCCTCGGCGTTGATCCAGCAGGAGGCCGGTGCGCGGCTGAAGAGCGCGTTCACCCTCGAGCTGGTCCATGACGCCCGCGACCGGCCGTTCGTCCCGACGCGTGGCAACCGCACCTCGCTCTCGGCCCAGCTCGCCGGCGGCCCGCTCGGCGGCGACACGGATATCTATGGATTCCAGGCGCGCAGCTCCCAGTTCGTCCCGCTCTGGTTTGACCATATCCTGAGCATGCGCGCGCAGATGGCGTTTGTGGAGACCTACAACGGCGCCGACCGCGTGCCGCTCTTCGACCGGCTCTTCCTCGGTGGCCCCTATTCGCTGCGTGGTTTCCGCTACCGTGAAGTGGGCCCGACCGATGGCGCGCCGAACTACGAGCCGCTCGGCGGCCAGTCCCTGCTTTTCGGTTCGGCCGAATATGCCATTCCGGTCATCGAGAAAATCCGTATCGCGACCTTTTTCGACATCGGCATGGTCTGGAGCGATCCCTACCATATCTCGTTACACGGGCTGAACTCCGACTTTGGCGTGGGCCTCCGGTTCGATTTCCCGGGCTTCCCCATCCAGTTGGATTACGCCTGGCCCCTCAAGGCCGAGGAGTTCAACGACCGTCCGTCGGGCCGGTTTAACTTTTCGATCGGGTACCAGTATTAAACAGGAGCAAACATGAAACGACAAATCGCAGGATGGTGTGTGGCGGCCGTGGTGGGATGTCTGGGCCTGGGTGACGCGCGGGCGGCCGATACGCGGATCGTGTTCGTCAACATGGACCGCATCTTCAATGAGTTTTACAAGACCAAGCTGGCCGACACGCAGCTCAAGGAGCAGGCCCAGCAGGTCATGGACGAGCGCAAGAAACTACAGACCGATTTTGAAAAGCTGCAGGCCGATTTCAACAAGCTGCGCGATGACGCGCAGAACACGGCCTTGACCGAGGAAGTCCGCACCCAGCGCCGCAACTCGGCCGAGGAAAAACTGGTCGAGGTGCGCGACTACGAGCAGAAAATCCGCCGGTTCGATGACACGCGCCGCAAGCAGATGGAGGACCAGAGCCGCCGCATGCGCAAGCGCATCGTGGACGAGATCCGCGACACCATCCAGACCTACGCGCGCAACCAGATGTTCTCGGCCGTGCTCGATACCTCGGGACAGACGCTCAATGGCATCGAGACGGTGCTCTATACCGAGCCGCGCATGGACATCACGGGCGAAATCATTGACGTGCTCAACCGTGGCCGGCCAGCCGATCTCGGGGCCAGGACCAACGAGGCCGGCAAGGCCATCGGTCCAGCCGCGTCGGGCCTGGAGCCCAAGCCGGCCGACAAGAAATAATTACCGGAGGTGCAGCGTGAGACTCTCGGTTGCCGAAATTGCCGCCAAGTTGGGGGCCGCCTTCGAAGGGGATGGCGCCGCGCAGGTGGGGGCGCTGGCCGGTGTGCGCGAGGCCGTACCCGGCGAACTCTCGTTCATCGCCAATCCCCGTTATGCGGCCGATGCCGCCGTAACACGGGCCAGCGCCTTGATTGTGGGCAAGGATTGGGCAAAGCCCTGTTCCGCCGCGGCCCTCATCCGCGTCAGCGACCCCGACAAGGCCTTCGCGCTCGCCGCCGAGTGGTTTGCCCCGTCTGCGCCCAAGTGGCCGGCGGGCGTTCACCCCACGGCGGTGGTCGCCGCCGATGTCCAGCTCGGCCGCGACGTGGTCATCGGCCCCCACTGCGTCATTGAGCCGGGTGTAAGCCTGGGCGACCGTTGCGTGCTCGTCGCGCAGTGTTACCTCGGTCACCATGTTTCGATTGGCGCCGACACCAAACTCTATCCGCAGGTCTCGGTGCGCGAACGTGTCCAGATCGGACAGCGCTGCATCATCCACAACGGCACGGTCATCGGCAGCGATGGCTTCGGCTACACGGTGGATGCCCAGGGTGTGCGCACCAAGATTCCGCAACTCGGCACCGTCGTCATCGGCGACGATGTCGAGCTCGGCGCGAACGTAGCGATTGACCGCGCACGGTTCGGCCGGACGCGCCTCGGCAACGGGGTGAAGATTGATAACCTCGTGCAGGTGGCGCACAACTGCGTCATCGGCGACCATGCCGTGTTGTGTGGTCAGGTGGGCCTCTCCGGCAGCACCGAGGTTGAACATCACGCGATTCTTGCCGGACAGGTGGGCGTTGCCGGCCATCTGGTCATCGGCGCGGGCGCGGTGGTGGGCGCACAGGCGGGCGTCAGCAAGGATATTCCACCCAAGGCGTTCGTGCTCGGCGCGCCGGCGGTCCCGCGCGAGGAGTTCGGCCGCATGGTCGCGCACATGAGCCATCTCGGCGAATACAAACAACGCCTCGTCGCGCTCGAAAAAAACCTCGCAGCTCTCGCTGCCAAACTACCCCCGACATGAGCCCACATTTTGCGACCGAACGGGCGCAGCAGCAGCTGCTCGCACTGTTGAAAATTCCCGGCTTGAGCGGCGAGGAAATGGCCGTCGCCGACCACATCGAAAAAGTTCTGCGCGCCGCCGGCTGCAAGCCGGCATGGCTGCGCCGGATGCCGGCGCAGCCACCGCTGCCGCCGAAATTCGGCATGGGCAACCTCGTCGTGCAACTGCCCGGCACCTTGGCCGCGCCGTGCCGGATGTTTCTCGCACACCTCGACACCGTGCCGCTTTGCCGCGGCGCCGTGCCGGTGGTCCGCGACGGCCGGATCGTGGCGCGCGGCCATACCGCGCTCGGCGGCGATAACCGCGCTGGCGTCGCCGCGCTGGTCGCCGTCGCCGAGGCGATCCTGAAGCACAAGCTGCCGCATCCACCGCTGACCTTCCTGTTCACCGTGGGCGAGGAGGTCGGGCTCTATGGCGCGAAAAGCGTCCAGCCCACAGACGTGGGCGACCCGGCAATGGCGTTCAACTTCGACTCCGGCCGGCCGGAGGAAATCATCACCGGCGCAATCGGCGCGCAGCGCTGGCGCGCGGAATTGCACGGCATCTCCTCGCACGCCGGGATGCATCCCGAGCGCGGTGCGTCGGCGATCCTCATCGCCAGCCGGGCGCTGGCCGAGGTCGCCGACCGCGGCTGGTTTGGCAAGATTCAGAAGGGGAGCAAGAGCGGCACCTCCAACGCCGGCATCATCCACGGCGGCGAGGCGACCAACCAGGTGACCCATCACGTCGTTGTCCGTGGCGAATCGCGCAGTCACGATCCGGTGTTCACCCGGCGCATCACCGAGGCCTACCTGCTGGCCTTTGAACGCGCTGCCCGGCGGGTCCGCACTTGCGATGGCGAACACGGGCGCGTGGAATTTTTCTCCGAGAACGACTACCAGCCTTTCCGTCTCAAGGACCGCGCGCCGATTGTTCGCTTCACGCGGCAAATCGCCGGGGAGTTGGGCCTGGCTACCAAATGCGTGGCCATCAACGGCGGCCTCGACGCCAATCCGCTGAACGAGGCGGGGATTCCCACGGTCACGCTGGGCGTTGGCGCGCACCACCCGCACGCCTACGACGAGTATGTGGACCTCGCCGAGTTTGCCACCGGCTGCCGTCTGACCCTCGCCCTCGCCACCGCGAGGTGAGCGTCCTGACCTTGGAAAAGCTGTCTGCGCTTGGTCCGAGGCTTGGAAAAAGCAGCGCGGAAATTCCCAAGGCTTGGAAAGCGGCTCGCGAGTACGCTCGTCCTCCCACTATATTTCTACAGGCGGGAGGGCGAGCCGTGCCACAGGACTGCGCCCCTGCAGGCGATCAGGTGAAGATGATTTGCGCGCCGGCGCTCTTGGCGTAGAAGTCGCCGACGGTCAGGATTGAATCCACTTCCGGGACGAGGTCGTCCTTCTTCAGGTCGAACATGTCCATCGCGGCCTTGCAGGCGTAGATCTCGCCGCCGGCGTCGTGGATCATGGTGACGAATTCGCCGACGGGCGGGATGTCGAGCTTCTCCATTTTTTTCTTCATGACCGAGGACGCAAACGCGGAGACGCCGGGGATGCCGCCCATCCAGGTGGGGAAGGGCATCGTGATGGGCATACCCAGGAGCGGCATCGCCATGTTCATCGCGGCGTTGCCGACCGTGGCGACCTTGAGGTCGTTCTGCAATTTTTTATGCAGCGCGCCGAGGCCGAAGAACGTGAAGAACAGCATCGCCTCGATGCCTTCCATACGTGCGCCGTTGGCCATGATGAGGCCGGGATAGACGCCGTCGAGCGAGCCGCGCGAAACGATGATGGAAACGCGTTTGATGGGTTCGTTGCTCATGGTTGTCCTTTCAGATGCAGCCGGCGGGCTTCTTGATGCCGGCGATCTTCGCGGCCTTCTTCGCGGGGCCGCCGGGGAAGAGCGCGTACAGTTCCTTGGTCTCGACGCCGCTTTCCTTCGTCAGGCGGCGGATGCTGGGGCCGGTGCCTTTCTCGATGAACTCCTTGCGCATGAAGTCCACCACGAGCAGGTGGCGGTCGGTCAAGGTGGCGATCCCTTCCTGCTGCGCGATGGCGGTGGCGATGTCGCGGTTCCACTGGGTGTGATCGAGCATGAAGCCTTCGTCATCCACTTCGATGGTGAAGGCGCCGATGGTTTTGTTGGGCATGATATCTCCTGTTGGTTGGTGGTTAAACTTGTTTGCCGGCCATGCTCATGTGGACCGGAATGAAGGGTAGCGGCCGGGCCTTGAGCAGCATGTTCCAGTAGATCCATTTGAACATCAGCTTGCCCCAGTGGTTCAGCCGCGTCTCGCGCAGCAGGTGCATGGGGCCGAGGCCGGGTAGCGGGAAGACGCCGGGCAGCGGCTCAACGTCGTAGTTGAAGTCAATCAGCAGCGCCTTACCGCCGCCGGTCTCAACGAAGCAGTTCGCGTGGCCATCGAACGTGGCCTCGAGCGGCCGGCCGGCGATGGCGGCGAGCAGGTTCTCCGTGAGAATCTCGGCTTGGAAGTGCGCGACGGAGCCGGCCTTGGAACTCGGCAGGTCGGTGGCGTCGCCGAGGACGAAGATGTTCTCGTGTTTCTTCGAGCGCAGCGTGTGCTTGTCGGTGGGGATGAAGTTGAGTTCGTCGCCGAGGCCGGAGCGTTCAACGAAGGCCGCGCCCATGTTCGTGGGGATGCTGACGAGCAGGTCAAAGGGGATGGCGCGCTCGTCCCACGAGACGATCTGGTTCTTGTCGCCCTCGACGCGGCCGATGGCGAACTCGGCCTCGACCTTGATGTTCTTCCGCGCCAGCAGGTCGCCGAGTTCCTTGGCGGCGCGCGGCTTGGTGAACGCGCCGGGCAGCGGCGTGGCATAAATGATCTCGACCTTGTGGCGGATGCCGCGCTGCAGGAAAAAGGTGTCGGCGAGGAAGGCGAACTCCAGCGGCGCGACCGGGCACTTGATGGGCATCTCGGTGATGTTGATGACGAGCCGGCCGCCCTGGAATTTGGCGAGGGCGTCGCGCAGGGCGAGCGAGCCGTCGAGCGTGTAGAAGTCAAAGATGTTTTTGCGCCAGCCGGCGCCGGCGAGTCCCTCGGTCTGCTGCGGCGCGATGCTGCAGCCGCTGGCGATGACTAGGAAATCGTAGGGCAGGGTGCGGCCGTCCTGCAGCCTGACGCGGTTCTGCGCCGGTTCGACGGCCTCGATCTCGCCCAGCACCAGCTCCGCGCCGCGCGGCACGAACTGGCGGCGCGGCTTGATGATGTCCGCGCGGTCATAGAGGCCGAAGGGCGTGAAAATGTAGCCGGGTTGATAATGGTGTTCATCGTCGCGATCCACGAGGAGGAGGCGCCAGTCCTGCGGGTCCAGGTGCTGCGCCAGGTGTTGCGCCATCATCGTGCCCGCGGTGCCGGCGCCCAGAATGACCAACTGTTTCATGCTTGCTCCTCGTGAATCGCGATCGGATTAGGGGTGGTTATTCAAACTGCCAGTTCAGGCTGAAGCCGAGCGAATCCTCCTCCAGCGAGGACTCCAGCGTGATGGCATTGCCCATGGAGGTCGAACTGATGTCCTGCTTGAAGGCGTGCATGTATTCCAGATTGACCGAGACGGCCTTGCTGATCTGGTAACCGAGGCCCAGCGTGACGTGCGTCTGCACGATGGCGGGGAAGCCGATGTTGCGCATCATCTCGTAGCCGAAGGTCGGCAGTTGCTTGCCCTGGACCGTGGTGACGCCCTGCGGGTTCCAACCGTCGTGCTCCTTGACCGGATTCTTGCCGAAGTTGACGCCCGCGCGGAGCGCCAGCTTGTCCAGCGGCTTCACCTGCGCGCCGATGGAGGCGACGACTTGGTCCTGCCAGTCGAAGTCGCTGTAGCCGGCGGCCTGCGACCACGCCACATACTTCACATCGGCCTCGATCATGAAGGTCTGATTGGGCACGAGTGCGATGCCGACCGCGTAGGTGGCCGGGGCCTCGAGTTCGAGCGTGTCACTGGTGTTGTCGCCCATGAAGGCATCGAAGTTGAACACGCGCTGGAAGCGGCACTTCTGCGGGGTTGTGTAGCTGGCGCCGAGCTGGGCGATGCCGACCTTGTAGGACAGGCCGACCTGCGCGCCGTAGGAATAGTCGTGCGAACTGCCCGCGCCGAGGTCGAGGTTGTTGTAGTTGCCCTGCAGGGCCAGGCCGATGGCGAGGTCATCAGTGAGCTTGTAGGCGAGGATGGGGGAGAACTTCATCACCTCGAGCTTCGTGAACATGTCGCCCTCGTAGCCGTTGCCCGGATTGCCGTCGAGGTCCCAGTGCATGTTGCGGTAATCCACGCCCATGCCGGAGATGCCGTAGGCGGCGAAGCCGAAATTGAGCCGGTCGTTGATGGGCGCGGCGATGCCGACCGCGGGGATCACGAACGGCTGCTGCTGGCTCTTGCCTTCCAGCACACCGCCGGGCGTGGTGATCTTGGCGCGGACGGTCGGGATGAACAGCGTCCCGCCGAAGTCCGCCTCGGTCTTGGCGCCAGCCGGAAGGACGCCCAAGGTGGCGGGGTTGTTGACCATGCCGCCGATGGCATCCTGCGGGGCCGCCACACCCGTGCCACCCATGGCGCGCGACACCGGGCCCACCCCGATCAGGTTGTCGCCGTTGGTCGCCCATACTGTTCCGGCCGTGGCCGCAAGGGCCAGGACCAGTATCCACGACTGCCTTTGTTGCTTCATGCTGCTGCTCCTGTGTTGCCCGCGCCTAGCGGGACTTGGTGGTCGAACGCCGCGCCGCCGGACCGGCCGGCGGCGTGTCTTCGATCAAATTTTCAGGGGTGATGTCGCTGGCGATCAGGCCGCGGCGGCGCATCTCGCCGAGCAGGACCGTGTGGATGATGTGGCAGGCCTTGGAGAGCTCCGGCATCGCCAGGCGGTAGAAAATGGTCTGGCCCTCCTTGCGGGTGGCCACGAGCTGCCGGTCGCGCAGGACGCGCAACTGCTGGCTGACCGCCGCCGGCCGCATGCCGAGCACTGCGGCGATCTCGCCCACGTTTAGTTCGCGCCGCCCCAGCATGTCCACCATCATCAGCCGTTTGGGATGCGCCAGGGTGTGGCAGAGGCCGGCGTTGATGTCGTAGATTTCGTAGTTGCGTATCTTCATGGCCGTGAAGATATGAATTTACGCGGCCATGTCAAGCGCGCAGTTGAAAAAATCCGGCGGGCGTGGCGTCAGGCCATCCCCGCAGGTCGCCGACGGTGGCGCCGGGCGCGGCGGCGGCCGCCGGCGCAGGCCGCCCCTGCGGCGCTGCCTGCCGCTGGCAGGTTGACCGCGCGCTCTGGCTGTGGCGGCGCGTGATGAACGCCTTTGCGGGTGGGCCACGGCTCCATCGTTGTTCCCAGAAAAACGAGGTTGAGTGCGGCAGTTGCCTGACTGGGAGCGGCGGTGTCTCACCGCCGTGGAAAAACCGGGACCGCCACCCAAGGGAAAATTCACGTGCTGCTGCTACACCTTGAGCCTCACCTGTTAAAGCGAACCACAAAACAGCAAATATCGAATGTCCAATCTCGAAGTGCGGAACTTCGCCTTTCTGCAGTCTGTGCCGGGGTAACCGCCGCCGCTCCCAGTGCTATCAGGCGGCGCGGCCGGCGGGCTGGGGCGGGAGCTTGCCGGAGAAGCGGACGAGGTAGAACAGGTTCTCCAGTTCCAATCCGATGTTGATGTTGCGGACGACGCAGCCCTCGACGCCCTTGAGCGGGACTGGCGCGAAGTTCAGCACGCCCTTGATCTCCGCGGCGCGCAACAGGTCGAAGGTGTGCGACGCCGCGTTATCCGGCACCGCCATGATCGCGATGCGGATGCCCTCGCGCTTCACGTAGGCCTTGAGCTCCTTCACGTCGTAGATCGGGATGGAGGCCTGCGGGCTGATGACGCTGGCGTTGGAATCGAAGCCGGCGACCACCTGGAGGCCCTCGCGCGTGAAGCCGCTGTAGGTCATCAGCGCCTGCCCGATCTTGCCGCAGCCGACGATGATGATGCGCTGGACCTTGTCCTTGCCGAGCAGGCGGTTCAGCTTGTCGAGCAGGTCCATGATGAGGTAGCCGCCGCGCTTGTTGCCGGTGAGGCTGAAGGTGGAGAAATCCTTGCGCACGAGGGCGGGGGAGATCTCCAGCGCGTCGCCGAGGTTGTCGGAGAAGACGCGCACGAAGCCGAGCGCCTTGAGCTTGTAGAGCACGCTCCGATACTGCGAGAGTCGCTGCGCGATGTCGTGCTTCATGGCCATGGTCCACCTCGTTATTGTGAACGAAATAACATCAGTTCGGCGGAAGATGTAACAATAAAGCAGTTCTGTTGCAAGCTATGTGAAATTATTTCCATCAAAAGGCTTGTCAGGCGGAGGCGCGGGCGTATCCTCGCCGCCGCTGCGCGCTGGCCGCGCGCGGAAAGGGCAAGAGACACGATGCAAGTGGAAACGCAGACGGAGCTTTCGCCGGCGCTGCTGGAGTTCATCCGGCAGTGGAAGGACAAGCCGGGCAACCTGATCATGGTCCTGCACAAGGTGCAGGAGGAATACCGCTACGTGCCGCGCGAGGTCGCGTTCAAGGTGGCGGAACTGCTGGAGGTGCCGCTGGCCAAGATCTACGGCGTGATCACCTTCTATCATCTCTTCAAGCTCAAGCAGCCGGGCCGGCACCAGATCGCGGTCTGCATGGGCACCGCCTGCTACCTCAAGGGCGGCGAGGACCTGATCCGCGAACTCGAGGCGCTGATCGGCGCAGGCGTCAACCGCGTCTCGCCCGATGGCGAGTTCTCGGTCGAGGTGGTGCGCTGCCTCGGCTGCTGCGGGCTCGCGCCGGTGCTGACGATTGATGGCGAGGTCTATGGCAACCTGAAGAAGGCCGATCTGCCGGACGTGCTGGCCAAGTACCAGGGCCGGCAGGTGGCGGCGGTCGCCTGAAAGGAAGGGAACGATGAGCAAACTCACTCGCGAAGGACTGGCAAACGCACGCGCCCGGGCCGAGGCCCACTGGCAGCAGCGCTGGGCCGGCCGGCAGGCGCAGATCATCATCGGCATGGGCACCTGCGGCATCGCCGCCGGCGCGCGCAAGGCGTGGGACGCCTTCGCCGATGAACTGAAGAAGAACAACCTGACCGACGTGCGCCTCGAGCAGACCGGCTGCATGGGCCTGTGCTACTCGGAACCGACGGTCGAGGTGCGCGTGCCGGACATGCCGCCGATCATCTACGGCAAGGTGGATGCCGAGGTCGCGCGCCGCATCGTGCGCAAGCACATCGTCGGCAAGCTGCTGATCAACGACCACATCTTTGACCGCCCGGCGAACGACGCGTTCGGGAAGAAAATAGCAGATAGCAGATAGCGGATAGCAAATATGTTTCCAGAGATTGGAAAAGGGAACGGTGGGTTTTTCCAGGGATTGGAAAATTTCGCGGAAAAATTTCCAAGGCCTGGAAAAAACGGCGGCAGGTTTTCCAAGGCTGGGAACATGAACTTTGAGTGACGGAGAACGATATGGCTTTCAAACATTATGTGCTGGTGTGCGGGGGCGAGGGTTGCAACACGAAGCGCGCGCTCGCGGTCCACGATGCGCTGCTCAAGGAGGTCCGCGAGCAGGGCGTCGAGAACGAGGTGCAGGTGCTCAAGACCGGCAGCTTCGGCTTCTGCGGCGAGTGCGCGGCGGTGCAGATCCTGCCCGACCAGACGCTCTATGTTGACGTGCAAGCCGGGGACGCGGCGGCGATCGTGACGCAGCACCTCAAGCAGGGCCGGCCGGTGGCGCGGCTGCTGTTTGATCCCCAGACGACAGCGAAATATTTCCCGAAGGACGTGCCGGCGGGGCACCAGAAGCAACTGCGTATCGTGCTGCGCAACTGTGGCGTGATTGACCCGGAGCGCATCGAGGACTACCTCGCACGCGAGGGTTACGCGGCGCTGGAGAAGGCGCTGTTCAAGATGAAGCCGGACGACGTGATCGAGGAGTTGAAGAAGTCCGGCCTGCGCGGGCGCGGCGGCGGCGGCTACCCGACGTGGCAGAAGTGGCTGTTCACCAAGAAGGTCGCGAGCGACCAGAAATACATCATCTGCAACGCCGACGAAGGCGATCCCGGTGCCTACATGGACCGCAGCACGCTCGAGGGCGACCCGCATTCCATCCTCGAGGCGATGGCGATTGCCGGCTACACGGTCGGCGCGAGCCAGGGCTACATCTATATCCGCGCGGAATATCCGCTGGCGATCAACCGCCTGAACATGGCGATTGCGCAGGCGCGCGAGCTGGGGCTGCTCGGCCAGGGCATCCTCGGCAGCGGCTTCGACTTCGACATCGAGCTGCGGCTCGGCGCGGGCGCGTTCGTCTGCGGCGAGGAGACCGCGCTCATCACCTCCATCGAGGGCAACCGCGGCATGCCGAGCCCGCGCCCGCCGTACCCGGCGGTCAAGGGGTTGTGGCAGAAACCGACGGTCATCAACAACGTCGAGACCTGGGCCGCGATCCCCGTCATCCTGCTCAAGGGCGGCGACTGGTTCGGCAAGATCGGTACGGCGACCTCGAAGGGCACGAAGGTGTTCGCGCTCACCGGCAAGGTGAACAACTGCGGGCTGATCGAGGTGCCGATGGGCATCACGCTGCGCGAGATCATCTACGAAATCGGCGGCGGTATTCTCGGCGGCAAGGCGTTCAAGGCGGTGCAGACCGGCGGGCCGAGCGGCGGCGTGATTACCAAGGACTACCTCGACATGCCGATTGATTACGAGAGCCTCGGCCAGCTCGGCTCGATCATGGGCTCCGGCGGCATGATCGTGATGGACGAGGACGACTGCATGGTGGACGTCTCCAAGTTCTACCTGGAGTTCACCGTGGACGAGAGCTGCGGCAAGTGCGCGCCGTGCCGCATCGGCGGGCGCACGCTCTACAACCTCGTGGACAAGATCAGCAAGGGGCAGGGCACGCTGCACGATATCGAGCAGATCCGCGACATCGGCCACGCGATGCGCAAGGCCTCGCTGTGCGGGCTGGGGCAGACCGCGCCGAACCCGGCGATCTCGACGCTGAAGTATTTCGAGGCCGAATACCTCGCGCATATCAACGACAAGAAATGCCCGGCCGGCAAGTGCCGCGACCTGCTGACCTTCTTCATCCTGCCGGATAAGTGCATCGGCTGCACGCTGTGTGCACGCCGCTGTCCGGTCAATTGCATCAGCGGCGACCGGCGCGCGGTGCACGTGATTGACGCCGCCAAGTGCATCAAGTGCGGCGAGTGCTATCAGGCGTGCAAGTTCGGCGCGGTGGAAAGAACATAAGGATTTGAGGCCATGAAGAACATCAAACTTGAGATCAATGGAAAGCCCGTCACCGTCAAGGAAGGCACCACCATCCTGAAGGCGGCGCAGAAGGTCAATGTCAAGGTGCCGGTGCTCTGCTACCACCCGGACCTGCCCGCGTGGGCCGCCTGCGGCATCTGTGTCGTCAAGATCGCTGGCACCGCCAAGATGCTGCGCGCCTGCTCCACGCCGGTGGAGGAGGGCATGAAGATCGTCACGCACGACCCGGAGATCGTCCAGATCCGGCGTACGGTGATCGAACTGATCCTCTCGACGCATCCGAACGACTGCCTCCAGTGCCCGCGCAACCAGAACTGCGAGTTGCAGAAACTGGCCGCCGACTTCGGCATCCGCGAACTGCCGTTCGAGCACCGCCTGCGCGACCTGCCGGTGGACACGACGACCGGCTCGATCGTGCTCAACCCCGAGAAGTGCGTCCTTTGTGGCCGCTGCGCGAAGGTTTGCCAGCAGATGCAGAACGTCTGGGCGCTGGAGTTCCTCGGCCGCGGCGAGAAGACCCGCATCGCGCCCGCCGCCGATGTGAAGCTCGGCGAGAGCCCTTGCATCAAGTGCGGCCAGTGCAGCGCGCACTGCCCGGTCGGGGCGATCTACGAGAAGGACGAGACGCGCGACGTGCTCAAGGCCCTGCTCAACCCCGACCTGCACTGTGTGGTGCAGATCGCGCCCGCCGTCCGCGTGGCGATTGGCGAGGCGTTCGGCTTCGAGCCCGGCACGCTGCTGACCGGTAAGACCTACGCGGCGCTGCGGCAGATGGGTTTCAAGGCGATCTTCGACACCAACTTCGGCGCCGACCTCACGATCATGGAGGAGGCCGCCGAGTTCGTCGAACGCTTCGCCAAGGGCCACGGCGAGCTGCCGCTGATCACGAGCTGCTGCCCCGCGTGGGTGGACTACATGGAAAAATTCGCCCCCGATATGGTGCCGCATTTCTCCAGCGCCAAGAGCCCGCACGAGATGGTCGGCGTTATGGCCAAAACCTATTACGCCGAGAAGATGGGCCTTGACCCGAAGAACATCTACATGGTCTCCATCATGCCCTGCACGGCGAAGAAATATGAAGTCAGCCGCAGCAAGGACATGTTTGCCAGTGGCCATCAGGACGTGGATGTCTCGCTGACCACGCGCGAACTCTCGCGGATGTTCAAGGCGGCGGGCATTGACTTTGCCAATCTGCCCGACGACGAGACCAGCGACTCGATCCTCGGCTCCTATTCCGGCGCGGGCACGATCTTCGGTGCGACCGGCGGTGTGATGGAGGCGGCGCTCCGTACCGCGCACCACATGCTCACGCACAAGCAGCTCGACGACGTCAACTTCATGGCCGTCCGCGGCCTCGATGGCGTCAAGGAGGCCATGCTCAACATCGCCGGCCAGGAAATCCGCATCGCGGTGGCCCACTGGATGTGCAACATCGAGACCGTGCTCGACCGCGTCCGCGCCGCCAAGAAGGCCAACGGCGAGCCCGCCTACCACTTCATCGAGGTAATGGCGTGCCGCGGCGGTTGCGTCGGCGGTGGCGGCCAGCCCTACGGCGCCGATGACGAAGTCCGCCGCAAACGCGCCGCCGGTCTCTATAAGGACGACCGCGAGTGCGCACACCGCTGCTCGCACGAGAACGAGGAGGTGCAGGCGATCTACACCGACTTCCTCGGCTCGCCCTTGAGCGCCAAGGCGCACCACTACCTGCACAACCAGTACACGGCCAAACCGCTTTATAGAAAATAGGCCGGCCGTTGCCCCGCGGAGGAGGTTGGTCAGGAACGACCATGGCGAGGTCACCGTGACGGTTTTTGGGCTGGCCAAACGGCGGGAAACCCGCTACAACGCCGCGCCGCAACGAACGGGACAGAGGTAACATGAAGAGAACTTATCAGCCGTCGAAGATCAAACGCGTGCGCGTGCATGGCTTCCGCAAGCGCATGTCCACGAAGAACGGGCGCAAGGTGCTCGCGCGCCGTCGCGCCAAGGGTCGCAAGCGCCTCGCGCTCTGATCGGGACGGCGATGCCGACCGGCGGCGCAGCGCGCGGTGAGCGGCCCGACGAGGGGCTTCCGGCCGCGCGTCGTCTGCGTGCGCCGGCTCTTTTTGCCGAGGCCTATGATCAGAATCGCTGCCACCGTGGTCGCCATATGTTGCTCTGGTTGCGCAGCGGGCCGGGCGCGGCGCTCCGGCTCGGCGTGGTCACCAGCCGCAAGGTCGGCGATGCGGTCGCGCGCAACCGCGCGCGGCGGCGGATGCGCGAAGTTTTCCGGCGACAGCGGGCCGGCTTGCGTGGCGAGGTGGATGTGGTGCTGATCGCACGCGCCAGTTTGCCGGCCGCGCCGTGGAACGAGGTTGTGCAGGATTTTCTGAAACTGGCCGAACGCGCCGGTCTGGCCGCTGGCGGGGCGGGGGCGGGCCCATGAAGTGGCTGTTCATCGGCTTGATCCGGCTCTACCAGCTTACGCTTTCGCCGTGGCTGGGGCAGCACTGCCGCTTCTACCCTTCGTGCTCGGCCTACTGTTTGGAGGCGTTGCGGCAGCACGGTACGCTGCGCGGGCTGTGGCTGGGCGCGAAGCGGCTGGCCAAATGCCATCCGCTGCATCCGGGCGGCGTGGACTTGGTGCCCACACCGCGCCGCCGCTGAAAAAATTTGGAGAGCGATGGGATGAAAAAACAAGACATCATGATGGTGGTGATTTTGGGCGTCCTGCTGGTGCTCTGGACGATGTTCGGCCAGAAGCTGACCGGCGGCAGTCAGCCGCCGCCGCCCACCGCCGCCAGTACCAATACCTTCAGCACCTCCAACGCCGTCAGCGCGCTGGCCAAGGCCGACGCGATCACCGCGCCGCCTGCACCGGCCGCGACCAACGCCGCGCCAGCCGTCGAGAGTGAACCGGCGCGCCCGCCGCAGCCGGAGCAAACGCTGCTGCTCACCAACGACTGCCTCGAAGTGGTCGTCTCCTCCAAGGGCGCGGGGCTGAACAGCGTTGTCATCAAGAAATATCGCGAAAGTGTGGACAAGAAGAGCGGGCCCGTGAAGCTCGACTTTATCCAGCGGCGCGCGTTGGCGCCTGTTCAACTCGCCGGCATTCCCTCCGAGGCCGACTTTGAACTCAAGCCCACCGCCGACGGCCGCGGTGCGGACTTGGAGTATCGCAGCAGCAAGGGGTTGATTTTCCACCGTACGATCACGCTGCCCGCCGGCGAGAGCTATCTGCTCACGGTCGCCGACAGCCTGAAGAACGCGAACACGGAAACGCTGAAGCTGCCGGCCTACGGGTTGCAACTGGGCGCGATGCACGATCTCCCCGGCGAAACGCCGCAGAGCGGCTACGTCAATCTCGGCGTGGACGCGCTGCCTGGCGGCGGCGACAAGGTGCAGTATCTCGGTGGCGAATACGGCGATCTGTTCGCGGCCCGCAAGAGTGCCCAGAGCCTCGCCGTCCCCGAGCACCTCGAAAGTCCGTGGCCGAAGATCGGCCGGCTGGACTGGCTCGCCGTGAAGAACAAATACTTCACCCAGATCCTGCTGCCCAACGACGCAACGGATAGCCCGCACCTCTGGGCGACCCGCACGCTCAATCCGGACGAAAAGCCCGGCGCGCCCAAGGCCGAGTCGCTGACCACGCTCAAGTCTGTCGCCGCCACCTGCATGTTTCCCGAGGCGCAGATCGAGGGCGAGAAGCCCGTCGCGCGTACCATGCAGTTCTACGTGGGGCCCAAGCTCTACTCCGCGCTCGCGCCGCTCAAGCGCAATGTCATCGCCGTCATGGAACTCGGCGACATCCTCGGACCGATTTGCAAGGTGTTGCTCTGGACGATGAACGCCATCGCCGGCGTCTGGCCCTATAATTATGGCCTCGCGATCATGCTGTTGACCATCCTCATCCGCGTCATCTTCTGGCCGCTGACCCACAAGAGTACGCAGAGCATGAAGCGGATGCAGGCTGTCCAGCCGCTGATGAAGGACATCCGCGAGAAATTCAAAGACAATCCGCAGAAGCAGCAGCAGGAAATGATGAAGCTCTACAAGGAGCATAAGATCAACCCACTGGGCGGCTGCCTCCCGATGCTGATCCAGATTCCCGTCTTCATCGCGCTCTTCTACGTCCTGCGCAGCGCCATCGAGTTGCGCTTTGCGCCGTTCCTCTGGATCAAGGACTTGAGCGAGGCGGAAAACCTGCTGCCCTTCGGGTTCACCATTCCGCTGCTCGGCTGGTCCGCCGTCAACATCCTGCCCATCCTGATGGCGGTGACGATGGCCTGGCAACAGAAGCTGACGCCGAGCACCGGCGACGCGCAACAGCAGAAGATCATGATGATCATGCCCGTGATGATGCTCTTCTTCTTCTATAACTTCGCCTCCGGCCTTTCGCTCTACTGGACCACCAACCAGGTCCTGATGATCATCCAGCTCTACTGGCAGCGCCGCCATCCCACCGCGCTCGCCAAGGCTTAAACGGTGAGGTGGTCAGGTGGCGTAGGCCCTGCTATCGTGCGTGCCATGAAACGCGCCTGGTTGCTCATCCTGCTCTGGCCGCTGCTCGGCGGCGCGGTGGAGTGCCGCGAGCTGCTGCGCACTGTGGAGGCGGTCAACCTCGCGGCGGCGGCGCTCGCCATCGAGGACCTGGCAGTAACTTTCCCTGACCGATATGACGCGACGGCGCACCGCTCTGCGCTCGTGAAATTTCAGCAGCGGCGCGCGGCGCTGGTCGCGGCGCTCAAGCAAAACGACGCCGGCGCGGCAGCGGAGGCGGAGCGGCTGGTCGCCGGCGTTCGCGCGGCGTTGCTGGCAAATCCGCTGCTCGACTTCGATAAGTTGCTCGTCGTGCAGCGCAACCCGAAGAAACTCGGCCTGCCCACCAACTGGGAGGGCAATAGCTCGCTCGCCACGCGCGGCTACGAGAACGAAATCGCCGTGCTCACGTTGCGTGGCGAACTCACAGCGCTGTTCAGGCCGGGACAGGGCGAGTTCGTCGGCGACCTCGATCTCGACTTTGACGCGTCGCGCGTGTTGTTCTCGATGCCGGGCGCGAACCAGCGCTGGCAGGTCTGGGAACTGCCGGTGGCCGGCGGCGCGCCGCGCCAGGTACCGCTGATCCCCGACGCGGACGTGGACAACTACGGCGGCTGTTATCTGCCGGACAGCAACCTCCTCTTCTCCTCCAGCGCGCCGTTCACGGGCGTGCCGTGCGTCCGCGGCAGCGCGCACGTGGTGAACCTGTTCCGCTGGGAACACGCGGGCGGGACCATCCGCCGGTTGACCTTCGATCAGGATCACAACTGGTGTCCCAACGTCCTGCCCGATGGCCGCGTGCTCTACCTGCGCTGGGAATATGCCGATCTCCCGCACTTCGTCTCGCGCCTTTTGTTCACGATGAATCCCGATGGCACCGAGCAGCGCGAGTTTTATGGCAGCAATTCCTACTGGCCCAACTCGCTGTTCTACGCGCGCCCGGCGCCGGGCAGCCCGACGAAATTCTTCGGCATCGTCAGCGGCCACCACGACACGCACCGCATGGGCGAGCTGGTGCTCTTCGACACCGCGCGCGGCCGCCACGAAGCCGAGGGCGCGGTGCAGCGCCTGCCGGGACGCGGAAAGAAAGTGGAGCCGCTCATCCGTGACCGGTTGGTCGCCGACTCGTGGCCGAAGTTCCTGCACCCGTGGCCGCTGAACGACAAGTACGTCCTCGTCGCCGCGCAGCCCGACGCGCGCAGCCTGTGGGGCATCTACCTCGCCGACGTGTTCGACAACCTGACGCTCATCAAGGAAGTGCCGAGGCAGGCGCTGCTCGAACCGGTGCCGCTCAAGCCGCGCCCGCGCCCGCCGGTGATTCCCACGAAGGTGAAGACTGGTGCGCAGGACGCGCTCGTGCACATCGCCGACATTTATTCCGGGCCGGGCCTGCAGGGCGTGCCGCGCGGCACGGTCAAGCAACTGCGGCTGTTCACCTATCAATTCGCCTACCAGGGCATGGGCGGGCAGGTGGACCGCGTCGGCCTCGATGGCCCGTGGGACGTGAAGCGCATCCTCGGCACCGTGCCGGTCGCCGCCGATGGCTCCGCCAATTTCCGCGTGCCGGCGAATCTGCCGCTGGCCCTCCAGCCGCTCGACGCCGACGGCCGCGCGCTGCAACTGATGCGGAGCTGGATGACCGCGATGCCCGGCGAGCTCGTCTCGTGCGCCGGCTGCCACGAGCGGCAGAACACTGCGCCGCCGCCGCGCACGCCGCTCGCGCTCGCGCAGCCGCCGGCGGAGATCGCGCCGTGGTATGGCGGCGCGCGCGGCTTCTCGTTCACCAACGAGGTGCAGCCCGTGCTCGACCGCTACTGCGTGAATTGTCATCAGGGGCAGGCGGGCCGGCCGGATTTCCGCGGCGGCGTCATGGCCCATCCCGGCGGCAAGTCGCCGAGCTACGACAATCCCACGCTCTTCTCCACCGCCTACCTGGCGCTCAAGCGGTTCGTCAGGAATCCGAGCATCGAGAGCGATATGCACCTGCTGCTGCCCGGCGAGTTTCACGCCGACACCACCGCGCTCGCGCAGTTGCTCGCCGCCGGCCACCATGGCGTGCAGTTGAACCGCGAGGCGTGGGACCGCCTGCACACGTGGATTGACCTGAACACGCCGTACGGCGGCTCGTGGACGGAAATCTGCGGCGCCAACCGCGTGGCGCGCCAGTGCGAACGTCGCGCCGCGCTGCTGCGCGCCTACGCCGGGCGCGACGACGATTTCGAAAACGTGCCGCCCGCCGCCGCATTCGCTGGTCAACCGCCTGCCGCCGTCGAGTCCGCCGCCGTGACCTCCGCCTACACCGCCAGCTATGCCGCGACCGCGCCCACCCCGGCTGCCACCGCCGCGGCGCACCTGCCCGCGCAACAATTCGACCTCGGCGGCGGCGTGCAACTTGACCTGGTGCAGGTGCCCGCCGGCGAGTTCGTGATGGGTGATGACGCCGGCGCCGCCGCCGAGCGGCCTGCCCAGCGCCAGAAGATCGCGAAGCCTTTCTGGATCGCGCGCACGGAAATCAGCAACGCGCAGTTCGCGCGCTTCGCTCCCGCGCACGACAGCCGGATCGAGGGTGGCGACTTCCTCCAGTTCAGCGAACGCGAGCGCGGCTATCCGGTCAACGGCTCGAACCAGCCGGTCGTCCGCGTTTCGTGGCACGCGGCGCAGGCGTTTTGCGCGTGGCTCGCGCAGCAGACCGGCCGGCGCGTGCGCCTGCCGACCGAGGCGCAGTGGGAATATGCCTGCCGCGCCGGCTCAACCACACCGCTGAACTTTGGCGACTGCGCTACGGACTTCGCGCCGTGCGCCAACCTGGCCGACCGGAGTTTCTGGCAGGTCGCCACCTTCGGCTGGGGCCTGCCGAGCGGCGCGGTGCCGCCGTGGCGGCCGGCCTACACCAACGTCAACGACGGGCACAACGTCAGCGCGCCGGTTGCCTCGTTCCGGCCGAATGCGTGGGGTTTGTCCGACATGCACGGCAATGCTGCCGAGTGGACGCGCACGAAGTTTTGTCCGTATCCGTGGCGCGCGGGCGATGGCCGCAACGACGAGGGTGGGGAGGATCGGCGCGTCGTCCGCGGCGGCGCCTGGTCCGACCGCCCGGCGCAGGCGCGCTCGTCAGCGCGGCTCGCCTATCCGCCGTGGCGCGGCGTCTTCAACGTCGGCTTCCGCATCGTCGTCGAGGAGTGAGTCGCCCAGACCTTGAACATGGTTGTGAAAAAGTAGCGTGCCTCTTTTCCCAAGCCTTGGAAAAGAAACGGGCCTGCGCGGATGTACCGGGCAGGCCCGTTGTGGAGGGAGTTGATGTTACTGCTGCTGCGGCGGCGGCTGCTGCTCGCCATCCTTTTCCGGCGGCGGCGGGCCGCGGCGACGGTCACCCTGACCTTCGCGGTTATCGCCACCACGCCGCGTCACCCACGGCGGCGGCTTCTGGAACTGCCCACCCTGATCGCCCCGCGGTGGGCCTTGGAACTGGCCGCCCTGCGGCGGCGGGCCCTGATGCTGGCCACCTTGTGGCGGCGGGCCTTGAAATTGGCCGCCCTGTCCACCGGGACCCTGCTGCTCGCCACCACGCCGGCGCATGAACGGCGGCGGGCCTTGGAACTGGCCGCCCTGCGGCGGCGGACCCTGGAACTGGCCACCCTGCGGTGGCGGACCCTGATGCTGGCCACCGGGACCCTGCTGCTCGCCACCGCGCCGACGCATGAACGGCGGCGGGCCTTGGAATGGGCCACCCTGTCCACCTTGTGGCGGCGGGCCTTGGAACTGGCCGCCCTGCGGCGGCGGACCCTGATGCTGGCCACCGGGACCCTGCTGTTCGCCACCACGCCGACGCATATTCGGCGGCGGCGGGCCTTGATGCTGACCGCCCTGCGGCGGCGGGCCTTGCATACGCTTGCCGGGGCCTTCCTGGTCATCGCCACCGCGACGGCGCGGGCCTTGACCTTCCGGGCCCTGATCGCCACCACGGCGACGCATCGCCGGCGGCGGCGGACCTTGGTGATCGCCACCCTGACCACCGGGACCCTGCACATGATCGCCTTGCGGCGGGCGCGGTGGACGTGGCGGGCGCTCGCCCTGCGCGCGGTCATTATCGTTCGTCCCACGATGGCGGCGGTGGATGGCCGGTGGCGGCGGGCCTTGATGATCGTTGTTACCGATCTGCGGACCACCTGGCGGTGGCGGGGGCGGCGGGCGGTTGCCACCCTGCTGCGCGGAGGCGGTCAGGGCCGCCAGTCCGAGCGTCAGTGCTGTTGCTGCGATGAGCGTCTTCATGGTTCTGTTCCTTTCCCTTACTGATTGTCTGGCGGCGGCGGGCCACGACGGTCGCCACCCTGCGGACCACCGCGCTGGCCACCGGGGCCGCCACGCGGGCCACCGCGCATCGGGCGGTGGGCTTCCAAGGCCTTCTGTAATTCGTCCTTCGTCAGCGCGGTCTTGTCGGACGCGAACTGCTCGATCATTTTGCCCGCGATGACGTCGGGGCTGGGCGGCGCCGGGTGCTTATCGCCCTGCGGCTGATCACCGGCCTTGCCCTCGGCATGGTGCGGCGCATTCGTCGGCGAATGCGGACCGCGTGGGCCGCGCTGCTGGCGACCGGCGGCCAACACCGCCGCGAGCTCCTTGGCGTTGAGCTTGCCATCCTTGTCGCTGTCGCCCTTCTCCATCATCACGGCGGCGATCTTGTCCGGGCTGGGCCGTTCCATCTTTCCGCCGGGACCGCCGTGTCCGCCACCGGGCGGTGGGGGCGGCGGCTGCCCGCCATCCTGCTGCGCGGCGGCGGTCAGTGCCGCCAAGCCGAGCGTCAATATAACTGCGATGTACTTCTTCATGGTTGTTCCTTCCTTTCCTTATTTGGTCACGAAATAGGTGTTGAGCAGTTTGTTGTATTCCACCTGCAACTGGGCGCGCTGCGCATCGCTCAAGGTGCCGGTCGCGAGCCGCTTCTTGATTTCCATCATCCGGTGGAAATCGCCGAGGAACGCACGTGCAGCCTGCCGGGGCAGATTTTCGTCACCCAGCTTTTGCGCGATCTCGTCCTTCAGGATCACGTTTTCGCCCAGACGATAGACGGGCTTGGCGATACCATCGGCGTCATGTTTCTCGGCGAAGATGCAGCGGCTGGCCTCGTCGAGTTGCTGGCGCAGTTGCTGGGCTTCGGGGCGGGTGATCTTGCCATCGGCCACGAAGGACTGCTGCATGGTCTCGATGGATTTCTGCTGGGTCTCCAGCTTGCCGACTTCGGCGGGTGTCAGGTTGCCCTTCTTGACGCCTTCCTCGATGCGCTGCGTCTGCCGGTTCTGGCGGGCATCGGTGCGCTCATTCGGATTGATGGAGCGGCGAGCCGGGCCGGCCTCCTGATTGGGGCGCGTACGCGGCGGCGGCGCGGGCCGGCCACCCTTGGGTGCGGCGAACACCGGGCCACTGCTGCAAGCCAGCGCCAACCCGATAACGACGAGCATGCTCCTCTTCATGGTTTCTTCCCTTTCATTGCGTTGTTGTGCCATCGCGTTCACGCGCGTAGAGTGCCGCCACGCGCGTAAAGCCTGTATGTCGGGACAAGCGGAATTTTGTAAAGGAAGTGTAAAAGTTGCGGCGCGCCCCCCGGCCGCCGGCTAGGCTCGCGCGCAGAGACACCATGGGCAAGACGGACTCCAAAGCAGAGGCGGGCGCGGCCGTGCTGGTGATTGATGACGACCGCAAGCTCTGCCGCCTGATCCGCGATTACCTCGGCCCGATGGGCTACACCATCACCACCGTCCACACCGGCCCCGACGGCGTCGCGCAGGTGGCCGCGCAGCCGTGGCACGCGATCATCCTCGATGTGATGCTGCCGGGGCTCGATGGCTTCGAGGTGCTCAAGCAGATTCGCCGCGTGAGCGACGTGCCCGTGCTGATGCTGACCGCGCGCGGCGACGAGGCCGACCGCATCGTCGGCCTGGAGATCGGCGCCGATGATTATCTGCCGAAGACTTTTTCGCCGCGCGAACTGCTCGCGCGGCTGCGCGCGGTGACGCGCCGCGCCACGCGCGTCACGCGGCCGGAGCAGGAGGCCGCGGAGGAAATCGTCGTCGGCCAGTTGCGCATCAACCCCGGCACGCGCACCGCGGTGCTCGATGACGAGGCGCTCGCGCTGACGCCGGTCGAGTTCGATCTGCTCGCCAGCCTCGCGCGCGCCGCCGGCCGCGTGAAGAGCCGCGACCAGTTGCTGGAGGAAATCCGCGAGCGCAGTTACGAGGTCTTCGACCGCTCGATTGATGTCCACATTTCCTCGCTGCGGAAAAAACTCGGCGACGATCCGAAGGAGCCGCGCTTCATCCGCACCCTGCGCTCCGCCGGCTACCTGCTCATCAATCCCGATGCGGAGGAGACGTGAACCTCCGCTTCCCGCTCTTCGCGAAAATCCTGCTCTGGTTCTTCCTGAACCTGCTGCTGCTGGGCGCGGGCTTTTATCTTTTTTTCCGCGTCCAGTTCCACGTGGGCCTCGATGCGCTGCTGACGGGGCCGGCCGGCGAACGCATCGAGGCGCTCGCCAGCATCATCTATGACGAGTTCCTCGCCGCCGCCGAGAGCGATCGCAACGACGTGCTGCAATACTTCGGCTCCAGCTACGGCATGCAGGTCATGCTGGTCCGGCTCGATGGCGGCGTCATCGCCGGCCAGGGGCCGGCGCTGCCGGAGGAAGTCCGCGCGCGGCTGGGGAGCTTCGCGCCGCCGCCCCGCTTCCGCGGCGCGCCGGATGCGCCGCCGCGGCTGGAACCGCCACCCGATGGACCGCGTCACTCGCGCCCGAAATTCATGGTCCACACCAGCGAGCCGGCCGGCTACTGGGTGGGCCTGCGCCTGCCGCCGCTCGATCAGAGCCGGCCGGCCCTGCACCCGGTGCTGCTCCTCTATTCCCCGACGTTGAGCGGCGGCGGCCTCTTCATTGACGTCAAGCCGTGGCTGCTCGCCGGGTTCGGCGCGGTGCTGCTCTCGGTGCTCTTCTGGCTGCCGCTGATCCGCGGCATCACGCGCTCGATCAAGCAACTCACCGACGCGACCGGCCGGATCGCCGAGGGGCATTTCGATGTCCGCGTGGATGAGCGCCGCCGCGACGAGCTCGGCCGGCTCGGCGCCGAGATCAACAGCATGGCCGCGCGGCTCGATGGCTTCGTCACCGGCCAGAAGCGCTTCCTCGGCGACGTGGCGCACGAGCTATGCTCGCCGCTCGCGCGGATGCAGATGGCGCTCGGCATCCTGGAGCAGAACGCCAGGGATGCGTCCCAGGACTACACCAAGGACGTGCGCGAGGAAGTGCAGGAGATGTCCAGCCTCGTCAACGAGCTGCTCTCGTTCTCCAAGGCCAGCCTGCACAACAAGGCCATCCAGCTCCTGCGCGTACCGCTCGGCGAGCTCGCCCGCCGCGTCGCCGCGCGCGAAGGCGGCGGCGAGAAGGTGCGCGTGGAGATCCCCGACGACCTCTTTGCGCTCGCCGAGCCGGACCTGCTCGCGCGCGCGCTGGCGAATCTCGTCCGCAACGCCCTGCGCTACGCCGGCGACGCCGGCCCGATCCTCATCGCCGCCGCAGCCGTGGAGGAAGAGGTGGCCGTGAGCGTCAGCGATTCCGGGCCCGGCGTGCCGGAGGATGCGCTGCAAAAAATCTTCGATCCCTTCTACCGCCTCGAAGCCTCGCGCAGCCGCGAAACCGGCGGCGTCGGCCTCGGCCTCGCCATCGTCAAGACCTGCGTCGAGGCCTGCCAGGGCGCCGTCACCGCCACCAACCGCCAGCCCAGCGGCCTGCAAGTGACCCTCCGCCTAAAAGCTTGAGAGAACATCGAAGGCTGGTATTAGGTACTCATGCTTCCCCTTGTGAGATGAAATGAAAAAACTGACACATAGTCTGCTCCTTGGAGTTTCGCTTGTTGGGTGGACTTCGGTCCAAGTCTTCGCTGCGCCAGACGCTTTTCTCACCGCCGCTAACGGCGTGGGCCTCCCACATCCGGCTTCCAATAAAACCTATCGCGTGATGGATGGTGCGCGCGCGATGCTGGTGCCGGAGGGCATGGTCTATATCCCCACCGGAAAATTCACCTTTGGCAGCGGCGCGAGCGCGGCGTCGGTGGAACTGGCGGGCTATTGTCTCGGAAAATTCCCCGTGACGAATGCCGAGTACAAGGAATTCCTCAACGCGAACAAGGCGCAACGACCGCCCTCCTGTTGGAGCGGCGGAAATTATCCGGCGGGCAAGTCGAACCATCCGGTGGTCTATGTCTCGCTCGAACAGGCGCGCGCCTACGCCGCGTGGGTGAGCAAGCAAACGGGTTGGAAGGTGGTCATCCCGACCGCGCAGCAGTGGGAGAAGGCGGCGCGCGGCCCGCAGGCGTTCCTCTATCCGTGGGGCAACGCGCAGGATACCAGCTATGCCAACGGCGTGCTGACCGCTAGGTTCAACTACAACGCCGTGACGGCCGTGGATTATCTCAAGAAGCAGCCCAAGCTCGCGGTCGCCTATAACCATCCCAAGTCCAAATACTGCGGCACCAAGACCACGCTCGACAAAATCGCCGGTTACAATGCTGCGGGCGAACCGACCTATCTCGCGATCAGTCCGAGCGGCTCTGTCCAAGGCTGGGTGAGCCACGCCACCTACACCGGTTTCATCTACACGGATTTGTTTGCGGCACTCAATGCGCAGGGTGGTAACACAACGCCGGTCGGCAACTACGAAAACGGCAAGAGCCCCTACGGTTGCTACGACATGGCCGGCAACGTCTGGAATTGGTGCGACACCCTCATCGTCGCCCAGAACGGCGCGGAGCGCGGCCGCACCGTCAACGAAATCCGCGGCGGCTCGTGGTACGCCACCGGCCGCAGTTGCTGTAGCGTGGCGATGGGCGAAGGCCGCGCCGCGTCCGGCGCCTATAACACCGTCGGCTTCCGCGTGGCCATGCTGCCAGCGCCATAGTCCCGGCAGTTTTTCCAGTTATTTGGTTGCCGGGTTCGGGACGCCTCTATAAATTCGCCGCGTTCGGCTACATCAGGAGAATCAGCATGCAAAGAACCATCATCCGCTCGATGCTCGCGCTGGCCGCCCTCGTCCTTGTTGCGGGCGCTGCCGTCGCTGCGCCGGCAACACCGGCGGTGAAAACGAAGCAGCTCAACGTGCTGTTCATCGGCAACAGCTTCACCGCTTGCCACGATCTCGCGCAGGTCGTCAAGGCGATGGCCGAGGCCGGCGACCCACAGCTCGCGTTCGAGGTGACGACCGTCATCTACGGCGGCCGGCGGCTGGTGGATCACTGGCGGCTGGGCACGCCGAACTTCGTGAAGCTCGGCACGCTGACGGCCGCGGAAGAGCAGGCGACCGTAAAGACGCTGGAGGAGGCGGTCGCCAAGGACCCCAAAGACAAGTACTCCGCCTCCGCCTTGAGCCGTCACCGCGACTTGAGCAAGAACCTGGAGAAGATGCGGAAGAAGTGGGACCTCGTCATCCTCCAATCCTATCGCGACGACCTCGCGGGCGAGAAATCGCTCTACGTCGAGTACGCGCCGAAGTATGCCGAGCTGATCAAGGCGCAGGGCGGGAAAGTGGTCCTCTACGAAACCACGCCGACCACACAAAACAGCAAGCCGCTCGACGCCCCGCCCGACCCGGCCCCGGTGCTGGAGAAGGCCAAGGTCATCGCCGCCCTCGCCCGGCGGCTTGGGGCGACGGTCGTGCCGATGTCCATGGTGGCCCTGCGCTGCCAGACCGTGCGGCCCGACCTCACGCTGCGCTATGTGAAGGACGGCCACCTGAACCCGACGATGGGTTACCTCACGGCCTGCACGTTCTACGCGGCGCTGTTCAACCGCAGCCCCGCAGGATTGTCGCTCAACAAGATTGACGACCGCCCGACGCGCGATGGCAAGCCGGCCCTCGATCCCGACGGCCAACCGCTCCTGACGGTTTTCTCCGACAAGGACCGCGCCGATCTGCAACGGATCGCCTGGGAGGGCCTGCAACAATTCCAGAAGCAAGCCGCCGCTACAGGCCAACAATGAACGCACTTGGCCGTCGCCTGTTCGTGTAGACGAGCCGGGGCCGCTTCAAGTCCGGCTGGTGACAGGTGCGTCAGAACCTTCCGCGGCCTTGGAAAATAGGGCGGGATGTGTCAAGGTCGCCCCCGTCAAACGGAGCCCATCGTGTTCGATAAACTTTCAGCCTCGCTGCAAAAGGTCTTCAAGAACCTGCGCGGGTACGGAAAACTGACGGAGCGCAATGTCCAGGATGCGTTGCGCGAGGTGCGCATGGCGCTCTTGGAGGCTGATGTCAATTTCCAGGTGGCGCGCGAGTTCGTCGCCCGTGTGCAGGCGAAGTGCCTCGGCACGGAAGTCCTCGACAGTGTTACGCCCGGGCAGCAGGTCATCAAGCATGTGCACGATGAACTGGTGGAGTTGCTCGGTGGCGGTGCGCGCGAGTTCGATTTGGGCGGCAAGCGGCCAGCAAAGGTGCTGCTGCTGGGCTTGAACGGCGCGGGCAAGACGACGACGGCGGCCAAGCTGGCGCGGCTGTGGAAGAAGCAGGGGCGACGCGTCGTACTCGTCGCGTGCGACCTGAAGCGGCCGGCGGCGGTGGAGCAGTTGAAGATTTTGGCGGGGCAGGTCGGCGTGGATTTCATCGGGCCGCAGCCCGGTGAAGGTCTGCATGCATTCGGGCGGCGCGCGCTGCGCGAGGCGGAAAGTGTCGCGTGGGATGTCGCGCTCTTCGACTCGGCTGGCCGGTTGCAGGTGGACGCAGAACTGGTTCAAGAACTCAAGGAGTTGAAGGAGATCCTTGATCCGCGTAACGCCGTGCTCGTCCTCGATGCGGCTATTGGTCAGGAGGCCCTCGCCGTGGCGGAGACGTTCCACCGCGAGATTGAGCTGACCGGCCTGATCCTGACGAAACTCGATGGCGATGCGCGCGGCGGCGCGGCCTTGAGCGTCCAGCATGTGGCCAAATGTCCGATTCTGATGACCGGCGTGGGCGAGCGGCTGGAGGATTTGGAACCATTCCATCCCGACCGGCTGGCCTCGCGTATCCTCGGCATGGGCGACATCGTCAGCCTTGTGGAGAAGGCGCAGGAGGCGGTGGACGAGGACATGCTGGCGCAGGCGGAGGCCACGCTACGCAAGAAGGCGCTGACGCTGGAGGATTTTCTCGCGCAGATGCAGCAGATGAAGAAACTGGGCTCGATGAGCAGTCTGCTGGAGATGCTGCCGGGCGTCGGCCAGATTCCGCCGGACGTACGTGAGCAGGCGATGGTCGAGTCGGAAAAAGAAATGAAGAGGGCCGAGTCTATCATCCGGTCCATGACGCCCAAGGAACGGCGGCATCCCGAACTCCTCGACGCCAGTCGCAAACGGCGCATCGCGCGCGGCAGCGGTACCGATGTGACAGCCATCAACACATTGCTCAACAACTTTCGCCGGTCGCAGCAGATGATGCAGAAGATGGGCAAGATGCAGAAGAAGATGATGAAACTGAAGCGGTTCTAGGTCAAAGTCCTAGCGACTGTTAGGACGGCTTGGAGATTGTTGTCCAACCCTTGTCAGGTTATAAAAAGCGCGTTTCTCTGGTGGAAATGGTTGGTGGAAGGGGGTGGTTATGAAAGGGTTGGTGAAGTTCTTGATTCTGGCGACGGGGCTGGCGGCAGGCGCTTTTGTGGGTGTTCTGGTCGCCCCAAGTGACATCATGGGCAGTGCGGATTCCCTGCGCGGAATACTTTTTGTGGGTGGTGGCGCCTTGGGTGGCTTGATCCTCGGCTGCCTCGGTATGCTGGTCGTGGATTGAACGCGCGTTTCTTCTTCCAGTAGCGCGTCTCTGCTGTTGTGCTGCTCCCTGGCTGTTTTTCTGGAACTTTCGGGTAAGGATTCTTTTTGAACAGGACGGGGCTTCATGCTATCTAATCCGCCCATGACGAAGCCGCAAAACCAAGTCAAGCCCGCTGTGGCCGCACCTGCGCCGACCAAGGCGGTCGAAATGCCCCCCAAGCCCATGGTCTTCTACGTGCTGGAGGACTGGCTGGCGGCCCTCGGCACCTTTGTGATTTCGCTGGGTGTGTTCCTGTTCAACATGTGCCCCAGCGTTACGTTACAGGACTCTGGCGAACTGGTCACCGGCGCCTACCGCTTTGGCGTGCCGCACCCTTCCGGTTATCCGCTCTGGGCCTTGCTCGGCTGGATTTGGCGACACTTCGTCCATATTGGCGATCCGGCGTCGCAGATCACCACGTTCTCGGCGTTCACCGGCGCGGCCGTAGTGGCCTTGCTGACCATCCTGACCAAGCGCAGTACGCTGGTGTTGTTGCATGCCATTGCGTGGCGCGAGCCTCTGCAACCGATCGTGGCGCGCCTGCTGGCCCTGTGTGCCGGTCTGTTCGCCGGCCTGATGTTTGCCTTCAACCGCGGTGTGTGGCTCTGGTCCTGTGTGCCGGAGATGCGCATTTTGAGCGTGTTCATGTACATGCTGACCGCCTTCGTTTTCTTCAAGTGGATGCTGCAACCGGAGCGCCGGGGGCTGCTCCTGACGGCGGTGTTCATCTTTGGCCTCGGCATCGCCAATCACCAGACCACCTCGGTCATGTTGGTCCCCCTGTTGGTCGGGGCGTTCATCATCGGCTGGCAGATGCAAACCGCCCGCGGCCGCGGGCGCATGGCCAACCTCTGGGCTTTCTGGGAGATGCTGACGGCCTTCATGATTTGCTGGGCCGTCAGCATTCTCATCAATGCCTGGCTGCTGTATACCGGGCAGGAGAGTTTCCTGTTCCAGAAGGTGAAGGCGGCGATTTTGTTCGGCCCGCTCATCCCGGTGTTGCCGCTGTTGCTGGTGGCCATGGCCGCGGTCATCACGTTGCTGGTGTGGGGCCGGCAGCAGGACTGGCTGCGCCGCCGTTGGGTGGTGCTTACCACGCTGGTCTTTATGCTGGGCATCGCCTTCTATCTCTATATGCCCATCGCGGCCTCGACCAATCCGCCGATGAACTGGGGCTTTACGACCACGCGCGAGGGGTTCCTGCACCACATCACGCGCGGGCAGTACCAGAAACTCGCCATCTCCAATCCGTTGGGCCTGGATTTTCTCAAGCAGAACTTCCTGTTCCTGCGTTTCCTGTGCGAGCAGTTCACCTACGTCCTGGCGCCGCTGGCGCTCGCGACCCTCGCGTTCTTCTTCTCGCTCTGGAACAAGCTCAACGCCTCCGGCCGCAGCGTCCTCATCTACGGCTGGACCGCCTTTATCACCACCAGCCTCGGCCTGATCTTCATCATCAACCCCGGTGTGGATGCGCAGAACTGGGGCATTGCCACCAAGTTCTTCGCGCCCGCGCACGGCTTCTGTGCCATGCTGATCGCCTACGCGTTGGCGCTGATGCTGGCCTGGCTCTGGACGCAGAATGTGCCGCAGCGCGCGGTCTGGGTCGGCTTGGGCTGCGTCGTCATGCTGGTGGCGTGGACGTGGCCGTTGCGCACCAACTGGGAAGGCTGCGAGCAGCGCAACCATGACTTCGGCTACCAGTTCGGCTTCCGCATGTTCCACCCTGGCGGCGGCTATCCCGACATGGAGCAGGATGCCGTCCTCTATGGCGGCACTGATCCGGGCCGTTTCGTGCCCACCTACATGATTTTTTGCGAGAGCTTCGCGCGCGAGCAGGATCGTTACGTCAGCACCAATATGACAGAGAAGGCGCTGGGCGAAAAATGCCGGACCTTCGACCGCCGTGATGTCTATATCATCACGCAGAACGCGCTCGCGGATGGCACCTACATGAATTACATCCGCGACCACTACGATTTCTCACGGCCGAATCCCGACAAGCCGGAGACCATCGCCAAGTTCACGTGGTGGCAACAGGCCATCATGAAGTTCGCCTGGAAGCGCATGGGCCGCGATGTCACCTATCCCAAGGAACCGATCCACATCCCCAGTCCGCCGGAGGCCAACGACGCGTTCCGCCAGTTCGTCGAGGATGTCCAGATGGGCCGTATCCAGCCCGGCGCCGATGTGCGCGTCGAGAACGGCCGCGTCAGCGTCGAGGGTGTGCAGGGCGTCATGGCCATCAACGGCATTCTCGCCAAGTGGATCTTCGACAAAAACAAGGATAAGCACGCCTTCTACGTGGAGGAGAGCTACGTCATCCCGTGGATGTATCCCCACCTGCGGCCGTCCGGCATCATCATGAAGATCGAGAAGGAGCCACTGCCGCCGCCGCAGCAGGACGCCAAGCTGTGGCAGGACCTCATCACCAAGGACTTCGCCTACTGGGATCAATTGCTCGGCGAGTTTATCAAGCGGCCGGAGTTCAAGCGCGACAGCGATGCGCAGAAGGCGTTCTCCAAGCTCCGTTGCGCCATCGCCGGCGTCTATGAATTCCGCGGCATCGTCAACGCCGCCGAGGCCGCCTATATGCAGGCGATTGCCATCTGCCCGGAGAGCCCCGAGGCCTCGTTCCGCCTCGCCAACCTGTACATGCGGCTCAACCAGGTCGGCAAGGCGGTCGAAACCCTGGGCAAACTCGCCGAGCGCGATCCGTTCAACAAGCAGGTCCGTGAGGCGCTCGACCAGTTCCGCTCCATCCAGAACGCGATGACGCCGGCCCAGCCGCCGCCCTTCCCCATCATCAAGCCGAAATGAGCCTGACGTTGTTCCAGGGATGGGAAAACCGGCCGGCCACTTTTTCCAGGGCTTGGAAAATTTGGGCCTCCGCTTTTCCAAGCCTTGGAGCAACCACGGTCCTTTTCTCCCAACCCTGGAAAACTGCACCTGGCCGCGCCGTTCGCTGGTGTGGGGAGGCCGCGCCATGTCGCTGAAGGAGCTCGGCCGGAAGATTTATCAACGCTTGCCCGAGGGCGCGTTCCGCCGCCGCGCGGCCGCCTTGGCCTATCGGCGGCTCTACGGTCGCGCGCTCGCCGGGTGCGCCGTGGAAGGAGGCTTGTTCACGGTCCGTACCAACGATGGCGTGGTCGTCCGCAGCGTGAAGGATTTTGACCCCGAGGCGCTGGTCGCCGACTTCGTGGACGTGGCGCTCGCGCCGGGCGCGGTCGTGATGGACATCGGCGGCAACATCGGCGCGGCCACCCTCTATCTGGCCGCCAAGGTCGGCGCCGGCGGGCTGGTGCTGGCCTACGAGCCCGATGCGGCCAACTTGGAAGTTTTCCGGCGCAACCTGGAGGTCAATGGCGCGCCGTCGCAGGTACAACTGGTACCCAAAGGGCTCTCCGATCGGGAGGGCGTGCTGGAATTTTTTGCAGGCGGCAACTACACCTCCTCGCTCTGCCAGACGAACTACATCGCGGGCGACCGGCGGAAATATCACGTGGTGCAGATTCCGGTGACGACGCTCGATGCCGAGGCCGCGCGCCTGGGCCTGACGCGGCTGGATTTTGTGAAGATGGATATTGAGGGTGCCGAGGTCGCGGCGCTTAAGGGCGCGCAGCAAACCCTGACGCGTTTCCACCCGCCGCTCATCGTCGAAACCCATGTGGTGGATGGCCGCTCGACGGCAGAGGCTGTGGAGCAACTCCTGCGCGCCTGCGGATACCGCCAGCTTGTCCGACAGAATCTTGCCGAGACACCCGCTCTCCGCGCCAGTCTCTGATCCCGCCGGGAAAGTGATTCAGGTCCGGCGGCCGTCTTGTTAGAATCCGGGTCATGGAACTCAAGGGACAAACGGCGTTGGTCACCGGCGGCGCGGTGCGCATCGGGCGCGCTCTCTGCGAGGCGCTCGCTGCGGAAGGCGTCAATGTGGTGGTGCATTACCGCCATTCCGGCGACGAGGCGCAGGCGCTGTGCGCGGACCTGGAGCGGCGTGGCGTCCGGGCGTGGGCGGTCGCCGCCGAACTCACTTCCGGGGCCGCGTGCGCCGACCTAGTCGCGCGCGCCACGACGGTAGCGGGGCCGCTGGCCATCCTCATCAACAACGCTGCGGTCTTTCACAAGGACCATCTGCTGGCGACGACCGAGGCGAAACTGCTGGAGGAATTCTGGCCGAACCTGTTCGCGCCGCTGTTGCTGATGCGCGCCTTCGCCGCCGGCAGCGCGGGCGGCAAGATCATCAACCTGCTCGACCGGCGCATCGCGGGGCACGACGAAACCTGCGTGCCCTATGTGCTGACGAAGAAGGCCCTCGCGGAGTTGACGCTGCTGGCCGCGCGCGAACTGGCGCCGCAGTTCACGGTCAACGGCGTCGCACCCGGTGCCGTGCTGCCGCCACCGGGACGCGGCGCGGATTATCTTCACGACCAGGCCGGGCCCAGCCCGCTGCAAAAACTCATCACGCCGCAGGCCGTGGCCGAGGCCGTGTTGGCGCTGCTGCGCCATGACGCCCTCACCGGCCAGATTTTGTTCGTGGATGGCGGCCAGCATCTGCTCTAACGCAGGCAGGTTGGGACGGCTCACCAATACAGGCGGGCGTTGCTGTCATACTTATAGTTGTAGGTCTGCTCGGCGAAGAGTCGGAAGCGTACGCTGCCATCGGTGGTCAGTACATGGCCGCCTGCCTTGGCCTGGATGGAATCGTGGGCATAGGAGGACCACTTTTCGTTCGGCACATCAGGCGCCTTGAGTTCCGAACCGGGTTCCGCCTGGCAGGAATCGGCCATCAAGGGGTGTTTGGCACCGATGAAGGACATGCCCTGCGGCAGAATTTCATAGCGATAGCGGGGCGCGTAGCCGGCCACCTCCGGAAAAAATTTGTGCAGGCCGTTTTGAATGCTGCCCGAAGAACCCACATACTTGGGATCGTTGAGATCGGGGAACCCCATATACACATAGCCGATGGTGGTCCGGCCGGCCTCACGGATTTCCTTGAGCCAGTCTTTTTCGGGCCTGAAGGGTCCATTGCCGCCCGCATTTTTATAAGCCGAGGTCCGCATCTTGGCCGGACAATAAAAAATATTTGAGGGATAGCCATTCTGCCGCATGTAGGCCTCGAGGTCGCGCGCCACGAGGGTGGCCAAGTGCTGTGCGTTGGGCGCGCACTCCAGAGGGAAACTACCGTTGTGGTCGCGGGCGTAGCTGATCATCAGCACGTGGCATTGTTTGAGATTGTTCATGCACTGCACCCGCCGGGCTTTGCCCAACATGCCGTTGACAGTGGGGAACAAGAGTCCTAGCAGGATGGCGATGATGCCGATGACCACCAGCAATTCGATCAGCGTGAACGCTTTTTTGTGCATGGCCGGCTCCGAAAACGGGAGGAATCTACGGTAACGCACCCGATATGCAAAGCCCATTTATGGGCTGTGACGGCCGAAAATCGGCCACCAAAAATATTTTTGGCTTTTCTCTTGCAACCACAAGATATGGTGTTAATTTCCCGCCCGGTCGTGTTGAAACAACCATTAATTGGGGCCTGTTAGGGTGCAATAAAGTGATTTGGAGGCAAGTATGGCGGTCAAAGCAGCAGTGAGAAAAGCGGCGGGCAAGACGAAGGCGGGGCAGGGGTTGGTTTTCCAGCGCCTCTTCAGCAAGGCGGGCGTCAGCCCCTTCGACGAGGTCAAGTGGGACAAGCGCAAGGCCTCCATCACCGACGAAAACGGCAAGCCGATTTTCGAGCAGCACAACGTCGAGGTGCCGGAGTCGTGGTCCATGCTCGCGACCAACGTGGTCGCCTCGAAGTATTTCTATGGCGAGGTCGGCACGCCGCAACGCGAGTACTCCGCGCGGCAGCTCATCCATCGCGTGGCGCGGACCATCGCCGACTGGGGTCTCGCCGACGGCGTCTTCGCCGATGCGGAGACGGCGGAAATTTTCTACAACGAGCTGGCGTGGTTGTGCCTGAACCAGCACGGCTCCTTCAACTCGCCGGTCTGGTTCAACTGCGGGCTCTATCAGCAGTATGGCGTCGGCAAGGACCGCGGCGCGGGCCTGCTCTACTTCGACCGCAAGGCGAACGCGGTGCGGCAGGCGGCGAGCCAGTACGAGAAGCCGCAGTGCTCGGCCTGCTTCATCCAGGCGGTCGAGGACACGATGGAAGGCATCATGGACCTCGCGCGCAGCGAGGCGATGCTGTTCAAGTTTGGCAGTGGCACCGGTTCCGATCTCTCGACGCTGCGCAGCAGCAAGGAAAAACTCTCCGGCGGCGGCAAACCCAGCGGCCCGCTCTCGTTCCTCAAGGTCTATGACGCGATCGCCAGCGTCGTGAAGTCCGGCGGCAAGACGCGCCGCGCCGCGAAGATGAACACGCTCAAGTGCTGGCACCCCGACATCAAGGAATTCATCGAGGCCAAGACGGTCGAGGAGAAGAAGGCGTGGGCGCTGATCGAGCAGGGCTATAACGGCAACTTCAACGGCGATGCCTACGGCTCGGTCGCCTTCCAGAACGAAAACCTGACCGTCCGCGTGAGCGATGAGTTCCTGCGCGCCGTCGAGGAGGATCGCGACTGGCAGACGTACTGGGTCACCGACCCGAAGAAGGCCGGGCCGTCGTACAAGGCGCGCGACCTGCTCCGCTGGATGGCCGAGGGCACGTGGGTCTGCGGCGATCCCGGCGTGCAGTTCGAGGATACGATCCAGCGCTGGCACACCTGCAAGCACACCGCGCCGATCAACTCCAGCAACCCGTGCAGCGAGTACATGTTCCTCGATGACAGCTCCTGCAATCTTGCCTCGCTGAACCTGATGAAGTTCCTGCGCGAGGACGGCACGTTCGACGTACAGCGCTTCCGCGCCGCGGTCGCCATCTACATCACCGCGCAGGAAATCATCGTGGATAACGCCAGCTACCCGACCGCGAAGATCACGGCGAACAGCCACAACTTCCGGCCGCTCGGCCTTGGCTACGCCAACCTCGGCTGCCTGCTGATGGCGCTCGGCCTGCCCTATGACAGCGACGAGGCTCGCAGTCTGGCCGGCGCGCTGACGGGCCTGATGCACTTCGGCGCGTTTGCGCAGAGCGCGCGCCTCTCCGGCGTGCTCGGCCCGTTCCCCGGCTTCGAGGTCAACCGTGAGCCGATGATGCAGGTCGTCGAGATGCACCGCGACGCCGTGCGCAACATCCACCAGAGCTGCCCCTCCTATCTGCTCGACGCCGCGCGCCGCGCCGCCGAGGAGGCCGTGGAACTGGGCAAGGTCCACGGCTATCGCAATGCGCAGGTCACCGTGCTCGCGCCCACCGGCACCATCGGCTTCATGATGGATTGCGACACGACCGGCGTCGAACCGGACATCGCGCTGGTGAAATACAAACTGCTCGCCGGCGGCGGCATGCTCAAGATCGTCAACAAGACCGTGCCCGCCGCGCTGCGCCGCGCCGGTTACGCCAATGAGCAGGTCAACGCGATCCTCGACTACATTGACGCCAACGACACGATCGAGAATGCGCCCGGCCTCAAGCTGGAGCACCTGCCGGTCTTCGACTGCGCCTTCAAGCCGCGCAACGGCCAGCGCTACATCGCCTACCTCGCGCACGTCAAGATGATGGCCGCCGTCCAGCCGTTCCTCTCCGGCGCGATCTCCAAGACCGTCAACATGCCCAACGAGGCCACAGTCGAGGAGATCATGCAGACCTATCTGCAGGGCTGGAAGCTCGGCCTCAAGGCGCTCGCCATCTACCGCGACGGCTGCAAGCGCAGCCAGCCGCTCAACACCGGCAAGACCGAGGACAAGCAGGCCGACGCCACGCCCGCCGAGCCGGTAGCGCCCGTTGCACCGCGCGCGCTGCGCCGCCGCATGCCGAGCACGCGCACCTCGATCACGCACAAATTCGACATCGCCGGCCACGAGGGCTACCTCACCGTCGGCCTCTACGATGATGGCGCGCCCGGCGAGCTCTTCATCACGATGGCCAAGGAGGGCAGCACGATCGGCGGCCTGATGGATTCCTACGGCACCGCGATCTCGCTCTGCCTCCAGTACGGCGTGCCGCTCAAGACGCTCGTCGAGAAGTTCGCGCACTCGCGCTTCGAGCCCAGCGGCTTCACGAAGAACCCGGACATCCCGATTGCAAAATCGCTGCCCGACTACATCTTCCGCTGGCTCGGCCAGACCTTCCTCGGCGGCGGCTTCAAGGTCCCCGCGCCCAAGTCGCTCCAGCCCGAACCGACCAATGGCGATGCCGCTGTTCACGCGCCGGTCAAGGTTGGCGACACGCCCGCCGAAACCAAGACCCCGCTGCTGCCCGGCATGGGCCTCGACGTGAAGGTGCTCGACGAGCAGTTCCGGCACTTCATGGAGGATGCGCCCGCCTGCGACAACTGCGGCGCGATCACCGTCCGCAACGGCGCCTGCTACCGCTGCTATAACTGCGGCAACTCGATGGGCTGCTCCTGAAGACAGAGGTCAGAGGACAGAAGTCAGAGGGCAGGGGACAGAGGCAACGCGGAGCTTGTTGTTCTTGCTGCGGAAATTTCCAAGGCTTGGAAAAAGTTTGGCGCATTTTCCCAAGGCTCGGAAAAAACCCCGTCGAGATTTTCCAATGCTTGGAAGAACGGCCGCTGTCACTTTCCAATCCTTGGAAAGAGCGGGGTAGCTTGGCGGAATTTCTTGTAGGCAGCTCCCGCGTTTTCAACACACAAACCGGTTCCAGTCACGAGGAGAGGGCGTCGCTGTCCTCGTCCATGTCGTCGGTGCTCTTGGGTTCAACCTGGCCGAGGCGCTTGAGCAGCCAGAAGAGGAACAGCACGACGGCGGCGGGGAAGACCGCGCCGCAGAGCAGAATCTTCCAGAGCGTCAGGCCGGCGGTAAGGTAGCTCGGCGGCGAGTAGCGCGCGACGTTCCAGAAGATGAAGAGGCAGCTCAACCACACGGCGGCGAAATTCGGCAGCGCGTCGCCGGAGCGCATCAGCTTCATCCCGGTGGTGCGGCGGCGGGTCAGCGGGAAAAACAAATTGGAACCCATCAGGCCCATCTGGTCCTCGAGGACGTGCGCCGCGTTGCCGGCAAAGATGACCACCGCGACGCGCCAGTCCCAGATGAGCGCGCCGACCGCGCCGAAGAGCGCGCCCATGACGAGGCTGTGCGACCAGTTGCGATGCCACGGCAGGAAATGCTGGATGACGCCGCCTTGGCCATCGGGCTCGAAGCTCACGGTCGGGCCGTCGAAGATGTCCACCTGGTTGAAGTCGTCGTAGGTCATCTGGACGGGGCCGGGCAGCGGCGCGCGGCCGTCGGGCAGGCCCAGTTCGGTGCCGGGGATGGGGACCTGTCCGGTGGAGACGATTGGCCCGATATGCACGCGTACCTCGCGCGCGGCGGCGTCGAACTTCACCTTGTACTGTCGCCAGTTGTCCGCGCCGAGGCGCAGGGAGTTGAGCTTGACGCGGATGGTTTTGTTTTCGGCGAGCGCGCGGCCGATGGCGCCGGCGAGCTTGTCCGCCATGCCCTGCGGGTCAGGCCGGCGCGGATCAATCTCGACCTGGACGTGGTGGCGGTAGAAGAAGCGGTAGAACTTGAAGTCGGCGGTGTCCGGCAGCAGGGCGAAGGCGCCGCCGATGATGAAGTACAGCGGGTTGCCCTCGGCTGCGGCCTGCACGCTCCACGGGAAGAATGAGGCCGCCGCGACGCCGCTGCTGAAATGGGCGATGCCTTTCACGGGCGGCGATCCTAGCCGGTTTCCGCCGCCGCCTCAACCTCCCTCGTTTCCTGTGTTGACGCGTCGGGCGGCAACGCCTACAGTGCGCCGCGCTCTTTTGTTTTTTGAAAGGACTAGCCACGTGTCACCGCTCATCGAGAAAATGCTGACGCTCCAGGACCGCGACCGGAAGATGTTGCAGTTGCTCCGGGAGCAGAAGGACGTGCCCGCCCGCAAGCAGTTGATCGAGTCCCGCCTGCAGGCGCACCGCGAATCGCTGAAGGCGTCGCAGGAGGAGATCAAGAAGCTCACCGCCACGCTCAAGAACATCGAGGTCGAGATCGAGGGCAAGAAGGACCTGATCAAGAAGTACCGCGACCAGCAACTCCAGGCGAAGAAGAACGAGGAGTACCGCGCGCTCGAACACGAGATCGCCACCGTCCAGAAGCAGATCCGCGCCTTCGAGGACAAGGAGATCGTCGAGATGGAGCGGATGGAAGAGTTGCAAAAGAAACAGACCGAGCACCAGCAGGATTTCCAGGCCGAGGAAAAGCAGGTCGCCGCCGAATTGCAGGTGCTGGAGCAGCGCGTCGGCAACATCCAGCAGGAACTCGATCAGTTTCGCGCCGAGCGCACCGCCTTGACCGCCGGCATCGAGCCCGCGTGGCTCTCCCGCTACGAGCGCATTCTCCAGAAGACCGGCAACTTCGGCATGGTGCCGGTGGAAAAGAATTGCTGCGGCGGCTGTCACATGACCCTCCCGCCCTCCGTCGTCCACGAGGCGCGCCGCGGCACCGCCATCACGACCTGCAATTATTGCGGGCGCATGTTGTACGCCCTCCCGTGAGCGGCTATACTGCCCGCGCCGTGGTTGCGGGCGGATGGTCGCTGTCTCCGGCGCGAGCCGGGGAGGGAGGAAAGTCCGGACTCCGCAGGGCAGGATGTCTCGGGGATAACCCGGGAGGCCCTTTGCCAGAACGAAGGGTACGGATAGCGCCACAGAAAACATACCGCCCCGCGCAAGCGGGGTAAGGGTGAAAAGGTGGTGTAAGAGACCACCGCCGCGCCGGCAACGGCGCGGGCAGGGCAAGCCCCATCCGGAGCAAGATCAAATAGGAAGCGAGCGGCGGCCCGCCGCGTTCCCGCGCAAGCGGGGTAAGCTTCGGGTTGATCGCGTAGATAAATGACCGTCAGAAACAGAATCCGGCTTACGGCCCGCCGCCACGGCCTTCGCGGCCAGGACGCAGCACGATGACGCCAGAAGCCCAGACGCGCTGGATGCGCGCCGCCACGGCGGCGGCGTGGCTCTGTGTGCTCGCCTGCGCCGCCGCGTGGCTCATCTGGGCGTGGCCGCAGGTCCGCAAATCCATCGCCGTCAGGGTCATCAGCGACTACTTCGCCAAGCATCCGCTGCCCGCCACGGCCACCGTGACCGCGCCCACGGTCGCGTGGCCCGCGCCCGTCGCATCGCCCGCCGAGGATTGGTCGGTGCTGCGGCGCGCGCGCGGCAAGGGCGGCGTCACGGTCGTCGCCGGCCCGCTGCAACGCTTCCGCCTCGCCGGCGTCTTCACCACCTTCGAGGGCGAGGCCGGCAGCGGACCCACCAGCCGCCGCGCCGTCCTTGATGATCTTCAGAAACACAGCGACCTGCTGCTGCGCGAGGGCGAATCCGCCGAGGGGTTGACGCTGCTGAAGATTTTTCCCGACTACGTCACCGTGAACATCGGCGGCCGCGAGGAAATCCTGAAGCTGGGCTTTGTGGATGCGCCCGCCGCGGTGGCGGCCGCGCCCGCACCCAGCCTGCGCACCAACGAGGTCGCGCTTTCCACCAGCCGCTTCGGCAAGCGCATCGCCCAGGATCGCTGGGTCTTGCAGCGCGAAGCGCTGATGCAGTACTACGAGGAACTCCGCCGCGACCCCGAACGCGTCCTCCAACTCTTCGACTCCTTCCAACCCAGCTACACGCCCGACAAGATCATTGACGGCTACAAGCTCCACGTCGAGGGCGAGAAGGAATTCCTCGCCGCCACCGGTTTGCAGGAGGGCGACGTCGTCCGCAAGGTCAACTCCATCAACATGACCAGCCAGAAGCGCGCCGAGTATTTGATCGGGGAATTTCTCCAGAAGCGGATGAGCGCGGTCGTCTTCGATATCGAGCGCGAGGGCAAGGCGCAGAAGCTGATCTACTTCGTCCGCTGACCGCGCTCCGTCACCTTGCCACAGACCGGGCACCGCTGCTGCCCGTTTTCCGGGATCAACTTCCAGCGATGCTGGCCCGTGCTATAGCAGTGGATACACAGTGCCTGCCCCTCCGCGTCCACGAGATAGTCGCAGCCCTCCGGCTGCCGCGGCGCCGACTGCAACTGCGCCAACTGTCCACGCAGTTCCTCGTTCTGGTGCTTGAGCAGGCTCACCCGCCCGAACGCCCAGACCAGCACCGCGATCACCCCGCCGATGATCGTCACCAACGCCGCAATGGTTTCGAGCGCAATCACGGCGCGAGTATAGCCAGCCCGTGCGTTTTTCCAAGGACTTGTCCGCCGTCGGCGACCGCTGGTCGCCGCTACAGCAGCGCCCGGCAAACCTCGCCAACTCATGGAGGACGGCGTGTTGCGCCGCCGTTCGTGTTTTCCAAGGTTTGGAAATCTGCGCGCCGGCTTTTCCAAGCCTTGGAAAAGCGCAGGTGAAGCAGCGTACTTTGATTGCCTGTCGCCGCTTCCAGCTAACATCTTCGGTTTACGTTCGCGTTTGGTTGGCCGCACTCTGACGAGTGCGGTTACGAAGACCACCTGTAGCCGCGTTCGTAAGAACGCGGCCCGCCCCCAACAGCCTCGCGGCGCGCTCACGGAAATTCTGCCCGGCTATTCCGTCCGCAGGCGGGCGAGGGCGGCGGTGGCGGCGGCGGACTCGGCGGCGCGTTTGCTCGGTCCGGTGCCGTGGCCATAGATCTGGCCGCGGACGAGGGCCTCGATCGTGTAGGTCCGGTCGTGCGCCGGGCCGACCGCGGAGACAACGCGGTAGTCGGGGTTGAGCTTCCAAAATTTCTGGCAAAGCTCCTGCAACGCGCCCTTGGGGTTCTCGCCGTCGCCGCCCTCGATCTGCTCCAGCGGCGGCACGAAGAGCTTCTTGAAAATCTTCTGCACGGCCTTCAAGCCGCCATCGAGATAAGCCGCGCCGATGACGGACTCCAGCGCGTCGGCGAGGTTGCCCGCGCGTTGCGAGCCGCCGTTCTGGCTCTCGCCACGGCCGAGGCGCAGCATGGCGCCCAGCCCGATCTCGCGCGCGATCTTCGCCAGCGGCTGCGTACTGGCGATCTGGCTGCGCAGCCGCGTCAGCTCGCCCTCGGCGTGCTGCTTGTGCGTGGCCACGAGATAATCGGCCACGACCATGCCGAGCACGGCGTCGCCCAGAAACTCCAGGCGCTGGTTGTCCTCCTTCAAATCCAGGGCTTCGTGACGGAACGAAGGATGTGTCAGCGCCAATTCCAGCCGCGCGCGGCGGCTGAACTTATAGCCGAGCGCCTTCTCCAGCTCCCGATACGGATTTTGCAGCAGGCTGCTTAGTCTCATCGCTCTTTCCTCTCTCTACCCTCTGTCGCTCGCACCCTGATCTCTGCCTTCCATCCTAGGCGCGCGGATGAAACTTCTCGTGAATGGATTTCAGCCGCGCGGGGTCCACGTGGGTATAGATTTGCGTCGTCGCGATGTCGGCGTGGCCGAGCATCTCCTGGATGACGCGCAGCGGCGCGCCGTTGGCCAGCAGATGGCTGGCGAAGCTGTGGCGCATCGTGTGCGGCGAGATGTTCTTGGTGATGCCGGCGACGTGCGCATAGTTCTTGATCATCGTCCACAGCCGCTGGCGGCCGATCGCCCGGCTGGCCTTGGTCAGGAAGAGCGCCGTCACCTGGGGGTCGCGCTCGGCGAGCTGCGGGCGCAGGCCCTCGAGGTAGGCGCGCAGGGCGCTGCGCGCGCTCTCGCCCATCGGCACGACGCGTTCCTTGTTGCCCTTGCCGATGCAGCGGACATAGCCGGCATCGAAATGGATGTCCTCGACGCGCAGGCCGGCGACCTCGGAGACGCGCAGGCCGGAGGCATAGAAAGTTTCCAGCAGCGCGCGATCGCGCAGGTAGAGCTTGCTGCCGGCGGGCGGCGCGGCGAGCAACCGCTCGACTTCCTTATAGCTCAAGGTGTCGGGCAAAATTTTCCAGAGCCGCGGCGAGTCCATCGCCTCGGTGACGTTGGTGGGCAGCAGATTTTCCTGCACGAGGAAGCGGAAGAAAACCTTGATGGCCACCAGCCGGCGGGAGAGCGAGGTGGTCTTGAGCCCGCCCTCCTTCTGGTCCATCAGATAGTCGAGGATGTGCTCGCGCTTGACGTTGTTGAGCGCGGTGATTTTCCGCCCGGCCAGCCAGCCGGTGAACGAGTGCAGGTCGGAGGCGTAGGCGTCGCGTGTGTTGGGCGAAAGGCCGCGTTCGACGGCCACATAATCCAGAAATCTTTCGACGAGCGCCTGCATGGCCTCCGCGTCAGACTTCCAACTCGCGCCCGGTCAGGAGGCGGAAGGCTTCGAGATATTTCTCGCGCGACTTCGCGGCGACCTCCGCCGGCAGCGGCGGCGCGGGCGGTGTCTTGTCCCACGTGAGCGTTTCGAGGTAGTCGCGGACGAACTGCTTGTCGAACGAGGCGGGCGAGGAACCGGGCGCGTAGGTCGCCGCGGGCCAGAAGCGCGAGCTGTCCGGCGTCAGCGCCTCGTCGGCCAGCGTCAGCCGGTCGCTGATGGTGCCGAACTCGAACTTGGTGTCGGCGATGATGATGCCGCGTTTGCGCGCATAGTCGGCGGCGAAGGTATAGAGCGCGAGGCTCGCGTCGCGGACCTGCGCGGCGCGCTCGCCGCCGACCAGCTTGGCGACCTCGTCGAACGCGATGTTCTCATCGTGCCCGGCCTCGGCCTTGGTCGAGGGCGTGAAGAGCGCCTGATCCAGCTTGTCGGCCATCCGGTAGCCGGGCCGCAGTTGGATGCCGCAGACCTTGCCCGTCTTCTGGTAATCCTTCCAGCCGGAGCCGATCAGGTAGCCGCGGACGATGCTCTCGACCGGGAGAATCTGCGCCTTGCGGACGATCATCGCGCGGCCGCGGAGTTGTTTCTCGAACGGCTTGAGGTTGGCCGGGAAATCCTGCCACGCCACCGCGAGGCAGTGGTTGGGAAGAATGTGCTTGGTCTGCTCGAACCAGAAGGCGGAGATTTGATTGAGCACGCGGCCCTTGTCGGGGATGCCCGTCGGCAAAATGCAGTCGAAGGCGGAGATGCGGTCGGTGGCGACCAGCAGGAGGGTTTCGCCGAGGTCGAAGATTTCGCGGACCTTGCCGCTCTTGATCTTCCGGATGCCCGGCAGTTCGCACGTCAGCAGCACTTCGTTACTCATGTTGGCTCCTTCTGAATAAACGTGCGCGGACGTTACACAAACCCGCCCCGCGCGTCAATTTTCCAAGGCTTGGAAAAAAGCAGGTTTCTCTTTCCAAGCCCTGGAACCTGCGGAGCCGCTCATGAGGGCGTAACACCTGTTGCAGTTTCTTTCTGCACTGTAGCGGCGGCCTATGGCCGCCGACGCAACATGGCGGCGCGCATAGCGCGCCGCTACAGCCAACGTGCTTTACCGATCAGTAGTGGGCCTTGCCGATAACAAGGGCTTGACTTGGCGGGACGGCGACAGAAAATGCCCGCACAATTTTCCGGCAGCAGTCTCGGGTGCGCTGTGGCCGGGAAAGATCAGGAGCAGATTATGCGCAAAGTATCTTGGCTTGTATTTGGGTTGCTGGCGCTGGCAGTTCCGGCGGGGGCGCAGTCGCGGCCCTATCTGGCCTACGTCTATCCCGCCGGCGGCCAGCAGGGCGCCACGTTCAGCGTCAAGGTTTCTGGCCAGAATCTTTCCGGCGTCAGTTCCGTGCTCGTCAGTGGCACAGGCGTGACGGCTCGCATCGTCGAATCCTATTTCCTGCTCGGCAACAGCACGAGCCGTTTGCTCGGCCGGCAATTGGACGATTTGCGGAAGGCGCAGGCCAAGGCCGCCGCGCTGAAGAAGAAGGGCAAGCCGGTGGAGGAACCGCCGCCGGTGGATCCCTACCTCGATCCCACGAACATGATCGCCCGGATTTCCAAGATGCTTTACGAAGACGTGCGCTTTCCGGCCTGCGCCTCGTTCCTGGGCGTGGCCATGATCGAGGTCACGATCGCCTCCAACGCGCCGCCGGGCGAACGGGAGTTGCGGGTGGCCACGTGGCGGGGCGGTGCCTCGAATCCCATGGTCTTTCACGTCGGCCAGGTGCCGGAGCATACCCGTCCGCCGATGCGCACCGCCGCGCGGCAGGTCTTGGGGCGGGAGCAGCAGGCGCTGCGCAACCGGCCGGCCAGCGAGGCCGAGGTGCGCGTCGAGTTGCCCTGCACCGTCAACGGCCAGATCGCCTCGCGCGAGGTCAACAGCTACCGCTTCGCCGCCCGCAAGGGGCAACGCCTCGTCATTACCACGCAGGCCCGGGAACTGATCCCCTACATCGCCGACGGCGTGCCGGGCTGGTTCCAGCCGATCATCGTGCTCTACGATGCGCACGGGAAGGAAATGGCCTATGCCGATGACTACCGCTTCATGCCCGATCCCGTGATCCTCTTTGACGTGCCCGCCGATGGCGACTATGTGTGCGCCATCCAGGACGCGATCTACCGCGGACGCAACGATTTTATCTATCGCATGACCATCGGCGAGCAGCCGTTTGTGACGAGCCTCTTCCCGCTGGGCGCGCGCGTGGGCGAGCCGGCCAGCGTCAAGATGCAGGGCTGGAACCTCGCCGGCGCGGAGCTCGCGCTGCCCGGCAAGGAGGCCGGCGCTGGCATTCATCACGTGACCGCCAAGCGTGGGGAGAGCGTATCGAATCCCATGCCCTTCGCGTTGGATACGCTGCCGGAGGTGCGGGAGAAGGAAAACAACAACACGCCTTCGCGCGCCCAGAAGGTGACGCTGCCGCTCATCATCAACGGACGCATTGACAAGGCGGGCGACTGGGACGTGTTCCGCTTCAAGGGCCGGTCCAACGAAACCGTCGTGGCGGAGGTGCTGGCCCGGCGGCTCGACTCGCCGCTGGATTCCGTGCTCAAACTCACCGACGCCAACGGCCAGTTGATCGCATTCAACGACGACTGCGAGGACCTCGCCTCGATGTTGAACACGCACCATGCCGATTCGCACCTGATGGCCCGCCTGCCGGCCGACGGCCTTTATTATCTCCACCTCGCCGACGCCGCGGGCCATGGCGGCACCGAGTTTGGCTACCGGCTCCGCGTCAGCGCGCCGCGTCCCGATTTTGCCCTGCGCGTGGTGCCCTCAACCGCCAATGTGACCATCAAGGGCGAGACCTCGCTCACCGTCCACGTCATCCGCCGGGATGGTTTCACGGGCGACATCAAACTCTCACTGAACCAGCCGCCCGCGGGTTTCAGCGCGACGCCTGCCACACTGGTGGCGACACAGGCCGTGGGGCGGATTCGCATCAAAGCGGGCTCGGCGGCAACGAATGGTCCCGTCACCCTTTCCCTCGTCGGCACCGCCAAGGCTGGCGAGAACATGATCGTGCGCGAAGCCGTGCCGGCGGAGGACCGGATGCAGGCCTTCTTGTGGCGGCATCTGGTGCCTGCCCAGGAACTGAAGGTCTGCGTCTATAATCCCAAAGCCACCCCGCCGGGCAGCCAGTCCGCGCGGGAACCACCGCCGCTGACGCCGGAGCAGGTGGCCAAGGCCGAAGCCGTCCTGAAAGCCGCCGAATCCAAGGGCGTCAAGTTCACCAAGAAACAAGTGGATGGTCTGGCCAGCGGCATCAAGGCCCTGTACCGCCGGGGCCTGCTCACCGACAAATTCTACGGCGACCGCATCGCGGAACTCGGCTACGTGCGGTGAGTCCCCGGCGGCACGTGCGTCCTTTTTCACGCACGGATTTCGTGCGCTGGCTCCAGGCGGGGAACCGCAGAATATCGAACACGGAATTTCGAAGGTCGAACTTCAGGCTCTTCTGTAGCGGCGGCCTATGGCCGCCGTCGGCGCCCACAGGGCGCCGCTACAGCAACAGGGGCAACAGCCACGCGCCTCTTTCTGCTGTGAGAACCAAAAGGTTCGGTGTGTTGTCCCCAGTCAGTCAGCAACGCAAATCCAACGGCGGGTTTCAGACGCCTGCGACTTTGAGCAGCAAATCGGCGTGATGTTCGCCACTGGTTTGCAGGCGCTGGATGAGCGCGGCCGGCTCGGTCTCTGGCGCACCGGGGCTACCATCAGCGCCGAGCACCTGCCAGCGATAGCCCAGCTCGCGCAGAAACTGCAAAGGATGCTCCGGCGGCTCGCCGGCGATGTTGATGATGTTGCCCGGCGAGAACTCCAGTAGGATCGTCGGCTGGTGTGCGCGCAGCAAACCCTCCGCACCGCGCAGTGCCGGCGGCTCGTGGCCTTCCACGTCAATCTTCACCACGTCAATCCGCTCGCCGCTGAACAACCGGTCGAGCCGCGCCATGCGCACCTCGGAAAAACTGGGCGCGGGACCGTGGACGCGCGCCTCCAGCGCGGCGCGGGTCTTGGCGGTGAAGCGCGCGCCACGGTTCGCCGCGTTGCCGAGATCGGAGAGCGTCGCGACGCCGTCCTCGTCGCTCGCCGCGGTCTGCACGGCCATGATGCGCCCGCGGAAATCGTTGAGCGCAATGCTCGCGCTGAACGCGCGGAAGTTCTGCGGATCGGGCTCGACGGCCAAGACGCGGCCGCGCGGACACTTCGCCGCCGCCAGCAAACTGAAATAACCGAGGTTTGCGCCGATATCGAGGAAGTGCGTGTCCTCGCGCAGCAAGCCGAGCAAGGCGCGGGTGACGTGCGGTTCGTAATCGCCCGCGAGCAGCAGCGGACGCGAAACCGCGGGATCGTGGAGATCGAGCAGCATATCGAACCCGAACGCCTCAAGACGGCGGACGACCCATTCGCTGCCGCCGAGCCCGGCGGCCAGATGCCTGGGCCGCCAGCCGCGCAAACCGCGCAGAACGCCGCCGGCATAACGCCGCAGTTTGTGGACGAACGCGCTCACGACCGCTTCACCTCGAAGTCGCAGACCACCGGCAGATGATCGGAGAACATCACGGCGGGCGCAAAGTAGCTGTGCACCTTCACCTCCGGGCTGTGCAAAATAAAATCAAGCTGCCGCCGCGGCCGCCAGCTTGGATAGGTCATCAGGTCGCTCGATTCCGGCAGCTTCAGCCCCGCGAGGGTCAGCAGCGGCTCCAGTTCCGCCGGGCCGCGGAAGCTGTTGAAGTCGCCCGCGACGAGGCACGGCGTACTGCGCTGCCGCACCAGCCGCGCGAGCGCGCGCAACTGCTCGTGGCGCGTCTTATAGCGGATGGAAAGATGGACGAGGAACACCGTCAGCCCGCGCAATTCCAGCTCGATGATCAGCTTCTTGACGCCGCTGCGGAAATAATGGAACCGCTCCGCGTGGATCGTCTCGCGCGTCAGCAGTGCATTGACCTGCTTGCGCAGCAGCGGCAGGCGCGCCGCGCGGCTGGCGACCCCGTACTTGGATTGGTAGGCGTGAAAATGCCCCAGTGCCTCGGCGATGAGCTCCACCTGGTTGCCGCGCCGCATCCGGAAACTCCCGGCATCGGCCTCGACCAGCCCGACGATATCCGGCCGCAGCGACTTGATGAAATCCGTGATGTGGTCGAGCTGGCGCGTCGTGCGGCGCAGATAGCCCTGATAGGGCACGGGGAAATGGAAGCCGCGCGCGACGCCGGTGCCGTAGCGGATATTATAAAGGAGAAAGCGCACGGCCATGCTTACACCAGAACCGCCCCCGTTTCCAAGCATTGGAAACACCGCGCCCCGCTTTTTCCAAGGCCGCTGGTTGTCAATGAAAGTGAGACACATTTTCCATCATGATTTAGTCGTGTTTGGCTGGGGTGGATTGATCCAGACCTGATCCGGCACCCGCCTGGGCACCGGCAGTCCTTTGACAAAGCGTTCGGGG